>CAVVZL010000001.1:0-57682 GCA_963752775.1 uncultured Chloroflexia bacterium
AAATCTTGGTCTTTCCGTGACTTATGGCATTGTGACCGATCATGGCGGTACAATCGAAGTGGAAAGTTCGCCCGGTAAAGGCTCGGAGTTTACCGTCTGGCTTCCTTTGTAATTATGGGCCCGATAACGATTTTAGCTGTGGATGACGAGCCGGGAATTGCTTTGCTTTGCAAGCGTTTACTTTCACGCGCAGGGTATATAGTAATCGCACTGACCGACCCGAAGGAGGCAGTGGATTGGCTCAAAGAGCACGCGGCCGATTTGTTGCTCGTTGACATTCGAATGCCTGAAGTTGATGGGTTCGAGTTGATCACGCTTGCCCGCCGCTTGCAGCCGGATTTGGCAGTGTTAGTCATGACAGGTTTTGGCACCGTCGAAACGGCCATCCATGCTCTTCGTCAGGGTGTGGACGGTTTGATCCTAAAGCCATTCCAAAATGGGGAAGAATTGATTCAGGCAGTTAAATTGTCCCTTTCCGATAGTCAGCAAAAGCGCAATGCGGCCCGGATCAATGCCTTAAGGCCTTTATTCACAATCACCGAATCCCTATTCTCTGAGACCAGGCAGGATGCTTTGCTTGATTTGATTATCAATGCCACCCTCGGGCAATTGCGATGCAGGCACGCAGCATATTATCAATATTCGCAGGAAGAAGGCCGATTCGTGCTTCTAAGCGGTATCGGCAAAACTCTGACTGATTTCTTGATCCAGGCCGATGCGGGCGGCGCCCCAATTGTGATCAATGCCGTTGGCCCCGGCGACGCGGCTCTACAGGCGCGGCTTCGTAAAGCGGGGATGGGCGCGGCAATGTTTGCTCCCATCGTAAGCCCCGGTTCGCGCAGTATTTTGTTTGCAGCACGTGATCCCGATGAACTGCCATTTAGTGAAGCGGACTTGGAAATGTTCCAGGTTCTTGCCCGTCAGAGTGCGGCCGCAGTGGAAAATGCGCGCTTGTATGATGAGCAACGCGCGTATATTCGCAAGATCGAAGAATCGCAGACTGCATTATTGCAGGCTGAAAAGATGGCCGCCGCGGGACGATTGAGCGCTTCGATTGCACATGAAGTTAATAATCCGTTGCAATCTGTGCAGAATAGTCTTCATCTGGCTGGCCGCGAAGATTTGCCGGAGAAAAAAAGAAAAGAATATTTTGATCTGGCGGGGACGGAGTTGGAGCGTTTATCCCTCACGGTGCGCCGCATGTTGGATTTTTATCGCCCCGGCGCGGTCAAGCCTGAACTTGTGAATCTGTCAGAATTGTTGGACTATGTTTTAACCTTGATGCAGAAACAACTTTCCGAGCGAGGCGTTCAGGTGAAAGTTAGTGTGTCTTCTTCGATAGCGCCGAAGTCATGGCGGTTAACAATCAAATCCAGCAGGTATTCATCAATCTTATTTTGAATTCATTTGACGCCATGCCGAATGGCGGCCATTTGACGATCACCGGGAGGTCCGTTAACTGGAGGTGTCGAAATCCTGTTTCAAGATAACGGCCCGGGCGTGCCTGTGGATCAACAAAAAAATATTTTTGAACCGTTTTTTAGCACCAAGGAAGGCGGCACTGGGCTTGGTTTGACTGTCAGCTATAATATTGTCACCGCTCATGGCGGCGCCTTGGAATTGCTGACTAATCACGGACGCGGTGCCTGCTTTAGACTCTTCTTGCCGACAGGAGGTGAACAATGAAATCCAATATTCTAGTGGTTGATGATGAGAATGTTGCGCGTCAATCTCTGGCGGAGATTCTTAAACTAGAAGGATACAACGTGGCGTCTGCTCCCAATGGACAAGCGGCGGTGGAATATGTTCGTACTCATCCTGTTGATCTAATGGTGGTTGATCTTCGCATGCCGGGCATGGACGGTTTGGAAGTGATACAAGTGGTTAATCAACTTGCGCCTGACACGGAAATTGTTTTGCTGACTGCGTTTGCTTCTACTGATTTAGCGGTTCAGGCCTTGCGGTTGCGCATCCATGATTACCTGACCAAACCCACCGCCCCAGCACAAGTCATTGCCAGCGTGAAAAAAGGATTAGCGCGTCGCGCAGCAAAACTGCAAGCGAAGAGCGGTTCGGGAGAATTAAACGAAATAGATGAGGCGGCGGTTGAATATAAATTGAAGGATGGTACGGTAGTCGATCTCTCCAGGCGGCAGATCCGCGCTGGAAAGAAAGTGGAACATCTTACGCCTGCTGAAGGCAGGTTACTGCATATCTTGATGGAGAATCCAGGAAAGGTTTTTTCTCATCGCGAACTGGTTTTGCTGGTTCAGGGATATGATACATCGCAGCGCGAGGCGCCCGAGATTTTGCGTCCATTGGTAAGCCGTTTGCGGCACAAGCTTGAAAAATTCCCAATATTATCCGAACGTGTGGCAAGCGTGCGAGGTACAGGTTATCTTTATGAGAGCGAAAAATGATACATGAATCAATAAAGAGTTTCCAATCATGGAGACTCTTTATTATTATTCATGCGGCCCCCAAGGTATATCTGCAGGAATATCATGGGGCAGGTCAGGAGGACGAATCCATGAAAGCCAGCCGCCTTTGCCTTTGTAATGGCGTCGGACGAGACTCTTCCAATTGGACAAGAAGCAGACTAAATCCAAGCCCTGCCGCGCCCAGCCATTGTATCCATGAGAGATTTTCTTTCAAGAAAATATAGCTAAATAAAATGGTCACAAGTAATTCGCTAAGGCCGAGAAGAGCGGTTTGCATTCCCCCGATATGTTTGACGCCGAGGAATAGCGCAAGGCGTGACAGAAGCGTGGCGAAGGTCAATCCGATGACAGGCCACCATAATAGACTGGGCGCGATCCATTGACGGTCAAAGATTCCATATGCAGGCAATACCACAATTGTCATTGCGATCAGTGTGTATAGTGTTACGGTCGGGGCAGGAACCTCATAAAGCACTCGTTGATTGATGGGGAGGTGAAGCGCATAAAGAGCTGCCGCGCCCAGCATCATCGCAATTCCGATTGGGTCGGTGTGATGTTCCGGCAGAGTTGTGATGAGTAGTAAGGATAACCCTGCAATGCCCATACGAAAAATGGTTAGGCGGCTGGGTGGTTGGTGGTCGAGAATCAACCATAAGGCGACGAAGAAAGGATAGCTGAGATATAAAATCTGTCCCACGTTGGCATCCAATCGTTCGAGAGCCATATAATATAAAATGGAGCCAAGACCGTTGATTGCCCCGGCTAAAAAGCAACCGATGAGCCCAACGGGATAAATATAAAGATAGGGGCGAAAAAACAATAGCATGACGATCAGAATCAAGCCTGCTGCCATGGTTGTGCGCAGGGCAGCCACAGCCAATGGAGAGAATCCAAAGTTGATCGCCAGTTTTCCGAAGACTGGTGTGATTCCAAGAAAAGCCGCTGAACTAAGCGCCGCCGAGATTCCTTTTGTGTGTGCTTTTTGCATTCTTTTCCAGAATTATTTCTAAATCATGTTCGTTTATTTGATCAACGCTTTGACTTCTTCCAGGAATTCATCGTTGAGGAAATCGCCTTTTTGCATGAGCGATTGAATTTGTGCGCCCAGGCGATTCTTTTCTTCTGGGGTAAGTTCTTTTGCAGTCGCGACAATGACGGGAATATCAGCAGTTTTCTGATCCGCCTTCAGTGCATCCATGACAGCGAATCCGTCCATTTCAGGCATCATCAAATCCAGAATGATCAAATCGGGCAGTTCGCGTCGGATGAGATTCAAGCCTTCCTTTCCATTGGTTGCTTCAAAGATCTTAAAGTCACCTTGGGATTGGAGAATGCGCCGGATCAAGCGCCGCGCTTCAGCAGTATCGTCCACAATCGCAACGCGCGGGAACCGATTCGGCGCGACCTGATTTAGCGCGGCCAGCAAACCATCTTCAGGTGTTTCCAGCTTTTTGGTCGGGAATTGCACATCACGCGCCCAGTTGTTGCCGAGGATAAATTCTTCAGCTGGCATCGTGTGCCCTGTACAATTGACGACAATAGTATCTGTTGATTTTATGATACCCGCACGAATCAATTTGAATAAGCCCGCAAAAGCCACAGCTGCCGCCGGTTCCGACTGATATGCCTTCCATCTTTGCCAGCGCGTGCATTGCGCGGAAGGCTTCTTCATCTGAAACACTTTCAAAAGTGCCTTTGGTATCCAGAACATGTTCGCGCAAAATTGTATAAGAACGCCCCGGATCGCCGGTGGCTAAAGTCTCAATGTGCGTTTTGGGTGATGTTACCGGAATGGCGGCTTCAAGACCTTGTTTAAAGCTATTAGCCATCGGAGCGCATCCCTCGGCTTGTATTGCGGCGATGGATGGGATTCGATCCACTAATCCCATTTGTTTCAATTCATGGAATCCTTTGTATACACCCAGCGGTCCCATTCCTCCGCTGACGGCTTGCACATACCAATCGGGTGTGCGCCATATTGCTTTATCCTTGCCATTGGAAGTTAGGGGTCCTTGAATGGCAGTTAGTTGTTCGGCGATTTCAAAGGCAATTGTCTTCATCGCTTCAATGGATGTAATGGTTCGTGCGCCCAAATCCTGATAAAGATTTCTTTGTCGTGCGAATTCTGATGCAACCTGTTTGGCTTGATCGTATGATCCAGTTACTTTGACAACCTGACTTCCATATAGCGCAATCTCTCGCATTTTTACTGCGGGAACGAGGCTGGTTACAAAGGCCCAAAGCTTGATGCCAGCTCTTGATGCGTACGCAGAATATGAAATGGCTACGTTACCTGTGGATGCGGCCACCATTTCTGTGATACCAGCTTCCTTCAACGCGGCAATGGTGACTGCGGCCTGCCTATCTTTGAAAGAGCCGGTTGGTCCCTGGCGTTCATCCTTTATGAAAAGCTTTGGCGTTCCTAGCATCAGGCCGAGATTGATGGCCTGGATGAGCGGCGAGCCGCCTTCGCCGAGCGATAGACTTCGCGTTGGGATTACGAACCGGAAGGAGCTCACGATAGCGCCACATGTCAAAGGAACGACCCGGTAATTGTAGAGGCAGGGTTCTTGCTAGCGTATCGTAGTCGTATTCCGCTTCACGCCATTGACTGTTACAGCGCGGGCAGTTGGTTGAGGTTGGAAAGTAGGGCGCAGTGTGTCCGCAATCCAAACATTTGATAATGAATGACATTTCTATAACTTCCTAATTCTTTCCTTCTACACGCTTGAGCGCGCGCTCAAGCGTGTTTAGCAAATCGCTTTCGTTCAGTGCACCCTTGCTAAGAAGTCGTTGACCAAACTCCTTTAGCTGTTGCTGTTGTTCCGTAGATAAATCAACACCACTGACCACAACGACCGGAATATCCCGCAGTTTGGGGTTCTCGCGCATTTTTTCCAGAATCGTGAAGCCGTCCATTTCAGGCATGAACAGATCAAGGACTACGGCGTGGGGCGGCTGGGAAAGGATGAGATCCCACCCTTTTCGGCCCCCTTCAGCCAGTACGGTTTTGTACCGGCCGTGTTCTTTCAGAATCTTATCCATCAGGCGCAGGTCGCTGGGATTGTCGTCCACCACCAGCACTTCATGGATGCTTCCATCGCTGTTCAGGCGATCCAGGGCATTGAGCAGATCATCTTCGAGGATGGGTTTAAGTAAATAATCTGCGGCACCGAGACTAAAGCCGCGCTCTTGATCTTCAATAATGGAGCAAATGATGACCGGGATATCGCGCGTTTCGCCATCGGCCTTGAGATCATTCAGCACAGACCAGCCATCATGGCCGGGCATCATAATGTCAAGCGTAATTGCGTGTGGTCTAAGTTGTTTTGCTCGTTCTACTGCTTGTGTTGGGTCAGTGAGCGGAATCACTTGGTAGCCTTGCGGCTGGAGGTAACGTTCATAAAGCGAGATGACTTGTGAATCATCATCAATTGCAAGAATTACTTTTCCGTTGTTGGATGCAGAGCTTTCTTCCTTGCCACGATAAATTGGCAATGTAAAGTAGAATGTACTCCCTTTTCCAACTTCACTATGGAGTCCGATTCGTCCGCCATGCATCTGGATCAATTGCTGGCTGATCGAGAGGCCAAGACCACTGCCGCCGGTTTTTCGGGTTAACGAGTCATCCACTTGTGAGAACGCTTGGAAGAGTTTTCCTTGATCCTTCGGGTCAATGCCCGAACCGGTATCCGTTACGCTGACGAGGATTTCAGAACGTCCAGTCGGGCCGGAATTAACCGTGGCGTCCACGGTGATACTTCCCTCCATCGTAAACTTGGCTGCGTTGGACAACAAGTTTAGTAATACCTGGCGCACACGAATTGCGTCGGCGCGAACGGGTGGAAGATTTTCCTGAATGTTCTTAACAAGTTTTACCGGTTTATCTTTGATAAGGCCCATAGCTGTGGACATCACACCGTTAATCAAATCCGTCATGTTGACTTCGTCGAATGCCAGCTCCATCTTACCGGCTTCGATCTTGGAAAGATCAAGAATGTCATTTATGAGGCCAAGCAAGTGCTGACCGGAGTTATAAATTGCAGTGAGGTCTTGTCCCTGCAATTCACTCACGGGGCCATCAATTCCTTTTAATATGACGCGTGAGAAACCAATGATGGAATTCAAAGGCGTGCGGAGTTCATGGCTCATGTTGGCAAGGAACATGCTCTTCATGTGGTCTATTTCGCGCATTTCCTTGACAGCTTGCTGGGACAATTCATAAGAGCGAGCGTTGTCAATAGCGACCGCAACTTGATCGGTCAATATTTGTAAAACTGCCATATCGTCTTCTCTGAAGGCGTCGATGGTCGGAGACTGAATATCAAGCACACCAATCACCCGCGTACCAACGCGCAATGGGATGACTGCTTCGGCTCGTGTATATGGCAAATAGGGATTGAGTTTACGCGTCGTCCCGTCCAGTGCCGTATTATTGACGACCACCGGCAAGCCGAGTTGTATCGCGCGGCCGATGACTCGAATAGTTGTCCACTTGTTGACTATGGCCTCATGCGCTTCATTTCTTCGCTGCCTTCCCCTGTTGCTTCAGCTAGGGTGACATTGAAGCCGGTTTCTTCCATCACAAATATGGCCGCGTGATAATATCCGAATCGTTCGCTGACCAGTTTGACGGTCCGGCTGAAAATGGTGTTCAGGTCAAGGGTCGAGGTAACGAGGCGGCCGATTTCCGCTGCAGCCGCGAGATAATCATTTCTGCGTTTGAGAGCCTCTTCCGCCCGTTTTCGTTCGATGGCAATGGCTGCTTGAGAAGCGATTATGTTTAAGGTTTCAAGGTTTTTTTCGGTAAAACGGATTTTCCGGTCATAGGTTTGAACAGCCATGACTCCGAAACGTTGATTTCCGCTTTTTAATGGAACACCCAGCCATTCGACTCCGCTCATGCTGCCACCTTTGACTTCCTCGGATTTTACGAGGTCGTCAAATACTTCGGGTGTGACCAGCAGCGGTTTGCCTGTTCGCAGAACGTAGCTGGTGAGATCGCGGCCCGGTTTTTGCGAAGGAAAAGGAGAATCATGTTCATTGGCATAATATGGAAATGTTATTAGGTCAGCTCGTTCATCATACAGTGCGATATAAAAGTTGGGCGCCGGCATCAATGTATTGACGTTCTCGTGAATGATCTTGAGCAAATCTGCTATATCTGGCGCAGACAACGCCGCTTCTACAATTTGTGTATTGGCGACTTGGAGCAATTCGTTATCCTTGCGCTCTGTGATGTCGCGTGCGACAAGAAATACCTGATCCTCGTTGAGTTTTGATACAGTTGCATCGAACCAATATTCTTTCTGCTCCATGTCAAGCATGTATTCCAAGTCAACAGTCTCGCCGGTTCTCAATGCCTGTTCGATGGCAGCCATTGATGGACCGCGCGGCCTCCGGTGGCAGCACATCATCAGTCAACTGACCAATCAATTCTTCCGGCGGCTTAACCAAGCGAGAAGGGTTGGTTGGGGCAATGCGGAGATAGCGGCCTTCTTTGCTGAGCACGATAATTACATCTGTCATTGCCGTAAATAAAGCGCGTAATTCGGCTTCCGAGCGGGCAACCGCCTGCTGACTTTGTCGTGTGTCTTCAAACAAGCGTGCATTTTCAATGGCGAAAGCCTACCTGGCGTGCCAATCGAGCTCACAAGCTCCAATTCACTCTGATTGAACTTGTTCCTGGTCCGATTGCCGAACATGCAAATGGTGCCGCATGACGTGGTTCTTGGAGTAGTAGAGGCGTTGCCAATAAATGTATCAGAAAGTTGCTCGGCGCTCATAATGGTCAGTGCACGTTGATCGGGTGCGCCTTGCCGATAACTCCGTTGACTGTTCAGCGAGCATTCCCATGAATTGTAAACGCACTGGCACGAATGGCAAATCTCTTGATCCTTCGCGGTGTCTGAAATTTCCGGGCAATGCTATGTTCGCCGATAAGTTAAGCCATCCTCTGGCAGATTGACCGTAGTGATCAAGCCCCGTTAAACCAATGCTTTGCCAGGGTTTTCGTCGAGACATCTTCGAATAACAACTTGAAGATCGAGGGATGACTGGCTGATCCGATGACTTCATTAAGCGTAGGGAGGTACATTTCGTGGGCGCTCCGCTGCGTTTCCTGGAAAAGTCGCGCGTTATCCAGTGCAAGGGAAAGCTGGTCAGCAACTTGCTTAACCAGCATTTGTTCCTCTGCTGCCCAAGCGCGTGGCTCGGTCTGATCCTCCACCCGTAACGTGGCCCAGTTTTTTTCGTCCGTACGAAAGGCAAGCGACATCGCGCCGGAGTTGTTTGAAACAGCAGAAGTGACCGCCGGACCGATTTGCTCCTCTGGACGCGGCAAAGTTGGTTTGGATCGCAGACCTGCTGGAGTCCGAGTCGGAACTGGAGTTTGAACCGCGGTCAGCGCCTCGGGCTGCTTCTCTAACTGCTTGCGAGTCCGCTTTGCCGGCGCCGTTTCTTCGGGCGCAAGATCAGTGAATAAATGCTCAAGCCGCTTGATGTTCTTTTTCTTGGACATATTCTCTAAGCTCCTGAGCTAACTCCCGATATTGCAGGGAACCGCGCGCAGTGGGTTTGTAATGAGTAATCGGTACTCCGGCAATCGGGCTTTCTCGTAATTTGGTGTCCACTTCGATGACGGTTTTAAACAGGCCTTCGCCGAAAGTGTTTTGAAGTTGTTCTTGAATATTGCGATGTGTGCGATTTCGCCGATCCAGCATTGTGACCAGAATTCGATATCCAAGATCGGGATTGCTTTCCTGCCTAACCCGCCGAATAATGCCCATCATGTTTCGCAAAGCATACGCTGAAAAATATTCTGCTTGAGTTGGGATGATCAGCAACTCGGCCGCGCTTAAGGCATTGATGGTGATGGCACCGAGAAAGGGCGGGCAGTCGAAAATCACATAATCGTAAAGGAGAGGTGCTGCGTTTTCCAGGGCACGTTTAAGCCCAACGGTGTAGTTAGTCCGTACCGGCAAGAATTGTTCGGCATTCTCGATGCTGGCTTGCGCTGGAATCAGATCAAGGTTTTCGGTCTCGGTGGAATGACGGGCACTCATGAGCGGCGCCGACTCAATCAGGATATGACTTGAAGTCACAACGGCCGATCCGGGTTCTACACCTAACGCCAACGTTAAATTCGCCTGCGGATCGAGATCAACGACCAGAACTTTTTGGCCCATTTCTGCGAGGGACGCGCCTAAAGATAGCGTGGTTGTGGTTTTTGCCACGCCGCCTTTTTCGTTTGAGATGGCAATTATGTGACTCATTTCTTTGCTCCATTTCCATTATGCACTGTATCCACCTTTTGATCTGCGGATGTTTTTGTGTCTCTTGAGAAGGAGATGGCTTGCGGTATTAATTGCACCTGGGTTGCGCCCAAAGCATTCCGCAACTCGTTAAGAGCAATGCCAATCATTTCCTCCGGATTATTCGTGCTGCGAATCTTAGAAGTAATTTCTGTGACCATGCGTTCGCGTTCAGCACGGCGGCTGGTTTCATCGAACAAACGCGCATTCTCTGCGGAAAGCGCGACGCGGTCCGCCACCGCCTGTGCAAGATCCAATTTGATCGTGAGTCCATTCTTTGTTTTGCGGAGCTTGAATGACAAGATTACCGATCAGTTCGCCTCGCAATTTGATCGGAACAACGAGGCGGCTCGTCTCTTTTTGTTCGTTATTTCCGCCCTTTGAGTTTGCATCAAAATCAACGGGACTTTCGAGCGGCGCTGAACCGGAGATCGTATAGCGATAACCCACGAGGTTTTCCTCGCGTGGAAAGCGGCTCCATGCCTGGCGCAAATATTGACGATACAAGGCCTCTGCTTCAGAAAGCGATCTGCGTGTGCTTTCGAGCAAGCGGGTATTTTCAATGGCCAGGCTCACCTCATCTGCAAGAAGTGAAAGGACGCCGATATCTTCTGGAGAGAATGCATCGGTCTGTTTGCTTTGAACATCCAAAACTCCCACGATTTGATTTCCCAGCGTGTAGAGGCAATGCCATCTCAGAAAGGGTTTCGGGCAAATCTGGGTTATTGAAATAAACAGCATCTTCGCCAACACTGCGCGCAACGCGCACTGTGCCCGTCGCGGCGACGTAACCAACGATGCCCTGCTCGCCAATCTTCAATCGGTGACCGCGTGCAAGCATATTTTTTCCGCCTTCGCTGTTGGAGGCAGCCAAGACCGCAGTCTGATCGGCTTCATCATTTAGGAAAATTCCCACATGATAATAGCCGAAGCGTTCGCTGATCACGGATGTGATCTGGGGCAATAATGCATCCATCTGATGGACGGAGTTGATGGCTTTGACAATCAGGGCAATGGCTTCGAATTGAGCAGCACGTCGGTCTGCATTTCGAGAAACTTCTTCTAGGGTAGATGTTCTTTCCATCACGCGTTGTTCGAGGGAATTAATCAGTTCACGTAACTGGGCAGTCATACTGTTGAAAGCCATAGCTAAGCTGGCGATTTCTTGTGCTCCAGTTGGTGTTGCTTGCAACTGCATCTCGCCGCCAGCAATGCGGCTAGCTGTCTTAGTCAAATCCACCAAAGGCACGGCGAGCCGGCGTGCTATCAAAACGCCTGCCAAGCCTGCTAAAATTGCCATCAACAAAATAATACCCATGGACACTGCGACAACCTGGAAAACAGGTTGGTAAGCTTCCTGCCAGGGCAATTCGGTTATAACAGCCCATGAGGGCGTTCCTAGCGGAGCATAAGTGCCAACCACTGCTGTACCCTTAATGCCAATATATGAACTCATTCCTTTTGCTGGGGCAGAACCAGGATTGAGGACGAATTCATGGACCAATTGGATGTCGTCCATATTCTTCCCTTGCAAAGTTGTATCTTTGAAAGTGATCACAGTGCCCTGATTGTTCACTACATAAGCATAACCAGTATTCCCCACCTTGAGTTGATTGACCAAGTTCCACATTGATATCAGGTTCAATTCTGCCGCCAAAGTTCCTTGATAATTCCCCATGCCATTAATCACCGGAACTGCCAGGAACACCGTAGGCTCCTCGGTGTCTGGATCCAGATAAACAGGGCTTACGTAGTTCTGCCCTTCCTTGGTTAGAGTTAATATATCGTTTGCAACAAGCTGGGCAAGTTCTGCTGAGGCAACGGATGAATTGGCTTGGATGCGCGTGACCGCGGCCAATTCAATGTCATGGTTGTCGAAAAGGGCAAATTGCCGAAACTCGGTCTGGCTTGCCAATAAACTATTCAAAATCTCGACCTGTTCTTGCGACGACGTTACGGTTGGACCAGCCAGCTAAATCGCCGTTGTTGACAAAACGGTGAACTTTCCCTCGATGAAGTTGCTGACCGTTGTAGCCGCGCTCTGAGCAATGAGCTCCTGCTGGCTCGAAACGGCCTGTTGCTGAGCTTGAATATAGAAGAATAATTGCAAGCCGCCAGAAACCAGAAGGATCACCACACTCAATATCAGGAACGCGATAATCAATGTAGCCGACAGGCTTCTTGCGGACCGAGGATTATTAGTCTTCGTGGTCATGATTCACCTTGATCTCATCTCGTAACTGGGCAGAAAGAACCGCCCGTCTCCAGCCACTGAAGTAATGGGGCGAAGGCCAGTCCAATGGTGAAAATGATTAGGCGTATTCGAAGGTTGTTCCACATATTGAGTAGTTTCCGGCTTTTTTGCTAATAGTCCGTCAATGTTATCTTTCACTTCTGGTAATCTTCCAAGCTCGGGCGCGGCGGTATCGAGGACCATGACAACTTCCCTTGAGAGAGTAATCGAGCTAAACTCCCGTTGATTGATTGCTGCTGTACAGCTCGCCGACGCGTCTCTTCCAACAATTGGCTATCGTCAACCTTTGATGAAGTGCTTTTCATAATAGCTGTTTTTCCTTTTTTCCGTTTTCGTGCTTATCCTGAAGTTGGATGATGACATCCGAGCCGGGAATAACGTGGCCAAGCTCCTCAACGGCGGTTTGCAAGACGTTACGTAGGTTGATGGATTGGCTAATTTTAGTAGTGACTTCACCAATGACGCGTTCCTTCGATGCACGTCTTTGGGCATCATCGTAAAGGCGGGCGGCTTCCAATGAATCGCTTAATTGTGAGGCTAAAATTAGCACCAACTGCACCTCCGCATCTGACCACCGAGATTGCTCGCGCTTCACTAACTTGATTACCCCAATTGCCTGTCCGTATTGGAGCATGGGAACGTATAAAGTGTCTTCGTTCTTAGATTTGGTTAGCGTGCCCAAACGAATTGCCTGCTGTTCTTCGGCAATCCACTGCTCGTCTCTAATTTGATCCACTTTGCCTCTTACGTTGCTTTTAAATGCCAATGTATTGTCTTCAAGCTGTCGAATTCCAAGCTTGCAGAGAAACCTCGCCATATGTGCGGCGCATGGCATCAACAGCGGATCGGCTTTCTGCCAGTAGGCGCGAATTTTCAATCGCAATTGCTAGTTGATCGGCAACAATCTGCAGAACCTCGATATCGTCTTGTTTAAAAGCCTGTGGCTCGGTGGATTGAATATCGAGTGCTCCGAGTATCCGATCTGCGATTTTCAGCGGCAATGCCATTTCAGAATGGGTTTGAGGTAAATCAGGATTATCAAAATAAACTGCGTCCTTGCCGACATCTAGGGCAATGCGCGCCTTTCCGCTTTCGGTGACATAACCCACAATTCCAACTTGGCCGACTTCCAGTTTATGACCACGTTTCAACATACGCTGGCCGCCTTCACTATTTGCGGCGTACAAGAGCGCATATCTGCCAGTTTCATCTTTCAGGAAGATGCCTACGTGATAAAAGCCAAAACGGGTACTTAACAAACCGTCCCCGAGCTCAATAAGAGGTTTAGATCCTGGCTTGCTGCCGCTGCATTGCCCACTTCGGCGGCAGCCCGCAGTTGAACGGCGCGGCGTTCGAGGTCCGCCGTTCTTTCTTTCACACGGGCCTCAAGTAACATCTGTTCCTCGAGTAATCGCTTATTAGTCTCGATTTGTTGTTGTCCATTCTCCCAAGCTTGTTTTATACTTTGGTTTAAGCGGTCTACCATCAGATACATGATGGCCGAGATGCCTGACAACAAGATAGCAACTTCAATCAAGTCTTCCAGATTTGTCAATTGACTAAACTCATCGGTTTTTATGAATCCGTTCATGCTGGCAATCGTGATCAGGCTAGTTGAGATAATGGTCAAGCCGGTGAAGCCGATGGCGATAGGCTTTGTGAGCGTTAGATAAGCCAAGATGATGACAGCCGCAAACGCGAGCAAGGATACATCGTGGATGCCAACGCCGTCTACCGTCAGATAATCTCGGATTAAAAGCAAGCCGAGTGGGATCAGGATCTGGGCCGGATATAGAATACCACGCCGAAGGAGCCATATGCTGACGATTAGGAGAATCAAGAGCGGAAGGGAGGCGTAGAATGTCCGCAGTTGTTGGACCGTCGCATCTGATACCGATATCCCGATAAGTCCGATGATTTCGACGATCAGAATGGCGCGCAGCAATTGGACACTCGCAAGCTTTTCGCCTTCATCGTGAAATGTTTGTATTGAGGATGACTTGAAAATATTTAACATTGCCAGGCCTCACTCACGGGAAGTGTCATTTTTCTGGGGTTTGCCTTTCGTTGCGCTGTCGGATTCTGTGGTTGGAAATCCAATCCGCACTTCAGCCTCCTCCAATTCGAAGGCTCTTTGGAATTCTTGAGTTGCGGTGCGAAGGATGGTTTCAAGGTCAAGGGTGGAGCGGAAGCGGCCAGTCAATTCAGTAACCAACGCATCGCGTTGAGCCCTCCGGCGGGTACCTTCCGTGAGTCGGGCGTTTTCCAGCGCCGAGGCTAGACGGTCGGCAACTTGCTCAACGATCGCGATAGTTTCCTTTGAAACTGTGTTGCTGCGAGACCGAAGATTCACAGCTCCAATTATCTGACCGCGTAGACGAATAGGGATAGCCTGAAATTCTGAATTGCCGGATTCTGTGCGTGGCGAATTCTCGGTGCCTGCTTGAACCCCTTCCATTAAATTTTCGGGTGCTTTATTAATAGGCTGCAATTTGCATACCGTCGAATTTGTAGCCGGCGATTTGTGTTTGATTGCGAGCGAGACTTTGCCACGATTGTCGCGTATATTCCTGATACGCCTCTTCGATTTCCTTTAATTGAATTTCCACTCGCTCAAGCAAGTTAATTTTTTCAATGGCGATTGCTAATTGGTCAGCCAAGACTTGTAAGATTTCGATATCTTCCTGTACAAATGCTCGCGGCTGATCGCTTTGTATATCGAGAACACCGAAAATCTCGTTACGGGTTTTTAGAGGTAAAGCCATTTCCGATCGAGTAGTTGGAAGAAACGGATTGTTAAAATAGACGGCGTCCGCTCCGGTATCCAATGCGATCCGGGCTTCGCCGCTGGCAGCTACTCTTCCGACAATACCCTGCTCACCGACACGTAAACGGTGACTGTTCGCGATCAGTTGCTTTCCAGCTTCCGTGGGAGAGGCGCGGAGGACAGCATATTCTTTCTTATCGTCCAATAAGAAGATGCCGGTGTGATAGAAATTGAAACGGTTGATAATCAGTTCACTAGAACGCGCCAACAACTCATCCAGGCTTGGAGCAGAGGAGATGTCACGGGCAATCTCTGCCGCGGTACGCACGCGCAGGCTTGCGCGTTCGAGTTCTTGCGTGCGCTCTGACACGCGTTGCTCCAAAGAACCCACCAGACTCCGAAGTTGGGACGTCATATCATTGAAAGTGTTTGCCAATGAGCCGATTTCATCGCGGCTTCGGATGGATACGGTTTGAGAGAGGTCGCCTGCAGCAATTTGTTTGGCAGGTCACTGCTAGTTTTTCGATTGGGAGAACTATCTGGCGGGCGACTGCAAAACCCACAGCCACAGAAAGAAGCAGGAAGATCAGAACTGCGATAACAAATGTGTTTATCAGATTGTTGATCAAGGACAAGCCAATGCTCGCAGGCTCCTCAGCCACTACATTGAGCGTTTGATTACCGAAATAGACTTTGTGAACAGCCAATACCACACTAGTATGTTCCAACCCGATTTGAATTGCGCCACTAGCAGGCAAGGTAACATGTGCGTTTTGAAGAATAAACGTGGAATAGGGAGATGCAATGGCTTTTCCACCAGCATCGGCAATGTAAAGAGACTGATTGGATGCCGGCCTTGCCTCTGCCAGAAGATTTTCCAGCTGTGATACGCTGACCTTGCCGATCAATACCCCGATTAATTGCGATGCATTTCCCTTGCTGGAATTAAACAGTGGTATCGAGATGGTGAAATAGGGTTCTCGTGTGCTGGAATTGAAACCTTCGGGGCCCATGTAGATTTGCCGCGTGCTGACCGGTTGAACGTAGTCATCTGATTTGGAATCATCCAAAAGTTGGTTGTCCGGTATAAGCCCTTGATGTGTCGCGCGGACGATCTCATGTCCCTGTGGATCCAGCAAGGTTAATTCATCAAAATTATTTCCGTACGGCAGCAAAATTCAACCCGTAGGATATAAGATTTGTATATATCGTGCGGTCAGGCGCATTCAAGCCAATGATTTCATTGCCTAATCCGACTAGGTTCTGACTGAGTCCTTGCAGGTAGACGGAGACTTGTGATGCCGTGTTTTGTGCAATTTGGCCTTCCAGAACCAAGGCTTGTGCTCTATCGGCCGCATTGGCAGTCTGGAGCGAGATTGCGCCAACCACAATTAACGGCACGATAGCCAGCGCAATAAGGATCAAGATTAGACGTACTCGAAGGCTGTTCCACATAATAAGTAGTTTCCGATTTTCTCGATGAGCGTCAGTTAGTGATGTCCATCCGAATTTGTGCTGGGTTCTAGTTCTTTCAATTCACCGACTACCACTGATACTTCAGCTACTTCCGGTAATGTTCCAAGCTCGCGCGCCGCGGTTCGGAGAAGCGTGTCAATATCCAGTGAGCGGCTTAATCGGGCTGAAATCTCATTGACTGTTTGCTGCTGGATAGCACGTTGACGCGTCTCTTCCAGCAATCGGCTGTTATCCAGAGCAAGTGCCACTTGAGTCGCAACTTTCTCCGTCAGATCTACGCTCGCGCTCTGTCCATTTGGTGGCCTCTTTGCCTTGAAGAGTAAGCATGCCTATGGTCTGGCCGCGTAAGGCGCAGAGGAACTTGCAACCCATTTTTAGCCATAACCTTGCTTCGGTGCGGGTTGATAAGTTTGGTTCCAGAAGGCGTATATTGATAGACAATGTTTCGCTTCTCGAGATAGCGTTCCCAAATGTCTTTCGTTTGTTGTACTGTTAGCGATTCAAGCTCACTTACAAAGGCTTGAGTGTCACCGATCAGGTGTGCGCTTTCAATGGAAATTGCGATCTGGTCCGCTAGTGATTGCAGGATTTCTATTTCGTCTTGATTGAAAACGCGGAATTCTTTTGACTGAAAATCCATAATCCCGGTGATTTTGCCGCGCACATTCAGTGGGATTGCCAACTGCGAATGAGCTGAGTTCCAGTTTTCCTTCAGATATGAGGCGGGCTTTGGCATCTTCTGTATCAATTCCGATGTAGGATTTATTTTGTTCAGAGACGTAGCCCGTTACATTCTTCGGATTGCTTTCGATTTGGAATCCACTTTCTAGCATCTTTTTACCAATATCGGATGACGCGGCTTGAAGGAAAGCTATCCTTCTTTCTTCGTCAAAGAGATAGATGGCGACATGATAAAAGCCAAAAAGATCGGCTGTCAAATGAACAGCTTTTTCAAGGAGAGTTGACACATCTTGCAGTTCAGCAACATTGCGGGCGATAAAGGCAGAAGAGCGAAGAAGCTCCGATTTTTGCGACAATTCATTCGTTCGTTCTTGAACGCGCAATTCCAAATCCTTGCTTTCTTCCTGAACATCCCGAAGCGTGGAACCCGCCTGCTCTCTGGCTCGCTCGAATTCTCTTTGAACCAATCTTAATCCGATGATAACCACAACTGATAATAAAATATTTGTGAGGGCGCCGGTAAGCCAGTCAGCGAAAGCGCCTAGCGGCATGTTATTACTCGTGAGTTGGATCTGCGAAGTTAGGATCAACCACCCGAATAGCAGCAGTAGTAAGAGTTCCCACGATTGTGGAAATGATGCCCGCAAGTGGTGAAAATAAGAGACAGGCCGTAATAACCAATGCCAGCAGGAAAACGCGTGAATCTCCCCAAAGCCCTGTATCTAAAAAGCCGCTGATTGCCAAGACATATTCCAGTGCCAGAAAAACCAGGGCTTTAAACCAATAGGGAAGAGGGATTAGGACGGTTAGTAATAGAATGACAAAAGCCGTCGAATAGGTGATAAGGTCAGACGTATCGGCGCCAGTAAGAAAATTGGCGGTTAGTGCTATAAAGCCAAAGATTGATGCGCCAATTAGGATGGCCCGCAGAAATCCCTCGCGCCATTTTCCGTAGTTGAAGATGGAGGAAGGTGATTCAGGGATTGGGTTAATCGTGGTTTGGCTCATGTGTTGTCTTCCATGTTCATTTCAATGGTTGCCTCTGAAGCATCCAATGCGCGTCCAAGTTCCTGCACTGCAGTACGCAATATTCCATCCATTGTTGCGGAGGACCATATTTTGCCGCTGATCTCGGATATTAAACGCTCGACGTGTCGCGGTGGATTGGCCTTCTTCCAATAACCGGGCATTTTCCAGCGCAAGCGATGCTTGTGCTGCGATTGACTCGATCAAGTTGCGTTGCTCAGGTGTCCATTCGTTAATGCTGTCCAGCTTGATCTCACCGATCACGCTGCCTCGCATCGCCAACGGTACTTCCAGTTCATTTTCTGTTCCATGATATTCTTCATCTCCCACTTCATAACGAAACTCTTCTCTCTTTGCGACCCGATGCCAAGTTTGCGTCGTGTATTGTCTCTGAATCGCTCGTATTTCATCAAGGTTTTGCTGGACTTGCTGGAAAAGGCTCGCATTTTCCAGCGCGATGGAAACTTGATTTGCCATGCTTTGTAAGGTGTCAATTTCCTGCGGTCCAAAGGCTCCCTCTTTGGTGGACTGCACATCAAGCGCTCCTAGTACTTGATCCCCAACAAGTAAAGGCAGAGCGATTTCCGAACGAGTGTAAGGAAGCAATGGATTTTCGAAGCGAAGTGACTCCGATCCAACATCCAGCGCGACACGCGGCGTTAGCGTGCTGATGGCGGTGCCCACCATGCTTTTGCCTCCAACTTCGAGGCGGTGTTTGTTTTCCCTCAAAACGCGGCCAGCTTCGCCCGTAGCATTTTTTAATTCAGCCCAGCGCTTTGTTGAATCGATAAGAAAGAGAGCGGCATAATAAAAACCGAATTGATCTGTAATTAGATTAACCACGTTGCTGATCAATTCATCCGGATCAAGAACGGAACTGGCAGCGCGTCCCACTTCGTTGATTGCTTTGAACTGGACAGTTCTCTCGGCAACCCGACTTTCGAGATTGGCCTTTTGATCTTCGAGTTCGCGTGTGGCTTCCTCTGTTTTCTTTTGCTCTTCGCCGATATTCAGCATCCAATAATTGAAAGCCAACAATCGTAATGGCACCGAACAACAGGGTGACTGCAGCATTGGAGAGCCAATCAGTCCATTTAGCCGGTACAACCACTGGATTAAGAAATGTAATTCTGCCGGTGAGACTCAACCACGCCATAATTCCAAATGTCATCAAGGAAACCACTACCGCGATCATCCCTCCGCGTGGAGCATAAAACATAGTTGTCAGTGTAATGAAAGCGAGGAAGAAGATAAGACTATCGCCTTCGATGCCGAGCGAAAATAGCTCATTCAAACCTAACGCAAAGGTGACGAGCAATATTATCCCCGCACGCAACCAAAACGGTACCGGCGATATTGCAATCAGTACTATGCTGATGTATGCGCCAATAAAAATAATTGTGACGGTAGTGCTTTGTTCAGTAAGGATTCCTGCAACTAACGCGATAAAGCCAAACACAAGAGCGATATTAAGGATCGGGCGTGGTAACCCTTCGCGCCAATGTCTGTAAACCGGCTGACTGATGTCGGCTTCTGTAAAATTGATGGAATGGCAATGTTCTTTTTTCCTTCATTTTTCAGTTGCCTTTCTCTAGAGAGTCGTTGCCATTGTTTTCATTTTCTGGCGCAATTGTCGATTTTTGTGTAGCGCGCTGCCTAAAGCTTTTGTTAATTCGCTGGCAGTCGTTGTGAGAATAGTCTGCATATCCGTAGAGCGGCGAATCTTGCTTGTGATTTCATAAATCATGCGGTTATATTCGGCCTGATTTCGGACCTGCTCCACTAGTCTTGCGTTCGCGATAATCGCTGCGAGACTGCCGCCCAGTGTTCCAAGCATTTCTTCATCGTCTTCGTTGTATGCGGCGAGCTGTTCGCTTTCAACATTGAGTACGCCAAGAATTTCGTTGCGATAGAGCAGAGGAATAGCTAATTCAGACCGTGTGTTGGGACTGGCTTGAATATAACGAGTGTCATCTGTTACATTGTCGACGCGTAAGAGGCGGCGGTGTTCAGCGACCCAACCTGTGATGCCGCTTCCGATAGGAACGCGTATTTTGTCAACTTCCTGCGAATATCCCACCGATGCTTTGACTTCCAGGAATTTGAGTTCTGAGTCGGGCATCAGAATTGAAACGCGATCTCCGCCCAATGTCACTTGTAAGTCCGGAGACGGCACTATCCAGCGCTTCTTCAAGAGTTGTACCTGAAGCTGCGGTGCTGGTGATATGGTGGAGCAGACGATGTTGAGAAAGATGTTCCTGAGTTTCGGCAAATAACTCGGAATTCACAACTGCAATTGCCAGCTGGTCCGCAAGGATTTGAAGCGTACGGAGGTTATCTTCAGTAAAAGCATAAGCGTGGATGCTTTGAACATCCAGGACGCCAACAATTCTTTCGCCGACTTTCAATGGAATCGCGGCTTCAGCATGTGTCTCCGGCAAAAGCGGATTTGCATAATATGTGGCATCCTTCGCCGTATCATTGACAACCAATGCCTCGCCGCGTCCTGCAACATAACCGACAACTGATTTCGAGCCCACACCGAGTTTGTGCCCGGCGCGTTTCATTTGCGAGCCGGCCTCACCAGTGGACTCTCGAATCACTGCAAATTCCCCTGGCAGATCGATCAAGAAAATGGACGCGTGATAAAGATTAAATCGTTCGTGAATGAAGTTGACGGCTTTCTTTAACAATTCGTCCAAGTTTAGTGAACCGCTGATATCACGCGCAATCTGAGCCGCTGTTTCCAGCTGGATAGTGTGCCGACGGCTGTCCTCCAGTAATCCTGACGTTGTAAAGCACACCCGCTACTTGATTTGCTAGTGTCGTTAAAAAGCGTAGGTTTTCATTATTAAAGGAACGTTCCTGGTTTACGTCTTGAACAATTAACACACCAATGGGTTCACCTTGGACGATCATCGGCGCGCCCATCCATGACTTTGCGGGCTTGCCGTGAATTTTTGCTCCAAGTTTTTCTGCCTGTTTTTCAGTGTCTTCAACCAATAGCAAGGGCTGAAGAGAACGAATCAAAATGGACGTCAGGCCTTCACCTAACGGAAATGCTTCCACCGACTCGACTTTGCCATCTTCGTACATATAAGGAATGGTAATGGAATCAGTTTCTTTCTCATACGTAGCCACAACAAACGGATAATCGCCGATAACGCGTCTCACCTCTCCATGCAGGGTTGAGTAAAAACTATTTAAGTCGTTGGGGGTCGAAATAGCCCGGCTAATGGATGTGATCGAACTCGAACTCACTAAGGCGAATTCTGCTTTTCAGCAGCATCTTCTATTTTTTCCAGCATAATGCCCACCAATTCAGTCATACCGATATAAGGCTGAACTAGTGCACTAGTTAGGGATTCTTTTTGTCCGCCAAGAACGATTAATCCCGTCGTTTGACTAGCTTGCTTAATAGGTAAAAAGGCAACCGATTGATACTCGAATCCTTTTCTAAATTGTCTTAAAGGAACCGGCCACGGCATCGAACCCTCCTCAACGATGATCGGGTTTCCGGATAAAAACTTTTGAATCTCCCTTAAATTAAGGCCTAGATTTTCAACTGCTTGTTTCGCGAGGCTCTTTCCTTGAGCGCGGTTCATGGCTACGACTTCGAGTTGGGAACCGTGTACCAGCAATATTCCCGATGCAAAAGGTGAGTCTTGCAATACTCCGTTTGTAATTTGAATTAGCTCGTCTTTCGATTGCGCCGTCGCGATCCTGAGATTGCTCTGATAAAGGCGTTCTAACTCGCGTGTGTTTCCTTGGGTCGATTCGGACAGGCTAATATTATGAATTGCAACTGCAATCTGGCTGGCCAGCGTTTGCAACGTCACGATGACATCGGGGCCGAATGTGCTCGATTGCGTGCTTTGCACATCCAAAGCGCCAAAAACATCTCCGCCCACGGAAATGGGAACGGCAGCTTCGGAGTGAGTCTCAGGGAGGAGTTTGTTTTCCATATGAAGAGAGTCTTCGGTTACGTCGGAGGTAATGTGCGGCTGGTTATTCGCGGTTACCCAGCCAATGATCGACGATGCCCCCACTTCTAACTGATGTCCGCTCTCGAGCAGTGTATGTGCAGCTGGACCGCAAGCTGAGCGAAGTACCGCGTGTTTTCCGGCGCGATCCACAAGATAAATAGCTGCGTGGTAAAAGCCGAATTGTTGGACGATGAGTTCTGTGGTGCGATTAAGTAACTCGTCCAGATTGTTCGAAGAAATAGTGCGCTGAACTATTTCTGCCGCGATTCGAATCTGGCGCGTGCGTTCTTCCACTTTTTGTTCCAGGGAACGGTAAAGACCAGTTAATTCCTCAGCCATGTGGTTGAACAAATCGGCTAACATCCCAATCTCATCTTGGCCGCGAACCTCTGCGCGCACACTAAAATCGCCAGATGCAAATTTGGATGTAATTGTTGTCAGCGATTGAAGTGGTTTAAAGACGCGTTGGGTTCCCATAATAATCACGATTGCCATCGCAAGCAGGGCAATAACAATGATGATTAGAGTAATTGGTGCTAGATTGTTAAGTTGGCCGAACACCACGTCTTGTGGGATTTCCCAAACAAGACCTGCATTCATGCTAGGCAACCACTCGACTTGGGCCAAAACCGGTAAATTATTACTATCGCTAAATTGCAGGGATTGCGGCATGCTCTTCGCACTATTCATCAGAATATTGAAGGCAGTGCTGAGTTGAGTATTTTGCGACGGAGATGGGCTAAGGATAGCCAGCTCCATCGTATGCGAATCTATCCCGATGAGCTTTCCTTCATGAGTGAAAAAATACGCATTGGAAGATGGGGTGAGGCTTACCAAGCTTTGCAAAACACCTTGAAGGCTTTGTTGTTCGGTTACTCCTACCAAAGTCCCTTGGCGCAAATCGCCTTCCTTCTGATATTGAGTGACAGTAAGAAGAACAAGTTGATTTTTATAGAGCGGCGGAAAGTTGTAAACCGCGAAAGTCTGGTCGTTGCCGTTGGCGATCGATTGATAATATTGTGAATTTGCTAGCGATGAGCCTTCCCATTCTTGCTGGCTGTCCATTAGGATGATGCCGTCGGGAAGCATCAAGAAGAATTGATTGAATGTGGCATTGTCCGCCTGCGGTGTCAATGAGCGCATCTGCTGGGATAAATTATTTCTAATTTCAGTGAAATTAATGCTGTGCGGATCTGCAGAGATGGCGGAATCCAGTTCGCTGTCGAAGTCGGGTTGGCGCACCAAATTGTCGAGCCGGATTTGCCTTACCTTGTTGGCGAGATCTAGTTGGTTGAGCTCGGCAGCTAATTGGTTTCGCATTTGAGCCGAAACTTGATTCCCCAATAGAGTGCGAGAACGAAAATAGAATGCCCCTGCCATCAACAAGAGTGGGGTGAATGCAAAAATCATCAGCGTCCGAGTCAACCAACCTGCCAGGCTAGTACGATGGCTGGAGCGCTTTACTTCTGCTGATGGTTTCTCTATGTTTGTCCATGGTGGATTATGTAAATTCCCAAACTTCTTCGTCGTTGAGGATGCGTCGAATTTGATCAGGGAACCGATCGGGATCCAGTGGCTTTCCTAGAAAGCCATCGAATCCAGATGTCTTGGCTTTGTTCATTTGTTCGAGGCTTGCTTCAGCGGTGACTGCGACGATTCTTACGGACTTAAATCTTTCAGACGCGCGGATTTTTTTCTGTGCTGCGTATCCATCTTCATATGGTAGACGGATGTCCATTAAAATTTAAGTCTAGCCGAGGCAGATGTGTCGGCATACTCGACAACTTCGAATCCCGATGTTTTCCATTCGCAATGAATTCCGAGATAACCAAGCATGCGGGCAATCAAGACGAAGTTAGATACGTTATCTTCCACCACCAAAATCGTTGCATCTTTTGGAATGTTGGACTTGCGGATAGGCTGGGTGTCAG
Organism: uncultured Chloroflexia bacterium; assembly: GCA_963752775.1. Classification (GTDB taxonomy): domain Bacteria; phylum Chloroflexota; class Anaerolineae; order Anaerolineales; family Villigracilaceae; genus Fen-1038. The sequence goes on from CAVVZL010000001.1 coordinate 23,876, forward strand.
ATGCGGGTGGATTGACCATTAGTATTCCTTCTTAATATAGCGTTCGACTTGTTGTGTTAATGTATCAATATCAATGGGCTTTTGGATATATCCATCACACCCGGCTTCCAATGAACGTTCCCGGTCTCCGCGCATTACATTGGCTGTCATGGCTATAATCGGAGTTTTTGCAAATTCCGGGATTGACCTGATTTTTGCAGTTAGTGCATAGCCATCTACGTCAGGCATACTGATGTCCATCAGAATCAAGCTTGGAATATTGGTGTTAAGATATTCCAGCGCATCTTGAGCATCCTTTGCTTCGTCAAAAGCGTAACCATCTGCTTCCAACACGCGCCGGACTAGCTTCCTGTTATCTTGATTATCCTCAACGTACAGAATTCTTCCTTTGTTCGATATCATCTTTGCCTTCCAAGCATGATTTTACTTGTTCGAGACGTTAGTTTGCATAACAGCAGAATTGCAAAAACTTAACAAAAAAGTCGAGGGCTTAGCCTCGACCAGTGTAGAAGTAGAACTCGGCCATGCTTCACTTGTTGAAGTGAATCACTCTTCGTAATCTGTCTATACAGAGCGGGTGATGGGACTCGAACCCACGATATCTTGCTTGGGAAGCAAGCGTTCTACCACTGAACTACACCCGCTTGACCTGAAAGATTATATATCAAGACTTTCTGTTGAGCAACTTATTGGTTAAGTCAACTAAGGCATATCCTGCTTCATTCTTAGGATTGATCTTATCCAAAGTGCCATTGCCTGATTTGTCAGACGTTCGAGCCTCGTGTTGAGCGTAATCACGTGCCCCTTCATTGACTAGCATCTGAGCGACCTCCGCAACTTCATCCGGATGAATAGCGGACGCGTTCCATCGTTGAGCGAATTTACCCTTCTGGCTGATCCCATACAATATTGGCAAAGAATTTTTTCCCTCGACGAGATCGCCTGCCGTTGATTTGCCGGTCAATGCCTCGTTACCCCAGATGCCGAGGATATCATCTTGAACTTGGAACGCTAGCCCGAGGTCCCGGCCAAAGATGCGATATTGTTCAATGGTTTTATCATCCGTACCTCCGAGGATTGCGCCAACTTGTGTGCAAGCGGAGAGCAGGGCGGCGGTTTTGCCTTCGATCATTTTCCAATAATCTTCAATCGAAAGATCATTGCGATTCTCGTAAGCCATATCAAGATATTGTCCTCGAGTGAGATCAAGGCAGGCATTCTGAATGACACGCGCGGTTTTGACAACAATATTGGCAGAATAATTTTTCGCTAGATCCAGAATTGCTTGATTGGAAATTACGAACAGCGCATCTCCAACATTGATCGCTTGCGGCATGTTCCATTTCTTCCATACCGTTGTGCGCCCGCGCCGCTTATCGGAGTTGTCTTGAATGTCATCATGGACAAGTGAAAAGTTATGAACTAGTTCAATCGCCGCGGCTGCCGGAGAAGCGCGTAGCCATTTTGACTCATGGGATGCCGTTACAAGCAAAACAATTAAAGGACGAATCCTTTTGCCAGTTGCGTCCGGGCCAGCGCCTGCACCAGTCCAACCCATATGATAGGTGAGCATTTCATAGAAAGGGTGCAGGTGCTGGTCATTGAGCCGTGCGACTTGGCGTTGGAGTTCACTTTCAATGGCAGGAAGCATGAGTTCTGGAATATTCATTTCAATGACATGATGTTTCTCGCTCATAATAAATTCAATTGATGTAACTCTGTTTGTAGTTGCTCAGGAGATTTGAAATGAATGACAGCAAATCCTAGTTTTTTCGCTGTGTTGATGTTTGCTTCGGAGTCATCAATCAGCAGACATTCGCTGGCAGGGCGATTGATCTTGTTTAAAGTTAGATTGAAAATCGCTGGGATCAGGTTTGATCAGTTTCACTGTCACCGGATAGAATAATCTTGTCAAACAGATTGAAGAAATCATATTGATGTTGTATGCGTGGATACGTCTCTGCTGACCAATTGCTCAATCCATAAAGTGGATAACCCGGCCCGCTTTAACTCACGGAGAATTTCCACTGTTCCGGCGATTGGCCCAACGACCGAATCTTCCCAATGATCGTAATATGCACGGATGAGATGGGCGTATTGAGGAAATTGACTTGATAATTCTGCAATGCCTGGTTCAAAGGGCCGGCCGCGATCTTGTTCTGCATTCCAGGATGAAAAGTTGATTTCTGCAAGGAACTGATCAATTTGTCTGGCCTGATCGAAGTAGCGGCGATAAAGTTTGTGCGGGTCCCATTGAAGCAGAACACCGCCGAAGTCGAAGATGATGGCTTTGATAGGGGAAGTCATTGCGCGATTGTATCAGAACTTCATTTGCTTCTTTCGCAAATCATTTTATATTGTTCACTGTATTCTTTTCAACAATATCTTAGCATTCAAACCTTCGAAGTGATTCCAACGCCCGCTCGCAAACATGGTCACTTCAATTTGTTTCTTCGTCAACTTCATCATCTCAATGGCTTTCTCAGTTGAAATTGCTGCGGCTTTCAGGAAATTCCCCGCCATGCCGCCGAGAGTTGCGCCCAAGGCAATGCACTTGGCGATATCAAGTCCATCTTTGATTCCACCGCTGGCGAAAATGTCATATCCGGCACAGCTTTCTTGACATTCAAAATTGATTCGGCGGTTGGAATTCCCCAACCAACAAATGTTGCGGCCAACTCTCGTGTGAATTCATCTGGAGCGCGGTGCATCTCGACTTGCGACCAACTTGTGCCGCCTGCACCTGCAACATCAATGGCATTTACATCCGCAATCCGCCAACAACTTGGCTGTGCGCTCCGAGATTCCCCAGCCAACTTCTTTTGCAATCACCGGCACTTCTATTCTCTTGCAAACCATTTCTATTTTCTTTGCAAGTCCAGCGAAGTTTGTGTCGCCGCCTTTTTGAACCGCTTCCTGTAATGGATTCAAATGCAGGATCAACGCGTTGGCCTGGATCATTTCGACGGCTTGGCGACATTGGTCAATGCCATAGCCATGATTTAGTTGCACTGCGCCAAGATTGGCAAACAATAAAATATCCGGCGCAACGCGGCGCACTTGAAACGTTGCGGCTTGTTCGGGATGTTCGATTGCCACTCGCTGGCTTCCAACTCCCATGGCAACACCGGACGGTCTGCGCGGCTTCGGCGAGACGCAGGTTGATAGTCTCGGCTTCTTCGGAGCCGCCGGTCATGGAAGATATCAGAATAGGCGCGGGCAGATTTTTGCCGAACAGGTTGAGGCTTGTGTCGACCCCGTCAAGATCAAGCTCGGGAAGCGCCTCGTGAACAAAGTGATACATTTTCAAGCCCGGTGCTCAACGCCGAGCGCACGTCTTTTTCTAAATTTATTTTAATATGGTCGAGTTTTCGATCTTTGATTTCCGTATCTTTTGACATAAAGCGGTGTTCCTGTGTTTGAATTTTGCGATCTGTCATGTTACAATGGACAGGTATAAGAACGAAATTCCTACGGAGGATTATCCTATGACTGACAAACATTCAGCGAAATTAAAAAGATCATTGTGGATTTGCTCGGTTCGGATGAGAGCAAGGTGACTATGGAAGCTCGCTTCCGCGAGGACCTTGAAGCGGACTCGCTTGATCTCGTGGAACTTATCATGGCTTTTGAAGACAAGTTCGGCGCCGAGATCTCGGATGAGGCGGCACAAAAAATCACTACCGTTGGTGAGGCGGTCAACTATATCGACTCTCATAAGTAATTTTCGATTTAATTCCATTGTGATTATAACCGTAGAGCCGCCTTATGAGGCGGCTCTACGCGCATTAATATGTCGTTGTGAGGAGCGGAACGATTGGCAATCTGATGTTCGAGACTGCCTGAGACTGCTACGCGCCCAGCTGGTGCTCGCAATGACATTAGCCTTTCAATGCTGCCTCGATTTCATTCAGATGCTCGATGCGATGCAAAGCTCGTATAACCCAGCGTTGGTTAAAGTTCATAGATTTCTTCGAGCAATTGCGGCGGAAATTCTTCGAGACGTTTATCCAATACTTCGTGATGTTTCAATTGCAAGACGTGCGGCTTCACGCGGCGGAATGGCTGCCCACAAGCGGCAAAGAAAATCGTTCACAAAAACATCAATTTCAGGAGCAGACAGCTTTCCGTCGTTTTCAGTCTTGATCCAGAACATAATAACACACGTCGATCCCAAAATGCGAGATGTGCTAAAGCAATTGCAATTGTCCAGTGTTCGCCAACAGGCTGTTGTAATTGTTTGTCTGACAAATTTGCATACAAACTTGCGAATGCGTTCTGTTGACGCGCGGTTTTGCTCGATGATAAGAATTATCCATTGTCATCATCAATCACCTTTTGAATAAGCAGAGGCGGAGCAGGCTTCAACCCTACAGTTTATTTGAGGAGGCTTGGAATTTCTTCCGGATGTTTCGCGACCTTCACACCGGCGGTTTCCAATGCTTTTACTTTGCCTGCCGCTGTTCCGGCGCCGCCTTCTATGATTGCCCCGCATGTCCCATGCGTTTGCCGGGAGGGGCGGTTTGACCCGCAATGAACGAAACCACCGGCTTGGTCATTTTCGATGCGATATATTCCGCGGCTTTGTCCTCGTCGGTGCCACCAATCTCGCCAATCATCACGACCTTTTCCGTTTGCGGATCGTGTTCGAACATTTCCAAGCACATCGATGAAGTTGGTTCCGTTGATTGGGTCCCCACCGATGCCAACACATGTTGATGCGCCCATGCCAACCAGTTTGAGAGCATACAACACTTCATAAGTTAGCGTGCCGGAGCGCGAGACACAGCCTACATTGCCGGAAATGGCAATATCGCCAGGAATAATTCCAACTTTGCATTCGCCCGGTGTTAATAACCCCGGGCAATTTGGGCCGAGGAGTCGAACTTTCTTCTGGTCGAGATAGTTGCGAACGCGCATCATTTCTTGAACCGCAACACCTTCGGTGATGCAAACAATCAACGGAATGCCTGCGTCTGCAGCTTCATACATGGCATCGGGGGCAAAACGAGCGGGGACAAAGATCACGGTGCAGTTTGCGCCGGTTGCATCAACGGCCAATTTTACCGAATCAAACACGGGAATTTTTTCATCCACCCATTCGCCGCCTTTGCCAGGTGTCATGCCCGCAACCACATTCGTTCCATAAGCGACCATTTGACGTGTATGAAACAAGCCTTCATTGCCAGTAATACCTTGAACCAGCAAACGAGTTTTCTTGTTAATGAGAATGCTCATATTATTTATTTCCCTTTTGCCGCGGCGACAGCCTTCTTGGCCGCGTCGGCTAATGTTTCGGCAGTGATCATTTTTGCGTCGGCCAATAACTTGCGGCCTTCCTCGGCATTTGTGCCGACCAGACGCACCACCATTGGTGCCTTGGGCTTGACTTCCTTCATTGCGACCAGAATTCCTCGTGCGACTTCATCGCAACGCGTAATACCGCCGAAGATATTGAATAATACCGCTTTGACGTTCATATCCGACAAAATGATTCGCATCGCTGCCGCAACTTTATCTGCGCCCGCACCGCCTCCAATATCAGGAAATTGGCGGGTTCGCCGCCAAACAATTTGACGATGTCCATCGTAGTCATTGCCAAACCCGCGCCATTGACCATGCAACCGATGTTGCCATCGAGCTTGATGTAAGTGAGCCCATACTTGCGTGCTTCCGTCTCGGCAGGAACTTCTTCGTCGAGGTCGCGCATCTCTGCCAAATCGGTGTGACGGAACATTGCGTTGTCGTCAATGATCATTTTGCCATCAAGGGCGATCATGCGTTTATCTTTGGTAATGACAAGTGGATTGATCTCGGCCAGCGAGGCATCGGTTTCGGTGTAAACCCGCCATAAGCCCATCGCAATTTTACTGAAGTCTTTCCAATAATCGCGCGGCAAGTCAATGGATGCGGCAAGATCACGCGCCTGATAGTCACGCAAGCCAAGCAATGGATCAATATGGAGGTTGATAATTTTTTCTGGCGTCCTGGCCGCAACTTCTTCGATCTCCATTCCGCCCGCGGCGGAAGCGATCATCACCGGCTTGCGCGCAGCGCGGTCATTGGTAATGGAGAAATAGATTTCGCTTTCAATTGCCGCCGCCTCATCCACTAGGACTTTGCGCACCGGCAAACCTTTGATCTCCATTGCCAGAATTTGAGTAGCAAGTTGTTCGGCTTCTTCAGGATCTTTGGCGAGTTTTACACCACCTGCTTTGCCACGCCCACCGACAAGCACTTGCGATTTAATAACAACGCGGCTACCCAGCTCTTCGGCAATTGCTTTTGCCTCGCTTGCGGTAGCCGCTACCCGTCCCTTTGGGATCGGAATACCATATTTGGCAAATATTTGTTTTGATTGGTATTCATGGAGTTTCATTTGTATCCCTTTTTTTGAGATAATAGCAGAGGCATTATACCACCGCGATGAATTGACCCTTGGAGTAGCGTTTGTAACATTAAATTAGAGCGCTTTACTTGTAATCGACCAGCTCTTCCAAATTGACGCTGCCCGGTTCACCATATGATTCTTACAATGCTAAGCGGCGGCAACACAATGGGCTGGCTTGGATTGAGTGTTATGATTTTCGCGGGTTGATGTGCTGTTGCCGAGAAATCATTAGGAAGGATCATTTGCACTTGCAAAGGCGTGGGCTTTTGCCCACCCTCGGTTGCGTCATACCAATACGTCTGTGATGAGGCATTTTGTAGGATCAACGTTGTGCTGCTTGCGGACTGGAACGATCCGCCCTCTATGGGCAGATAACTTTCCGAGAACGGCCCCAGCCCTGTGATTGGCGTTCCGTTTACATCTACAACACGTTGGAACGAACTGCCCCCGTTCGCGGCTTGATCGAACCATTGAAGTACTACAGCAAACGATGTGGGTTGATATTGCCCATTGACCAGGACATATGTTTGGAAAACGCTGTTGTTTCCGGAGTAAAGTTCGAAATACAAAGCTTTGGTCATCTCTGGATGTCTTAGCATCGCCAGCATCGTGCGCGCAATCAGGTGGGCTTGCATATCCGGTGTGACTAGATCCATCTCGGGTTGATTTAAATTGGTGGGTGAGCCGCCGCGCGGACTTCATTCCGTTACCCAGATTTCCTTTCCGGGCAATTGCTTGGCAATATTATTGAGTGCGCGGTCAATGCCTTGATCCGACCGGCCCATTAACAGCGTGAATAATTGATCACGCGATGGACTTCCCGCTTCCGACGCGATCCGGTTCGGGTCCGGATAAAGATGCACGGTCACCGCCTGAAACCAATCCGCCGGTGCAAGCGCCTCATCCCATTTAATGAGTCGTTGAATGAATGGATGCGGATCATTCGGCTGATAATTGTATGAGGCGCCGCTAGCTTGGACTGCGAACTTGGCGTCCGTGCCGACAATGGGTGCAAAGGCTTGCACATATTGGTGCATCACGTTCATGGAGGTTGGTTCATCAGGCCAAACCTTCATTACATTGGGATCGCCGCCCATCGCAACCCAGAATTCATTGCCGAGCTCGATATACTTGGGCGTCATATTTTCAGAAGCTAGGGTGTTGAACCAAGCCGTTTGTTCAGAAATAGATGACGTTTCGAGGTTAGGCACGATCAGAATATCAGCATTTCCGACTTGCTGGGCGAATGAGACATATTGTTCGTAATGCGTGCCGCTTGGATGCGCCTGCGCGATCCTCTGGGCAAGATCAACCCAGAACTTGTAATAACTCGAGCTGTTCGGCCGCGGATCTAAATGCAACTGTCCATCGCGCCAATCATAATAATTAGCCAGCGAACCGCCGGGAAAGCGCAGGACAGCGGGGGCAGTTTGCGTAACTTCTTGAATCTTGCTTGGATCGTTCGTAAGTTGTTCGATGAATGGATCGGCATTCGCGCCAAAGATTTTTTCCGGAAGCGGACGCGCCTCACCGACCAATTTGAGATGTAACTGCATTGTGTTTGCCGGAACAGCAGGAGGCAGGGCTGGAATAGAGGTAGATGAGTTATCGCTCCTAGGTAGGGGTGTGGCAGATGTGATGGTCTTTGGCGGAGTTCCAGCTCCTGATATTGATGTGTCAAGGACTTGTGAAGCGAGCCTGCAAGCGGAGCTTGCCAGTATTAAGACTGCAAATCCGATAAATTGCAAAAGCCGAGAAGAGGATAAGTCTTGTTTCATTTTAGCGCACACCTTGTAACTTCACTTGCTATGCAAATAAAGAAGGGCCTTCAGCGATAAAACTGAAGGCCCTTCTTTAATAATTAGTTAGGGCAAAGCAAACCTCATAATACGATTGTTGCCCGCATCGCTGACCCAGATATTTCCCTGCGAGTCAATTGCGATGCCAGCCGCTAGGCCGAATGTGGACGTCGTTGTTCCGTAGTCGCCCCACGTTTGGACCAATTGTCCATCCGTTGTATATTCGATCACACGGAAGCCTTCTGGGTCGGTGATGAATACATGGCCTATATTATCCACCGCAATAAACGGCTTGTTGTCGAGCGATTGGCCGTTCCATCCCGCAACATCCCATTGCTTTAATGGCGTGAATGTCAAACCGTCGGGCGATTGAGCGAACGTTTGTACTCGTTGATTCCACGTATCGGTAACATAAACATTTCCATTTGCGTCAACTGTGACCCCAACCGGCTCATCGAATTGACCGGGATCGAGACCCGCCGAACCGAATTGAGCCAGATAATTACCATTCGCATCAAATACGACGATGCGCTTGTTGCCAGTATCTGCGAGGTAGAGATGACCTTTCGTATCCACCGCCAGGCCGCGTGGCCCATAGAAAGCATCTGTTTGTGATGCCGCCGTGCTCCACGTTTTTATGAATTGGCCCGACGCCGTAAATTTTTGAATGCGGTTGTTCCAGGTGTCCGTTACATAGACTGAACCATCCAATCCAACTGCCACACCCCAGGGTTCATTAAAGGTGGATGGCGGCGCGGAGGGATTCGGGTGGCTGGGATCGTTGCCGCTGGACGTGCCCCATTTGTTGATCAAGTCCCGCTCGGGTCAAAGTGCAGGATGCGGTTATTCCGCGAAGTCGGCAACATAAACACTTCCATCAGATGCTACAGCCAGCGCACGCGGCGCATTCATCGGCGTGGATAATTTTGTTGAGTTGATTACTTCGTTTGCGTTCAGCGTGACGGTTTTGCCTTGATACGGATCAACCTGCGCCGCCTGCTGGACTGGAGTGACTCCATATTTCCAGGTTTGTTCCGCCACATCCTTGCGGATGTACATGCGCATCAGCGCAGATGGCTGCCAGGTGGCAAGAGTCATGTTCTGGTTGTTCGTTGCCGCGGCGTAGCCGTGTAATCACGATTGAGCCAGATATCAATGATCCCCGCGCGGATTTGGGGATTGGTAAGCGCGGTGCAGATGCGCGAGAAATCTTGTGATTTGAAAAGCTTAAAGAATCCAAGCAGGCCACTACAAGAATAATCTGGGGTAAACGGAATCGACGCATCCCGACTGGAGACCAAATCAAAGTAATCCTGATTGGGCCACCACATGCGGATGTAATCAATGCGGTAATAACCCGGACCCAAAGCAGCTTCGATTTTATCGAAATTCTTTTGATCGACGATGACGATTGCCGAATTGCGCAACGAGCGTGTCGGCTGATCAAACGAATGTTGGTTTGTGAAATCGCGCAGATACCACGCAAACGGCCAGGAAACTCCGGTGTCGGGTGCGCTCGCATCGTAGGCAAGGTTGATGCCCATGCCGCCGGTGGTACGCTCGGAAATTTCCGTGGCTTGGTTGATTATATCTTTTACGCCGGTTGCTGCGTGAGCATAAACGAGATATTCTGTGGCATCGTCATAGTCAATGTATGCGGCGCGGAAGGAGGCGCGCATGGTTAAGACTGCAAGCAAAACGAAAAAGACTAAAGCGAAAGTGCGCGTGACCTGCCTGCCGTCCCAGTTGCGCAGGAGATAAATCAAGCCTACCAAACTGAAGAGAGCTACAATCGCTGGAAGTAGGAAAGCCGTTGTGTTTTGTAGTTGATCGAGCCCTTTACCCTGAAAGGGCGGGGTATCGCCAACCAAAGATAAAAGGCCAGCCGCAAAGCTGGTGAAAAAGACAAGGGCAAGGCCAAGAACCAGCGGAGCCTTGCGTTGCAACAAGCCTCGCCAATCGGTTGTATCAATGAGATAGCCAAGTCCCCAGCCGCTGAAAAGAATCATTGGCCAAGCCAGATGGATCGTCAGCCAGGGCATCTTTTCGCCTGCATAACTGAAAGCGATGATACCAACCAACAATCCACCAGACCAGCAAAGCAAACATATTCGTGAAGTTATCAGGCTGTTGATGCGATGCAATTGCTTCGATCGGCTGATTTCCATCAAGCGAAGTGTCTTTGCTGATTTGCAATGGTCTATGACGCAAGCCGATAATCAGTGCGAGGACGGAAGCCAAAAATGGAAGGAACTCATAGATTGGGATTTCAATCAGAATGTAGTAATACCATGGCTGACTGCCGCGCTGAACTGCTTGCTGCGCGATCCAATAGCCAAGCGAGCCGACAGTACCCGTGAAGAAGCCGTCGCTGTTCGTGAATATTGAGGTATAAAAAATTGTAAAAGGAACCCAGAACGCAAGTGCAAGTTTCCACCAATCTTTATTCCAGAACAATCCAATGGCAATGGATATTGCGAAGAAGACAATCAGGAAGATGCCGATAACGATTACATCATGCGGAGTCAAGGCCTGGACTTCGGGAGCAGTGGTTGGTATCGTAACGTGTAACCAATTTTGCAGGAATGTGATCGGGAAGGGCGTGAGCATGGGTAGAACAAATGTCCCGACCATGATCAGCATATCAAATGAACGCTCAGACTTCACTCCTTGCCATGTGAAACCGCGAATCAGGAAATACCCCGCTGCAATCAAAGCGAGAATTCCGGCAAGCAGTAAAAATGTGGCCGGAGAAGCCGCTCCCGCGGTGGATCGTAGCGGTGAGGTCGCAGATGGGATCGAAGGTGAAGCCACTTCTGTTGCGCCAAGGGTCCCTAAGTTTCGTCCGGCAATTCCAATTCCCATGCCAACGACAACTAACAAAAGTCCGACCGCGAGCGTAATAATAAAGCCACGATAAGAAGAAATATCATGCCAGGCATTGCGCGTGACGCGGGCAATGAAATAAACTGCAAGGAATAATAAAAGCATTGCCGAATACATGAAAGAAGTTTCTTTATCTATAAAATGTATCATCAACGCAATTGCCAATAAATAGAGATACTTCCGTGCCCCAGTTTCAAAATAACGGAGAATGACATAAAGCATCAGTACGCCGGAGAAAACCGCATAGGAATCTTCGCGGACATATCTGCTATAGAACAGCATCAATGGGGATATGACCATTAGGAAACCGGCGATAAGCCCGCCCGTTTTGCCGAGATAGCGGCGCCAATACCAAGCCATCGATATAGTGGCAATGCCAAAAAGTGCGGCTGGGATGCGTGCCGTGAAATCGCTAGCGCCGAAGAGGAAGTACGAAAGCGCGATCAAATGGAATTGAAGCGGCCCGTGCATCATCGGGATTGTGTTGGTAGCCTTGGCCCTTATAAAAGAGCCACGAGAAATACGTATGCAGACTTTCATCGTAACTCATCACACGCGCACCGAGGTTGTAGAAGCGCGTTACGAATGCCATCAAGATGATAGCGGCGAATATTGCAACCTCATTTGTGATTGCAGGTAAAGCCGGATGAACAGGACGTTCAAGCCACGGACGCGGATCGTTTTCGTTGGAAGTTTCGTTGGTCATGGTCAGTTGAGAATCACTACTTTTCTAATGGAATGGATTTTCGTCATTATAATGCATCTTGGAAACGCAAGACATTCGAGACCAGGCCAGATAGATTAGTATTTATTAAGGATGTGGGTGGAACAAGAAATGAACGCATTGGGCCTTAAAATAACCTATAGTCATCCATTTTAAACAAAGAAATTTGGGACGATTGAGAAATATTAGCATGGTAAGGAAAAACTAGAATTCCATCCGATTGGATGATAATCATGGCGCGCTTTGAGCTTCCCGAAAGTTCAGGCGTACTTTTCCTGCCTTCTTAGTTGAGGGGGTTGCCTCAGCGCTGATTTTTACACTAATTTGCATACTGGTGGACAGTCAAGAACATAATGATATTATTTCAGCTCAAAGTCTTTTGAAACCTGCATCCTACGTCGCCTAGTCCCAGAAAACAATCTTTTTCTTGCCCGATCCTTGCATTATATGTTTGAGTCAACCCCCGTTTATACTTGCTTCTAAATTCTGAGCAGTACCTCCAAGAAAGCATAGCGCTTATCTCGGACAAGCAGCATGATGTTTTCCTTCCGTGCTATACTCAGAATATATTTCCCAGTGTGCGGAAGAAAGGTAGTCTGCATGAATAAAATCATCGTTTTGACATTGACTGGCCACGACCGAATTGGAATCGTTGAAGAGATTACCAATATGTTTGTTAAACACGGAGGGAACGTTGAGTCCAGCCGCATGGCCCGTCTTGGCGGTGAATTTGCAATGTTGATGCTAGTCGCATTGGCCGACGAGGAACTCGCTGCTGTCGAAAAGGAATTGCAGAAACTTCGCGACCAAGGCTTTCAAACCACTCTACTGCAAACGGAAGACGATCACGCAAAGAAATACGCAGGCTGGCTGCCGTATGAGGTCGAAGTCATCGGCGCCGACCATGAAGGAATCATCTACGAGATCGCAAGTCACCTCGCAAAACAGGGTGTCAACATCGAAAACATGGAAACGATAACGACGCCCGCGCCGATGAGCGGCACCCCGTTATTTACCATGAACGCGACAATTGTGGTGCCACCCAATTTGTCCTTCCATACGTGGAACGATGCATTGGAGGAGATCGGCGACAGACTAAATGTTGACGTCAAAGTTGCAATGGCAAAATAGGAAACCAGAAAGAATTCAAGAATATGCTCTCAACCTTGTCAGACAGAACTCTGTACTCTTTATTGAAAAATGAGAAGACCCACCAAATTTGGTGGGTCTTCTATGTCGGGCCGCCGAGATTTGAACTCGGGATCTCACGGACCCGAACCGTTTAAAACATTAGGCTCTTTATTGTTCTTGTGGATACAATACTACAGAACCCGTGAAGCAAATGGCGTAAGTATTCGATCTGCACCAAATCTTTGTAAAACTTCTTGGCAAACCTTAATTACACAATCGTAATCAGCGCACGAGGTTCTGAGGGGCTGTAGGAGACGTACTTGTAGATTGAAATTAACTACCTGCCTTTTTGGTTGAACCCACTTGGTCCTGGCTGCCTTATCCTCTATCAAGCCAGAATTCCATCCGATTGGATGGCCGTGGGATGACGTAGCCCCAGTACTTATTTGAGAATAGCTACCAGAAGGCGGCGTAGTTCTCAACTTTCATCCTTGGTAATGGCCAACTCCTATACTTCTCTCCTTATTGTTCTTGCAAGCAAGATTTGAGTGGCGAATGTCACACAAAGAAATTAAAAATAGATAATCAAATAACGTGCCAACCTCCCGTTCCGTCCTTCATCTAGCCACTGCCTGTCATTCAACCTTATTCCGCCGATTTAGCCAGTTCCAGTTGTTGTCGATTCTCTTTGCCGCGTACCAGTGAGAAACCTGCCGCAACCAGGCAAAGCGCTGCTGAAACTATGAAAGCGTTCTGGATGCCAACTATAAATGCTTGCATCATTTGCGAACCAAGTGCTACGTTCGTGCCAACGAAAAGATCCATGACTACATTGTTTGGCAGACTTCCTGCCGCAACTGCTAGTGCCAGTGCAAAACTCGTCACCATCCCCGTCTGTCGCAAAGTGGCAAGTGTCGCGGATGCAATTCCAAGTCTAGAAAGTGGAGCACCATTCATCGCGGCGCTGGTGTTTGGAGACCAGAACAAGCCTCCGCCAAGTCCCATTAGCGCCAGGCCAACAGCGAGTTCCCAGTAGGGTGTCACGGGCGAAAGCCGCGTGATGAACCAAACCAAGGCAGCCGCTTGCAATAACACGCCAAGCGTCGCAGGAATCCTGGCACCGATGTGGTCGGCAAGCAGTCCGCTTAACGGGCCTACCACGGCGCTCACAAGGGGGAGCGGAATGAGCAGCAAGGCTGCGGTCAAAGGGCTATAGCCGCGAACGCCTTGCAGGTAGAACACAATTAAGAAGTCGACTGCAAACATGGCCAGCGATTGGAGCATTGCTGCCAGCACTGAAAAATTATAGACTCGATTTTGAAAGAGCGACAGATCGAGCACAGGATTCGCTGGATGTCGCTCCCAAATGAAGAACACGATGAACATAATCACAAAGAGTGCGAATAGTGACAGGATCGGCGGTGAAGTCCAACTATATTGAATGCCAAGCGTCAGTGCGATCAGCATGGCAACCAAGCCAATACTAAACGTAATTGCACCGATTGGGTCAAAGTGCTCGCCCTGTTTAGGTTTTGACATTTCATGTAAAGCGCGATAACCCCACAGGGTACCGATAATTCCGATTGGCACATTGATATAGAATATCCAGCGCCAATTGGCAGCGGCGAGAATTGCGCCTCCGAGAAGGGGACCGGCAATGCCACCGAGTGCCCACGTAATTCCGTTGATGCCAAGCGCCCTTCCTCGCTCGTTCGCCGGAAAGACTTCGGTGATGATCGCCGGGCTGTTCACCATCATCAATGCCGCTCCCGAGCCTTGAACAAGACGGAATAGGATCAGCTGTGTTGCATTTTGTGAGATACCGCATAAAGCAGAACCAACTGTGAAGACAACAAAGCCAAGGTTGTACATCCGTACGCGTCCGAACATGTCTGCTACACGCCCAAAGGTTAACAAAAAAACGGTGCTGATCAGGATGTATGCCATGATGACCCAGACCATTTCGATCAGGTCGGCGTGGAGTTTCACCATCATATCCGGCAGAGCCAAAATAACAATAGTGCTGTCAATGGCCGCCATCAGCGCTCCGATTGTTGTCACGCTCAGCGCGATCCATTTGTATTCGATGCGTTGATGTGCGGCTTGTGCGATTTTGTTATGTTTGTCCGTAGGATACCTCCACGCTAAGATGTACTTTTATTTATTATACCTGTAGTGCTCTCAGGGCTATTGTTTGCATTCTTTCCTATTGTTGCCAACTGACCGCAACCGGCCTGAATATCAATGCCGCGTCTCATGCGGATCGTGCACGGAATTCCAGCCTGCTCTAGCGTTTCTTTGAATTGGGTCGCACGCTCGTGCGTCGTTGCTTGACCCTTTGTATCCATAGGTTGGATTGAGGGGAATGGCGTTGACATGACACAATAATCCTTTAAGCCGCGCCGCGAGCTTACGTGCTTCTTCCGGCGTGTCGTTGACTCCATTGATCAATGCCCACTCAAACGTGATGCGTCGTCCAGTTTGGTCTATATAATAGCGACAAGCATCAAGCACTTCCTCAATGTCATATTTTTTGTTGACCGGCATCATGCTCAAACGCAAATCATCTTGTGCGGCGTGAAGTGAGATTGCAAGATTGACTTGCCGCTTTTCGTCAGCAAATCTTTTGATTTGCGGCACCAGCCCAACGGTCGAGATGGTGAAGCGACGCGCGCCAAAGTTGTAGCCATCCGCATCGTTGAGACGGTCAATGGCGATCATGGTGTTATCGTAATTATGGAACGGTTCGCCCATGCCCATCAACACAATATTGGTAACAGCTGATCCTTCCTCATGCAATTGGCGAGCGTAATACATAACTTGTGCGACGATCTCGCCGCTGGAGAGATGACGTTTGAAGCCCATTTGTCCTGTGGCGCAAAAGACACAGCCCATGGCGCAACCCGCTTGCGTGGAAATGCAGAAGCGTGCGGCGGACCCCCTTCCGTCTCCTCCCATTTTTCGCGAAAATGGGAGGAGAGTAAGAGGGGGCAGGGAGAGTTGGCGGGATCGCCATATCGCATCAGCACGGCTTCGATGAAATGTCCGTCGTGCAATTTGAAGAGCGTCTTGCGGGTTTGCTTATCGGATGAATTGAGAAAGCGCACAGGCTCGATGACCATGAAATCAAATTCGTCCGCCAGCTTCTCGCGCAGAGGCTTGGGTAGGTATTGGAAATTGGAAGGGGGAGTTGTAGAAATGTTGATACAGCCCATGCATAGATTTGCTTGGCGCGGTAGGCAGGTTCGCCCCATGAGGTCATAAGCTCGATTATGGAATTCAAATCAAGATCGTAGATGGGTTGTTTTGGCATGTAGGACAAAATTCTATCATATTGATTGTCATGATATTTGTATATACAGATTTAGTTTTCGTGTATAATACTTTTGTTGGCGTGAGATGGCCAGAGAATCAAGACTTTCCCCATAATTGTCATTTCACGTGGGAGGATGTTTGATTGTCAAATTCAATGTGTTAGCGCGCGGCAGGTCGCGAGACGTGGTGACATCCACGCGGTTCTTCGTCCGCAGTGGGAACGGATAAGGTGGATCAGGATAACCTGGCGAAGAGGGCCTCCGATGTTCACGGTCAGCCTGGCAAGCACGGCGGTGATCAAAAATTGCCTGTGCATCATCTTGAACGAGCTTGCGGCGGAAACATCGTGCATCTGGGGACTTCGGCTCGTTCTGGCTGGGGAAATGGTTTCGGCAGGCGCTAGACGTTATTGAGCTCGAGAAGGGGTAAGTAAAAACGAATAGAAGCCGGGACTTTGGCTGAGTAGGAACGCCGAAACCTTTCCTCTCCTAATATTATTCGCATAGCCAATAACTACCAATAAATATATATAAAGAGATCAACGGTATCCTACGTGGCTGCGTGTGCTTTGTGTTTTATTACTTTACCAGCTCTCCCAAATCCTTTGCAATCAAGTCAGGCTTTGGCTCCCATACCTCTGCTTGTTCGCGAGAGCTCACACCCGATAGCACCAGCGCGGTCCGAGCTTTCAGCGCTTGTCCGGCCGCAATATCCAAATCAAGTCTATCGCCAATGACCAGCACGTCGTCTTTGGCCAGCCCGATGCGCTCCATGGCAATCTCCATCATAAAGGGTGAGGGCTTTCCGATCACGGTGGCTTTTACATCTGTCGCGGTCTCGAGAGCGGCAAGAATGGAACCTGCGCCAGGGATTAATCCTTCGGGCGTGGGGAATGACCGATCGGCATTCGTCGCATACAATGGCGCACCGGCACGCACATGCAATGCAGCGCGTCGCAGCTTTTGAAATGTAACCTGGCGGTCCCAGCTGGAGACCACCGCGACAGGACGCGTTTTGTCATCGGGATCGGTGATCGGCATAAAGCCCTTTTCGCGCAGAGCCGACACGATGCCGTTCTCGCCGACTACGAATACTGCGCCTTTTTGTGGAAACTTTCCTGCCAAGGCGTGCGCTGTCGCTTCCGACGAATTGACAATTTGCCACGGCTCGAGGGTCACACCGAAGCCGTGCAGTTTATCAAGATATTCCTCGACGGTCTTCGTGGCATTATTTGTGGCGAGCGTAACTTTGAGGCCGCGCGCCTGAATGCGGTCGAAGATAGCATGCAAATCACCGATGGGCGTTTCATCTTTCCAGAGCACGCCATCCATGTCAGAGATGAGCCCGTGAATTGGAGGGGAGAGTTTATCAAGCATAATCTATCAACATGTCGTTGAGAGGAGGCTCGAAGAGCCGAGGTGGAACTCCTGCAATTGAAAATGAGATTGCTTCGTCGCTGTGCTCCTCGCAATGAATGTTTATTTAAATTTCTTCAACACATATTCCAGCACCGGACCATCAATCCAACCCGCCCTGGCGTCGGCGCGTGCTTCGAAGTTCTCGTTTCCTATGAAAGCTTCAAATGATTGACGGGTGGCATCATCGTATTCGCCATTGGTCGGTGTGTAGTATCCTAGGTCTTTCATGATCTTTTGTAGTTCTTTGACCATCTTTCCTTCCAATTTTACGCGTTCCGATTTCGGACTTTTGTCGAAATATAAATGATGCAATTCCAATAATTCGCCAAGACGCGGAACAGGATTGAGATGATCGTCGACGCGGTAATCCATCCAGCGATCATTATGTCCGCCATAGCCTGCTTTCGGCTTGGCAACATACAACGCAGCGGATTGCTTTCCGCGGCGGTCGCCTCCGGCTCGGTTGCCCGCCTCCAGCGCGGCAAAGAGACGCTCTGGCAATCCGCCTTTGGTATCAAGGAAAGCATGTTCCATGCTGTTAATGACTTCTGCGCCGGTCAGGATATTTCCCTGAATGGCATAACCCGTGCCAGTAACTCCGCCTGCCCAATCCACGCAAGATTTGCCGGTGAAAGTAGCTGAGTGGCCCTTTGCGTCGACCAAACCAACTTGGCGCTGTTCGCGTTCGTGATCGTGCGCTAAAAGGTTGGATAAAGTTTCGGCCGCCGAGGTTCCGTTTGCAAGCATTTCCAGTCCACGCGGACCGAAGGAAGTGTTGGCAAACGATTGAGTCGCAACAGCCCCGGCCTTGCTACGGGCCCAGGGTACAACTGCTCCAACAGCTGGAAACTTGGATGCGACTGCGATGCCCCAAGCCTGTTCTTTGATATCGCAAGCCACAATTGAAAAGGTAGATAGATGCAACATTTATTTAATTATAAGTGCAATACGAGCGGGCCTTTGTGAGAACCCGCTCGTTGCTTAATGTCAAGCAGATTAAGCTTTTGCTTTTTGTTTTTCCGGTGCTTCGAGTACCTGATCCACCAAACCGTAATCCACAGCGCCTTTGGCATCAAGATAAAAATCCCGATCCGTATCACGCTCGATCACTTCAAGTGGCTGACCGGTCGCGTTGGCAAGAATTGCATTTAGCAATGCCTTTTGCTTCAAGATTTGTTTGGCGGCAATCTCGATATCTGTTGCCTGTCCCTGGGCGCCACCCAATGGTTGGTGCATATGAATGGTTGCATGGGGCAGAGCGTAACGTCGACCTTTCGTGCCAGCGGTCAATATTACAGTCCCAAAAGAAGCGGTGACGCCCACAGCAACGGTGCTAATTGGATTCGAGATCATCTTCATTGTATCGTAAATCGCAAAGCCCGCATAAACTTGTCCGCCGGGAGAATTGACATACATCTGAATTTCTTTTTCGGGATCCTCATGATTGAGGAACAACAGCTGTGCCACAATCACGTTTGCGACCTGATCGTCAATCGGCGTGCCGAGAAAAATGATTCGCTCTTTAAGCAATAAAGAGTAAATGTCATACGCTCGCTCGCCGCGGCCTGATGTTTCTACCACCATGGGGACGACATTCTGGTTCTGAAGTACCGAACCATTATTGATATTTGGAATATTCATAACTTCCTCACTTTTTACTGGTTGATTTCTTTACAGATGATTTCCTTGCTGTCTTCTTTGATGCGCCAGGTTTTGAAGTCTTACCTGCGCTCTTGCTGGAAGACTTCGCTTCTTTCTTTTCCGACGTTTTAGCGGATTCCTTTTTCGCTGGCTTCGGCTCAGCTTCAGTCTCTGCCGCCGCTCCTTCCGGCTTTTGTTCTGGCTTGTATTCACCGGTGGCGATGGCTTTCAATCTATCAAGCGTTCGACGCGTCAGCAAACGATTAGCGGATTCCAAGGCGACAGCCTCAGCCACACGTTGTTGTCCCTGCTTGCCGCCTCTAATCTTGTTGACATCGACGCCCTGCATTTGCAGATCAACAAGCGTGTTGTTGAACTCCTGATCAAGAGCTTCATTATCCACTTCGATTTTTTCCTGGCGAGATATTTCGTCTAGAATTAAGGAGCGCTCAAGTCGCTTTCTTGCAACCGGCTTGGCTTCATCTTCAAAGAATTTCGTCGCATCAGTATTGCGCATCTTATAATACGTTTCCAGATCTAGCTTCTGTTGCGCCAGCCGTTGACGCAAATCCTCCACCACATGTTCTGCTTCGTGGTTGAGCGTCTGCGCGGCAAATTTGATGGTAGCGCCTTCTTTGATCTTATCCACAATCTGGGCATAATAGCTGTCATCGTATTCGGCACGCGCGCGCGCTTCGATATCTTTTGCCAATGCTTCTTTGAGTGCGACAAGAATTCTCATATTGTCCAACCAGTTTGGCAAACTCATCGTTCAATTCTGGCAAGGTCATTGAGCGTACAGTTTTGACGGCCACATCCATATCAATGGTCTGGCCCGCCAATGTCTCATCAGTATCATCTTTGGCGAATTCGTGGCTGATGGTTTTTAAATCGCCTGCCTTCATTCCCAGCAATTGACGTGCAAAGCCCACAAAGGGGAATTCAAGCTCGCGGCTCTCTTTGCGCACCATGGTCGCAAAACCGGTGCGGGTCAGGGACTTCTTTTTCGGATTTCAAATCAAGCAGGATATAATCGCCTTCCCGTATCTCGTGCTCAACCGTTTCGGTCGTTCCGTACATCTGCTGCAATTCTTCGAGAGCTTGATGCAGTTTCTCCTCGCCGGGTGCGGTGAATTCATAGGGAAGACGGACCTTCTGATAATCACCTAATTCCACCTCAGGCATGAGCGGAACTTTGAAGGTGAACTTGGGAAGTTCCTTACCTTCTATTTTCTCAAGCTTTTCAAGGGTGCCGGCCGCAGCGGGATTAAGTTCCGCTTCTTTAACATTGCCGGATAAACATCGTCTACCAAAAGGTCAACGGCTTGTTCATAGATGGCTTCATCGCTGTAATATCGGCGGATGACTTCGTAAGGCGCTTTACCTGGGCGAAAGCCGGGGATTTTGCCCCGCTCAGCCAGTTTGCGTGCCGCGCGGCGGCGTGCCGCCTCTAGCTGATCTGGTTCAATTTCAACAACGACTTGCGCCTGATGGTCTTCTTGAATCGTCTTTTCGAGTTTCAAAACTCAGTTCCTTCTTTCAATATGAAGTTCGGGTTGTGGGGACGGAGGGACTTGAACCCTCACGCCTTGCGGCACATGATCCTAAGTCATGCCTGTCTGCCAATTCCAGCACGTCCCCGTGCTGGCGAAGTCCACTTTAATATGCGGAAATGCGGCGGAATTATAAAGCACGGAGGGGGGGGCGTCAATAAAGGGTGAAAAACGTTAATACACCACTTACACGGAGCCTTTTGCAATAGCAGAAGGCCTTTCTATTTTTCACGGAAAGGACGCAGTATATGCTGAACGACCAAAAAGCTGAAAATGTACGCATGGCTAGGTAAAAAATAGACGGCTTGGGAAGGTGTAATTTCATTCATTTGCGATTGCAAAACGCGCGACTTGTCACCTTTGACGATATTATTTTACAAACGGGAATTAGCATTCTTTACTCAGTACGCATTGTCAAACGGAGTGACCGAAGGAACACAAGTCACGCCGGACATTTTGCGGGATTAGCTGTTGTATCTGGAAACAGACCGGAACCGGAACGCGGGCGGGCGTCATGCGTCTTATCACGCGGTGTGCGCTTTTTTTGCGGATGCCTTTTTTATTATACTTTTTTCCGAAGGCGACTATGACAAAGAAAAGAATTCAAGCACCTCCCACCGTTGCCATGCGACTGAATGCCGAGGACAAACGGGCGTTGCGTGAATTGTCCGCGCACCATGGCAAATCGCAAACCGAAACCGTCCGCGTGTTAGTGCGTGGACGGCTCGCGTCTTATTATCTGTCCGAAAGGACAAGGGCGGCATTCAAGAGGTAATACTGATGAGCAATGTGTGTCCGATATGCCAGAAGGATGACCCTGTACAGCCCGTGCTTGCGCTGGTACGAGTGGGAGGCATTCTGGCCTATCCGGAGGCGTAATGTATTCAGATGCAAAATGGGGCACTGTTAGCGGCTGGCTTACTCTGAGCGGATCGTCTGTTATGGAGCTTGCAAGGTTACTCGCACCCCTTATATAACCTGAGAAAAATATTTTAGTATTCCCTTCGGCTTTCTACAAATAAATATGCTCTCGTTGTTGGGAATTCTTTTTTATTTTCGAATGTCCTATTTCGGAGTTTTTTTGCACTTCTTTTTTTGATATTTGGATGCCAGTTGAGGCGCTGTGCTTACCCAAATCAGGGCTATATAATGTTCTTCTTTGGTGCAGCCTTCTCTAAAAACGTGCTACCAGCACGGTAGAACATTTTTATTTTTGCCTATCAGCGGCATGCAAACATGCGGCATGCCGTGAACGGAAAGCGCGTCAACCGGTTAGCATTAGGCTACGAGCTCGCAGGATGCTTAACGGTATGGCTCACACCTTTCGGACAAAAACCCTCTCATCGTGTGAATAGTCTTGAAAAATATGAGATCAGCATGGAATCCAACCCAGGTGGAATGCCCCATACCTGATTTAGCTGCACAAACACGGGGGGAATCAGAAGATTGAGGAGAGTAATAGCGTTAATGAGTAGCCGGCCGTACTTCTTGACCTGCGTTTCGAGCACCTTCCATGAAACCAGAATAGCCATGAAAGCCCAGCCGAACAACTGCGATGTATAAACCCCCTGTAGGGTCATCCAGATTCCGGACAAAAAATCAGGCCAATTTGAAGGGCCTCTTTGGAGTGCTTCTGTGAGACCAGATACCCCATCGCGGCGATCACTAATACCCACAGCAACTTGAATGAGAAAAAGATGCCGACAATCTCGCGGCCCGGATTGTTTATCAAGCCCCTGAAAAAAAGAACCTGCAGACGCTGCTGGGTAAAAACCCACAAGCCGACATAAACTCCGCCCACAAGCAGAAAGCGCAGATATTCCTTTCCGCTGAACAAAATCCAGACCAAGCCGAGCCAAAGGATTAAGCTGAACTCATGCGTGGCGAGCGAAAATGCAAATAGAGACGCCTTAGCCCTTCCATCCAAATTGAACGTGAAGGCGGCGACCACGAAGAGGTTGACGAGGACATCAGGATATCCGGGAGACCAGATTTGAAAATAAATGAAACTGGCCGTCTCCAGGGACAGGAGCTGCCACCAGGGGAGGGGAACTTGATTCCGCTGGAACCAAAGCCAGACCATCAGGACGAGAAGCAAGGTGCAGAGAAAGGAGAAAACACTGAACCAGAAGTTCCCGCGGAAAAAGAGGATATTGGCAAGGCTGGGCATCAGAAAACGCTGAAGCAAGTTGAGCGTGGTGGTCCTAGTGAAGAACACTGCACTTGAGTTGGCATATTCATTTGCATAACCAGAGATCGGACCTGGAAACACAAGCAGGCAAAGCAGCAGGAATGAAAGGACCGGCTGCAACACCCGAGGCCAACTGAGTTTGTCCGCCGCTTGTCGATTAGTCTTAAGAATGCCAGCTAAAACAGGGTAACTTAGGAGGGCGAGCGTGAGGAGAAAGCAGATTCCACGTAGCGGTGTAATCACGCCGTTTAGAACTTCCACATCGCTGGCGAGGAAAGGCCGCGCGAAGAATCCTTTTATGGGGGTATCTCGAAAAAGGTAGTAGAACCATGTAAGCGGGACGAGGGCCAGAGAAAAGATACCGACGACACCGCCCCACCAGAGAACTTCATCGCGGAAAGCCGTGTAGGTAATGGACCAGCCTTTTTTCATTCTATTGCCTTCTTCCTCGCGCAAAAAGCATGGACAATTGGCGTCGATGCTCCCAGCACGTTATCCTTTGTGTAATCAAGCCGACAGTCCATCCGCGTGGATTAGCTACTCAAAATTGTACGACGGATCCGAGCAATCCGTCAGGGATTAGAAAGATATGGCAGCGCTATGAAGTTAGGCCGGAAGAATCTGAGGATGAACCTGGACGGCAAACTCAGGAACAACTATCTGATGGATTGGTCACCCATCTCCATCTAGATGGGATATTTTTACAGTGGGCTCATCCATGCCTAAGCATCAAGAGGCATTCTTCGAATCTTGGTTTGCTGTAGCTACAAAAAAACGCAGGTCGGCTAATTGATAAACATGAGCTTTAACTCCTGAACATTGATTTACTCGCCATGGGGCTTGCGGATTCTTGCAAATTATCAAGCATGGCTCCAGAACAAATCGAAGATACATGACTCGGCAACATTAACTTTCAGGTAGGGAAAGACATTCTTATCTTGACCATATTTGGGAATTACGTTGTAAGTATAAGGTTGGCGATCCTAAGTCATGCCTGTCTGCCAATTCCAGCATGTCCCCGTGCTGGCGAAGTCTACTTTAAAATACGGAAATGCGGCGGAATTATGAAGCATGGAGGGGGGCGTCAATAAACAGGGCAAGGTGTTAGCTTTATGCTTATATTAGGCAATATACCAAATTTGGAAGAAGCGAAACGAAAAGCGGCTTCGCTGTTGTACGTGCCTCAAATAGGACTCGACGGCGGGGCCATAGCCAAGGAATATTGGACGTAAATGTTGTCATATACGATGCATAAATCGGACCATGCCGCACAGTTAAACCGGAGCATGTCGCACACTTAAATCGGACCATGCCGCACACTTAAATCGGAGCATGGCGCACACGGAAGGGGGAGGAAAAGCGCTGGAAAACCAAGTAAGCAGGTTATCCTATTTCTCAGGCAGAAGGAGAGATTAGGATGTCCCAGAAATGGTTACCAGTGCACAAAATACGAGAGATCTTGCGATTGAAAAACGAAGGCTTTTCCAACCTGACCATCGCCCGGATCTGTCAGGTTTCCAATAGCACCGTGGGGGAATATCTGGCGCGAGCCGAGTAGGCAGGGCTGAAGTGGCCCTTGCCGGAAGGTTTGAGTGACGATGGGGTGTACGAGCGTTTGTTTCCAGAAAAGAAACCCGTATTATCCACAGTGCGGCCCGAACCGGATTGGGAAGAAGTGCATCGTGAATTATCCAAACGCGGGGTGAGTTTGAAATTACTTTGGCAGGAATATCGCGAGAAACATCCAGACGGATATGGGAAGACCCAATTTGGGGAGCACTATCAAACTTGGAATCAAGCCCATACCAACAGTATGCGCTTGCCGCATAAAGGCGGCGAAGAAATGGAGGTGGATTATGCCGGGATGACCGTGCCCATTACCAATCCAGAGACCGGCGAAATTTCGCGGGCTCAGGTTTTTGTGGCGACGCTCCCCGCCAGCAGTTATATCTATTCAGAAGTTCAACCCTCGCAGGAATTACGTCATTGGCTGGGTGGACATATTCGAGCCTTTGAATTCTTTGGGGGAGTACCGAAGATCCTGCGTCCGGATAATCTCAAATCGGCGGTGACCACACCGAATCGTTATGAGCCGGAGCTCAATCCGAGTTATCAAGAATTAGCCGAGCATTACCAGATCGCAGTTCTGCCCGCGCGTGTTCGGAAACCAAAGGATAAGGCGCACGGAGAGAACGGCGTTCAAAATGTAGAACGGTGGATTTTGGCACCTCTCCGCAATCGCACCTTTTTCAGTATTGGTGAAGCGAACCGCGCAGCCGTGCCGCTGCAAGCTGAGCTCAATCAACGCGAGATGGCTCACTTGGGAAAATCGCGCCAACAATTGTTTGAAGAACTGGATCGACCTGCGTTGCGCCCGCTGCCCGAACGGCCCTATGAATTCGCAATCTGGAAGACCGCCAAAGTGAACATCGATTATCACATCGCCTTTGAAGGCCATTACTACAGTGTGCCCTACGCCTTGGTGAGACAGGAAGTGCGGATCCGCGCCAGCGAGAGCCTGATCCAAGTATTTCATCACAGCCAACAGGTGGCGATCCACGCTCGCAGCACGGCTCAAGGTCGTTTTTCCACTCATGCCGAGCATATGCCTGCCAATCATCGCTTTGTCCTGAATGCCGATGGAAACTGGTTCCAGCAGGAAGCCGCTCAGATCGGACCGCAGACCGCCGCCTACTTTGCCGCCCTGTTGCAATCCCGCCCTTTTCCCCAACAGGCCTATCGCTCCTGCTTGGGGATCCTAGATCTGGCGCACAAGCATTCACGCGACCAATTGGAAACAGCCTGCCAACATCTCCTGCCTGCTCATCTGCTTTCTTATACCGCAGTGAAATCCGAACTGGAACGTCTCACCGCCGAAGCTCCGGCTAAACCTCTTCCAGTTCACGAAAACATACGCGGCAAAAATTATTATCAATAACCCACGAAGGAGTTCCCATGACCCTGCAAGTTCTTTATGATCAATTGCTCGAATTACGTTTGCCCGCTTTCCGCGAGGCCCTGCGGGAACAGCAGGCCAACCCCAAATACACCGATCTCACCTTTGAGGATCGTCTGGCCTTGCTGGTGGATCACGAATGTGCGCAACGCCGCGAGAACCGCATCCAACGCAACATCCATGCCGCAGTGTTCCCGATGCAAGCCGCCCTCGAAGATCTTGAATTCTCTGCAGCCCGCGGCCTCGACCGCCGTTCCATCCTCGAACTGGGCCAATGTCACTGGATCAGCTCCCGCCATAATTTGCTGGTCCTCGGCCCAACGGGGGCGGGAAAAACTTTTATTGCCACGGCTTTTGGCCAAGCTGCGGCGCGGAATGGCTTCACGGTGCGTTATCACCGCACTTCCCGCTTGTTGCATTCCTTGAGTTTGGCACGCACCGATGGTTCGTTTATTAATTTGTTACGTTCTCTGGCAAAGATCAGTTTACTGATCCTAGATGATTGGATGCGTGACCCCATCACTCTCGCTAATGCCCAAGATATCCTTGAAGTTCTGGATGATCGCTTCGGACACACCGCCACCCTCATTGCTTCCCAGGTCCCGGTTTCGGATTTTCATTTACGAATCCCCGATCCTACTTTAGCCGATGCCATTTTAGATCGCCTGGTTAACAACGCACACCGGATTCTAACTCCTCGGCGAATTCAACGAAAGCTCAGGTCTGACCGGAGCATGCCGCACACATAGATTACAATCTAGCCACCAGCGCTTTCCCCTCCTCGCGCTGTGCGGCATCGACCGATTTAACTGTGCGAATTGACCGGTTTAAGCAATACGATTTTTGCCATTGTGGTAGCAATACTTGATAAAGTGCTTGTGACGACTAACAAGTACACAGGTTTTGGGAATGGCATAATTTCCATTCTGTATTCTGGGTTACGTTGCTGCTAACTTTGGCTGTCACAGTAAGAAGGCTCCATGACATTAGGAAAAGTAATTGGTGGGTATTGATAAGATTAACCGGCATCGGAAGTATTTTGTTATGAATATTACTGGTTAGAGACGTCCAACCCCAGCCTGAGGAGGCATGCAGCATAAAGCAGCAGGATGTTAACTATATGCTAGTTTTCTGAAGAACGCCCTTGCAAAATTACCAAACTTATCAAGCAAGGAACTTCTTTTGGTATAATCACGCCCCATGTCAAGAGTTATCAATCCCGATTGGTAGGAAAGCAGCGTACTCAATTGAGCAAGGCTATTGTTCTCGCAGTCAGAGAACTAGCGCGGCAAGAAGATGTAACGGATCAAACCCGCGATCTCGCGGCGTTTATCGCGATGGCTTTGCAAATCATCGCCGATGGTATCGACGTCAGCGTTACCGCATGGGAGAAGCGCGATTATTGGATTAAGGCTGATAAGTTCCGCATGGAGTGGGATTGGGCTGGGCAAATTGCAGAGAAAATGCGGGCTTCTGTTTTATCGGAAGACTGGGCTACAGTTGCAGTGCTGTCGGCACGGACAGCGCAGAAGTTGGCGAAAGTGCAAGTCAGTGAAAACCATAGATTGGGGCATCCCTGGGTTGGTTCATTTAAACGCTTGACCTTGAATTGATAGTTAGTATAGAGTTCGTGCGCAATTGCGGTTACTACAATTTAACCTATTCATTCTCTTGAGGAATCCAGACGTTCCACCATTTATTAGTGTTATCTATACAGTGTCTAATTTTATCTCTCAGCTCTTCGGTCGTAACCTAATTCAGGGGAGAAACTTACCCAAATCCCAAAATCGTATTTTTTCGTAAAGTCTGAACATAATCCTGATATCCCTTCAAAAATTACTATTCCGCCGGGCTTAATCATGTGCCAACTCCAATCGAATATTTGAGATTTTGCATCGACGTTGTTCCCCAAAGGCAAAAGTACCTGTTCTGAAACTCGATTTCTATCAGCTCTACTTAGTTTGGAGAATAGAAGTCATCCAGCTGGACAATCCATTCGCCAGCCAAGTTTCCTTTTACATACCAGTAAGGCATGGCGTCTTCTCTGCACACTCTTAACTTTTCGGAGTAAATCAGCTGTTTGATTTATCGGTTGATCCTGTTTATAGAAATATTAACGCCTTTTTTGGTTGACCTCCCCGTACGGCTAGGCTGTGAACCAATCCAATATCTGATGTTCATTAACGAGGACTGGATTACACTCTGATTGCATTGCTATTCATGATAAGATACAAAAGGAGAACGAATGACAATTTTAGATAATTTTTCAAATGATCTTGCCGCGGCAGTTGAACGCGGTGGCGCGGGAACGGTATTGGTGGATGCGCGCCATCGTTATCCCGCAAGCGGAATTGCATATGCGGCTGATCTGGTTCTCACGGCCGATCACGTGATTACGCGCGATGAGAATCTGCGCGTCGCGGCAGCCGATAAAAAATCTTACGCCGTAACTGTCGTTGGCCGTGATCCGAACTCTGACCTGGCACTCTTGCGCCTTTCAGAGAAAGCATTGACGCCGGCTAAGGTTTCAGAAGCCGCAACCAAAGTAGGACAACTGGTTCTAGCACTTGGGCGGCCCAGTAACGAAGGTGTGCAAGCATCATGGGGAATCATTACTGCAATTGGTGGCCCGGCACGTCTGGGGCGTGGTGGATTGTTGGATGAATATATCCAAACAGAAACCACTTCCTATCCCGGATTTTCGGGCGGACCCTTGGTCAATGCTACTGGTGATGTTCTGGGACTAAATACATCTGGCCTGGCGTGTGGAATGGCACTGACCATCCCTGTTAAATCTGCGTGGCGGATTGCCGATGCGCTTGCCAAACACGGGACAGTGAAGCGCGGCTACATCGGTACACGTACGCAAGCAGTTGACATTTCAGAATCTTTGCGGAAAGTTCTTAAACGCGAACAGGAACATGGCTTACTAGTGCTATGGCTCGAAGAGAAAGGCCCCGCTGAAAAAAGTGGTTTGCTTGTCGGCGACATCATCGTTGCCATCGGCGGCCAGGCTGTCGGCGATCCAGACGCTCTTTTTGCTGCGCTCAATGGCGACATTGTTGGAAAATCCATCGCAGTGGAAATCTTGCGCGGCGGCAAGCCTGAAACTCTCCAAGTGACGGTGGGTGAAAGGAAGTAATTGATCAGCGTTTTGATCGTAGCTCCATCGCCGGCATTGCGCGCAGGCTTGCACACTTTGTTATCCTCCGATGATGAAATCAAGATCATTGGTGATGCGGATAGATGGAATGGTTCGGATGAAATTAATGAAGCCGACGTAATCATTACGTCGGCTTCATTCGCTTCGTTTCTAGACGATGAAACGGCCGCGTCCTCATCAGCTTCGATTCTCATCCTTAGCGATAATCCGCTCAACGTCCGGGACATAACACGATCTCAATATACTTGGGGCATACTTCCACTGGACGCATCTATTGATGAATTGCTTGCCGCAATCCATGCTTTATCACAAGGTCTGGTTGTTGGCGAACGATCATTGTTATTTGCAAGCGAAGAAGAAATGCTTGCGAACAGCCCGCTAACTAATCGCGAAACGGAAGTATTGAATTTGCTTTCAAAGGGATTGGCAAACAAGCAAATTGCCATTGCCCTCGGGATTAGCGAGCACACCGTCAAATTCCACGTATCATCGATCTACGCAAAATTATATGTGACTAATCGAACCGAAGCCGTGCATGAGGGATTGCGCGGCGGATGGATTGCCTTGTAAAATTATTTGCGCTCAATATTATTGAGATGAAGTTCGGTGTTATTCAACAGTTCGATCATCAGCTCCCGAATATGGCGGTTCAAGAAGTGGTTTTCCAAAACGGAGAGAGGCAGGAATCGTGCGCCCGCCACCACATGAATGCAATTCGTCGCTCCACATAGACAGATGAATGGCGAACTCATTTCCCATTCCGTGGATGGATAAAAGAAGGTTAGCTCTTCTCCGACCGCGATGTCGCGGGCTGCAAATGCAAGCATTCGGGTTGTATCCAAAAATGTATTTGGATTGCATGAATGATTCATCGACGATAGTTCTTTGACTTCCACATGGCGGTCGCGTCCAATTTGAACCGTAAACCGATTAGGTTTGTTATAAAGCGAATCGCTGGGGATGGGGCAAATGATCTCGCCTTTTTTATAAGCGCGTTTAGTGGTTAGGCTTCTATATTTGTCTTGCGTTCGGATAAGCAGTGATGCAGGTGTGTTCATAGTTTAATTGCGTCCTTTCATTCTTTCAATCGACTTGTAATTGTTCATAATATATAACGATATGCGTTGAATAGCAAGGTTTTTTGTGATGATATTGAAAACTTTAAGGTTATAAAAATATGACAGTTGCTCAAGGAGTTACTGTTTTATTTCACGTGAACGAAATGTAATTTTCAAAACAACGCTGGCTGATTGGCCGCGCGTTTGCCATTAAGCAAGATGAACGGCGAACTTCTTTCAACCACGATGCCGAGTTTTCGCAACCCAGATAAATCTTTGAGTTTGCCTATTCTTCTTGCTAGCAATATGGCTTCTGCACCTTTCACTCCTATGCCAGGAATTCGAATTAAGTCCCGTCGCTCGGCGTGATTGATCTCAATGGGCCGCTCTTTAAATTCAATTGTGCCCATGCCAGTTTGGGGTCTAGAAGTAGCGGCAGAAAACCATCATCCACGAATGGCATATCTTCCAAATCAAAGCCATAATCGCGAAGCAAAAAGGAGGCTTGATATAAGCGACGTGCGCGCAATGGGTTGGTAGCGGTTTTATTTTCGAGCGGAGTATCTGCGATAGGACTGAATGCCGAAAAATAAGCGCGCTTGAGTCGGACATTTTTGTTCAGCCAGGCTGTTGTGGCCAATAATTCCAAATCATTTTCGTCGGCACCACCGACAACGAATTGAGTAGTAGTCGAAGGCCAGCGGCCGTTCCAGCCTTTATAAGCTGGCTGGCCTTTTCGAATTTCTTCTACCCATCTGAGTGGTCGCAATAGCTCATCCAGGAATAGTTTGTGAGGCGCAAGCTTCGCCAACCGATTTGTATTGGGCGCCTCGAGGTTGACGGAGACGCGATCAGCGAGTTGCATGGCGCGTTCAACCTGAGCTTTTTCCGCGCCCGGCATGATCTTCAAATGAACATAACCGCGAAAGCCAAACTTATTTCGCAGGATATCCGCCGCATCTAATAGCTGATCCTGCGTTCGCATTCCACCGCTTGCAATACCGGAACTCAAAAATGTTCCCTCGGCAATACCCTTTCTGTTCAATTCAATGAACACATTCGCAAATTCTTCAGGCTTAAATGTGGCGCGGCGGAAATCGCGGCCCGCGCGGAATGGACAATAATAGCAATCCCGCTCGCACGCCGAGGTGAGCAAGGTCTTCAATAATTTGATGGTCTGACCATTGGGAACATGCGCCGGGTGGACGCAGACCGCCTCGCGCTGCTTGGGGGCGAAGCAAACAGGGCGTGGTGTGTCCTCGTGGCGCTCTTCGGCTGGTTCGAGTTCCATCTGTTCGGATAACAATTGCAAGCGGTCGATGGAATCCATGCTTGCAATTATAGAACATATATTCTATTTGTCAAGAGGTATCTACTCACACCCTTCGCGAAGGGAATGAGATTTGGTAAGATGGGCCAGTATGAAGGAACATGAAGCGACTCAACTGACGCACGAAGAATTGGTGAAGTTGGTCTTGGCCCAAGCGCAACAGATCGAGGCGCTGAAGAAGGAGAACGAAGTATTGCGCCTGAAGCTGCAGAAGAACCAGAAGCCGCCGACCAACTCGAGTAATTCTTCGCAACCGCCCTCGCAGGATCAAAAGAGCAACCGGCCTGCGAAACATAAGCGACATCGGCACGGGCCACCACTGGGTCACGAGAAACACGAACGCGAGTTTGTGGCTGACCCGGATCATATTGTGGAAGTGAAGCCGCAAGTGTGTGAGCATTGCCGGACCAATCTGCGTCAAGAAGTGCAAGAATTGGTAGACGTGAACCAAATCACGGAAGTGCCGGAGGCTCGTGCGGAAGTGATCGAAGTGCGGCAATATGAAACGGTCTGTCCAAGCTGTGGGCAGGAACAAGTTGGCCAGCCTCCGACTGGATTGGAAATGAACCGCACCTTCGGTGCACGCTTGGAGAGTATAGTGGTCTACTATCGGCAGGAACAACATATGAGTTATGTACGGACCCAGGAGGCCCTCCAGTGTCTGAATGGCGTGGAGATCAGCCAGGGTGGGATCGACCAAATTATGCAGAGGGCCGGACGAGGGGCTTTGAAGCAGGTCGGAGCGATCCAGACCGAAATTCAAAGCAGTGCGGTCATCTACTGTGATGAAACCGGCAGTCGGGTCGATGGCGGAAACTGGTGGCAATGGGTCTTCGGCTCGTCGCATGCGGTCCTGCATGTCATTCGTTTCAACCGCAGCGAAGACGTGATCCGGGATGTGATGGCCGGACATCAAGCCGAAGTTTGGGTGAGCGATTGCCTGCCAGCCCAACTGAAAGCGCCCGCAAGAGAGCGCCAACTCTGTATGGCTCACCAAATCCGCAACCTCCAAGCTCTCATTGATCATTATCCAAAATACTCCTGGCCTCGGGAAATGCAAGCGCTGTTCCGCTCGGCCATCCATCTTCGTCATCAAAGAGGCCAACTCTCGCCACCGCAGTTCCTTGCTCAAGTCCGAAAGATCGAGCGGCGTTGCAACCAATTGCTCAAACGCTCCCTGCGACGACCCGATGCGGCGATCCTCTTGCGCCGGTATCGAAAGTACCGGGATAGCCTGTTCGTCTTCCTGCACCGCACCGATGTCGAACCGACCAACAATTTCAGTGAGCGAAACTTGCGTCCCTCGGTGATTCATCGTAAGGTCATCGGCTGTTTCCGCTCTGGTTGGGGAGCTCGAACCTATGCAGCCCTTGCCTCCGTGATCGATACAGCTGCTTTGAAGGGAACATCTCCTTTCATCGCAATCCAAAACTTATTCGGCACTCCTGCTCTTCCTCTACCCGCAGGAGTGTGAGTAGATACCAGAAGGCTATAGAACTAAGGCTCTAATGGCCGCCTCGATTGCGGCTGCGACCTGAAACAGAACGCGTGCTGGATCTCTTACGCGGCGGTCGCACCTTTATTTCGGTACGTAACCACTCGATTGCACCGGGAATCCGTCGCCAATAATTTAGATACTTGCTTGCATAATAGATGGCCTCACTTTCGTCACCCCAACCGTAATAATCCTCGTGCCGGGTCGGCACGCGCTTCTCAAAGATGAAGTAGGCGGGAACATATGGATTTTCTTCCAAGGCATCTTGTAAAGTTTTTTTTGGGTCCGGTGAAGGACCGTGCGTTTGAAACTCCAACAATGCGCGCGAATACAGCCACACTGCAGACCATTCATCCCGATATTGGTCCAAAAGGGCAAGCGCATCCTTGTTTCGTTCAATTTGCATCAACAGGTTGAGCAGTGAGTAACGATTCCCTTGATTGTCTTCTGGATTTAACAGCAATAACTCACGATAGTGGTTAACGGCTTCCTCGTATCGTTTCAAACGCCATAATGTTTCTGCCAAGCCTTCCCGAGCGCGCATGTACGGCCGCGTTTCAAGCAAACCCCAAAAGTGTCCCGAATTTTCCTTGAAATACTTAGCCCCCAATGCACGCGCTCCCGCCTCCATTCCTTGGCCATACAACTCCAATGCCCGATTGAGTGTATCTGCTTCCTCTTCTGCCAGCAAAACGTACGCATCCGCACATTGCTTCGAAAGTCCTAACGCCTCATGAGCAAGTACTGTCAAGAGTA
>CAVVZL010000002.1:0-122412 GCA_963752775.1 uncultured Chloroflexia bacterium
CTTGACGAAATAGAATGCATGTTCTACAATAGCCAAGTACTTGTTTACCGTCAGAAGGCATAATTTTGTGAAGGGTCGAAGCTCGTGAAAAAAACAGGCTGAAGAACCCTTGTCAAAGATGCAGTGGAAATTGTACACTGTTGAGCATGAGCAAGCGCCGGAACAAGAACGCCCTTCCTGACCCGAAAGACAAACGCATTGCGGAACTGGAGCAACAACTGGCAGAAGCTCTGGCGCTGATTCAACAACTGCAGAAAGTGCGAAGGCAAGTGGAACTTTTGCAAGCTGAGGTGGAAGAACTGAAACGAGCTGGGAAGAGGCAGGCGGTACCGTTTGCGCGCAGGCACTGGGTAGAGCATCCCAAGCGGCCGGGGCGCAAAGCTGGGAAAGGCCGTTTTGTACAGCGAGCCAAACCGAGCTTGAAGGAAGTGAGTGAGACGAAGGTTGCCGAATTGCCATGCTGCCCGGAGTGTGGCGGCAAATTGCGCCAGAGGCGTCACCATGAGCAGTTTGAGATTGATCTTCCGAAAGTGCAACCAATCATCACGCGTTTTCTGACCTATAGCGGCTACTGCGGCCATTGTCGGAAACGAGTTCAGATCGTGGCACCCGGATCAGATCTCGGAAGCAGCAGGAGTTGCGGGGACGGTCGTGGTGGGTCCGCGTGCGAAAGCCTTGGCGGCAGACCTCAAGCATCGCTTGGGTGTCTCGTACGGCAAAGTGAGTGAAGTGCTGAACGATAGTTTTGGTCTGCAGGTTAGCCGAAGTGGGTGGTGTCGGGCCGATCAGAAACTGGCCTGCACAGCCCGACCCGTGTATGAACGATTGATCGAGTTGATCCGCCAATGCAGTGTGGTTCACGCAGATGAAACGGGCTGGAGAATTGGAACGCTGTCGGCCTGGCTCTGGGTGTTCACGAATCATGAGATTACGGTTTACGATATTCGCGCCAACCGCTCGAGCGACGTAGTGATCGATATTCTGGGCGAGCAGTTCAAAGGGATTCTGGCCTCGGATGGCTTCTTGGCCTATGATGAACAACGCTTGCGCAATTGGCTGAAACAGAAATGTATCGGTCATTTGCTGGGAGACTTGAAGGACATGCGGGAGAGCAAAACGGGTCGAGCGCTGCAGTTTGCGCGGCAGATGACCACTTTGTTGCAAGACGCCCTGCGGCTGAAAACCGAGAAGCCAAACCTGGATCCTTTCACCTTTGCCAATCGAGCCCGAAGTGTGGAAACTCGCCTTGATACTTTGATTGCCGATCGACGTCACTTTACCGATCCTGACAATGCCCGCTTTGCCAAGCGGTTGCGGAAGCACCGTCCTCACTTGTTGCGCTTTCTGTACGTGGACGGCTTGGATGCCACCAACAACCAAGCGGAACGCATGATCCGACCGGCGGTGATTACCCGGAAAACCAATGGATGTAACCGCACTAAGCCGGGAGCGGAGACCCATGCCATCTTGTCGAGTGTGTTGGTAACCTGCCATCAACATTCCATTCCGATCTTGGATTATCTTGTCCAGCTTCAGCGAGTGGGCACTGCACCGCCACCACTTGCATCAGCCTTTCCTTATCAACCTCAAGCACCTGTTGTGCCTGTGGCACGACGGTAAACAAGTACACCAGTCATCGTTATCCAACTTTAGAAAAAGGAGAATAATTATGACCAAACGAAACGTTGTCCACATAGAAATCCCAACGCGCAATCACGAAGAATCTATCCGGTATTATAAGGAGCTTATTGAAGATAGATACCAAGTGTTTATAGATGGGTTATAAAACGCTAGGTGAGCACCTATAAAGCAGCTGAATTTGCAAAGTTAGCCGGAGTGTCGGTCAAGACACTGCGGCGCTGGGATCGAGAAGGGCTGCTCAAAGCAGCCTCTCCAACTCCTGGGAATCGGCGACGGCACACCCAAGAACAATTGAACACACTGCTCCAGGTGGAATTCAAAGGCGAACGAGTCACGATTGCTTACGTGTGGGTTTCGAGTCAAGCACAAAAAGGGGACTTGACCGATCAGAAAATGGCGCTGGAAGGGCCGGGCGGCGGTTTCAGCGCAATCGGTGAAAACACTAAGGCCGGTGATATATTAATCCATATCGACAGCGACAATATCGAAGCCGACTTGAAGAAATCCAAATCGCTGGGTGCAAAGATCGTGCGAGAGAGAAGCGAGAATTCCCGGTATTGGCTGGTGGGGCGTTTTCAAAGATCCCACGGGAAACATGATCGCGCTTTATACAAGCATGCCTCTGCATTCATAATAAATAATAACGGGCGATCCATTGGATCGCCCGTTATTATTCTCTTCAAAACTTGAAGTGAATGAATATTCTTCCGAAGTTTTTATCATCCTTTTCCAAGCGGTGATATAACTTTTTGATGTGGCTCTGATTCAGAAAGCGCAAAACCTTTTTCTTGAGTTGGCCACTGCCTTTACCTGGAATGATCTCTACCAGCTCGATTTTCTTTTCAATGGCTTCTTCCACAACGCGATTCAGTTCCGCCTCGATCTGGTCGCCGCGGTTGTAAATGTCGTGCAGGTCGAGTTTGAGTTTCGCCATTATTTCTTGTTATTTTGCCGAGGTAAAAAATCAAGGGGAGGTCTTTGGTTCAACTTCAATAAATTCGCACCCATTTCACCCACATATAGTGCGGAAATGGATGCTGTGTCACACCCAAGTCTTTGAAAATTGTCTAGCGGCAAGCCGAGATAATGAGCCACAGCTAGTTTGATCGGATCGGCATGAAAGACACAGGCAATGATATCGCGGGGTTTATGCGCGGCGCAAATTTTATCCAATGCGCTGACAACGCGTGCTTGGCATTCATAAAACGTTTCCCCTTCCGGAAATTGGGCGTCGGGATGGCGCGTGCTGGACAACTTTCCATTGCTTGGTCAAGCGGAGTGCGGCAAGTGAACGTCCTTGCCATTTGCCGACATTGGTTTCTATTAATCCGCTTTCTTGAATAACTTTCAAACCGCACGCTTCCCCAATGGAAGTCGCAGTTTCCATTGCGCGCTCCAGCGGACTTGAGTAGATTGCTTTAAGCGGAACATCTTTAAGTGCCTCAGCCAAATCCTTTGCTTGTTTCTGTCCATGTTCGTTGAGATGGACATTGGGTAAGTGTCCCGCAAGTTTATGCTTTTTAGTGTAGTCGTTTTCGCCGTGACGAATCAGTAATAATAAGGGCATGGTTATTTGATTTTCCGTTTCATCTCTTGAATTTTTTCTTCGCTCATATCAGGAATATTTTCGAATTCTGTAATTCCAAGTGCTTTGCGTTGCGCCTCACGCCATATCTCCAGGCGAGCGGTGACTTGCGCTTCATAGCCCTCTTGTGATGGTGAATAGAAATAGGTTCCAAGCAATCGCTTCGGTAAATATTGTTGCGGAACAAAATGCCCTTCATGCTCGTGCGGATAAATATAATCTTTTCCATGTCCAAGCGCTTCGGCATCGCGGTTGCCATCCATCAGATGGCGCGGCACGGAGATTTGACCTTCCTCTTCGATGCGTTGCATGGCCTTGAAGTATGCGCCCGCGCTGTTGGATTTCGGCGCGGTCGCAAGATAAAGCGTCGCTTCGACGATGGGATAAACGCCTTCGGGTAAGCCAATATAATCAAAGGCTTGCGCGGCGGAAGACGCAACAACAATTCCCATCGGATCGGCGAGGCCAATATCTTCCCCGGCCAAAATGATCAATCGCCGAATGATGAAGCGTGGGTCTTCGCCAGCGTACAGCATTTTCGCCAGCCAGTAGAACGCTGCATCAGGGTCGGAGCCGCGTACGGACTTGATGAAGCGCTGAAATCGTATCATAATGTGCGTCGCCGTCTTTATCGTACAGCACTGCACGGCGTTGGATCAATTCCTGCGCGACATCCAGAGTGATATGAATTATGCCTTCCTTGTTTGTCGCAGTTGACTCCACTGCGAGTTCAAGCGCGTTTAACGCGTTGCGCGCGTCGCCGCCGGCAACTTCAATTAAATGGAACGCGCCTCTGGGTCGAGAACGACACGCTTATTACCGTAGCCGCGCTCCTTATCCGTTAATGCACGATCAATCAGGATGCCGGTCTCGTCTTGATTCAAACTTCGCAATTGAAAAACGCGCGAACGCGAGATCAGCGCGCTGATGACTTCGAAATATGGATTCTCGGTCGTTGCGCCAATTAGCGTCACGGTTCCGTTCTCGACGTGGGGCAGGAGTGCATCCTGCTGGGCCTTGTTCCAGCGATGGACCTCGTCTACAAAAAGAATTGTCTTTTCATTGCTCATGCGTCTGCGTTCGAGGGCTTCTTCAACGATGACACGCAAATCAGCCTTGCCAGCGAGAATGGCGGAGATGGTAACAAAATGACTCTTGGTTGAATTTGCGATAACTTGTGCTAGTGTGGTTTTGCCTGTGCCTGGTGGCCCCCATAAAATGATAGACGAAAAAAGCTTGTCGGCTTCGATGGCGCGTCGAAGAAGTTTTCCTTCACCAATGATATGTTCTTGACCAACATATTCTTCCAACGTACGCGGGCGCATACGCGCCGCGAGCGGTGCTTCGGTTTTCATGCGTTCCTGCATGGCATGATCAAAGAGGTCGGACATGAAATGATTATAGCACGCAGAAAAATATATTGACTCTTTTCAAAACTCGGAAACCTTCACGATCAAGACGCGGAGTCCCTGAGATTAGTTGGCTGAATCGACCATCGGCAAAAACACGGTTCGATAAAGAGCATCGTGTTCGTCCTGGTTGCAGAATTGCACAATCACGAGAGACGAACTGCCATCGTCAACCATGGCGATGTCCACCGGGCGGCCGTACGATGAAGAGGTATAGAGATTCCAGTTAAATCCATTCGCATGCCGTTGACCGGCCGGGGTCAGCGGACTGTCAAGCCCTTGATAGCCATATGCTTGTAATGAAAATAATTTCTGGATATTGCTGGTACTACCGGAAACTTTCAGGAGACCCACCGTAGTAGTATCAAATGGCGAGTTGTCTCGTTCGTAAAATCCCCCGGTGTCCAACTGCCAATCTTTGGGAACATCAATATTGATTCCATGAGAGTTCACGGTTCTTAGCGCCAATGGGGGAGTCGCCCGTATAAGGGACAATAAAAACAGGATTCTTTAATTTATTCAGGCAGGAGCGGTCGGGTTCGCTAGAGGGATTGTCGAGAAATTGCAGCATAATATCCGTAGCACAGCCAGAAGAATCAGTGGCAGTCGGCGTGTGTCCGAGATTTGGAAACTCAAAATAATAACTATGACTCAAATGTGCTGCAACCTGCGTTGCATACATGGGCGGTGTGGTCGGGTCGAATGAGCCAGTGATTATTAATGAAGGAATAGCGCTGACCGTCGGATTATCTTCGCCATATTCTGGAGCGGTAGCTCCCCAAGAATTGCAGGTCTTGAATATATCCTCAATATTTCCATAAAATGGAAGCCACGCGTAATCCTCGATGATCTGGAGATGTGCATCGGTCTGGACTTTCTCTGGTGTGGTTGACAGTACTTGTTCATGGCATGTCATGTTAATGAATAAGCCGGGGCTAATACCATTGAACTCATAGGGCAGCGACGACTGCTCTAGCACCAATGTGGAATAGTCGCCGTTCTTAAAGCGGAAAATGGATTGTGGTGCAGTAGCAATATACTGGGATTCTTTTATCGAACCCAGAATCACGTTCAGCACCGTTTCACCCGTTACAGTTTGAGTGATTGTCCCACTTGGATAATTGGAACTCGTTACGGTGACGGGATTTGCGTCCAGCTTTTTCACTAAATCCCAAAACGTGGTTTCTAGGTTGGGATAGGCGGCGTTGCATTGTGGGTCAATCGTACAATCGATGAACAATGTCTTCAATCCTGATTCAATCGAATTGGAATAGTTGCTGAAAAGACTTGTATCTACCGGAACGACAGAGTCCAATATGGCGCTATTTACGATGTTGGGATAATCCCGCATAACAACCTGCGCCAGCCGCGTCCCATACGACGCGCCATACAGATCAGCTTTTGGATATTTCAATGCGGCGAGAAGATCCCGTACGTCCGCCGCACTTTCTACAGTCGTATAGGCCTTCAGATTTATTCCCTGCGCTTGCAATAATCCGTTGCACGAAAGGATTGCATTGGAATATACCAAGTTGCGGGTCGAAGCCGGTATCAGTCCATGCACGTCCTGTGAATACAGCTTTGTCAAATCATCGCAATTGAGAGCAGGTTCAGATAATCCCGTACCGCGTTGATCAAAAACAATAAAATCACGTTTTGAAAGAAATGGAGCTACAAGAACGCTATAAGCATCAGCGCTCAACTTAACCGCTTCCGCTCCCGGACCTCCCTGCAGGAAAACAACCGGCTCTGCCGGGCTTTGACTTCGGCTGTGATAAATAGCAACAGCCAACTTGATTGTGTGAGATGGATCGCCTGTGCGGTCCTCAGGCACGATCAGATATCCGCAGTTTACGTCTGCTGCGGTAGGTGCAGTGAATTGGCAGGTCGTGCTTTCGAATCTCGGGGTGTAAACATTCGTTGGTATCGGGCTTGGAATGGGTGTAGATGGGTTGAGGAGTTGGGTTGGAAGTGGCGATTGAAATAACAGGAGTTCGAGTATTCGATTGGGTGAGAGATTGGGTGGGGAGCGGAGGCTGGTTCAGCTGCGAGAGCTGAGTGCGTGTTCAAATATGAAAAACCATACCCGATGCCCAAACCACATAAGATTAGGATTGGCACAGAAACCAATATTAGCGTGACAATCAGCGCTGCGTTCGATTTCTTCTTTCGTCCGACGGCTTGGTTTTGTCGGGTAACTTTTGATGATGTTTGAGCAGCACGCGCAATGTGGCAATTCTTGCTTGACCGGATAAAGTTCCTGTTCGAGGATTGCAATCGGCGCTGATGGCGGTGCGGCAGATTCTGTTCGGTTTACGGGGGCGATGGCTTCAGCAGAAGTGGATTCCTTGGCCCGCGCTTGCAGGAACCAAATTTGGTTTTGACAACCGCGCCAATTGTTGCCTGGCTTCACGATTATTTGGGTTAAGCGCCAACACGCGGCGAAAACAATATTCACGCTGCTCGGGTGCGGAAACGCAAAATCCCAACCCAAGCCATCCTTGTTCGGAGGATGGATCGATTTCGACCACCTGTGCAAACAGCGCTGTCGCTTGTACAAAATTACCTGATTTCGCAGCAGCGATCCCTGCTTTTAGGATTTCATCTTTTGACAAGATTTCCTCTATTTATCTTCAATCGAGTAAAGACACAGATATTCTAATTCCAAAATGCAGTCCAGATCTGGAAGTATCTGGATTTGAAATGATGTATCAATATTTTGTCGCGAGGCCCTGTTCTCAACCGTTTCGAGGCGATGACGATTATACATGTACACTGCGACGAATCAAAAGGGCGCGTCCACCGCGCCCTTTTGATGCTAATTAATGTAAAGCTACTATCCTACTGGCCCGTTGGTGCTTGGTGCTGCCGTCGAAACGGGAGCAGGCGTTGGGGCGGTTGGAGCGGCGGCAGGTGTAACTGTCGGTGTGCCACCTGAACCGCGGATGTTGACCAACTTCTTTAATACATCAAACCAGAACGGAGAACCTTGAGCGCCAGCCAAGGCAGTAATCAGCAGACCAATTAATTTTGAAAGCCATCCGCCCAAATTATTCAGATTCGGAAGATTCGCAAACTCGTTGCATTGGATTTGGCCCAAATCATTTTGGCTTACGTAACCAGGTGGTGTGTTTTGTCCGATTACAAAGCCACACGATTTGTAATCCGTTACCGGCTCTGTAGCCCAGCCGACTGGAATGGATAAACTGTTAAGGTAAGTGGGAACTTGAAGCGGTGATGAGGCGCTGGTGCTGGTGCTGGTAGCGCTCGGTGCAGAAGATGCTTGTGCTGCTACAACCTGACGTAAAGTTGGCTCAGCCCAGAGCTTGTTCGCAATTTGAAGGCTGTCCACGTTAAGTGCGAATGCCAGAATTAGGGCAA
The DNA here is from genome assembly GCA_963752775.1 of uncultured Chloroflexia bacterium. Taxonomy (GTDB): domain Bacteria; phylum Chloroflexota; class Anaerolineae; order Anaerolineales; family Villigracilaceae; genus Fen-1038. Next base: position 8,017 of record CAVVZL010000002.1, read on the forward strand.
TGAAAAAGGACCATATACTATTATGTCGCTTGTACCAGCCGGCCACACGGTCCATGCCATCATTGAACCAAACCTCTGAATTGAGGCGGGCCAGAGCCATCACTCTGATCCGCACTCATACTTTGATCTGTAATGTGTGGAAATAAATGATCTATGATTTTCTCCAATCCCGGATTATCCTGCTTGACAACCTGGACATTCGCGGCGATTTCATTCTGTGTTAATGTCCCGGCAGCTTGATCACCACTGTCCTTGCCGCGGTTGGTTAGAATATCCATCATAACGGCGGAAAATTTGTTGGCAGGGATGTAGGAAGGGCGGCGATATTGTCCTGGGTTTTTGCCGGGCTCGCTGAGAGAGAGAATAAGTGGATGATTGTAAAACTCGTTCACAAGCTGATCACTGCCCAGCATGTTGCGGATGGCCTTTTCCAGAAACTTCGCACGCCAGGCAAATGCACTGCTGATCCATTCTTGGAATTGCATGGCCGCCACACTGAGCACAAGCCACACAAATACCATTCCGATCGCGACTTCAAGTATTGCATCCAGATTATTCATAGCGTCCTCCTTGCTTTGATTTTTCTAAGTATATAAGAAAATCTCTACAAACACAAGAACCGCAAATATATTGGTTAGAAGGATTGTATCATGCAGATAAAAGCGGAGGAATATCGCTGAGGGCGGAAACCGTCGCGTCGGGCAGGACATGAACGCGGGTTGCTGTTTTGATAGCGCGGCGCGTGATCCGAATGCTTTTCATCCCAACCTGATGTGCACCCAATATATCCGTTTCCATTAAATCTCCAACCATCATAGCTTGCTTTGCTTTGACGTGAAAGTAATCCAGCGCGGCTTGAAAGATGGCCGGATGCGGTTTCCGTTTTCCAAAAGCGGCGGAAGAGACAATAAATTCAAGGTACGGGCGAAAGCCGCCTTTATCAATCAAGGTTTGTGTGTTCTCATCGTCTGCCGCGTTTGAAATCAAGCCAAGCTGGAAGCCGCGCTCTTTCAAAGTCTGCAACGTTGGGATGGCATCTTCTTCGGGGAACCAATTGGTTTGAGTAATTGCATACACGTCACGTAAAGTTGTGGCAATAAATTCATTGCTGATATTCAAATTGCCTTGTTCCTTGAGCAATTGCTTGAGCAAAACCGCGGTCGTTTCTTCTTCAATATCATCCCCGCGCCGATCATAGTATAGACTGAGAAGTCCGCGATGACCGTGAAAGAATGTGGATGGCTCAATATGCAATCCAGCGTTTTGCAAGGCTTCGAGTAAAGCCAAATCGGCACGATAAAAAATCTGTGGCCAGGGATCTTTATCGTAAATGAGTGTGCCGCCGAGATCGAAAATTACAACACGGATGGAGGAAATCATGACTCACGGCGTAAGCGTGTATAAAGGTTGATTAGGATCGAGCCCAACGCTAGGGCAGGAAGCACGATCAGTCCAGCTTCAGGTCCGAATGCACTGCCAGTCCAGGCAACAGGCCCAGATACCTTTATGTCCATCAGCGGATAAATGGTTAAGCCACTGACTGGAAATCCGAATACCACACCTTCAAAGAAATTCCATCCGATATGAATACCGATTGGAAGCCAAAGTTGTTTTGTGCGGATATATGCGTAGGCGAAAAAGAGTCCGGCGAAGAATATGCCCGCCGCGCTGACCCAGGTCGCGTTCGGATTGCCTAGATGCAAGCCGCCAAAGATAATCGATGAGATGAAAAGTCCCCAGAACAAATTTAATCCGCCGATAATTGTTTGGAGGAGATAACCGCGAAAAAGAAGTTCTTCGTTGAAACCAACCAAAACAAAAATGAAAAAGAACAGGATGACTTGCGCGATGACTATTGCCGCAGGATCAGTTTTCCATGCAAATGATTCGAAATTGAGCCAGCCAAGTGCCTGCATCGCGATAAATATCGCGCCCATCATAACGAAGGTGATAACGATGCCGGCGAGCATATCAAGCATGGCATGCTTATCTATTTTAAGTCCAAGACTGATGAAGGAACGCATATCGAGGAATCGGCGCGCGATATAGATTGAGCCAGCAAAAGCAAATAACTCTGCCAATTCGCCAATCAGCAGGTTGGAAGAAAGTATAAGAGACGGTGACATGAAATAAAAAATAAGTCCTGCTACGCGCGCTTAGGATAATAAGCAGGATGGTTTGTATCAATAGCCGCCAGCCCGCGCGCAGACGCGGTTCAGAAGGGGAGATGAAGATGGTGGCGAGGAATGAGCGTTTAGCAGGAGCTGGGAATGGGGATTATGAGTCATTGGCTTTATCTGGGGTGAGCCGTTGACGGGTGTAAAGATAAACTAGGATTGTACCCAATATAAGGACAGGAAGAATGATCAATCCGGCTTCAGTTCCGAATGCGCCGCCTGTCCAGATTTCCGGGCCGGATAAGTTGATATGGATGAAGGAATAAATACTCCAGCCACTTACTGGGAAGCCAAAGACGGTGCTATCAAAGAAATTCCAACCTATGTGGAGACCGATCGAGAGCCAGAGTTGTTTCGTGCGAATGTAGCCATACGCAAAAAATAGCCCGAGCAGGCCGTCACCGACGGCACCAACCCATGTGGCATTGGGATTGCTGAGATGTTCTATTCCGAAGATCGTGGAGGAAAGGATCAAACCCCAAAATAAATTCCTGCCGCTGGTAAGCGTTTGAAGATAATAACCCCGATAGAGAAGTTCCTCATTGAAGCCGACGAGAACGAAGACCATGAGATACGGTAGAGTTTGGGATAAGATTACCTGCCATGAATTGATATTCCAGGCAAATGATTTAAACTGAAGCCAACCCAATGTTTGTAAGAATACAAATATCAAACCTAGCAAAACAAATGTTATGACAATGCCCGCCAAGATGTCATGGAGCACGAATTTATCTAGCTTGAAACCCAGGCTGACAAATGAACGTTTATCAAGAAACCGACGCGCAATGTAGATTGAACCGACGAATACAAGCAATTCTTCAATCTCGCGAAGCCGTATTTTCAATCAACGATTGGCTTCAACGAAAATAAGCAACCTACAATAATCACAAGGCCAATCAGTAGAATCGTTTGTATGAACAGTCGCCACCCCGCGCGCAGACGCGGCTCGGAAGAGGAGATGAAGATGGTAGCGAAGAGTGAGCGATGAGAGAGGAATTGATTGGATTTGGCAAATTAACTTCCTTTGAGATAAATCCCCTTCGGGTCTAATTCGTTACGCAGAATATTAAGTTCTTTTTCAGTGGCAAGCTCGGTCGTCTTCAATTTTGAAGCAACTTTCAAATCCCAGCCAGTATTTTCTTTTGCTTCTTGCGCTGTTCGGTTTGGATGAAGCGCAATCAGGATGAGTTCGCCATTTTCATCAGGTTCCATCATTCCGATGTCAGTGACTACAGCCAGCATTCCCGCGCCGCGCACACCACTGGCTTCGCGTTCTTTGCGTCCATTCAAATATCCAGCCGAGGTCACGAAGTCAACCTTTTCAGGGAAGCGGCGCTTTTGATGCGGCGTCATCAGATAACAACGATTTGCCCAAGCCGCGATCTCCTGCGATCCGCCCGAACCCGGCAAGCGGGTCTTCGGATGCAAATAATCTTTGCCGATCACCGTGGCATTGATGTTGCCATATTTATCAATCTGTGCGCCGCCCATAAAGCCGACGTCCACATTGCCACGCTGAAGATAGAGCGTGAAAATATCGTACATGCTGACCACCGACAACGCGCCGCTGACCAAAGTCGGATCGCCGATGGATAACGGTAAGCGCGCTGGCTCCGCGCCGATCACGCCCGCTTCATAGATCATGACGAGGTTCGGCGGCGTCAGTTCGTTTGGCGAGATTGCAGGCGAGGTTGGGTTGTCCCACGCCGACAAAAACCACGTCACCATCGCGCAATAAGCGGGCGGCGTTGATAATCATCAGTTCAGCAGATGAATAATTTAATTCAGTCATAGAACTTCCTTCAAAAAAGATTCTGTGATCTCGAAAACTTCGTTTGGCTTTTCCAATGGCAAAAGATGCGTGGACTTTTCCAATGAGACGATTTTGATTTTCCGATTCTTTTTCTCGACACTGCGAGCCGTGGATTCCCAAAATGTATCCGTCTCTGCGCCGCGAATGATTAGCGTTGGAATTTCGAGAAGATGAATGTTTTGCCATAAATCCCAATCATTCCAAATGCCGGTGTAATAAATCCGCGCTTCCCATCCAGGACTATAAACCAATTCAAAACCGCCGTTGGCTTTCGGCTTGGTCATGCCTTTGATGAGCGCGCACAAATTGTTCGTCGGAGAAGAAGCGGAAGACTTCGCGGCGGCGATACCCCGCGAAGATTTTTTCCAGATCATCAAATTCGCGGCGGCGTTTGAGTGTGCCTTTTATTAGCGGATGAACTCGATAGCCTAATCCTGCTAAGCGCATCAAATTCCATTCACTCATGTAATAACGTGGAAATAAAACCGGATCGAACAATATCAGCGCACGAAAGCGATTTGGTTCTTTGAGCGCGGCGCGCAAGGTGACGATTGCGCCCATGGAATGACCGATGCCAATCACCGAATCCAGTTTTCTTTCATCCAGCAGTTGAATCAAATCTTCGCTGAAAGGCTTCCAATCTTGAATCTCTTCTGGTTTTGAATCTTGCCAAAGCGGCCTCAACAGCATCCCAAAGGTTTGATAGTATGTCGCAAACCGTTCAAGCAGTGGTTGATAACAATTCGGTGGGTAACCATTGGCGTGAAGGAAAAGAAGCGGCGTGCCGTTGCCGCCGTAAGTCAACAAACGGAATCATAAATCAATATTCCCCGTAATTGATCTGTTTCACTATATCTCGGCTTGATTTGCAATCGATTGTGAGTCTCTTCGCCAAGTTTCTGCCAATATTCTTCGCGGTCTTTGACACCGTAAACCCATTCATCCAGATAATCTTTTACTATATCCGCCAACTCGCTGGTCTTGTCCCATTGCAAATAAAACTCATTGTCGCGGTCGTAATATCCCTGCGCGTAGGATGGATGACACGAGAAGGGAGCATAGCAAACCGCGTCCACCACGATAGATGGAATCAACGTGCGGTTCGGGTCGGACCGGATCACAGATTCATCCACGATTTCTTCCGTGGTCAGGATGACTTTCCGCGCGGCGAACGCGGCTTCTTTTTGCTCACCAATGATTCCCCAAAGATGCGCATTGCCCTCTTTGTCTGCGCGTTGAACATGAACAATGGCAACATCCGGATTCAAGGCCGAAACGACAATTACAGCTTTACCCCCATACGGGTCGGGAATTCGTTTAATATTTGAATTGGCTTTTTCAAGATCAATTGCAGCAGTTTGATTCATCGGTAGGAACGGCAAGCCTGAAGCGCCCGCCTGCAAGCGGGTGATCATCCCGAAATGGGAATATTCTTCCCATTCTAGTTTGCCTTGTTCAATTGCACCGCGTATAATGCGGAGCGAACCGACGCCGGGGTTACCCATGTAGGAGAAAATCACTTTACGCGCGCAGCCTGCCGCGACCATTTGGTCGTAGATCAAATCCGGTGTCGCGCGCGCCAGCACGAGGTCCCGTTTGTGTTGGCGGATGATTTCGTGCCCGGCGGCAAAAGGAATTAAGTGCGTAAATCCCGCCGCGTAAACTGTATCGCCATCGTTCACATATTTTGCAATTGCTTCCGAAAGTGAGATGAGTTTAGACATATTATTCCTTTTTTTCTTCCCCTTTGCTTTTTTTGGAACCCTCGCGCATCCTTCGAATAGTTGCAAAACGTCCGCTTGGTGCCGGAGGCGCTTTACGTCGTGATAGCCGCCAGCCGACAAAAATGCTAATGAGGCCCAGGAAGAAATACTTGAAATCCGGCGCGTTGCCAAAATATGTAATCGCGAACAATACCATCAGGCCGATGCCAATAATGGTAAAGAAAGAACCCATGCGGATCAGGAATTCATTAACCATGGTTTACTCTGGTTTTGGAAAAGCGATAAGTAAAGAAAAACCCCTTCCCCTAGTGGGGAAGGGGTGAAGAAATTTTACCTACGGCGCGCTGATTTTTTGGCAACTGCTTTCTTCTTCGAGGATGATGTCTTGGCAACTTTCTTAATTGGCTTTTTAACAGGGGCCTTTTTAGATTTTGTTTTTTCCTTTGCTTGTTTGATGAGCGTTTGGATTTGCTCGTGCATGTAGAGTTGAATGTAATACAAGCCACCACCATTCTTGCCGGTTGCGCCGGAACCTTTCCAACCGCCAAATGGCTGGAAACCGGGCCATGCGCCGGTCGTCGCGCCTTGTGGACGATTGGCGTACGTCACGCCTGCTTCGATGTTATCAAAGAACCAAGCTGCTTCTTTTTCCGTTCCATAGAAGCCGGCAGTTAGACCGTAATTAACATTGTTCGCAATCTTCATGGCTTGATCGAGATCACTGACTTTGCCGATGGTCGTGATGGGAAGGAACATTTCATATTGCCACAAGCGATGCTCATATGGCAAATCAGTAACCAACGTCGGTTCGCAGAAATAACCCTTGTCGAACATGCCGCCGGTTTTAACATGCCCGCCAGTGAGGAATTTTCCGCCGCCTTGGCTGATCTCTTCGGTGAAATTCTTGAAGTCGTTGTAAGAGTTTTGATTGATGACCGGACCGAGGAACGTGGCGCGTTCGGTCGGATCGCCGATCACGAGCTTATCCGTTTTATCTTTTAACAATGAAATGAACTCATCGTAAACCGGCTCTTCGACGATCACGCGCGAAGCCGCCGAGCATTTCTGTCCCTGCAAGCCAAATGCGGACCGCATAATACCGGTTGCAGCATCTTCCAGATTCGCGTGGCGCGAAACAATGGCAGGATTCTTGCCACCCAATTCCAAAATCACAGGGCGGACATAGTTGCGTTGGGCGAAATCCCGGTATAGTTTCATGCCGACATCAAATGAACCGGTGAATGTCGCACCATCAACTTCACTGCTATCCACCAGCGCTTGTCCAAGTGTGGAGCCGGGACCGGTGACGAAATTGACGACGCCATCAGGGAAACCCGCATCGCGGAATATTTCTGCATATAAGCGGACGACCCATGCTGTATCAGTGGCGGGCTTGATTACAACGGTATTGCCTGTAACCAGTGCCGCGCCCGTTGGGGCGCCAGTCAACGCGAACGGGAAATTGAATGGACTGATGACGAGCCAGACGCCATACGGTCGAAGTGACAGAAACGTTCGTTGCATCGTAACCGACAAGCGGGTCTTTGCCCATCGATTTGACAAAGCCCCTGTTTTGCTCCATCAACTTTGCGGCATAATACATGTGGTCAGCAGTTTCCTGCACATCGCCGAGACACTCCATGCGGTTCTTTCCGACTTCGAGTGCCATCGCCGCGCCCAAGTTGTAGAGTCGCTTTTCCAGTAATGCCGCCACCTTGCGAACGAGTTTGATGCGTTCCTGCCAGGGCGTGTGACTCCACCTTGGGAAAGCCCGGCGAGCCGACTCAATCGCTTGATGAGCATGTCTGGCGTTGCCTTTTTGCATCTTGGCCAGCACCCAATCTGTGTTGACGGGGGAGTGGTCATCCCATTTCTCATCGGCAAACACATCCTGGTTGTCGATGATCATGCTACATTCCTTGCCGAGATTCTGCTTGAGGGTAGCGACTGCCTGATCGAAGCCCTGATGCAGTTCTTCGGGCGGATTGTGCATAGTTGCATAGGTAAGTTTGAAAGCCATATCGAAGCCTCCTGTTTCTGGTCGGATAGTCTTATGGTCCGTTGGTCGATGGGGCTATATCCAACTTGCAGACCAAACAACATTTGACCAATATAGTATAGCGTAGGAAATCACAATCGTCAAAGCGGGGCGTCTCGTGTTTGACGTGACGATTTTCCTAACCTTTTGCGTACTTCTGCTGTAGTCGGCTTTCTTCTTTCTTCAATTCCAGAAATCGTTCCACGATACGGGGATCGAAGTGGGTGCCTGCCAGCGAGCGTATATGTTCCATTGCTTTTTCATTGCGTCCACGCTTTGCGATAAGGACGGTCACTGGTAATGGCATCCCAAACATCCACGACGGTAAAGATGCGTGCCTCCAGCGGAATTTGCTCGCCGCTCAGGCCGCGCGGATAACCCGTGCCATCCCATTTTTCGTGATGGCAGTATGGAATATTGATTGCCCGGTTTAGATATTGAATTGGGGCAGAGCATTTCGAACGCGAAGGTGGGATGCTTTTTCATCAAGACCCATTCTTCGTCGGTTAATTTATCGGGCTTGAGCAGGATATTATCCGGAACACCCAGCTTGCCGATATCATGCAGTAACGCTCCGTGTCGAATATGCATCAGCATCTCACCGGAGAAATCGAAATCAGCAGCCAGCTTCAGCGTCATATCCACCACGCGTTTCGTGTGGCCTTCGGTTTCTTTGTCGCGCAAATCCATGGCGCGCGACCAGCCTTCGATGGTGGCATCGTAGGCAATCGCCAGTTCCATATTGGATCTTTGCAATCCATCGAACAGGTGAAGGTTTTCAATCGCAATTGCCGCTTGACCGGCCAGTGTTTCGAGGAAACTCATCTGGTCCTTTGCGATTGCTTGATCTGCAGAACGGGAGAAAACTTCCATCACGCCTTTCGGTTCGCCTTTTGACAAGAGCGGAATGGCATAAAGTGGAATGGAAACCTTCCGCCATCCAGATTTCTTTAAGACGGCCTTCCAGCGGCGCTTGCGCTTCGATTGCGCGGCGTTCCATGATTGCTGCGTCCGGCATGGCTTTCATTCAAAAGTTGATCCGGTCTGACATTCTCAAGGAGATGGGTATGGAAACCCTTGCTCATTACATATTTCAAGTCGTTGATGTTGGCTTCCTTCAAGAAGATGACGGCGGCGTCCACATGCAGCTGTTGAATGACTTGGTTGAGCAGGACATCGAGCGTAACGTTCAAGTCGAGGCTGTTTGTAATGGCCAGGTCAATGGAATGCAAGGCTCTTAATCGATTCAACTGTTGCTGGGTTTCGTTATGGAGGCGGCTGTTTTCAAGGGCAATCGCGGCTTGATTGGCCAGCGTGCCCACCAGCCGTTCATCTGATTCGCTGAAAGCATTGGGCAATTCGTTCTCCACGCTGATCACACCGATGATGCGGTTATCGGTATTTATAGGAACATAGAGGCCCGAATTCAGGCCTGGGAAAGTTTCCACATAATGGGGATCGTGCTTCAAGTCGCCGATGCGAAGCGTTTGACCGCGTTGAACGGCCCAGCCGGATAAGCCGTCGCCTAACTTCTGAATCAGACTATTGAAATGTCCTTCCAGTCCTTCACGATCTATTTCATTCTCCAAGCCCGGCACATTAAAGCCAATGATTTTCAAAGTTTGAGATTCTGGGTCATAAAGACGGACGGCGCTATGATGCCAGTTCAAATTCTTTTCCATTTGGTCTATGATTTTTTGGGCGATCTGTTCCGGCTCGAGGATTCGACCCAGCTCCAAACCGTTCTTGTAGACCAATTCCAATTCTGTCAATCGCTGGCGGATGGTTTTTTCCGCTTGTATGCTCTCTGTAACTTCATGAATAACGTAGCCGATGCGGAATCCGCGTTCCGTTTTGATCGGGAAAGCGTTCTGCATGAGAAATTTTTGTTCTCCGGTCGCGGTTCGTATCTCGACTGCAACTGGCTTGTCGAATTGAGTTGATTTGCCGCTTTGGAAAGCGTTTTGCATGGCATCTTTGAGATACTTTGATGCTGGTTTGGGCTGCGGTGGCTTGGCGGCAATAATTTATATTGGATTTCGGCGAAAGAGGAACCTATCGCTTGCGCCTTCGGGATGCCGGTGATTTTTTCCTGCGCAGGATTCCATTCGATGATCTTTTCCTGCTCGTCAATCAGAACCGCGCCGTCAACGGATTGCTCGATGAATGTGCGGAATCTTTGTTCGCTTTCCGAGTATAGCTTGTTCTGCCTGCTTGTGCTCGGTGATATCGCGCACGAGCATGGAGACCGTTTTTTCGGAGCCTTGTAGGGAACGGATTGGACTAATTCGTGCAAGAAACCAATGTCTGCCGTTTGGCAGATCGAGTGGGTATTCAACCTCTTCAACTTTATTGTTATTCAATGTGTGCAGGACGGATTCCTCCAATGGTGCGGCAGTTGCTTTTGGCAAAACATCTCTGATCCGCTGTCCAATCAATTTGGATTTCGGCTGGGCCAGCAGGCTTTCATTTGCCGTCCAAACATTGCGATAGGTTCCCTGTGCATCCACCTCGAAGACAATATCGTCCAGCGAAGTCACCAATGCTTGCAATTGACGTTCGCTTTCGCGTAAAGATTTTTCGGTTCGATTGCGCTCAGCTGATGTCACGAGCGGCAGCGAAAACGCCGATAACCTTGCCTTGTTCATCATAATATACCGTGGCATTGTATAACACCGGAATCACATGTCCATCGCGATGCTTGAGTTCCAATGGGTAATCGCGCAGCAGTCCTTGCTTGAAAACTTCTCATATCCGATCCGAGCTTTATCGGGTTCGGTAAAATAAACTGAGAAGTCGGTGCCGATCAATTCCTTTCGTTTGAATCCGGTTGCCGCCTCGGTGGATGCGTTGACATCCATGATCTTGCCATCAGGGCCAATGGTCACAAGCGGGTCGAGGCTGGCTTCAATCAAACTGCGGTTGTATAAACTCGCTTGGCGAATTGCATTCTCTGCCTGTTTGCGCTCGGTGATATCCTGCCAGATTCCTTGAAATTGCTTTGGCGAATCGGCTGATGTGGACAATACCCTTCCTTCATCGTGAATCCAGATGGTCCGGCCATCCCTTGCTATCATGCGGTATTCAACTTCATATTTACTCCCGTCCGTCAGTGCATTTGCGTTTTCTTCTAACACACGCTGGCGATCCTCGGAGTGCAGGCTTTTGACCCACAACTCAGAATCGGCAAGCCACTCATCTCGAGAAAATCCGATGAACTTTTCAATTAGCGGACTGACGTATATGGACTTATGATCCAGGCTGGCAATATAGGTAACAACGGGAATTTCCTCGACTAAAGAGTGATACTTGTATTCTGAATTTATCAAAGCCTGATCCGCTCGTTTGCGTTCGGTGATATCCAGGATAAAACCTAAGGTTACTTTCTGCGCGGAAAACATTACATTGGTCAAGTACATCAGAATTGGGAATTTGGTGCCGTCCTTCCGGAGACATTCAGCTTCGTAATTGTTTAACGTCGGGAGTCCTTTAGCACGGCGTTGGATATTTTCTAAGATTCTCGGTCGCCATTCTGGAGTGAACAACTCTAATGGCCCAACATTTTGCAGTTCATCTAAGTTGGAGAATCCGAACATCTTGAGGTAAGCCGGGTTGGCATAGGTAATAGCCGAACCATGCGTGATGTTGATCGCAAGCGGTGCTTGTTCAAACATCAGCTTGTAATTTTCCTCGCTATTCCTTAGTGCTTCTTCAATCTGTTTTCGTTGGTTACATCGGTGGTGAAGCCTTCGTAATAAAGGATATTGCCTGCCTCGTCTTTCACAGCGTGGGCGGTCGTAGATGTCCAAATCCAGCTTCCGTCCTTGCGACGCTCTTCATTGACGAATTCATTGATAAACCCCTGTTCGGTAATTGTCTTTTGATATCCATCCCGTCTCGTCGAGTCTTTATATACTTGGCTGCCAATATCGTTGATGCTGGCAAGCATTTCATCAGGTGAAGTATATCCAAACATGGATGCCAAAGCTGAGTTGACCGTAAGGAGACGGCCATCCGGCGTCGAGCGATAAATGCCAACGCTTGCATTATCGAAGATGTCTTTATAATTTTTCTCTGGCGATTTGAAGTTCTTCGTTTTCCTTTTGTAAACGGGAGTTGTTGAGATGGATCAGCCAATAGAGGAGCAAGCCGGTCACAAGAACATAGCCCCAGCCCTTGTACGTACTGATCGTGGTTAGTGTCTGTATATCCTTGGATACAGCCGCGGCGAACCGATCGGAGAGTAAAATCCAAAGCCCTCCGATGAGCAGATATATTGCTGTGATCGAAAATTGCATTTCGATCAAGTTTGAGGGCTTTTAGCCTTGTCGCGTATTCGCAGAATCGTTTTCATAATGTTAATTACCTCTAAGCAACAAGACATGCCGTTGGCGATAGGAAGACCTATTTTGAATCCCGCCTATAAGTATATGACGATTTGAAGACCAGAGCAATTACTTACGGCATTTGCAAGGAACGGGCAATGCTGTTTTTTGGCCCCAAGCCGCTCGTTTAATGGATTTAAACTTGATTAGCTTTAGACAAAAAAAGGGGGGGTGGTGAGAATGTAATTCTCGAATTTTCCAAAAGGCGAATCGGCCATGAAGAACTCGAAAAACAATTCCAACTTATAGCCGCGGCTGAGCAGATAATCTACTGCAACTCGGTTGACCGTCGGCACTTCGACACCGAACCCTGTACCTTTGAGCGCGGCTTCTGTCTCGGCGTGCGCGAGAATTGCCGGGAAATCATCGGCATCCAACGACGGCAAAAGGTCCGTTATGCTCTCCAAGATAACCATAACCGACGAACTCTTTATCGCGTTTGTAAAAATGACCTTGACGATTTTGCAACAGCCAGGCGTGTTCCGCCTCACGATGAAAGCCGAGGATTGCATTATCGATCCGGATTAATTCTCCCATTGCCTGGGCGGAGGGCGTGATGCGCTCAATGGTTAGGTTATTACCCACCTTGACTTTTTCAGCGGTACACGTAAAAGTGTAGCAAGGGAAAAGTGGATACACTTTCGCTTTGAGATAACGTTGAACCGCGCGCCCGTCTATCGTCGCAAGAATGAAGCGATGATTTGTTCCATCTACAGGAAAAGCGCGGCTGAGCAGTTCGCTTCCAACACCAGCGGATTGGTGTTCCGGCAGAACAAAAAACTCGGTCAATTGCCGAACTCCATCGCGCAGGATCGAACGCGCAAAACCAATCACTTTACCATCCTGTTCCGCCACCCAAAAATTATCGGACGTACGAGCCAGATGTTCGAAGAGCGATTTTCGACGCGCCAAAAGATTTTGCATCACCTGCGGATCATGGCCACCGCTGATGGGCATCACTCCCAGAGGGTCACCCAAATTCATAATAGATTGACGGAAGACATCAAAAGTGTTCTTAGAATCGTCAAGCGTGCCGCGGCGATAAGTAATGGACATAACTCCTCAACAGCTTAATTATCGCACAATTTTAGTAACACTACAAAAGTTTCGGAATTATCTTGATGTTGGCTGTGACCGGGTAAACTGGCTGACGAAATGATGGGCATCATGCGCCACTGACAGGATATGCATACTGACTTAATGAATTCTTATATTATGATTCAAATTTTATAAATCATATAAAGACGTGCATCCGGTCATCATATTGATCATGCGTTCAAGATATTGTGCTTCTCACTTTTACGAGAGATGTTGACGGCACACGTCTTCTAAACTGATAAAGCTTGAGATGGATATCATTTTGTGTCTTGACATTCTGTTTATCTCCCTTGATAATATTAACTGAGGAGGTAATGTGGCAATCATCACCTTGATGACGGACTTTGGCATTAAGGATGGAAACGTCGGCGTGATGAAAGGTGTAATTTGGGGAATTTGCCCTCAAGCGCAGATTTCAGATTTGAGTCACATGATCGGCGCCCAAAACGTCCGCGAAGCTTCTTTGATTCTATCCCGCTCTGCTCCTTATTTTCCCAAAGGCACAGTCCACCTGGTCGTGGTTGATCCCGGTGTCGGGACAGCACGCCTTCCGATGGCGGCGAAGATCGGCGATTGGTTTTACGTTGGTCCGGATAATGGAACCATCACGCTTCTTCTCGAACGCGCCGATAAAGAAAATTGGACCTGTAAATTTGTTCGATTGGATCGAACAAAATATTGGCTGCCCAATGTCAGCTATGTATTTCATGGACGCGATATCTTTTCACCGGTTGCGGCTCATTTGGCAAACGGCGCACCTCTCTCGGACCTCGGCACGGAGTTTATCGATCCAGTGCGGCTCCAACTCCCTCAACCGAAAAGAATCGGCGATGGCTGGCAAGGCGAGATTATTCATATAGACCACTTTGGCAATGCCGCCTCGAACATTCGCGTCGAGGATTTAGGCGATGACATTGAGCGTAAAGATAAGATTATGGTCAAGATCGATAGCATTGAGATCAAAGGCATGGTCAATACCTTTGGCGAACGTGCGGAAGGCGAAGTCGTTGCATTGCTCGGGAGTACCGGCAATTTGATTGTATCGGTGGTTAATGGTAATGCGGCGGATACGTTGAATGTTAAAGTTGGTGATAGGATCGAAACAACTATCTTATGAAATCATTACAAAGTTGAATAGAAAATCATAGCCGAATCGCCTCTCACTATAGAAAACCTTTCCTTTCGATATCGTGAACATCAGAATATGGCAATCGGCCATATTTCTATCAGTGCTAACATAAGGAGAGAGATTGTTGATGGCCGGCGCAAGCGGTTGCGATAAGACCACCTTGATTAGCGCGGCAAATGGACGGATTGCGGGAAGTTAGAAGGGCGAGCTTTCGGAGCAGATATTAGCCTTTGGCGAATCTACCGTTTCGCGGAGGTTTTCTTAAATATCGCAATAAGTTGGAACTGTGTTGCAGGATCCTGAACGTCAATTTCTTGGCAGGAAAGTTTTTGAATAAAGTTGCATTCGGTTTGGAGGATCTGCGCATGCCGCGTGAGTAGATGATTCAGCGTGTGGATGAAGCGCTGGCTTTCTTGAAGATATCTGGTTTGCGCGATCGTGACACGTTTAACCTTGCGGGCGGTAAAAAGCAGAAAGTGGGATTGGCCGGTGTGCTTGCCATGCGCCCGAGCATTTTGTTGCTTGATGAACCCCTAGCAGGCCTTGGTCCAGCCAGGGCGCAGGATTCGTTGGATATGATGGAAGGGCTTGCCGATGGACGGAATGACCTTATTGGTGGTCGAGTATCGCGTTGGGGATGCCCTACGCATGAGCCCAGAACGTGTCATGTTCATGGATGGGGGACAAGTCCATTACTTGGGCAAGCTTAACGGGTTATGTAAATTGGTGAATTATCACAAGGGTAAATTACCGGCCCGTTTAAGTTTCAAGTGGATCAACCCCGTTGGTGCTTCACTTTGCATTTGTTGTTCTTGGCCTATTGATTGCGTTCGCGGTTTATTTCTTCACCAGAGACAACAAGGCTTGGGAGGTTGGTACGCATGAAGAGGTGTGGATGGCAATCGGCGCGGCATTATGCGCCGTGTTCTCATCGCTGTTCAATGGTACAGTCTTTGTCGTGCCGTCTATGAGTTAAGTGGCATTGCAGCAAGGGATTGTAATTCCAAGGTTCTTCAGCGATGCCCTCGGCCCGCTTGCCGGATTCTTTTACGGTGCAAAATGAAGATGTGGCCGCGGCCGTAACCTGGGGAATGCTTTTGAATTTTCTGGGCATTCTCTTTACGGCTCTTTCGGATATCTTCATCAATGGTTAGAGCCGCGCCGCGGCTTGCGGGGAAAATTCCTTCCTGCGGCTGGTCCGAACCTGATCTTCGCAGCGATTCTCGTGCTGTTGCTTGTCGGTGCTTCTGTGGCCGTGCAGAAGCAGTCCGGTCTTTAGTAGCGTGTTATTGCGAGCTTAATTTGCGGAGCGGCCCTTCGCAAATCGTTTCTGAAAAAGTATGACATCTAGGAAATTATGTTAGTTGCATGGCGTTATCGTAAACTTGATAATTCTTTGATCCAGTGGTTCAATCCAACCGCCTGGATCATCCTCTATTTGTGTTTTCTTGTTTCCATGCTTGCCTTCTAGGATGTGCATTTTCTCCCTCAGTTTTTTATTATTGCACTCATCATATTTTTCAGATTGGGAGTTAAATTGTTTGAGATTCTGCGTGCACTTATTTTCATCGTTGGCTTTGTGATCTTTCATGCTATATTGACATTCCTTACAAGACGAGGCGGCGAACTCTATAATCAGGAAGATCTAACTCACCCATTCAAAGCATCGTTTTCCATTTTGGGCGGACGCCCACGCCTAATGTCACAGTGCAGCGTTCCTTCTTCGCGGTTAGCCAGTTCGTGGGCGTGTTTTCAATTGTGGCCATGACCATTCTGATTCCGTATTCGCTCAATCTGGTGTTATACGGAATCACATTCAAATGTCTACGGATGAATGACCAGATTGCCTAGGCCATGGATTTGACCATGCGTTTCCTTCCGACCTCTGGGCGGGACTTACAAATGACGATGAATGCTCAAAGAGCGCGTGCTTATGAACTTGAGAAGATCCAAAGGCGGTCCCATCGAAAAAGTTCTTAAATTGGGACTATTGATGATGTCTGTGACGTTTCATGCCATCATCGGTTGAGAAGATATTATTGACTCCATGGGCTTGTGCGCCTTTGCAGTAGGTCCGCGCACATAGCTCGAGCAATTGACGCATCATCGCCGTGAGCACAATTTGATCGCGTTTGGCGTTTTGATTTTATTAGCTTCGCTGGTGGTGGGATTTTTGGGATACGGAAACTTTTGGGTCCCAGCGGCATTGATCAAGCTGGCCAGTGGATAATAAAAAGAAGGCGGTCACAGTCAAAAGTGACCGTCTTCTTTTTATTTATGAGTTCCCGAATACATTTCGCCCGCCTCGACTGATACATTGAGATGATTCTGGCTAGGTGCGAAAGTACAGGTGGCGAAATCCGTGAAAGCGCTGGGCGGATTGAAGGATTTATTGAAGTCGAGAAGGACACGGCCGTCTTCCTGCACGGCTTCCGTGTAGTGATAGCGCCCCCTAGGATATGTTTTTTCGCCGTTTGTCAGGTCAGTAAACTGGATATACAAACCGCCGTCCTTGAGATCGCTTGCATCAAGGCTGTGAGTTCTGCCTCGAAGGTTGAACGAGACATAGCCGTGCATATAATTTTCTTCCCATTCGCCAAAAGCATTGAACATCTTGAATTTCATGGGCATCGGATAGGGAGTGTAAAGGGCGGAAATGCAATAGTTTTCATCAATCGGGAGCCAGGTACGGGGCGGAAAGGTGCGTCGCTCTTCGCGCGTGTTATCCCACAAACGGATTCCAACCCGGCCCGCGCGATGGATGACGGCGACACAGATGTCTCCAAACTTAACAAAACTGGGAACCTCTTCGAGATCATGTTTGAGCGCGGTGGTAGTTTGGATAAGCTGGCCATTTAGTTCCGCACTTTGACCAAGGTCCAGATGCAAAGTCACGGCGGACACGCCATCAAACTCGAACGCACCGATTAGACGCGGCGCCTGCTTGGGGAAAAGGATGTCGCAGTCGCGGGAGGAGCCAAAGGTGTTCGTCCCTTTCTTTAGCCAAAAAAGACCTGCAACCGCCAGCCAGTTATTCTCGCGGCGCAGTTCAGCGTCCATGTCCTTACGCCATTGCAGCATGCTGCGGAGATATTCTTCAGCCATAGTTAAAGAAACTATTCATGAATTTATTTGCGTCCTGCATATAATTCGCCCGCCTCGATTGGCACTTTGAGATGATTCAATTCTGGTGCAAAAGTGCAGATGGCATACTGAGTGAAGGCAGACGGCGGATTATAGGCTTTATTGAAATCAAGAAAAACCTGCCCATCCTTTCCCATGGATTCGGTATTGAGATATCGTCCGTTTGGGTAAGTCTTATTTCCATTGGTGAGATCTTTGAAATGGAATTGGAGGCTCGCGTCCTCCAATTCGGCGGCATCGAGCCTGCAGGCTTTGCCTTGAAACTTGAAGGAGACAAAACCCTGCACATAATCGTCCTCCATTTCCCCAAGAATGTTGGGCACTTTGACTTTCGTCGCAATTGGATAGGGCGTGTAATTTGCAGGGATATGAAATGCCTCCTCTATCGGGAACCAGGCACGGGGCGGATAGGTGCGTGAACGCGCATTATCCCATAGGCGTATGCCAACCTTGTCTGCGCGGTGGAATACCACAATGGAAAGGTCTCCAAACTTGACAAAGCTGGGAGCTGCATCCTGATCGTCTTTGAGCATCGCTGAAGTCTGGATCGGCTGACCGTTCAATTCTGCATTCTGACCGAAATCCAGATGCAAGGTGACGATGGACGAATCATTCAACTCTAAAGCGCCGAGCAAACGCGGTGCCTGCTTGGGGAAAAGGATGTCGCAGTCGCGGGAGGAGCCAAAGGTATTCTTGCCTCTCTTTAGCCAAAATACTCCCTCCATTGCCAGCAAATCGTTCTCACGGCGCAGGTTGGCATCCACCTCCTTGCGCCATTGCAGGATATTGCGAAGGTATTCGTCTCCAGCCATATGTAAGTAGATTATACATTAATGTAAGTTTTGCGGATTTACAATTTTGTTATAAAATCATAACAAATCTTGTTGTGGGCCGTTCTTTGGTAAAGGGATTTTCTCTCCCACCTGAACCATTAACAATATATCCGAGGTCTTCAAACCTCGGATATTCACTACTTTCCATAAGTTATGTTTCAAGTGATCTATTCTTCTAGCGTACTAACATCACCTTCGGGTAATCCTTGTGCACGCGCTTTCAATACGCGGCGCATGATCTTGCCTGAACGCGTCTTCGGCAATTTATCTACGAACTTCACATCTTCGGGACGTGCAATAGGCCCCATGTGCGTCGCGACGTGCTGGCGCAGTTCTTCCGCCAGTTCAGGCGACGCTTCAAAGCCTGAACGTAACAACACAAACGTGTGAATGGCTTGTCCTTTGACCTCGTGCGGCAATCCGATCGCCGCGGCTTCCGCCACGGCGTGATGACTCACCAATGCCGATTCGATTTCCGCAGTGCCCAAGCGATGACCGCTAGACTTTGATCACATCGTCCACGCGGCCGATAATCCAGAAGTAGCCATCCTTATCCCGCTTGGCTGAATCGCCAGTCAAATATTTTCCGGGAAACTTGCTCCAATATTGATTCAGATAACGATCCGGGTCGCCGTAAATTGTTCGCAGCATGGCCGGCCACGGATTCTTTAACACGAGATAACCTTCGGTATCGTCAGCGACGGATTTGCCTGCTTCGTCGAGCACATCCGCTTCCTGCCCAAAGAATGGACGCGTGCCCGAACCCGGTTTGAGCGGCACAGTCGGTGTCGGGCGTGATCATGAACATGCCGGTCTCGGTCTGCCACCACGTGTCCATGATCGGGCATTTCTCTTTGCCGATCACGCGGTAATACCATTTCCACGCTTCGGGATTGATCGGCTCGCCCACGCTTCCGAGCAAACGCAATGACGATAGATCATGTTTATTGGGCCACGCTTCGCCGAAACGCATCAAGCCGCGGATGGCGGTCGGCGCCATATAAAGAATAGTGATGCCGTATCGTTCGACTTGCTGCCAGATGCGATTTGGATACGGATATGACGGCCCTGCTTCCGACATGAACGAAGTCGCACCGTTGAGCAATGGGCCGTACACGATATATGAATGTCCCGTCACCCAGCCCGGGTCAGCGGCGCACCAATAGCGGTCTTCATCATTGATATCGAAAACATATTTGAGCGTTGCATACGTTCCGACCATGTAACCACCGTGCGTATGCAAAATGGCTTTGGGCCTGCCCGTCGAGCCGGACGTATAAAGAATGTAAAGCGGATCTTCCGCGTCCATGACTTCGGTGGCGCATTTGCCGTTTGCAATCGGCAACGCGCAAAGATCGTGATACCAATGATCGCGGCTGACTTCCATCGGCACTTCATGCCCGACGCGTTTGACCACGATCACGTTCTCCACGGACGGACAGCGTTTGACCGCTTCATCCACCGTTCGTTTCAACTCGACGATCTTCCCGTTTTGAAAAGCGCCATCGCAGGTGATGACCAGTTTCGATTGGCTGTCATCGATGCGGCCTTGCAGCGCGTCCACGCTGAAGCCGCCGAAGACGACCGAATGAATCGCTCCGATCTTGGCGCAGGCTAACATCGCAAAAACGATTTCGGGAATGCGTCCCATATAAATCGTGACACGGTCGCCTTTGTTGACGCCCATGGCTTTGATGATATTTGCCATGCGGCTAACTTCGCGGTTGAGCAGGAAGTATGAAAAAGTCCGTTCGGTCTTTCCGTCTTCGCTTTCCCAGACGAGCGCCAGTTTGTTTTTGCGGTATGTTTTGAGATGTCGGTCGATTGCGTTGTGAACGATATTAGTCTTCGCCCCCACGAACCATTTAAAGAACGGCTTCTTTGAATTGTCGAGAACCTTATCCCACTTTTTGAACCATTCCAATTCTTCGGCTTCGGCCGCCCAAAATGCCTGCGGATCTTTGCGGGCCTTTTCGGCCATCTCATCCCAGTCTTTCAGGCGCGCCTGATCTACGACTTCGTTCGATGGGTAATAGACTTCACCTTCCAATGGCAGTTTGCTCTTGGACATATTTCTCTCCTTTGGCGAAAAGTTGGGCTTAATATACAGCAAAATTCTTATGAAGGCAAATCTAAAATGTCATCTCCCTCTAGCGATTACGGATATTTAAAATTTTGGACGGATAACCATGACGGGCAAGGGAGACTGATGAACTACTCCTTCGGTGACACTTCCAAGCAGCAGCCGTTGCGCTCCAGTACGCCCATGCGTAGACATGGCAATCATATCAGCCTGCATGATTTCTGCGACTTCCAAAATGGTCTCCGCGACCGCTCCTTCCCGGATTAGGTAAGTGACACGCATGCCCTTCCCTTCCAGTTTGGAGCATTCGTTCCTTAAGTAGGTTTTCATTTCCGCTTCCGCTCCATGATAGCGGTTCATTGCAGGTGTGGCGGACTGAACTGAAAATTCAGGCGCGGCGCCCGGGATCACATAGAGAAGGATCATCTCCGCATCCATTGCCTCTGCAATGATCCCTACATGTGGCAATATCCCTTCTGCGATGTTTGAACCGTCAAGCGGGACAAGAATTCTTTTGTACATTTCAAAGCCTTTGTCTATCAAAACAATAGGTATTTTGATTATCCAACTTGATTTGAGATCTTACTATTTTTCAAACTATTGGACGAACGATTTCCAGTCAAGTGTATCGGCGGTTTGATGCAGACGATGATCGTCATCTACAATGTGATATGTGAGATATCGAAATACTTTTTCTGCCAAAGGCGCGATTTGATTCAATGGAACAACTGTATCCTGAAGTCCATGCACGATAACGGTTGGAACCGTAATGGGCTTTGGGAGATTCTCAGCGAATTCGGGAAGCATCAATGCCGGCGCGAGCAGAATCAGTTTTTGGACTTGATTGGGGTGTTGAGCTGCGAATAAGGCGGCCATCAAGCCTCCTAAGGAGGAGCCGATTAAAGTCCAGTTGGATGCGTCGCCGAGAATTGGATAAAGTTGATTCATCCGTTCTTCGAGCGAACCGGTAAAGTCAGGCGTAATCAAATCAGGATAGATCGCGCGGATTACCGCGGCTTTATAGGTTTGACTACTTGAGTCAAGTCCGTGCAAAAAGATCATCCGATTGGGATCAAGCACGTCTGTCGTGCCCCGCGTTTTTCTGAGCTTAGGACGGAGGCTTGCACAGCGATACCAATGAATACCAGAACAATAAATATCAGCGCAGCCATAGGATCTTCCTAAATGAAAAGCATTGATAATCATGGATGAACCAGCCAGCGATGAAATGATGATGAGCGCCCAATCCAATAAGGCTGCGATCAGCACTGCGCCGATGATGCCACCGGCAATGAAGATGATCCACGTCATGATGCCTTTATCGAGGCCGAACAAACCTGCGAAGCTGAGGAAAATATAACCGCCGCCGAGAAACCCAGCGATGCCAATCGCGAGTGTTTCAACAAAAATCGCCAGGACAGCAAAGATAATCCCTAGGCCAACCCCAGCAATGATGGTCATCAAGTCAGAACCATGAAAAAAACGGGTTGCAACTTGAACGCCAATGAGGAATCCGATCACACCGACGAACATCCAGAACAATTTGCGTCCTGCGACCAGCAGCGCTCCTCCAAATATTGCATTTAGAAAATTAAGCATTTCTTCCTCTTTTAGTTCTTAAGCCGTGCTTTCACGTTTCCGATAACGGTTTGGCGTGGATAAACTCGCGTATTCCGTCTTTCAATTCATTTGGAAAGGAAGTGGAAATACGCCGGAAGGTTATTGCTGTCATGGGATCAGTTGAATTGGCTAACACACGGCGAAGGAAATGAAATGGTTTCAGTCGGCGAGACTTTATATAGCAATAACACAAATTCTTCGATCTCGTTCTGAAGTCTTGCTGGCGCGGCCTCCATGATCGGTTCCAGCACCTTGAGCAACGGTGGAAGATTGACAAACGATGAATCCGATACGGCGGAGATGGCGGCTTGCAGACCGTTCGACCAAAAGCGCGTCCGTTCAGGGCGAAGCCATTGCGCGATTAGTTCAAGGAATTTGTCCGGCACTTCTTTCCGCATCCGTCCCGAGACCGTGATCCAGTAAGTTGGCGCGCAAACTTGGATCGTGTATTTGCTGTGTCCACGCGGTCAGACGCGCCAACAGGCGTTCCTCTTGTGGCGCAATCCGCCCAAGTAAAAACGCGGCAAGCAGACGCGTTTCAAGATGGCCTTCATCCCAGAGGTGGTCTGCTAATTCCAAAGCCGCATCGGGATATTCACTGGCGGTATTCATGGATTTCCTGTTCGATTTGTTTTAAGATGACAGCGGGCGTATGATATGAGGGCAGGTCGGCGGAAGGCGCAATGGCTGGTTGTTTTCGAATTGTTCGATCCACGTAGAAGTCAAGCGTCTCATGTAAGTGCCTGATGAATTCATCCGGCACAAAGAAAAAATCTGCGAGACGTGAAGCTTGTTTGCGGAGACGATTGAGATCAATGGCGGGCATATTTAACAATAAGGTCACAGCGCCGCTGTGCCCTTACAAGAAATTAATAGGCTCTTGCAAAATAGACTTTCTTCTCGGCCTTTTCGCCGCACACAATGCACTTGCCTGTGCCGCCGGGTTGGTCAAAAGGAATGCAACGAGTGGTCGCTTTGGTATCTTCCTTTACCTTTGCTTCGCATTCTTTTCTTCCGCACCACCACGAGAACGCCCAGCCATTTTGAACGACATCCTTCAACTCATCATACGTCTTTGGATCAAAAATGTGGCTGTCGCGGAATTCGGTGGCGCGCTTGAGAAGCAATGATTGAATCTCGGTCAAGAGTCCGTTCACGGTTGTCGCGAGATTTGTTTGCGAGGACGAAGGACTTCCCGCTTCTTCCTGTGAGGTCGCGGCGGGCGAGCGCGACTGATCCTTTTTCCACATCCTTGGGTCCGATCTCGATCCGCAAAGGAACGCCGCGCATTTCCCAATCGTTATATTTAAATCCCGGCGTGACCTCTTCCCGGTCATCCATTTTGAGTCGAATGCCCGCGGCTTTTAGTTCGCTGAAGACTTGATCAGCAATTGCCATTACCTTGGTTTTCTCTGCGTCGTTTTTATAGATGGGCACGATGACCGCTTGAATGGGCGCAAGACGTGGGGGCAGAATCAGACCTTGATCGTCGCCATGCGTCATGATGATCGCGCCGACCATGCGAGTTGAAAGTCCCCACGAGGTGGTGGAGCAATATTGCAAGGTATTGTTCTTGTCGAGATATTGAATCTCGAATGCTTTTGCAAAGTTGTGACCAAAGAAATGAGATGTGCCGCATTGCAAGGCACGCGTGTCCTGCATCATGCCCTCGATGCTGGTGGACATCATCGCCCCTGCGAATTTTTCGGTCTCGCTCTTGACGCCTTTGATCACAGGAACCGCGGCTTCGGTGATGGCGAAGTCCGCATACTGGTCGAGGATGCGATATGTTTCTTCCATTGCTTCTTCATCGGTGGCGTGAGCGGTGTGACCTTCCTGCCAATAAAATTCAGCAGTGCGCAGGAAAAGTTTGGTGCGTAATTCCCATCGCAAAACCGAGCCCCATTGATTGATCAACACTGGCAGGTCGCGCCACGATTTGATCCACTTGGAATACATGTATCCGATGATGGTCTCGGAAGTGGGACGCACTACCAATGGTTCTTCGAGTTTCTCGCCGCCGCCGTGAGTTACCACGGCGAGTTCAGGCGAGAAGCCTTCCACATGTTCCTTTTCTTTTTCAAAGAACGACATGGGAATCAAAATTGGAAATGCCGCATTGACATGTCCTGTTTCTTTGAAGCGGCGATCGAGCGCGGCCGTCATGTTTTCCCAAAGCGTCCAGCCATAAGGACGCACAACCATGCAGCCGCGCACCGGCGCATAATCCGCCAATTCCGCTTTGAGCACAAGCTGGTTGTACCACTCGGCGAAATCTTCTGCTCTTGTAGTTAATTTTTCCTCAGCCATTTTTCCTCTTTGTGAGATGCCATTGCAAAGAGCCGCTTTGCAGGCTAGCAATTGGCATTGATTTATATTTTTGAGTCTAACAATTCCACGGCAGTCTTCACATTTGGTGCAAATTGTACCAATTCTCGTTGCGTTGCAGAAACATATTCATCGAGTGATTGATAAAGCTGATCGAGAACGTTCTGCCATCCGCTCCCGATCAGGATCAACGGCCTCCGGTGCAATGAACCGATAATCATTAGATTCCATGTCAAAGAAATTTCGGTCAACGTGCCGGGTCCGCCAGGGAGGGCGAGCGCCGCGTCGCAACCTTCGATGAGAGCCTGCAAGCGCTCCATCAAAGTTTTCTTGCGCCATTCTTCCTTGACCCACGCATTCGCACCAAGCGGGCGCCAGTCGTTCGATATCCTCGCAGGTTACGCCGATCACATGTCCGCCCGCTTCCGCCGCGCCGCGCGAGACAGCCTCCATCGTGCCCATGTAACCGCCGGTCAAAACAATATGACCGCGTTGAGCCAACAGCTTGCCAAGCTCTTGTGCTTCGGCGTAAGCCATCGAACCTTCTTTGGGTTGTGAACTGCCAAATACAGAAACCTTCATAAAAACTTTGTGTTCCTTAGTGTCCTTTATGGTTACAACAAACAAAAACGGCTCACCAGTCTGGGAGCCGTTCGTTGACACGATGAACTAAACCTATCCAGACCGGAAGGATTTTATCAGTCGCGGGTACGGCAATGGGTTCAACACAAGCGAAGCAGTGCTATGCATGATGGCGCACATTATACACGATTTCCGAGATAAAATTATGGCGTGGATGAGTAATCTTTCCGTTCTTCTGCAGAAAACCATTTCGTCTGATCAATTGGACTTAATTCATCGCGTCGCAGACGAGGCCTCAACCTTGGGATTTCCCATTTACATTGTCGGCGGCTTCGTCCGGGACCTGTTGCTGGGTCGTCCCGGCCTTGACTTTGATCTCGTCGTTGAGGGGGATGCGATCAAGCTGGCAAATTCTCTTGCTTCGAAATATGGTGGAAAAGTTACGAGTTCACGAAAAGTTCGGAACGGCGAAATGGTTTATTAACAACCATTCCTTTGTTGATTTCGTTTCCGCTCGTTCTGAAATTTATAGACATCCTGCCGCATTACCGACTGTTAAGATGGGAACCATTAGCGACGATCTTCATCGTCGTGATTTTACGATAAATACTCTTGCCATTCGTTTGGATAGGGATCATTTTGGTGAAGTGCTTGATGAATTTGCGGGGACGAATGATCTCCAACATGGTTTGGTTCGTGTCTTGCATCTGCACTCATTCATGGATGATCCGACACGCATGTATCGCGCCGTTCGTTATGAACAACGTTATGACTTCAAGATTGCGGAGGAAACTCTCGCTCTTATTCCCGAAGCACGCGAATTGATTCAAAAGCTCTCTGCTCAGCGTATTCGTCATGAGATTGATTTGGTGCTGGATGAACCCAACGCCGCGTCCATGCTTGCGCGTTTGGATGAACTTGGTTTGCTTAAACCAATTCATCCTAGTCTACGATGGGATAAAGCATCGCGAAAGCGATTTGAATTCTGCCACAGATTTTCCTCTTGGCTTCTCGAGTTCCGGATTATCGAATATCCGCGATTTGCGCTGGCTTTTGTGGTTAATGACTTTATCAAATAGAGAAATTGCATCTTTGAATAAACGTTTACATTTCACTGCGCCACTTTTTGAAATCACTTCTTGCGTCGTCCAAGTTGCACTCTGATTTGCCCGCCTTTTCAAATCTTAAACCAAGTCAATGTGTGGAACGGCTTGATAAATTTCCATTGCAGGCTATCTACGCAGCTTCAGTTGCAGCGCGGCGTGGAAAGCCAAGACAGGCATTGGAAAAGTATCTTATGGAATGGCGGCACGTCAAACCGAAAACCACCGGCCATGATTTGAAGAACCTTGGCCTTGAACCGGGGCCAAAATATCAATCTATCTTGCAAAAGTTAAGGGATGCTTGGCTGGATGGAGAAGTGAAGGATGCCGGCGAAGAAAAAAATCTGCTCAAAAAAATTCTAGATTGAAAGTTTTGCCGTTGCGTTTTCGGCACCTTTGCTCTATAATTTCCTTAACGATTCTTTAAGGAAAGAAATCATATGACAGATTATTCATCGGTAATATCAAAGGATGAAGTTAAGCCTAAAGAAGAGCTCCCATTTCGATTGCGCGAGCCGTTCCTTTCCACGCCAGAAGCGGTTCTATATCGTGCTTTAGTGAGGATGGTAGAGGAACGTTATGTGATTTACGCCAAGGTTTCTCTGAATGAGCTCTTCTATATCATCCGTCCGAATGAGAACGTCCATTTTTTTAATAAGATTTTTCGCAAACACCTTGACTTTCTCTTGTGCGATCCAAAAACTTTTAAGCCCGAAAT
Organism: uncultured Chloroflexia bacterium; assembly: GCA_963752775.1. Taxonomy (GTDB): domain Bacteria; phylum Chloroflexota; class Anaerolineae; order Anaerolineales; family Villigracilaceae; genus Fen-1038. The sequence continues at coordinate 34,792 of CAVVZL010000002.1, forward strand.
CGGCATTGAACTGGTCAAATCCATTACCAAGGATGAGACGCGGGCCAGCGATCAATTCATGGAAGATTTGTTCCTGACAGTCGGCCTGCCGCTTGTGCATATCCCTGTCAGTAATCATTACGAAGTTTCGGACATCATTTCGTTGTTTCAATTGGCAGTGACGAAGGCACGGCAGGCGAAGGACCAAAAATCAGCTGATCCATCAGGTGAGTCAGTGCCGATGTGCCCGGTCTGCGGCAAAATGATGGTCCTGCGGACGCGTCACTCCGGACCTTCAGCGGGTCAGTTGTATTACGGCTGCGTTGACAACCCGAAGTGCCCCGGCGCAGTGGCAGTTCATAGTTAATTGTGGTTATGATTGAGCTGTTTGGGTTGCATAAATTATTTTCAATGAAAGCGTTTTGATTTTACTGGTAATGCCTCTTTAACTCCGAAGCGTACTGCGCGCCGATCTTATCCTTATTTGCCTCCAGCCAGTCGGCAAGATGTGTCTTGCCGAGCGGCGGCTCTTTGGAAACCAAAAGATTTGCCATCAAGCCCGCTGCTTCTTCGGCGCGTGAGTAAAACGTCTCCCAGAAATAAACTTAAGAACTGCGACGCCAGTAATGCCAAATGCGGCGATACGGATATCAATGGCCGCTTCGCTTTTACTTTATCCTCAATTAACTCAACCATTTCTTTGAATGTGAAAGTGTCAGGCCCAACCGCATCAATAACGTAATTCTCTTTTCGATATATGGCATCCGCTGCTAGGTCTGATAAATCTTCAACGCAAACGGGTTGTAAACGATATGATCCATCACCCGGTAAGGCGAAGAGCGGGAGATCGCTTCAGAAGAAACGCAATGTTGTTGATAAGAATATCTTCCGCACCAACCAAAACTGTCGGACGCAGGATTGCATAAGACATCCCAGATTCGATCACAGCCTTTTCATTGGCGGCTTTGCCCCAGAAATAGGGTAGGGGAGAATTGGCAGAGGGGTTGGTGATGCTGATGTGGACGATCCGCTTCACGCCCGCGTGCGAAGCGGCGTTTATCAATTTGTGCGTATTCTCGACTGCGCGTGGCTGAGTGTTCTCGCCGCGATCAAATCGCACCCAATATGTGTTGACCAAAACATCCACCCCTTTGAGCGATTCGATTAATTCATGTTCAGCATTGAAATTCGAGTGGAAAAGCCTTGACCTTACCGCTAAATGGATCGGGACGATTTGGATGACCGGTCAATGTAATCACTTCTTCGCCGCGCGCCAGCAAGCGTTGAGCGATATATTTGCCTGAATACGAAAACGCGCCGGTAATTGCGATCTTCATTTCTTCTCCCTATTTGAGAATCTTTAAGATGTTCTGTATCGTGTTAAGGCCAAGATTGTCAAGCCGGGCGACGGCTCGCGATAAACTATCCATCGCATCAAAGAAATCCCGCAATGCTTGGACGCGTTCCAACAGGAATTTTCGTTCCGTCTCGTCCATTGAGCCTTTGGCGGCCTTCAACTTCTCCAGCGTTTCGCGTACTGAGCGAATGGCTTGGTCGAATTCGCGGTTTTGTCTTTCGCCCAAAATGGCACGGATGGATTTGTAAAAATCGGTTTCTGCCGCATAGTAATCCTTGCGGTCGCCGAGTTGGGATGAGCGATACACAAGCCCAAGGCGGGCCAAAGATCGTACATTGGTGCTGACCGCGCCCTTGGTCAAACCGCATTGCTTTACCAGCTCATCCAGAGGGAGGGGCGTCGGTGCCAAATATAGCACGGCGAAAACAGCACCTACTCCTTTTGGATAGCCCCAAAAATGGCTGACGTGGCTCAAGCCCTCAATGAATTCTCTTTCTGATTTGTTCCGTGTTTTTGTTCATAGGTTATATATAGTATGTTTAGTATTTACTAAATAATATATACACCAAGGAAATAGATTTGTCAAGAGGCAGGTTTGTTTATTTTTTGGAATTGGTTACGGGTTAGGGAAAAGGGTTGGAATTACGTCTGAAGGATTGATATCAGCAGGGAGTTCATTGTATTGGCTGATTGGCACGCGCAGATTTTTTTGATCATCTGCGGTCTTGAAGGTAAATTCAACGAATCCCGCTTGAGGCCCGGCAATGGAGTTGGGCGGAAAGCGCACCAATATTTTCATCGAGTTGACAATCCACGATTCCCAGCTCATTGTCATCGTTAAGGCTCTTCACATTGATGGTCAAATAAAAATCTGTCTCCATTGCGCTGAAAGTGGATTGACCATTGCTGGCGTAAACACAATTTTCGCCGTACGCTTCCGCACGTCCGCTGGCATCTGGTTGAAGTTGCTTTTATCGCATTATCAACTTGCGCACTGAGATCAGGTAGATTTTGAGTTGCCTCGACAAACGCACAAGGTTCAATCGTGGGAGTGATGGGAAGTGGGGTAGCAGTGGCGACAGGAGGTGATGACGGAATTGCAGTTTGAACTTGTCCTGTTGATGCACAGGCTGTTAGTAGAAGAATGCAAAGTGCAAGGATGTATCTCATGTCTATCAAGAAACATTATCTATTGCAGACGATCCTTTATTTACTATTCAGCACGTCCATTGCCGCGGCTGCCATCAAGGCCGTGCCGCGCACCAGCGCTTCTTCATCGAAGTCAAATTTGGGATGGTGATGAGCGTAATCGAGATGCTTCTTGCTATTATTCGAGCCAACGAAGAAATAACATCCCGGCACTTTCTCTTGCATGAATGCCATATCTTCCGCACCCATGGTCATATAGGGTGCAGTATCAAGTCATTGAATCGGGCAACAATTCATCGCGTGGTTTCTTGAACTTTTTCGGATATTGCATCATCGTTGACGACAGCAGGTGTGACGCGTTTGACATCTATTTCAACATGACATCCCATCGCTTCGCCAACACCGCGTGATGATTTGTTCGAATCGTTCCAGGACTTTTTTGCGGACATCCAAATCAAATGTGCGGATCGTCCCTGTGAGTTCTGCCTCTTGCGGGATGACATTGAAAGCTGTGCCGGAGTGGATTGTCGTCACGCTGACCACTGCGGATTGCAATGGAGCGACATTTCTCGATGTGATGCTTTGCAGCGCCATCGACGATTTGACTGGCGGCTACGATTGGATCAATTGTCAAATGGGGTACTGCGCCATGTCCGCCTTTGCCTGTTAGTTTGACTGTGAATAATTCTGCTCCTGCCATCACCGGTCCCTTCGCCAACGCCTATCCAGCCAACAGGTTTTTCATTCCAGACATGCATCGAAAGAGTTCGTTCTACCTTTGGCCCTTCGAGCACTCCGTCGCGGATCATCATCTCGTTGCCTGCCAACTTCCTCCCCGTTAAATCCTTCTTCCGAGGGCTGAAAGCAAAATTTAATTGTGCCATTTAGTTCGTTGCGGTGGTTTTGAAGAATCTTGGCAACCGTTAGACCCATGGCAGTATGACCATCGTGCCCGCAGGCGTGCATCACACCTTGATTTTGTGATGAATATTCGGCGCCGGTCTCTTCGACAATGGGTAATGCATCCATGTCGAAGCGGAGAAGAATTGTAGGTCCGGTCTTTGAGCCTTCAAGTAATCCAACCACGCCGGTTTTCCAACACCTTTTGTGACTTCAAGCCCAAGCGCTTCAAGTTCCTTTGCAACGATTCCGCCTGTGCGGATTTCATGAAATCCAAGTTCAGGATGAATATGAAAATCGCGGCGCATCGATTGAGTGTAAGGAAACAATACGCGTGCTTCTTTTATAAAGTCAATCATGGAATTCTCTGTTCTACTATTAGATTGAAAGTCAGAAAGTATTTTTTTATTGTCCGTATTTGATGACGCGGAATTTATCTTCGTAACGTGGATTCTCGTCGGTGCTGTCTTCGCTGTGACGGGACTTCATGCGTTCCTTGAATTTTTCAGGATCGCCAATTTGTGTTTTATGTTCGAGCAAAGCCTGCAATCGAATCGGCCAGGTCTCGGTTACATCGAGGGTCACATTGGGTTGATTAGTCAGCGTGACCCAAACTTCTTTACTTTATGCGGCTCAAATCCTTCTAATGTCAATTCTGGGAAATAGGTTTTATTTCCTGGGGCAGGGAAGACCGCATCGAGCGCGGCTTGACCGGCGGCGCGGTGATCAGGATGATTGATGCCATATCCCGCAAATAAATTTTGCGGATCGGATGTGACGAAGATATTCGGCTTGAAGCGACGGATGGCGCGCAAAATATCGCGGCGCAGATTAAGGTCAGGGACAAGATAGCCATCCGGACGGTCAAGCCAATGAACCGCTTGTGCACCGATAATCTTTGCAGCATTCGCTTGTTCTTCATGTCGAATGGTGCATAACTTATCGGTGGTCATATCGGCAGGCGTGGTATCATTGAAGCCTTTATCACCGCAGGTTAAGAGAAAATAGGTGATCTTGTGTCCGGCGCGCACCCAGCGCGCGAGCGTTGCGCCGCAAAAAAATTCAGGATCGTCGGGATGAGCAAGGACGACTAAAATGTTTTGGGGTGTTTCCCAGTGATCAGGTTGTTCGGTCATAGTTGTTTGCGCATTGCTTTTTTGGTTTAGTTCGGTCTTTGCTTGTTAGATTTTCCGCATGTGCATCCGCCGCCTTCATGACGATCGCACGGCGCTTCAGATTTGCGACGTAAAGCTTCGAGTTCATCCCAGGGCTGGATTTCATCCTTATCAAAAGTGACCCATTGGGAACGTTCTTCCGTCTCGATTGCGACGATGACTTTATTGGACATCGGCAGGACATCCATCACTTTGCCTTCGCCGCGCGGCGTGACCACATGCTTGTTGCGCTTGGGCAGTTGCTTGCGTGCTTCGGCATATTGCTCGTATTCGTAGACGAGACAACAACGCAAGCGTCCGCACATGCCGGTGATCTCTTCAGGCGTCAGTGAGATGCCTTGTTCTTTTGCCATCTTGATCGAGATCGGGCTGAAGTCGGTCAGGAACTTGGAACAACAGCGGGTTTCGAGTTCCGCAGGCGCCCATGCCGCCGAGAAGTTTCGCCACATCCCGCGGACCGATTTGGCGCATCTCAGTATGGGTGTTCGGATATAAATCCTGCATGTCTTTTTTCAGCGACTTAAGATCAACTTTATCTTCGGATTCTGTGCTAAAGAGAAACGCTAAACGCGTGCCGTCATAGTTGTATTCGGCGGCGACGATTTTCACGCCATCGAGTTTGAGTCTCCGCGGCGCGGGCGCGGCAGTTGATCATGGCTTCGGTCTGTTTGGATTGCCAGGATTGTTGAAGCAATAAATCACGAGGCGTGGCGCGTCGTTCAACGGATTTCCATCCACCTTCGGGCGAGGGCGGAATTTCCCGCAAAATGGTTACAACTTCGCCAAGATGTTTGCCGCGCATCGTGTCCACGATGACATGCTCGCCTGCCTTAACGTCGGGCAGGGCAGATGAGTCGAAGTGATAGACTTTTCCAATTTTGTTGAAACGAACACCGATAATATTTGGTTGCATGATGGTAATTATACCGTAGGATGCAGCCGAAAGGATGGAAGAACAGTCAATAAAGTAAGTCGGACGATCAGTCCGACTTACTGAAACTCCATTTTATCCTACAATATTGATTGGCAATTCGTTCTTTCCACCCAATGCCGCCACGCTAATCTTGGCGGCTAGATTTTCTGTAATTTCACGCAAGGCTTTTGCAACAGCTGAATCGGGATACGATACAACAATCGGCTTGCCGCTGTCACCGCCAATGCGCACATTTTGATCGATCGGAATCTTGCCGAGGAACGGAGTCTGCGTGGCTTGTGCCAATTGCTCTCCGCCGCCCGAGCCGAAGATATCCATGCGCGTGCCATCGGGCAGATCGAGATATGACATATTCTCGATCACGCCTAGAATCGGGACTTCGAGCGTGCGGAACATTTGCAGTCCGCGGCTGGCATCTTCAAGCGAAACTAGTTGCGGAAGCGTCACGATGATCGCGCCGCTCAATGGTAATGCTTGCGCTAAAGATAATGCCGCGTCACCGGTGCCCGGCGGAAGATCAATGATCAGATAATCGAGTTCACCCCATTCCACATCCGCGAGAAATTGACGAATGGCTGAGTTTAGCATTGGTCCGCGCCAGATCAGGGGTTGCCCCGGCTTAACCAGGAGTCCCATCGAAATCATCTTGACATCATAAGCGACAGCGGGAACAAGTTTATTGCCGTTTGGCGGCGGAAGTTTTTCCACTCCGAGCATGGTTGGGATGTTCGGTCCGTAAATATCGGCATCCATCAAGCCGACACGCGCGCCGCTTTGTGCCAGCGCCACCGCGATATTTACCGCGACCGTTGACTTGCCGACTCCGCCTTTGCCCGAGCCAACTGCGATCGCGTTTCGGATCGGCATGTTGACGAGTCCACGCATACGGCCATCGTTGGGAACATCCGAATCCAACTTGACTTGAACCGTCTTCGCTCCAAGCGACAAGACAGCTTGTTTCGCCTCTTTCTCTATTTGTCCGCGCAGAGGACAGGCAGGCGTGGTCAGCATAATGGTAAACGAAACCTTGTCGCCTGCGATTTCCAAGTTGCGAATCATATTCAGCGTGACGAGGTCCTTGTGAAGTTCAGGTTCCTGCACTTTGCTGAGCGCAGCGAGGATGGATTCTTTGGTGAGTTTATCTGTCATTTGTTTTTACCAATCAATTGTTTTTGCGGGGGCGAGCACACGCCTCTACAAATTTATGACGTAGCCGCCGCGGCCTTGGCGGCCCTGGCGGCTTCCTTCGCTTTGCGCTCTTCTTCGTTACGAGCATAATTCAGCGGGCGGATGCTCTTATAGTATGATGCCGGCTTGAGCAGTTTTTCCATGTTGAGCACGTTGCGTTGATACGAGGCAATCTCGTAATCGTGATCCATGACGATTGCATCGAATGGGCAATACTCGACACAGAAGCCGCAGTTCATGCAGATATCGGCATCAATGTAAAATTCGGTCGGCTCAGGGATGGGCCGACCCGTTTGCGGGTCGTTGGAGCGAACGATCCAGATACATTGCGGCGGGCAGACCTTGGCGCAAATTCCGCACGACGTGCAGCGGACTTCTTTCTTGCCATCTGCACCTTCATCGTAAACGAGAAACGGCACATAGCGGAATTCTTCCGGCATGGGAAGTTTTTCTTCTGGATACTGCACCGTAAATACACCGCGTGCATTTTTGCTGGAGCGATGTGCGATGCCTTCCGGATTGTAGTAGCGGTGTCCCAACCAGGCGATATCATCAAGATAAGTATTCACAAACCGCTTTAGGGTTACGCCGAGACCTTTGATGATTCCTTTTCCATACATGGTTTCTTCTCCAATTTCTACCGGTCAAGTTCACCAAGCACGACATCAATCGCACCGAAAATGGCGACGAAGTCGGCGATCTTAGTGCCAACACACATCTTCTCAAGAGCAGTGATGTTGATAAACGATGGAGCTCGTACGTGATAGCGCCACGGATTGGGTTTGCCGGTTGAGACAATGTAATAGCCAAGTTCGCCTTTTGGCGCCTCGATGCGTCCATACAATTCACCTGCCGGGACACGAACCTGATACTGCGGCTTCTGGGAGTTGATCGGCCCTTCAGGGATTTGCTTCACTGCTTGTTGCAGGATGCGAAGCGACTGGCGAATCTCATCGAGGCGGATGAGGTAGTTATCGTAAATATCGCCATGATGACGCAGAGCCACATCGAACTCGAAGCGGTCATAAATGCCATACGGTTGAGCGCGTCGGATATCATAAGGAATACCTGTAGCGCGCAATACAGGACCCGTGATTGAATATTTGATTGCATCTTCGGCGTTGATTACTTTGACACCTCTCGTGCGTGAGATCAATACTTCGTTCTCGGTGAGGAAGCGGTCGAATTCATCTGCTTTGCGAGGCAGGCGTTCTTCAACGAGCCCCTTGATTTTTTCAAGCACGCCCTCCGGCAGGTCACGCGATACGCCGCCGAAGCGGTGATAGTTGCACATCATACGTGAGCCCGAGGCGGCCTCGAAGATATCTAGGATTAACTCTCGCTCCTCGAATGCATACAAGGCGGGAGTGAAAAATGCGCCGAGATCATTGAGCAACATGCCGATCAGGATCAAGTGGTTTTGAACGCGGCTGAGTTCAGCCATGATCACACGCAAGTATTCGGCGCGTTCCGGCACCTTGATGTTCATCAATTTTTCGACAGCCAGCGAATAACCCCAATTATTGCTCATCGAATTAAAGTAATCGAGGCGGTCGGTGTAGGGCATATTTTGCAGAAAGGTATTTCGCTCGCCGATCTTTTCATGGTTGCGATGCAAATAACCCATGACCGGTTTCAAGCTGACAATGGTCTCGCCGTCGAGAACGACCGCAGCGCGGAATACGCCGTGCGTGGATGGATGTTGCGGCCCCATATTTACAACGACGTGATCGGTCTTGAGGCCCGCGTCAATGGTTTGATATTTCGCTAGCGCGCCATACAATGCGGCCTCGCCGTCGAAGAGAACTTTTTCCGGGTCAAAGTTCTGGGGAAAATGCAAATTATCTTTATAAACGTTCTTCTCTTCCGCACTGACGAATTTGCCATCAGGCCAGCGACTCTTTAGTGGCTTATTATCTTCTTCGTAGAAAGGTTCGTGCCAATCCTTGCGCATCGGATGGCCTTCAAAGCCTTCCCACATCAAGATGCGGCGAAGATCGGGGTGATTTGTAAATTTGATTCCGTACAAATCCCAAATCTCGCGTTCCTGAAATTCTGCGCCGGGCCAGATGAATGTGACGGTTGGGATTTCAATCGGGTCAACTCGCGGAACCTGCACTTTGAATCGAATGCCGAGCCCGCCGGTTGTCTTGAACGCTTCGTACACAACTTCCATTTTGTCGGGAAAATAATCCACCCCGGTTACCGACGATAGAAGGTCATAGCCAAATTCATCGCGCAAAGTAGTCGCGACTTCAATCAACTTATCTATATTTACGATCCAGCCAGTGTAGCCGGGACGGCTGTCAGCGGTGGCGGAGCCGGGGAAACGTGCGGCAAGGTCAAGGGTCTCAGTCTGAGCAACGGTAGCCATATTATTATTCCTTCGTCTCTTTCACTGCCTCTGCCGGCTTCTCCCCAGCAGGGGCGGTGTGCGCGGCGAGCTGCTTGATCTCAGCATAGCGACGCGGATCCATTAGATCGGGACCAAGAACTGGAATCGGAATTAGTGCTGCGTCAGAACCCTTTTGATACCATCGTACTTTGCGAATGGATTGTTTATCAATTTTCTCCTGCAGCTTGATCAATCCGGCAGTCAAAGCCTGCGGGGTGGGTGGGCAGCCAGGAATATAAACATCCACGGGAATGAATTTGTCAATGCCAGCAACTACGTTATAACCTTCTTTGAAAGGTCCGCCGCCGGACGCGCAAGCGCCCATCGCAACTACGTACTTTGGCTCCGGCATTTGATTGTAAAGACGCACGATGGCCGGCATGATTTTCTTGGTAACAGTTCCCGCGACGATCATCAAATCCGATTGGCGCGGACTCGGACGCATCACTTCCATGCCGAAGCGGGCGAGGTCGTAGCGCGCAGCTTGTGCGGCGATCATTTCGATTGCGCAACATGCCAAGCCAAACATCATCGGCCAGACGGACCAGCGGCGTCCCCAGTTATACAAACGATCGAGCGTGGTGATGCTGACCGCATGCTGGAGGTCTTCCGGTATTTCGTATCCCGGAGTATTTAGTTCTTTGTTATCGGTCATTCATTAACTCCTCAAACCATTCTTGATAAATTGATGAAAGGATATCATCATTGCAAAAGCGGGATCATCCTCGAATTCCTGAAGTTGCAAAGTCCAATCATAAATTTGTTGCAGGGTCACATCTTCGATGTTCGCATCTGAATGCAAACGCTTCAACTCTAACGCGATGGCGTACGATGTTTCCCAAGTAAGCATAGTCATTTTCCTTAATTATCAATCTTACATGAACAGTGCACATGAAAATGAATTTCTATTTTGCTCATTGCCTGCTATTACAAACTTGTTGGATTATAGCACTTCAATTGTTGAAGTCAACGGAATTATGTAAAAATATATTTGCAAAATTGTGCTTGAGGGTATAATGATAGCGTTCTATAGACAACTGCCAGGCAACATATATTAGGTTATTTGAACAAGCCACCGTTCCGCCTCTGCCTCTCAAATTGGCAACGGATGGAATATGTACTGCGGCAAATGTGTGATGTCAGCTATTAGGGCTGGCGAGCGACGGGCGGATCGAAGAAATTGATGTGATGCCATAAAATGGGCGGGAGAAGGCGGTCAAACTGGCGGATCGCGAAAAAATAGAACGCTGTAGAGTTCAATGCGTATGTTTCAGGCTTGCAAAAATGTAAGATTAAACTCGATTTTCATTTTTTGAAACGTTGTTGGCAATATCAAAAATAGAAATACTGATATACTAGAAAAATGAAAGATCAAGCTGGGCTGTTTCTATCATTGCTAAACTAAAATGATGCAGTTTAATTTCTCTTGAGGCATTATTTATGACCCGCAAAGTTATTTCAACCATCGACCTAAATACCGTTGATGAGGATGTGCTGGTCAAAAAATTAAAGATTTCGCGTCGGCTTGCCGACCGAATTATTGCATTGCGTCCCTATCATTCTGTTGAACAGCTTAAAAGCGTATGGGGGATTGATCCAGCTGTATTGCAACGCATTCTCCCGTTGGTCAGTATTTCCCAACCTGAAATAGCTGATACTGAAAGTGGAAGAAACTCCAGTTTTGCCAAAGATCGCCCCTCCGCTTGCGGAGCAGCGAACCAGAAGAAATAGATCTGCAAAACTCAGTCTCAAAACCAGTAGTTAGTTCCGACATTGCAAGTCGGCCTAGTTCTGCTCTACCGTCTCCGAAATCAGAGAAAACAAGCTTGGAAAGTAGGTTTGGTATTAGCAGTAATATTTTTTATCGGGGCGTATTTTCGATTTACAGGATTGAATTGGGATCAGAGTCAGCATCAGCATCCCGATGAGCGGTTCATTTCCATGGTCGCTGACCAGATAAAAGACGTCAATGGGATCAGCGCATATTTCGATACCGGTCATAGCCCGTTAAACCCCCTGCCATTTGGCTCGTATAGTTATGGAATGTTTCCGCTATTTTTCACTCATATGGTAGCGGAGTGGATAGGAATGTCCAGCTATGATCCTGTAACCATCGTTGGGCGAGTAATGTCTGGTCTGTTCGATTTGCTTGCGCTCTGGATGCTTTATCTTCTAGGGACGCGCTTATACAACAAACGCATTGGTTTGCTTGCGGCGGCTTTGGGCGCGGCGGCTGTTCTTCCGATTCAGCTCTCGCATTACTTTACGGTGGATTTATTTTCGACCGTCTTTGTTGTCGCTGCTTTTTATTTTGCGATACTGGCGATTCCCATCCACGTGCCGGATGAAAAAATTTCTCGCTCCAGCCTGACCTATTTTGGACTCTTCGGCTTCATCGTTGGCTTGGCTGGAGCATGCAAGGTCAATGCCCTGCCGGTTTTTGGGATCATTATTCTGGCTGGCATCGCTCACCTCATCACCGAGTGGAAGAAGCCGGAATTCTCATCAGCTCTAAAGATAATTATCGGTGGATGGGTTCTGGCGGTATTTACCGCCTTTCTTGCTTTTCGGATTTTCCAACCTTACGCATTTTCCGGGCCGGGTTTCTTCGGTCTCTCTCTTAATCCAAACTGGTTAAGAGTCGTGAAAGAACAGATTGATCAAGTAGCAGGCAATTCCGATTTTCCTCCGAATACTCATTGGACAAATCGTCCGATCACTTACGCTTGGACGAATATGGTAACTTGGGGTTTGGGGTTGCCGCTTGGTTTGGTGGGTTGGCTGGGTTGGGCATGGTCTGCCAAGCGAATGTGGAAGAATGGCGAATGGCGCCGTCATCTATTGCCGTTCGTTTGGATTGCCGCTTATTTCATCTGGCAAAATATGCAGTTCTGGCGCTACATGCGCTACTTCCTGCCGATTTATCCATTCATCATTTTGTTTGCCGCATGGGCTTTGATCGAGATTTACGATCAAACCCGCGAGAGCCGCGCACGGCTTTTATCCAATGGGACAAAACTTGCCCTGCAAATTTCTGATTGGCGGTTGACGTGGAAGGGCGCCGCGGGCTTATTGATACTTGGAATTACCTTGCTCGGGACTTATGCGTATGCCTTGGCATTTGTCCAGATTTACCACCATCCTATCACACGTATCGCCGCTTCTGAATGGATGTTGCAAAATATTTCCGCGCCGCTTAATGTGATCGTGGAATCTACCGCAAGGGAATCGCTCCTATCCTGTGGCGGTTGATAATAATCAGATGGTTGAGCCAGATTCTCCCGGGTCAGCCAATATTCAGGTTCTTCAATATGGAACCACATCAAATATAACAACGGCTGACGTTCGTCAAGTGGGCGTGAGTTTTTATTTCAAGTTAACACGGGATAAAGAAGGCACTGACACTATAACAGAAGGTAGCCTAGCGATTGATGATGACGACCAATCTCAAGAACAAATTATCTCTTATGGCGACATCACGCTTGACCCAAACACAACATATTATTTCAACTATAAGATCGAGAGCAGTAGCCAGTTTTCCATATCAAACGTCGTATTAAGAAACGTGGATGAAAGTCTGCCTATCCTGCCGGTTGATTTGGACCTGCAATCCCAATCAGGAATATTGCAAGGTTCCCTGCCGGTTACGCCGCAAAAATCAATAACCTTAAATCGACTTGATATCAAGAATTTTGAACAAGTTTTTGTGCCGACTGAAACCACTTTAAAAGTGAGCCTCTATAAAGATGGTGATACAAACACGCCTCTCGTGGAAACATCACAAACTCTTACATTTTCAAGACCGGGCCTTCGCTTAACGCCAACTTTTCAATTTCAGCCAGTTGAACTGCTTGGCGATCAAACCTATCAAGTCCACTACGAAATTACCAGTGGAGCTCCTCTCCACTTATATGGAGAGAGTTTTACCCTTGAAACTTCGTGGGACGATGCTTTGCCATTAAACATTGATCAGTATAATGTTCAGGGCGGAATTTTTGTGCCCTTGAATCTTGAACTATATGAACCCGATACTCCTGATAAGCGGGATGCCATGCTCAAGATTTTGGCAGAGAGTGATTACATCGTTATCCCATCGAACCGTGCATACGATGCAATGCCGAGATTACCGTTGCGTTATCCGCTAACTCTAAAATATTATCAGGCTCTATTTGACTGCAACTGCAGCGGGGATGCCTTGGAAAACCGTGCCTATGGACTTGAACCGCCATTCAAGAGTCCACTTGGGTTTGAATTGGTTGCGACATTTGAGAGTCCGCCATCCTTGGGCTTTCTGAAATTTCCCGATCAATCGGCGGATGAATCATTTACCGTTTACGATCATCCTAAAGTGATGATATTCAAGAAGTTGCCGGATTTTTCCATTGATAAGGTCACAGCGCTGCTAAACAGCGTGGATTTGAATCAAATATTGATTCAAACCCCAATGCAGTACACTCGGGCTCCCACTGCCATGTTGCTTCCTGCTGATCGACTTCTGGCTCAAAGAAATAGCGTCAATTGGTACTCTGATATTCGATCGATATTCATTACTCAACTTCTCGCCGACGCTGGGTGGGATTACGTGGTATCTGTTGCTTTTCTTCATGGGCTTAATTGTATTTCCACTTGTTTACGTTGTTTTTTCCTGGCTTCCAGACAAGGGTTATCCATTGATGCGAATAGCCGGATTAATTGCCATGGCTTGGCTGGCCTGGTTCCTTGGTAGTTTTAAAGTCTTGCCGTTTTCACAACTGACGATTTGGTTGTGCGTTGGTCTACTTCTGCTTCTTAGCCTCGGGGTGGCTTATCGTCAACGCGAATCCTTATCCAAATATATTTCATCGCACTGGAAAAATATTATAGGAACAGAGATAATCTTCCTTGCGATTTTCCTTTTTAGTCTCTGGGTCCGGCTTGGCAATCCAGATTTGTGGAATCCCTGGCTTGGCGGCGAAAAGCCAATGGAATTCGCATTTTTCAACTCCGTACTCAGATCAGTTTACTTTCCACCCGAAAATCCATGGCTTGCAGGGCACTATATTAATTATTATTACTATGGGTATGTCATTGCGGCGATTCCCACAAAATTACTTGGACTTCTTCCATCCATGGCCTACAACTTGATTCTGCCCAGTTGGTTTGCGATGACTGGGATTGGAATGTTTTCGGTGGGGTTCAATATGGTGGCTGGTCTTCATAAAGACCAAGACCCAATCGAACCAAAGCCCGCCGATCAAAAGACTCTCCCTGCGGGACGGGTTCTTTGATAGGCAGCGCTTATATAAGAATTTGCCTTATTTGGCAGGTGCTTTTGCCCTGGTGGCTGTATTATTTTTAGGGAAATCTGTTTGAAGTCCGGGTCTTATGGAAATACTTGCCGCAAGCCTCCTCTATTTCCGGATCGAGCACATCCTACCCACTTGAACATGTGGGGGCCTTTATTGGGGGTGCTATTCAGGTTTTGACTGGACAATCAAGTCTCCCTGGAAATAACGGGAATTGGTACTTTGACGCATCCCGCCCAATACTTCCAAACGGTCCAGATACCCCAATTGCAGAATTCCCATATTTCACGTTCTTATATGGGGACATGCACCCCCACCTGTTGGCAATGCCAGTATATGCAGCTTGCGTTTTGCTGGATTCTGAATTTGCTTCTGTTGCCAATTTCCCGCAGAAAATGGACCAGCCGAATTCCAAGTCTGATCGCGGCGGGGCTTATTTTTGGCTGTTTCAACCCACTTCATTCGTGGGATTTCCCGACATTCCTTGGACTGGGCATGCTGGTGATTTTCTGGGATGTTTGGCGCACCAGGACCGACTCTATTAAACAAACTGTTCAAAGCATCGTTCATTTATGAGTTGGTATTTGTAGGCATCGCATATGCATTTTACTGGCCTTTCACGCAGTGGTTTAAGACAGCATATAATTCCCTTGATCTTTGGAGTGGTGCCAGGACACCCTTGTTCGATTATCTATTTGTGTTTGGTTTGCCCTTATTTTTGATGATTAGCCTTCTGATCCGAGACTTGTTGCCTAGCTTAAGAGCCGGATACCAACAATGGGTTTTTGCTTCAAAACAGCGATTCGCAAGCGTCTTCAGCTGGCGGCACATCAGATCGTATTTGGTAATTCTAATGGTCATCATTGGTCTGGGCGTCCTATGGCATTTGGATTATCAGGTGTTGACTTTTGGGATCCCGCTTCTCATTGGAATTGCATATCTACTGGTTGTTGGGCGCGGGATGCCAATACTTCAACAGGTCACTTTGATCTTGTTTGGACTCGCTCTTTCCATTACTTTATTTGTTGAGGTTTTTGTATTGAAAGGCGATGTTGGTCGTTCAAACACGGTTTTCTATTTTTATAACCAGGCTTGGTTTATTTTCGGATTGGCGGCAAGTCTTGCTTTGCTAGATTTGCTCTCTGGATTCTCACATTGGTCACGTTCGACCAAATTAGTCTGGGGTTCGTTGCTGGGGGTGTTGATTCTGTTTGCCGCCAGTTATCCATTAATTGCGACAAACGAGAAAATGACCGATCGCTGGCCAGGTATCCAGAATCCGCCGCATGCTCTGGATGGCGCTATGTTTATGTTGGGCGATACCATCAATCCCAATCCTGCGATATACAATGATAACAATCACATGTTGAACCTTAGTCATGATTATGCCGCGATTCAATATATGCAAGATCGTGTCAGCGGTTCACCGGTCATCGTGGAAGGGCACACTGACGAATATCGGTGGGGCTCGCGCTTTTCAATTTATACAGGTTTGCCTTCTGTCGTGGGCTGGAGCTGGCATGTTCGGCAGCAATACTCGCTATTGGATGGGGCCGTTATAGATAATATCATTAGTGACGTCAATAATTTTTATAACACCGAGGATATCCAGGTAGCCCAAAGTTTTTTGCATGAGTATCAGGTCCGATATGTTGTTGTTGGTGATCTTGAACGTGCTTATTATGACGCCAACGGTCTTAATAAGTTTCAGGATATGGTAGACCAAGGAGAGTTGAAGATTGTGTTCGGAGATAACAGCCCTAATACGACGACGATATTTGAAGTCATAAAGTAAGAAGCGATATGGTCTGAATGTCGGGCACAGAATCCAGATATCATTTCAAGTAAATGGTGGCAAGCCTGCCAGTGGAGAAATTAAATGAAATTTCAGGGCCCGGAGAAAGATTGGTAAAGTTTGATCTTTTGATAGCTCCAAGGCTGTTGTTTTTCATTGGTGCTGTGATGATCGTTCTGCTATGAGAGAATAGATAGGCTGGGAATAACGAAATGAAACTATTGATCATTGGTGTATCAAGTATTTTAGGGCCAGCACCCTTCAAGGCGGCGAGGCAGAAGTCCGATATGGAGGTTAATGGCACGGTTCGCCGAAGGATCCGCCGTATACTGGAGTTTTTGCAAACGGAAGAGACGCGGATATTTGAGTGCGATTTGGAAGTGGCTGTTGATCCGTTACTCTATTGCTCGCCAGACATTGTAATCAATTGTCCTGGCACCATTATGCAGAATGGTACGGCTCAAACTACTCTAAGTTATTTTCGAGTAAATGCACTGGCGCCTTACATTCTTGCCGAAATGTGTGAGCACCGAGGACCGAGGCTTATTCACGCCAGTGCAGATTGTGTCTTTTCAGGAGGCGTGGGTCACTATTCTGAGCGAGATATTCCTGATCCCGTCAATCTCTATGATCGATCCAAATTATTGGGTGACGTGACCCACGCACCGCACCTAACAATTCGTACCTCTTTCATCGGTCTTAACCGCTTTCATCATCAAGTACTCTCGTTGTTGAATTGGTTCATCCGTCAATCAGGAGAAATAGAGGGCTATACACGGGCCATTTGGTCCAGGTTAACAACCCTGGAAGTATCACGTAATCTGGTGCTCTTAGCTGGTCGTCAGGAAGTATTTGATAATCCTAGTGTTGTGATCCGACCCAATGGTAAGCATGTTTACGATAGATCGTTGAGCAGTTCCCCGCCGTCTCAGCTAGGGGTCACTGTCCCAGGCCTTCGGCAAATGCTGGTTGAATGGTGTAATTTGAAATGAAGATCTGCTTAATGATGCCAGCCTACAACGCGGGCAAGGTAATAACAGGTGTGATTAAACGCATCCCGAAGGGGTTAATCGATGAGATCATTATTGTGGATGATGGCAGCCGTGATAATACATTTGATGTGCTCTCGTCGATGCCAGGCTTGACCGTGCTGCAGCACGCTGAAAATCGTGGTTATGGCGGGGCACAGATGACACTCCATGACGCTGCGGTTCAACATGGGGCCGATGTGGCTGTTCTAATGCATTCTGATGGCGGGCATTTTCCTGAAGAATTGCCGCGACTGTTGAATCCGATATTGGCCGGGGAGGCCCAAGTGGTGTTGGGAGCGCGAATTCGTGGCGTCTTTGAAAAGACCAGGCCCATATTGGGATCACGCCTATTAGGGGCAGTGTTAAACGGCCCAATACCGGCCCGGCGGCTACTGGGGCACTTGTTTCTCACCGGGATGCAGAATTCTGTTTTTGGTACGCACTACGATGCTTGGCACAGCGGTTACAGGGCAATGTCCCGAGAAGCGATGCTGCGGGTACCTTACCATGATTTTGGTGCGGGCTATTTATTCGATACCGAATTTTTACTCACCGCTCATTTAGCAGGACTAATAATCAAGGAAGTGCCGGTGAGTAGTTTCTATGACCCCCGGTCAGGTTCGACCGCGGAGCCTTTTTCCTATGGGCTAAAGGCGCTGCGCTACGTTCTAGTACGCGGCTGGAAAATGAGACATGGTAGTCTAGCCAAGTCATAATAGCCATAAGCCCTTGAATTTAACCAGCGTATTGCCGCCGAGGCGGGCTAATGGCCTTTTTTATCATCCTTGCGGATATAAAAAGAGGTACCTACCTGAGTTCTAGGGATACAATGAGATCACTACTACTCTCAAGCACCAGCATTTTACCGGTTGATTGTAGCAAGAGACTTGTGGGATATGGCAAATCAGACCATTCTTTGACAAACTTTCCATTAGAGTCAATCCAAATAATGTGGTTTAGCTGAGGGTCAGTATAGATGAAACTGCCGTCTTTTAACCATAATAATCCGGGTCTGTCGGTTACAGTATCACCCTGCCCAATTGAGTATTGGGTCAGTAATTTGCCAGTGCTTGAGTTAATGGTCACTTTACCAGCCTGCGGATCGCCTACGGCAATCCGTGCCATCAGGGGAGACGGCTACACTTGTTGGTTGTTCGAATTGTGGGCCTTGAATCGTTTGTAATATATCCCCCTTAAGATTGACATGGATGATAGATCCGCTACCGGTTGAAGCAATATAAACGGTACCATCTGCCGCAACAAACAGACCTCGCGGCGATGTTACCCCACCACTCTTAAATAGGAAATGCCCCGCAGGATCAAACCATAATAATCCTTGACTAGCGTCAGTAACAACCACGCCATCATTAGGTAGAAATCCAACATCTGACGGGTCAACAAATCCAGCTTATTAATAATTTTTGAAACTTGCCGTCAGAATTTAATAGTACAACGTTGTTAGAGCTGTTTCCACAGTAGCCAATTGGCCTGTGGAGCTTTGTGAAAGGCCGGATGGTTGGTAGACCTGCCATGCTGATGAATAGTCTAATGTTTGCGTGACTGGTATTTGAGGGGGTATTTCTTCAATCCAATAACCGCCCGCAGAATGAATAAATGGCAAAGCACTCTGACTGATGAGTCTATACAGACCGGGAGAATTCCGCACATCTTTTATCAGCCGCAGTTCCGAGTTGGGCCAACATTGTTGTAGTCTGGATGCAATGTAATCAGCATTCCGGGATGTCCGTCGCTATCATAGCTATGGCTGGGTGGCTTGATGATTTGCAGATCTCATTGTCAGTTAGCAAAGCGTCTCGTGGCAATATGAATGTCAATCGATCCAATGGGATGTCGTAGGCTGAATACATTTCAGTTGGCCAATACTCATTCTGGGGGAAATCAACATAGAAAAGATGTGGCTCAGCTCCTGTTTTGTTCTCTGACATTTGAGCCGTTTGTAGGATGAAAGCTTGGGTTTGTTGTTCGGAGTGTTGTTGTGACAAAACGAAACTTTGCCAAACATTGACCGGCACAGTTAGTGTTGAAAGAAGCACAACACTCCCAACACAGAAAGCGTTAGGAATCCGGCCGATCCGGCTTCCATTTTGATTTGGCATTATTAACCGAACAAGTGAACGCAAGCCAACTGCCGCAAAAAAGGCAAAGAACGGTACAAAAGCAAAAATCCGCGGTAATGCTGGGATAGTCATACTGCTGCATACCCGCAATAATGATGACAAACAAGATGTAACTTGCCAAAAGACTAACCCGAACTCTCCAAGTTTGCCATCCAGAGAATATGAGTGCTGATAATCCAACGACCATTAGACTACTGGTAATCAGATCGGCAAGAGCTCCAAAAATCCAAAAACTATTTTCGTCATAGAAGAGATACGACATGAATCCATAGAACGAGTTTTGCCCAATCTTGAAGAATATTTCAAATGGAGCATGCGTGACACCGCTGGCGAATACTGTCTGATTAGCCATTTCGATCCAGACTGAGCGGGTACTCAGTACTGGTAAAGCAGTGAGCAGTGCAGTGCCAAATACTATGCTCCAGATGATAAAATTTGACCAGATAATATTTCTGGTACGAAAACTGAGCTGGAAAATAATAAACAGCAAGCCAGATAGCGATAACTAGGCAATAAATACGGGCCAAAGCAAACGTGTAGAAACCAAGACCTAGGCAAATCCCAACTAATACATACCCTGCCCAACTGCCATGACGACTAGCCCACACAAAAGTTGCCAAAGAAGTGGCCATGACAATAATTGCCTGCACATTATTTGGTCCTATGTGACCAAAGGAAAGCATGACATGAGCACTGCCATAGAGTACAACAGCAAACAAGGCAAATGTTCGCCCAAGAAATGAGCGCACAAAGTAATAAAAAAATGGAATTGATATAGCCAGCAGGAGTGAATTACTGACGCGCCAGCCATAGCTGTCCATGCCAAACAACCACATCGTACTACCTTGCCAAACTGAGGATAAAACAGGGTGAATTCCATAAACTCCTGCACCCGATAAAAGAGGAATATTCATGTTGCCACTGGCAAATTGCCGCGCCAAATCATAGAAATCATATTCATCACCAATGAATGACCAGGCCCAGTTGTTCAGCCCAGAAGCTTAGCAACAAGAAACTTCCCAGCGTAATGAGCGGTAGAATGAGCCGCTCCAATCGACATGGAAGATCCCAATCCTTCCAACTGGAGAGCAATACCCGCAGCCACAGCAATATTGATGCTATCCCAAAACTTACAACTTCCAGCCAGCGTTGAGAATGCAAAGCCGCTACGGTTAGGAGCAATAATGCAATGGCGCTTAAAGGTAAATCCCATTGAGCACAGAGGGAGAAAGAATTGCCATTGAGGATGTTCCGGCCTGGTACCGATCAAGATGCCAGAAAAATGTCAGTAAAGTTAGTAATCCCAAAATCCAGATCAGTGGAAGCACAGGTTGATCTTTGATAGCTTGAATGATCACGTAGACCTGACAAAGCCCAAACATGGCGATCAGGCATAATCAGCCCATTGTTTGAGCCACTTGCCTTTGATTGGTTGAATATCGGTGAAGCCTGGATCGGTAAAGATTCTTCGTACCTTCAGCCCAATGAACATCGCCCCAAAAAGAATGAAGGCTAGGGTTGCCATAAGAATTGCCACAAGACCATATGGTGGAAAACGGTATAGCTTACAAAAATCGGGCCATATGCAGGCTAGCGAATTGAGAAAAGCAAAAGGTGTAAGGTCTAAATGAAACCAATAAGCTAGGTTAAAGATATATTGGGTTCCAAACAGAAGTGCCAATCCTAAGAGAATAATGCCCGCCTTTCCGACTGCTAGTTGGGGACGTTGGGCCAACTTTGATTTTGGTGATAGAGCAATTGGGGATATAGGCGTATCTCCCCGGGTATTCTTGCGGGATTGCTTTGGTATGAGTGGATTCACGGGAAAGGTAGAAGCGCATCACTTGGAACTATCTGTTTTTGTCCGCCCGGGGACATCCAATAAAGGTGAATCAGTGAACCGCCCAGATAGTCAAGGAAGCGAATATGAATTGAATGACGACCAGCTGTCAGAGTAGTATCGCCTTCGATATCATCGCCCGGACCAGTGGCATTCACCACTAATTGTCCGTCAATAAAAACTTGCGCCTTGACCATTAATCCACAATCCAAAAGTCCAATCACCGCTGATAGGAATCTCAATTTGTCCTGACCAATCCACGGTGTACGGCCTGTTGTTTAAGGGAGTGATCTGGTAATACATGTCGAGAAATGGATCAATACGACTGAAGACGAGTGGAGGCGACCAACTGTCACCGTTGTAATAGTTGCCGATTAGTCCATGAACCGGTACAAGGCTGGCAGATATAGCGAAGTGACCGGAATTGGTGTTGGATCACCAGATAGGTTGCCATTAGCATCGGGGGTCCGCCATTTGAGGTGGCCCGGGCCGTCTCCGTTTCAGAACTCAATTCGTAAGGCATGATCGCCCTCGGCCAGTCGCAAGGTGACATGTTGTTCGCCCGAACCGTTGAGAACCTGCTGTTCATCAATCCATAGCTGAGACATAGCAGGTGAGTTTAGGATCAATTCATATTCCCCGTATTGAGGCGCATATAAGGTGGTTTCCAGGCGAGCCGTAAAAGGTGGTGTAACTGGAGGCTGGTTCGACCAATCGCCTTGAATTGATTTTTCATTTTGAACGAGAATCGGTTCGCCTTGCGGATTTTCGCCCGACCAATAGCTGACTGTAACACCCTGTAATCGTTGAATATCTTGGGTTGAGATGAGCACTGTGTAAAGAGCTGGTTTACCTTCAGGAGTATTATCCACGTGAAATTGCGCGTTGGGATATAGCTTTTTGGCTTCATCAACAATCCACGTGCTTTCAGGATCGACAAAGATTGCTACAGGCTTATCGCCAGGTTCGCGCACAGGCAGCCCGATGGGCGGGAGGATCCCATGAGTGTCCGTAATCTGCGGGGTCCAGGAAATGAATAATATCATTGTCGTTGATAAACACTGAAGCATAGATCGTTGTATGGCTCGAATAAACCTCCTCCATGTGTTGGGCCGCGAGAGATTTTATTCCGTTGAATTCAAGCCAGGTGCGGTCATTGTTCGCCTGCCGAATAAAATAAGTGGTGGAGTTGTAAGCGATAATAAATATGCAGACAAGAATCGTACTGACGGGTAAAACAACTCTGCGGATAAAGGAAGTTAGCTGCACTTGATCCAGATTGTTCCAGAGTATTTCGATGCCTATCGCGGCGAAAAATAAAGCGGCGGATATTGAGCCGAATGCCCGATTGGATTGCGGTGCCTCGAAGTCCACCGTGAGAATGCCACCAAGCAAGTTAAAAGCAAACAGCATAAGGAACAGGGAATAGGTTGGCCAACGAATGCGCTTACAAGCCACCACCAACCCGAGAACAAATAGTATGCCCGTTGCAGGGTCGAGCATGGGCTCACCGGAGAGATTATGGCGGCCATTTGGATCCCCCTGATAATTGAACATCAACAGATGCTTCATCGTGTTGGAAGGCAAGTGCCAAGGCAAGATTGCTTTGATCGCGGTGGGAAAAAATGGAAACATCATTTGTGCGACCCCAGAAAACATAGGAATGGGTCACTGCATATTGCGCGAGAGGGGCAACGGCCAGCCAGGTTGCCACGGTCATGACGGTCAAACCACTCAATAAAGCTGGCATTAGCGTGGATCGATGGCGCCAGGTGTCGAATAGCCAGAGTGCAATATATAGAAAAACAACTGGAACAAAAAGGCGAATGCCAATGTAGAAATTGAGACCGTACCCGAACGCCATTCCGGCCCACAAAAAGTCGTGAATCTGAGAGGTCCGCCTGGCTCGCAATAGCAGCCAGATTGTGAGCAATTCGAAGAACGGCATTGCAATGGTGTAAACGCCAAATCGGCTAAAGGTGACATGCCAGCGTGAAATTGCAAATAGAAAGGCGAAGACCAATCCAAACCGGTTGCCAAGAATTTCGCGTCCTACGAAGAACGATACGACTACAGTTGCCAGTCCAAAAAGAACTGTGACCAACCGGATGGAGTGTATGCCGTCCCCGAAAAGCTTAAATGCGAGCGCCACCAGCGCATAGAAATGAAGAGGATGATCGTACGCAGATTACGTAGAGCGGGCGAAAACTTGGGTCGGATAGAATATTGCGAGCCGTTATGCCAATATAGGCTTCGTCATACCAGGTGCCAAAAGGGACGCTGTCAAAACGGAAGAAGCGCATGAAGACAGCTAGGACAAGAATTAGCAGGCCAATCAGTAGAACCTTCAGTGAGAATGGTTCAAGCTGTACACCATTTTTTTTGTAAGGGATGAGCACATATACTGACGCTATGAACAAGACAGTACTGATCAGATAAGGCGCCCAGCCCGATGGGGTGCTGGAATCCTGCGAGAATGTGATGAGACTAATTAGGGAAGCCACCAAGGCAAGGATGAATAGCCCGATCCCGATCACGCGTAAACGGCGGTCCGAGCGTATTTCCATTGCTGGCGTAAAATAGGTAATAAGTTGTTTCATTTCAATTTAATCGTAGTGGGCAATTGCATTATTGATCCAACCCAAATACCAATTTTGACCTATCGACCAGGAGTTTCATAAACACCGACTTGACGGATTTGAAATGATTGAAAAGAAAATGAGGTAAATGGTATCTTTTATGCTGGAGGGCAGTAGAACTCATGTACTGTTGTGCCGCATGTGTTTACAGCACGGCTCAGTGGATCGGTTTCAACCACAAACTTTTTGGATTATAGCACTTCAACTGCTGGAGTCAACAAAATCATGAAAAAGATATTTGCAATTTTTTAATGGGTATAATCATAGAGTGCCAATGATAACTTCCCGGCAACGTGTATTAGGCTACTTGAAGAACCAGCGTTCCGCCTCTGCTGCTCAAATTGGCCGTGGATTGAATATGTCTGCGGCTAACGTGAGACATCATTTGTCCGTTATGCTGGAGGATGGAAGAATTGCATTAATTGGCGAGAAAGGGCGAGGTGGACGCGGCCGCCCAGTGAAGTTGTATGGATTGTCGGAAAAATCATTGGGTGATAATTTTGCGCTCTTATCTGATGCGATTTTGGGAGAACTCCTAAATGGGCTTTCTCCCGTAAAGCGGGACGGAATGTTAGACACGATTGCTAAAACTTTAGCCGTTCAATTTGAGGCGAACAATTTGAATATTCCTATGCCGAAGCGGCTGCAGAGCATCGTCGATAAATTAAATGAATTACATTATCAGGCGCGTTGGGAGGCCGGTCCCCAAGGGCCGCGTATTCTCTTTGCACATTGTCCCTATACGGCAATTATTGAGAAGCATCCCGAGTTATGTGGTGTGGATGAGAACTTGGTGGGAAATTTGATGAATGCCAAAGCCTGCCAGCTTGCTAAAATTGGGCAACAACCCATAGGATCACCTTATTGCGTTTTTGGGATCTAGCTAAACAATGCTGGATTCCGAATCCAGTCGATGATCATTCGTGTTTGCGAGGAAGTATGTCATTGCATTCTGAGATTTTTGAACAACCTGAACGTCTTGCAAAGCTAGTTTCATCTCAGCGAAAAATAGTCGAGAAAATTGCGCATGCCATCAAATCCCGCGGCATTTCTTATGTTTTTCTTGCAGCACGCGGCACTTCGGATAATGCAGGCCGCTACGCCAATTATCTTTTCGGTGCAGCCAACCGATTGCCGCTCGCGCTTGCCACGCCTTCATTATTTACTTATTATCAACAGCCGCCTGATCTCAAAGATGCTTTTGTTATTGGGATTTCTCAATCGGGACAATCACCGGACATTGTCAGCGTCTTGCAGGAGGGAAAACGACAGGGATGTCCGACGTTGGCGATCACGAACGAATCAGATTCTCCGCTCACCTCCAATGCAGACTTTGTGTTGGATATTCAAGCTGGACCTGAATTGGCTGTTGCAGCAACTAAGACCTATACCGCCGAACTCATGTCGATTGCTATGATTTCGGCAGCGCTCAGCGGCAAGCAATCAGCCTGGGATTCGTTGGAGAAAATTCCGGATTGGATCAACGAATCATTGAAAGCAGATGATATGCTTCGTCAAGCTGCAGAGCGTTATCGTTATATGCAGCAGTGCGTGGTATTGGGCCGCGGCTATAACTATTCCACCGCGTTTGAGTGGGCACTGAAGCTCAAGGAGTTAACGTATGTGGAAGCTGAACCCTATTCGTCTGCCGATTTCCAACATGGACCAATTGCTATTGTCGCAAAAGGATTCCCCGTCATGGCTGTTGTGTCAGCAGGAAAGGTGGCCGATTCCCTGACTTTATTGTTGGATCATCTAAAGCAGGACCTTTCATGCCGAATTGGTTGTGATCTCGAATCAAGAACAAGCCCTCTCCCTTGCGCAGACGCGCATCCCGGTTTCCAGCGAAATCCCGAAGCTTTAACACCGTTAGTGAATATCGTACCGGCTCAATTGTTCTCTTATTATTTGACTCTCGTCAAGGGTTTTGATGCTGAAGCACCGCGGACGCTTCGAAAAGTTACCGAGACACGTTAAGTCAAATAAGAAAATCAAAACTGGTACAGGAAATCTCCTGTACCAGTTTTGAAATGAACAACTTAATGTTAGAACAGCCTGTGATGAGTGTGCACTTTGCTTACTTATATTTACCAAACCCGGATGACTTCCCCGGCATAAATCAAGTTCGGGTTCCAGAGATGGTTAAGCGACTCCAAACTATACACGCTGGTGCCAAAGCGCGCTGCAATAATCTGAAGTGTATCGCCGGGCTGAACCGTATAGTATTGTGCGGGTGTGGGCAGATTGATTACCTGTCCATAGAATATCCAGTTGGGATTCCAAATTTGCGGGTTGGCTGCGATCAGGTCATTCAGATTGATGCCCATCCGATCTGCAATCTTGCGCATTGTGTCGCCCCATTGGACTACATAGGTTCTGCTTCCCTGTGGGGCGGAATAATAATTGTTTGCATACTGCGGGGTGTATGTTGCGTGTTATTGTAGGTGTTGTAATTGTATGCATTGTTGTTGGCGTAATTCTGTGGGGCGCGCATTGTAGGTATTGTAATTGTATGCATTGTTGTTGGCGTAATATCCAGGCATCGATATCGTTTGGCCAGCATACAGCCAATACCTGAGATTGGGGTTTGCCTGTCGAATCGCATCCTGAGTTGTTCCGCATCTGTATGCGACTGATGCCAATGTATCTCCCCATCGAACAGCATAGGCGGAACCGCAACCGGACGCAGCCAACGCATTGCCAGTAAAGGCAAAGGATGCCAGCAGGGTCGCAAGCAGAAGGAACAGGTTTACAAACTTTTTGGGTGACATCATGAGCCTCCGTTACTAGAAAAACTTATCCTTTGAATAAAGGTGAAATCAAAGTGTTACTCTTCATCTTATTGTTACACCAAATGGTCAGAAAAACGTTAACAATTTCGTTGCAAAATAATGTTTTATCAAACCTTCGGAAATTTTTCCGCTGCATCCATGACAACCGGGCCATGTCCTGAACAGACGATACGCGCACCCAGCGCGGCTTGTTTGCGCGCCAACTCATCTGCCTTGGCTTCATCCCATGTGAGGGATTGGAGAGAACGCACCAGCCCGCCCTCGCGCGAGACGATCGAATCGCCTGTGAACAGAATACCAGCTCGATGGAGAAAAAAGGGAAATATGCCCGGGGGTGTGGCCGGGCGTTTCCACAACGTGTAATCCACCCAGAACCGGCAGAACTTGTCCCTCGCTCAAGATTTCATCGGCCTGTATGGGCACAGCTCTCATAAAGCGGCCTGCCACACTCATTAGCAGCTTCCGGAAAAAATTTCGGGATTTGATTTGGCGCGAGGAACTTCCTTTGGACATAGCCTCAGATTCAATGGCACTGGCGTAAACGCGCGCACCGCTCGCATTTTTGATAGCAGACAACCCCCCGGTGTGATCCATGTCGGAATGGGTAATGATGATCCACTTCAAGTCGGAGGGAGCGTGGCCTAAGCCAGATATATATTTGAGAATCTTCTTATCACTGCCGGGTAATCCAGCATCGATCAAAGCCAATCCATCGGGATCAATAATCAAATATGGATTGGCAACGATGTTTGGGATCAGGTGAACATTGGCAATGATTTCCATAACGATACATTCCTTTTGTCGTTTTGTATACCCAATTAATACTACAATACTGTGAATAAATGTTGAAGAGAATTTGCGGCTTATGTGAGTTTTTCGAGAAGGTCTTCAGGCAGTTTCACAATATTCTTGCCATCGTTACACAAACCCCAGATGAAATTATTCAGCCAGCGAATATCATCCGTAATTCCATAGCAGGGCTTTCCCTTGGCATAACAATATCCGAGTTCCGCACAAGTGCCGGAATCATGATCTGGGACCGGTGAGAAGAGCGACACAAATCTCAAATTGATCCAGAGCGTGCAAGTCGCCGTAGAAAATCCGTGTACGTTCATCTGGCCTTAATTGTTGAATAACGCCGACATCTCTATGTGGCAAGAAGGTTTTAAATCCTGCCTTTTCAAGCACGTCAGCGATATGCTCCAGATAAGAGCGATCTGCTGTATTGAACAATGGCCCGGCAATGTAAATTGATTTCATATTAGATTATCCTAACAACTGATTTTCCTAAACGCAGGAAAATCTCTTTCTGTGTCTTATAGCTAGTCTAAGTGACGTCAGTTATTTTTTTGATATCTTTCAATTTTATATCATCTTTGGGTAGCGTATAAACCGCCCAATATTGCTTTGGGTTATAATGCCCGATATCACAATATTTTGGTACAAGATAGGTCGACAACTATGCAAATAAAAGATAAAGTTGCCATTGTCACGGGGGCCTCATCAGGGATTGGACTTGCAACCGCAAGGCTTCTATCAAAGACTGGAGCGAAAGTCGTTTTGGTGGCGCGCTCAAAAAGTAAACTTCGCACTCTTTCTAAAGAGCTGCCTGATTTGCTTGTTGTTCCCACGGACATGACCAAACCGAATGAAATCCGCAAAATGATCAGAAGAGTGAAGGAGCATTTTGGCAGAATTGATATACTTGTCAACAATGCTGGTCAGGGATACGATGCGCCAGTTGAAAAGATTTGCCTGAAGACTTTTCGCCATATCTTCAACCTGGATGTGGTTGGCCCGCTGATCGCGATGCAGAAAGTGATACCGATCATGCGAAAACAACAGGCGGGAATGATCGTCAACGTCAGCTCCGGCACCGCTTTGATGTATCTTCCAAACATGAGTGCTTATTCATCCTTAAAGCGTGCCCTGGCAGGCATCAGCTTGACCGCACGCGAAGAGCTGAAGAACGATGGCATTATTGTAAGTGTGGTTTATCCATACATCACATCTACCGATTTTGAAGCGAACACTATTAGCGATGTGGAAGAGAAAGCGGATTGGGGTGGCGAGGAGGATGGTGGCCCGTTTAATCCTCCGGATTCCGCGGAACATGTAGCACAAAAGATTTTGGATGGCATCCAAAACGAGGAAGCTGAAATCTTTGCCCACGATTGGATGAAGCAAAACCACTGATCGCCATTGCTCTTGATATAATCATTCCATCCATTCCGCTTCAATCAGATCGGAGATGAAATATGGATGGACGGATCAAACGTTTTCTATTGGCGGGCATTATTTTGTGCGCAGCCTTGTTGGCTTGCGGATTTCCGGTGGAAGGGAAAATCCCGAGCGCCCAGCGGACAGTGCTAGCGGCCACCATTTTCGTAATGCAAACGGAAGTTTCCACTTTACAAACTCCTGCACCTTCCGACGCCGCCACTTTTACGCCTGTCATCACGGACACCATCACGCCCTCACCGCTTCCGACTGCACAGAACCCGCTGGTGATTAATAAAACACTTTGCTGGCTGGGACCCGGCCCGGGTTACGAAGTCGCCAGCTCGCTTCAGGCTGGGACACGTGTGATCCTGCTTGGAGTGGGAAGTGTTGCCGGGCTGGTGGATTATTGAAGGGCCGGTCTATCATGATCCTTGTTGGGTGCCTCAGCAGGATCTTCAATTTGATATTAATTATGATTTCTATGGATTGCAAATTTACGATCCGCCGTCAACCCCGAAGCCAGCCAAAGCACCATAGAGCTAAATGGAGAAATTGCAAGTTGATATAATCATCACTGAAGTTCAACGCTATTCTTGGAGGAACCATGTCAAGAAGAAAATTGGTAATTTGGATTGCAGGTTCATCATTGATTTTTGCCTTGCTGGCTTGTAATATTAGCGTGAGCGGAGTGGCTCCAACTCAAGCGATTGGATTGCCTTCGAACACTCCGGTGTTTCTATTGAATCTTCGGCGACCGGAACTCAAACCGAGACTTAACCCGCGCCCACCGAATCTTCGACGCCGGTCCCCGTTACTGACACCGCCAGCGCACCAACTTTAACCCCCACTCCGCAAAACCCGCTGGTGACGACCACTGCATATTGTTGGTCTGGGCCAACGAACAAAACGTTAAAGTATGAAGTCGTCAGCAGTATTCAGGCCGGAACGCGTGTTCAACTTCTTGGACAGGGGAATTGTGGATGGTTGGTGGGTCGTTCGAGATCCGCGTTACAACGATCCGTGCTGGATACAACAACAGTATGTGCAGATCGATCTATCTTATGATCTTTCCACGCTCAAAACCTTTGCTGTTCCGTCAACGCCTACTGCTACACCTTGATTTATTTTGATATATTTATAAATCGATTATTGTTTGAAAAGAAAATGCTAATGAAGACAAACGCTCTGGACGATTCAAAAACCGTCCAGGGCGTTTTTCTTATTCGACTGTCACGCTTTTCGCCAGATTTCTGGGCTGGTCCACATCCAAGCCACGGATCGCGGCAATATGATACGCCAGCATCTGCAGTGGCAACACCGTAATGGCGGGCGAAAGCATCCACGGCGTTTCGGGGATCCACAACACGTGATCGGCCATATCTTGGATCAATTCATCGCCATCAGTTGCGACAGCGATTACTGTGCCGCCGCGCGCTTTGGCTTGTTGAATCTGGCTGATCATCTTTTCATGCCACGGGTCCTTGGGCGCGATGCAGACGACCGGCATGGAGGGATCAATCAACGCAATCGGGCCATGCTTCATCTCGCCGGCTGGATAACCCTCGGCATGGATGTAGGAAATCTCTTTGAGCTTCAACGCGCCTTCATAGGCAATGGGCATGTTGATGCCGCGTCCGAGATAAAGGCAATCGTGCACATCCTTTAACGATGTATGCGACTTTCTCGACTTCCGCTTCGCGTTCCAGCGTGCGGCCAACGAGATCGGGAATCAGACGCAAGTCAGCGACCAGTGCGCGGCGTGTTTTCTCGTCGATGACGCCGCGCAAATCGGCTAGCAGAATTGCCAGCATGTATTGATCAATGAGCGGGGCGGTGAAAGCTTTGGTCGAAGCCACGCCGATTTCCGGTCCGGTTTGCATCGAGATGTATCCGTCCGCGACGCGTATTGCCTGTGAGCCAATCGCGTTGACGATGCTCCATAGCACTGCGCCTTTACGTTTGCCCTCTTCCATGGCGGCCAATGTGTCAGCGGTTTCACCCGATTGCGAAATGGCGAGCACCACGCTGTTTTTGTCGAGGATCGGATCGCTGTAACGGAACTCGGATGCAATCACCACTTCGACCGGGACGCGCGCGATTTTTTCGATCAATGTTTTGCCGACCATTCCCGCATAGGCGGCGGTGCCGCAAGCCGTGATGTAAATCTTTTCGATTTGATTTGCAAATTGTTTCGTGAGTTTTAAATCAGGTAAGCGGATTTGACCTTTGACAAAATCCACGCGGCCCGCGAGCGTATCTGTCAGGGAGCGCGCCTGTTCATGGATTTCCTTCTGCATGAAGTGGCGATACTCGCCTTTTTCCGCAGTGACCGGGTCCCATGAAATGGTATGCACTTGCGGATTAATCTGCGCGCCTTCGATGCTTTCCACACGAATGCAGTCGCGCGTAACGACTGCCATTTGCCGGGATTTAAGAAACATCACGCGATGCGTGTGTTCCATGATGGCGGGAATATCGCTTGCCAGAAAATTTTCGTCTTTGCCCAATCCGAGCACTACGCCGCCCGCATTGCCGATGCGCGCCGCCACAATCTTATCCGGCTCATCGGCTGAGATCAACACCACCACATTGGCTCCCTGAATTTGTTTGAAGGTTTGTCGCGCGGCCTCCACCAGGCCGAGACCGGAAGCGATGTAATTTTCGACCAGATGAACGATGGTTTCGGTATCGGTGTCAGATTGAAACTCAATGCCCTCCGCCATCAATTCATCTTTCAACTCGAGAAAATTCTCGACGATGCCGTTTTGCACAACAACCACGCGTCCGGTCTGGCCGAGATGCGGATGCGCATTGCGCGCAGACGGCGCACCATGCGTCGCCCAGCGCGTATGTCCGATGCCGGGTGAACCGTTGATGGGTGATTTGTTCACAAGGTCCACCAATTGCGAAAGTTTGCCCGCGTCTTTTCGGACCTCGAGCTGGCCATTGTTAAATATTGCCAGTCCCGCCGAATCATAACCGCGGTATTCGAGCCTTTTCAGGCCATTGAGGATAATCGGCGTCGCGTCGCGCGGCCCGATATATCCGACGATTCCACACATAGGGATCCTCCAGGTTTGAATTTGATCTTGCCGTTGCGAATCGTAAGGGAGCGATCTCGTATCCATGATGAGATTGTCGCAACCACAGAGTTATGCCATTCTTCGCGTCTTTGTCCGCGCGGTTTCCCGGGCGGCATTTTCCGCAAAATTATCTACTGGAGGGAAAGAGAATTGGATGATGGCACATCCAGAGGGCTTCCGCTGAACTTTCGATTTTTTCTCACCGCTCTTCGAGTGGTCACGGAGCGACATACACTGGCACCTGCAGGTGTCGAGACCCGGCAAGATTAACTCCATCTTGTAATGGAGAACCCTCATCCTCGTCATCTTGTATAGAGTTACAAGATCATGCGCTATCTTTCCCGTTTAATAGTGTGTCGGTGCACCTCCTATTTGTTGATTGGCATGATTATAACGTAAAAATATCGCCAGGCGAATGTCAGCCTGGCGATATTTTTTGATTGTGATGATTTTATCCAATTACTAACAGTTATTGAAGCAGAACGTTGGCGTAGGTGTGGGCGTATTCGTGGGTGTGTAAACCGGTGTGTTGGTCGGCGTATTCGTCTTGGTCGGCGTACTGGTCGGCGTGTTCGTCTTGGTCGGCGTACTGGTCGGCGTGTTCGTCTTGGTCGGGGTGCTAGTCGGCGTGTTAGTAATGGTCGGCGTGTTGGTCGGCGTGTTCGTCTTGGTCGGCGTGTCGGTGATTGTAGGCGTCGCCGTCTTGGTCGGCGTGTTGGTGATCGTAGGCGTCGCCGTCTTGGTCGGCGTGTTGGTAATAGTCGCCGTATTGGTTGGCGTGTTGGTGATTGTAGGCGTCGCCGTCTTGGTCGGCGTATTGGTAATGGTCGGCGTGAATGTCTTGGTCGGCGTGTTGGTAATGGTCGGCGTGTTGGACGGCGTGAATGTAATAGTCGGCGTGAATGTCTTGGTCGGCGTATTGGTAATAGTCGGCGTAAATGTCTTGGTCGGCGTGTTGGATGGCGTGAATGTCAAAGTGGGCGTTTTGGTAAGGGTTGGCGTGAACGTAATCGTTGGCGTGAATGTAACGGTCGGCGTGAATGTCTGAGTTGGCGTGTTCGTCACTGTGATGGTTGGTGTGTTGGTGAACGTGCTGGTAATGGTCGGCGTGTACGTCTGGGTAAACGTCGCAGTGGGCGCCGGCGTAAAGGTTAAAGTGGGTTGGGGCGTATTGGTCGGTGGTAGGGTAGGAACCTGGATACCCAGCGGCGTATTGATGGCACGGCTGGCGCGGAATTCCTCCACAATGCCGTCACGGTACGCTGAGAGGTGGATCATATGGGCAAAACCAGATGCAAAAGGTAAATGGGGCAGGACGATGAAGGTGAAGTTATAGTCTGCTGCGACAATAACCGTCTGGCCCGCGGTGCTTGCATTTTCTTGGGGTGCACAGGCAGAATATTGGCTACCGCCCATTTGTGGGGGAGTAAATGTGTAAGGAGCCCCGGCGCACACTGTGTAATTTAGATAGTCGTCATCCGCGCTGGAGGGGGTCGAATTCTGGTCAAGGGGCAAGCCGACGAAAATTTGGCGAGCTGCATCCTTGATGGATGGAATTCGTGCAATGTCGACACTTGCGTCCTGACTGCAAGTGGGGTCCGTATTTGGGCAATAGGATGGATCGTATTCTCCGGTTGTAGCATAGCGCAGGCCGAAGCGCCGCGGAATTTTCGACGATGATCCAGGCATACATCAGACGCCCGAATTCGAGGATGCCAAATATGACGAGCAACAAAAACGGCAGAGCCAAGGCGAATTCAACCATGGCCTGCGCTTTTTTGCGAGGGGTCATTTTTTGCCATTTTTTCATATAACCGGTTTTCATATAGGTACCCTTCATCCCATCTGTTATTGAGCAATCCTAGTCGTGATGCTATTATAAATATCCTGGAAGATGCCTGTCAGGTCACCCACACCTGCGGAATAGTAATAACTGCCATGGTTGGCAGTTGGACCGCCGGCAATTTCGGCCGCATATTCAAGAAATTGCTCCGGCAGGTCGGGATCCGCGCCGGAAGAATGTTCACAACGGTTGCCCAGACAGATGCCGAACACGCTGGCGTTCTGGCCATTTGCGCTTGCAGGGTTAGCCACCCAATCCGCCATATCGCGCCCATAATCCAACGCAGAATATCCTGCATGGGTAGGGTCGCTCTGGGCGACACGGTTTGGATCTGTGAGGGAAACCTGCATGCTGGGCTCAATACAAAGCGGTTGGCCACCCCAATAGTTTGAAGGACAATATCCATTAGGATAGTTTGTTGTATCCCAACTCAAAGGCCAACTCGAGTTTGGAGCACCGGTCAACAAAGCCACCACGATCCAAAGAGAATCTTTTCGTACCGCCACGGTTGGGGCATTGGTGAATTCGGCGCCTGCCGCCTCGAGACCCCCGCCGCCGTTCGTATTATTGCAAGTGGTCGGGTCGCTGGGGTTTGAAAGACGATACGCCGGGCATTCCTGGCCGGCAAATGCGCCGTTATTCGGAGCAGAAGGAGGATAGTTCAAACACGGCCCGGGGGCATTATCACCGGGATCAGTACCGACTGGGGCAAAAGTTTTCTGATCAGAAAGATATTGGCATGTTGTAGGTTGGAAAACTCTCAGCCCGTTTTTGGCGTTTGTCCCGCCCACGCCGTCCCCGGCTATGGCGTTATCAACGTTTGCCTGGTCTGTGACTCCGGCGGCATTGATGTCCCCTCCATCAACATAGCTGGATTGAAGATCCCACACCACAATGGGGTTACGCCCGGCGGTGGTAGTGTCACCTGGCACCTGATCGGTCAGGGCGACCACTCCCACGCGGTCATACGGATAAAACATCAAGTCCGCAAATGCCTGTGCTTCGGTTAATACGTCCTTCATTGGTTCACAGGTAAGTGAACCGTGGGCACCGTTAGTATTACAGACACTGGGATCGTCATTTGCATTAACATCATTTTGACAGTTTGGATCGACCGTCGGTGGATTTCCCTCCGCAGGGCAGCTGTCTCCATTGTTGTCATAGTCAGTTGCGGCCGCCATCGAAATGGAAGTATCTATGACGAGCATCATGTCAATCGAGGCGGCTTCACCAATGGAAGAAGTGGTAATATCCGTTGAGTCAATGCCGATCACTCTCAGGAAACCAAAGGTTACGTGTTGTGTCGCTGTGACGCGCACCAGTTTGCGTGGTGGGTCGGTGCAAAGCGCCGGGTCACCGGGTGTGATCGCGGTGGCGCAGGTCTCGGTGGTGATGTTGGTAATGGGAGATTGATTAAGCTGGGTTTTATTAAGCTGCAGGAACTCCGACACGGCATTGGTCATGTCATCCGGATTATAATTTTTGCGAAATTGTTGAGCGGCGGCGATTGAAGCGGCATCTACGCTGCGTTTTAAGGTTGCATAGTTGATCAGCAACAGGCCGCCATCCATCGCCAAACCGACCATGGCGATCACCCCCACAAAGGCGAGGGCGACCAGAATGATGGCTTGTCCCCGGCTGTGATTTCTGAGCAATTTCTTAAACAACTTTTTTCTCCATGTCAACTACATGCCATAACATGTGGTTGGCCCGGTTCAGCCGCTGACAGGGGCATGATTGTGTCTGTATGCATAACCGGACTTCCAAGCCACGCCAACCAGGGTAAGTTCAAAACCTGATGATAGGTGTAATCAACTTCTACCACCAATATGCCCTGGCACGGATCACTGGACTGAGTAGAATTTAGTATGGTGCTGCTCGTGACATTGGGACTCTCGTTTCCGTACAGTTGATATCCACCGTTTGCGTTTAAACCACTTATGTTCAAAGTCTGGACGGTAGTTCCATCGACGCTGAACGCGGTCACAATCACATCGTCGGTTGCCGGGTTAAGCTGGGTATTAACACTGGTATCATTGCTATCCGGTATCGGTGCCAATTGCGTATACACCGCGTTGGCCGCATCGATATAAAACCAATCAGATGCATTTCGGGACGTATTAGGATCAGCATCGAATGGATCACCGTTGCTGTACTCGCGCGCCGCATAAGCGCGTGGCATCAATGAGTGCCATGTAGTAATTTAACATAAAACCGAACTCTATCATCGAGGCAAATAACGCAAGGAGCATCGGGAGCGTTATAGCTATCTCTACCAGGCTCTGCCCTTTGGATTTGATTTTTGCTTTGTGGGGGGGCGAGTTGGTTTTTGTCGACGAAGGAAGTACTTTTTTCAATATTTCTCGCATAATAATCTCATATTAATTATAAGCTGTTTTTACAATTTGTGGAGCAGTGTAAGCCAGCTGTAAGTTTCAAATTTGTAAGAATTCTCATGAGAAGTGGCACTTTCACTTACTGTTGCTAAGTGCTGAATAAGGCATTGGTATTCCTTGGAGGCATCCTTTCCTTGAAACCGTGCAATTTCACTTGGGAACGATGGGAGCGATCAACGCTGGTATAAATAAGAGAAGAAATGCGCTGGTAATGAAAAAAGGACCATAAGGCATGAAGATCATCAGGGCCTCGGTCTTGTATCGTTTTGAGATTATCAAATACAAAACCATAATGGCGCCGACTAGGCCTCCGAGTAATATTCCTAACAACAAGCCAAACCAGATTAATGGTCCTAAAATCAAACCAAGCACACCAGCCAGGATCACATCGCCAAATCCCAGCGCTTCCTCATTGTCTGCATCTTGTCCGGCGGCTTGGAGCCGTCTGGCCCGCAGGTGCGAGAATAAAACGCCGAAATAATAGAAGACCAGCATGATGACCAGGCCAGTCAGTCCGCCGATCAGCGAAGGGCCAATTCCGTTGTTGATCCAGATGCCCAGTCCAAGTCCAAACAGGGCGCCGAAGATGCTCGTTGAATGCAGGATCAAACGATGTTCAAAGTCAATCACGAAGATTGTTGACAAAGTATATGAGTAGAATTGCACCCAGCACATATTCTATCCGGTAGGGTGGATGAAAACGGTAAAGGCTGAAGGGCGATTCAAACCAAATGTATATGTTTGCGATCAGCATGATAGCTTGAACGAGCCACACACGCGGACTGCGGCGTTGATGGCAGTTGGAGCAAGGAACGAAACATGAGATACGATGTGAGGGGGAAATGCTGTCCACAATGCGGACAGGCTGGATGTGAAAACCGTCGCATTATCGGCAATACATCAGCAAGATAATTGACAAG
This sequence comes from uncultured Chloroflexia bacterium, assembly GCA_963752775.1. Lineage (GTDB taxonomy): Bacteria > Chloroflexota > Anaerolineae > Anaerolineales > Villigracilaceae > Fen-1038. Next base: position 71,854 of record CAVVZL010000002.1, read on the forward strand.
CCAACCGCTTATCCAGCCCACCAAGATGGGAATAATGATTAGAAGATTCATACATTTGATTATATTCTAAATAGCAAATTGTTTATACCTCGTGTAAGTCAACTGTAATGTTCTTGGCGAAACGTACAATCTGCCTTACAATCCTGCAAGACTTTCCAGGAGATGAACAAATGGAAGAATTTGCAATCGAGGGCGGCGTTCCTCTGCGCGGTGAAATCACACCGGCAGGCAATAAGAACGCGGCGCTTCCGCTTTTAGCGGCCTGCTTGTTGAGCGATGAGCCGGTGACGCTTCATAATGTTCCGAACATTCGCGATGTACTGGATATGCGTCACCTGATCGAGAGCGTGGGCGCACAAGTGGAAGAATTGGATTTGAATACATGGCGAATCACTTCGCGGACTTTGAAACCTGCTGACCTCGATCCCGATCTTTGCCGCCGCATTCGCGCCTCCATCCTGATTGCTGGTCCCATGACGGCCCGCGCTGGAGAATTGCGATTGCCTCCTCCCGGCGGAGATGTGATTGGCCGCCGACGCCTCGATACGCACATCTTGGCATTGCAGGCCCTCGGCGCGGAAGTGACGTATGAGCGCATGTTTCACTTTCGATCGAACGGTTTGAAAGGTGCTGAAGTATTAATGGATGAAGCCAGTGTCACCGCTACGGAAAATGCTATTATGGCCGCGGTTACGGCAGGCGGCGACACAATCATTCATAATGCTGCGTCCGAACCGCATGTTCAGGAGTTGTGTCAGTTCTTGAACATCATGGGTGCGCGGATTGATGAGATTGGATCGAATACACTTCACATTACGGGCGTGCCGCGTCTGCATGGCGGAGAATTTAAGATTGGTCCAGATTATCTTGAAGCCTTGAGTTTTGTCGGCGCGGTGGCGGTGACACATGGCGAAGCGCGGATTCGCAATGCAGGCGTTCGTTATCTTGCGATGATCGCGGAAGTCTTTCGCCGCTTGGGCGTTCAATGGAAAGTGGATGGGGATGACATCTTGGTTAGTTCAGAACAACCGCTTAAGATTGTTCCAGATTTGGATGGCGCAATCCCTGAAATCAAAACGAATGTATGGCCTGCTTATCCCACCGATCTAATTAGCATTGCAATTACCATTGCGACACAAGCCAGTGGTTCCGTTCTCTTCCACGATTGGATGTATTCAGGGCGTATGTATTTCACCGATAAGCTCGTGAGCATGGGAGCGCGTATTATTCTTTGTGACCCGTATCGTTGTCTGGTGCAGGGACCAACTCAATTGTTCAGTGAAAAATTGGAGAGTCCCGATATACGCGCAGGCATGGCCTTGGTGCTTGCCGCGTTGGCGGCAAAGGGCAAATCTAAAATCAGGAATATCAGCCAGATTGATCGAGGTTATGACAATGTGGAGGGGAAACTTCGTTCGCTCGGTGCACACATTGAGCGTGTTAAGGAATGATTCAGGAAGGCGGACAATTACCTTGCCCGCCTTCCTGAATATGCCTGCTTGATTAGGGGAGGGTGATGCCAGTTGTTGTCACATTCACTATGTAACGGGCCGGAAGGGATCCTACGCAAAAGTTGTTGCCGTTCATAAAATTCGGTTTTCCCGCAAGTGTCCAAGCAGTAACATGGTAACATGAATTTGAAGCGGGTAAGCTTATTGAAGTCGATGAATTAGCTGGTATTCCTGCGGGGCTTGACCAAAAACCGCAATCTCCCCAGGTATTCTTGGAGAGATAAAGACTTACTCCCAGCAAGACATTGGTCTTATTATTTATCACGATGGTGGCAAGATTTTCTCCCTTGCTGGCTTTAATCGGTCCGCTACATTCTCCGCCCGCACTCGAAGACGTGACCGTTGTTGGTGAAGGCAAAACTGGATTTGTGGGCAAGAGTGGAATAGTCGGAGTGGGTTGTGGTGTATCGGTAGCCGCAACTGTGGGCGGGACGGGCGTTTCGGTTGGCATCGCATTTTGAGTCATCGCGAGCATGGTGCTGGCTGCTGCTACTGCCGAGGCCTGCACGAGTGCCGGGTCAACGGTGGGAACTGCTTTCGCGCCGCACGCGCTTAAGAGCAACACCAAGACTGTGATAATGGTCAACATCAAGTTCATGGATTTCATTCTTCCTTCCTTTCGCTTTTTTTTACTGATGAATAGCTATGGAATCCCTATCAATCAGGAGGGATATTTTGTTGGCGCGTTAGACCAAAAAATGCCTTAGTTGTGACGCTGTGCACTTCATTATATTCCAAGATTGTCAACGATGTGGCCTCGGTGCTTGCTGTGTTGGCGGCAAAGGGCAAATCTAAAATCAGGAATATCAGCTAGATTGATCGCGGTTTTGATAACATGGAGGGGAAGCTTCGTTCGCTCGGTACGCACGTTGAGCGTGTTTTGGAAGAAATAATAAAGAGGTGGGCAATCGTTACTGCTCACCTCTTCAACTATGAATATGCTCGCCTTAATAAGGCGCAAATTGGATATTAGAAATTGTGATATTGATGGTGAATTTGTCCTGGATGGTATCACAGAAGGGAATTGCATCAAGCATTTTGGAATCCGGTTTACCGGTAAAGGGTCCACGCGCCTAAAGAGTAGCATCCCTGTAGGGAGATTCGTCAGCAGGGATTGAGCTATTTGGCCTGATTTGAGTTGCCCAATAGCCGCAATCTCCAAACTTATTCTTGTGGAGGTAAAAGGAAACTGTGATCGGCGCATCATTTTGTTATTGACTAGCATGTTGGCCGTCTTTTCTCCTTTACTCACTGAAAGATATGAACAATCTCCACTGGAGCTGGATGCAGGAGCCGTTGTCGGTGAGGCCAGAATCGGAGAGGTGGGTAAGGCCGGAATAGTCGGTGTTGGTTGCGGGGTGTCGGTTGCAGCAACCGTAGGCGGAACTGGTGTCTGTGTGGGCAGCGCCGCCTGAGTCATAGCGACGATCGTATTGGCCGCGGCGACTGCGGAGGCTTGTACCTGCGCCGGATCAACCGTTGGAACTGCCTTTGCCCCGCACGCGCTTAGTATGAACGTCAGCACGATGGCAATAAACAACATAGGTTTCAATTGGATGGATTTCATTTTTTTCCTTTCTCGATTTTTGAACTTGCGAGATCTAATGCAATGATGGAGGGAGTTGATAAGGATTGAATGGCTTTGACTACAAAGTTCTTACTAATGCCTTAGCGCTGCCCTATGTATCTGTAGTCGGGGAAGAAATTAAATTATTCTTTCTAACTTTAGTAAAGCCAGCGGATATTGCAGTCAGGCCATAGGCGAAAATGATTAGTCTTTTATGTTCGCTTTTAGTTCTGGCTGACAGCCTCCATAAATTGGGCTACAACATCACGCAACATTCTTTCAGGCAATGCGCCCACCTGGCGATGAACAATCTTACCGCTTGAGATGAACAGCATGGTCGGAATCCCCTGAACGCCATACTTGCCCGCCCATTCGGGGTTATCATCCGTGTTGACTTTGGCGACCACAATCTTGCCTGCATACTCCTTGGCAAGCTTTTCGAGAATTGGAGCGACCATTTTACAAGGTCCACACCATGGCGCCCAGAAATCAACGATGACTGGAACACTTGATTGGAGCACGGTTTGTTCGAATGCTGAATCGGTTACGTGAACGGGTTCTTCAATCATATCTTTATTATACCTTTTATTAATTCTTTATACACTTCTCCTCAGGTTAAACGGGCGTGAGTATAACACAAAACCTGCATGTTATAATCGCGCTTCATGGCAGATTTATTTTCAAAGTGGCGCGCAGGACTTTCCAAAACAAGCAGGTCTGCTTTTGGGCGGCTGGCGAATTTGCTTGGCGCGACCGAAATCAACCAGGAAACATGGGATGAACTCGAAGCGTTACTCATCCAAGCTGACTTGGGAATCGAGACAACCAGTGATGTGCTTGCCTCGCTTCAACGCCTCGTCCGAGACCAAGGGCTGACGCGCGCCAATGAGCTACGCGAAATCCTGCGCGTTGATCTTCGTTCGCGTTTGATGCCGCCTCCCGTTATGGATTGGACTCCACGTCCTTTGGTTATTTTAATTGTCGGCGTGAATGGCTCGGGCAAAACTACAACGATTGCAAAACTCGGCAAACGTTTTTGTGACGAAGGGAAGTCGGTTCTTTTTGGCGCAGCGGACACATTTCGCGCCGCGGCGGTGGATCAACTTCAAGTTTGGGGCGACCGGCTCAAGGTCGAGGTGGTAGCGGGTGCGCCCGAAAGCGATCCCGGCGCGGTGGCGTTCAACGCGATTCAGTCAGGCATCGCGCATAAAGTGGATTTGATCCTGATTGATACTGCTGGGCGTTTGCACACTCGTTTCAACTTGATGGAAGAGTTGAAAAAAATTTATCGTGTGGTTGGCAAGGCGCTGAACGGCGCGCCTCATGCGGTCTGGCTGGTGCTTGGATGCAACCACCGGACAAAATGCTTTGCAACAGGCTCGCGCATTCAAGGATGCCGTCAATGCGACCGGCGTAATCTTAACGAAACTCGATTCATCGGCGCGTGGAGGTATGGCTTTTGCTATTCAGCATGAATTGGGTTTGCCGATTTTGTTTGCAGGCTTGGGCGAAAAAATGGAAGATTTGGAACCATTCAATCCTGATGCATTTGTAAATGGAATTTTAAATTCATAATTTTGGAGGAATCATGCAAGACTTGCTTGATCGTTTGACTCGTGCGCAGGAATTAACATCTCAGCTTTTGGAGCGTCTTTGACTTCGCGGGCAAAGAGAAAAAAATAACTGAACTTGAAAAAGAAATTGAAGTACCGAATTTCTGGAACGATTCTTCCGCCGCACAAAAGACGATGAAAGTTATTTCGAATTTACGCGATGAAGTTGAATCGTGGCGCAAATTCCAATCCCATTTAAACGATCTTGTGGAGCTTTCTCATCTCAACGATGAATCTCTTCGCGGCTGAATTGGAAAAGGAGATCGCCGCGCTCGAAGTGGATTTGGATAAACGTGCTTTTACCGCGATGCTTTCGGGACCATATGACGATGACGATGCATTGCTTGCCATTCATGCCGGAGCTGGTGGAACCGACTCGCAGGATTGGGCGGCGATGCTTGAACGCATGTATCTGCGCTGGGCGGATACGCGCGGATTCAAAACCGAGATTCTTGATCGAACCGATGGCGAAGAAGCTGGATTGAAAAGCGTAACCATTGCGATTGATGGAAAATATGCGTATGGTTATTTGCGTTCAGAGAAAGGCGTTCATCGCCTCGTGAGGCTTTCACCCTTTGATGCGGCGCATCGGCGGCACACTTCTTTTGCGTTGGTGGAAATCCTGCCACAGGTCGCGATGGATGAAGCGGATATTGAGATTAGCCCCAATGATATAAAGATCGATGTGTTTCGCTCATCCGGCGCAGGCGGACAAAATGTCCAGAAGAACGCGACCGCTATTCGGTTGACTCACATCCCGACCGGGATTGTAGTGACTTGTCAGAATGAACGCTCACAATTGCAGAACCGCGAAAATGCATTGCGTGTACTGCGGGCACGTCTCTTGGAAATGAAAAGCACGCTGAAAAGGATCAAGAGATCGCGGTTTTGCGCGGTGAATATACCAAGGCCGAATGGGGAAGCCAGATCCGCTCGTATGTTTTGCATCCGTATCAAATGGTCAAGGACCATCGCACGGAGTATGAAACGGGCAACACGCAAGCCGTGCTGGATGGCGATTTGGATGCTTTTATGGAAGTCTATCTTCGACAGAAGCTTAGGAGATTCTATGTGGAAGAAAATTCGTGATGCTAATCTTTACACGTGAAAATATGCTAGCATTATTGCTGGCGCTCATTCTGATTGCACTGGTGATCTTCACGGCTGATACTTCGCCGACTTGGATTTATCAAGGATTCTAAGCTGTGACGATCCTTCAAATTTCCATTCTTGCTGTTGTTGCATTGGTTCTTGGCCGCTTGCCACGGGGCCGCCAGTTAGCCTTGCTGGTGGTCAGTACGTTTGTTGTCTTTTGGCTCCAGCCGATCGAACCATTTGTGAGCCTTGTGTTTTGGCTTCCTGTTGCAACTCTGACAATCACAGTGTTGGCATGGGCATTGACTTCGACACCCGAAGCGCGCGGTTGGAAACAAAATTGGCCTGCTATTGCAATTCTGGTCGGGGTTGTTTTATTGATGGACCTGAATCGTTACTTTAAATTAACTCAGGTTTATATATCAACCACACCATCATTCATCTTTACGCTTGTGGTATTGATTGCAATTGCAGTCGCAACTCTTTTATTGACGCTTTGGCAAAGGTCGCATCGAATTTTGCAGGTTATTGCTTTCGTTGCAATCATCCTGATCTTTATTTTCTTGAAGATACCTCAGCTCACCAATCTCGCACTGAATTATCTTTCTGCTGTCCATGGACAAAATCCAAACACAGCTGACATTGCGTTTAGCTGGCTCGGCTTTTCCTATCTGGCTTTTCGTCTGATGCATACCATTCGCGATCGGCAGTCGGGTCGTCTGCCTGCCGTGACTCTCGCAGAATATGTCAACTATGCTATCTTCTTTCCGGCCTTTACCGCCGGTCCCATTGATCGTCTGGACCGATTCGTCAAGGAATTGCGAACTCCTCTTCCGATGGGTGATGAAGATTGGATCGACGCGGGGACGCGGCTCTTTGTCGGTCTCTTTAAGAAATTTGTCGTGGCTGATTTATTGGCCGTTATCTCTATCAGCGATGTGCTTGTTCCGCAAGTCAAGGGCGCAGGCTGGATGTGGCTCTTTCTTTATGCCTATTCTTTCCAAATCTATTTTGATTTCAGCGGATATACTGACGTAGCAATCGGGCTGGGACGATTACTCGGCATCCGTTTACCTGAGAATTTTGCTGCTCCCTATCTTAAACCAAACCTGACTCAATTCTGGAATTCCTGGCACATGACGTTGACTCAGTGGTTCCGTTCTTATTTCTTCAACCCAGTGACAAGAGCCTTACGAGGCGGAAAACGCCTTCCGGTTTGGATCATTATTTTCGTAACCCAGATAAGCACCATGATTTTGATTGGCTTGTGGCATGGCGTATCGTGGAACTTTGTTTTGTGGGGCGCATGGCATGGTGTGGGTTTGTTTATTCATAATCGCTGGAGTGAGTTTATTCGTAATCGCTTACCAGCTTGGACGCAGTCACCTCGCGGCCAGATTGCGATGAATGCACTTGGTGTATTTATAACGTTCAATTATGTTGCATTGGGTTGGTTGTTCTTTACTCTATCTACTCCGGCGATTGCCTGGCAGGCGATGCTAAAGCTATTTGGAATGGGATAATGCGTACCGTTCACCCTTTGCGTGTCTTAATCAAAAGCCTCCTTCTTTTTACAATCGCAAATCTGGCTCTTGCCTACTTCAATCCCACTTTTGGCGGCTTTTCCATCTTTAACCATTTGGTGAAGGGCCGTGTTCGCCTCCCCGCGCAAAGACAGCTTCATGATCCATTTAATCAAGGCATTCTGTCATTTCAGGATATGGATGCACTCTTTGCTTCTCATTTGATCGCAAGGTCTAAACCGCAAGGAGAATACCGGGTTGTTCTGCTGGGTGACTCATCGATTTGGGGTTGGACTTTGCAGCCGCCCGATATTCTATCGGAACAAATCAACCAAATGAATCTGGTGACTTGTGCAGGGAAGGCCGTGAAGGTTTATGATTTGGCTTATCCATCCCCTTCGTATATTCGTGATTTGTTAATTCTTGATCAAGCCCTGCGATACCAGCCTGATTTGGTGGTCTGGCCGCTGACGATTGCGACACTCATATCCAACAAGTCTGATCAGGAAATATGGGGCTTTCAATCGGACCGAATATTGCAACTGGTTGAGCGATACGGTTTAGTGGTTCCGCGTGCATCTCAACTTCACGCGCAGGGATTTTTTGAGCATACGATTTTGTATCAGCGTTCCAGAATAAAAGTTGTAATTGCTGACCAGCTTTACGGCCTACTTTGGGCTGCAACTGGTTTGGATGCCGGATTTCCGCCTCCGAATCCTCCATTGAACGACCTGGCTGCCGATTCCGAATTCGCTACGTTTCAATCGCCGGCCTCGCTTGGCTTATTGGTCAAGAGCTTTCAATTTTCTGCCTTGGAAACCGGGCGCAGTTTGGCTGGCAATGTGCCAATCTTGTTTTTCAATGAACCCATTTTCATTGCGAATGGGCTGAATAGTTCTATTCGATATAATAAGGATTATCCCCGCTGGGCCTATGATGAATATCGTCTCAGTATGGGACAGTGGATGAAGGAGCAGCAACTGCCTTATGAAGATTTCTGGAATGCCATACCTCCGTCTCAGTTCACTGACCCAGAGCTGCATTTAACGCCGCAGGGTGAACATCTGCTCGCTAATCGTCTTGCCCCTGAAATCCAAAATATGGCTTGTCCATGAAGAGTTAGTTGAATGTGCGCAATCCTTCAAGCCCTCGGATTTGCGTTTTTGGCAACATCCTTAATCTATGTTGCGCTGGACTGCTATTTATTAATCTTTTCAGGTCGGCAATTGTCTGGCAGGCGATGTTAAATTGTTTAGAAGAGCCTGGCGAACATGAATAATCAAAAATTCTCCAATATTGCCGCTGCGTTTAAAATCTCAATGGCCTCGAGTATCCTTGTCGGGTTAAGTGTAGCGTTTAGTGCTTATGTTCTTTTTCTTCAAACCCCGGTCATAAGCAAGGGTAGATTGGCAATCGGATGCAGTTTATTTGTTATCTTTGCAGGCGCAAATTATCTTTTTGCTCATTATTACCTAAACGAAAGATTGGTGGCTGCATTTGCAAAGACACCTTATATTATCAGTCTTTGCCTATTTCTTCCTCTTTTGTTCCTCCCACTTTTTTATATGGCGCCGGCCTATCCGGTTACCCCATTATTGCAGCCGTGGACGGATGTGGCTGTTGAATTTGATATTAATCCTAAATCTCAAGCGATTAGTTTTTCAAAGTCTGATATCCGGTTAAATCTTAATGGAAACGAGCTGGATGCGGGATCCTTTATCCCGGTTGGTATTTGGAAATCAACGCAAAATTCATTCAGGCTTGATCCGAATTCATCTGCCTCTTTGCACTGGGCGGATCCTGCCCCCGGATTGATGACTTTGATCATCCATTCTCCCCCTGCGACAGGGACCCTGACAGTTTACTGGGATGAATCTAGAACAATATTTGAGTTGTCGCCGGATTCCGCCAAGCAAATTGTTTTAATTAGGAGATTTTCAACTCCCTTGGAGATCAGTGTAATATTGTTTTTGGCCTTTTATATCTTATCAGCTTGGGTTTTGTTCCTATTGTTTATTTTGTTTGGTGAAAAAATCCGTTTTTCTAAGCATTTGGTCCGAATATTGGATTCGCGATTTTTGATTCTCGTTATCGCTCTTATATTTGCTGTTGTGACTGTAAAACTTCAGCTGGATAGCCTGCAAGGTCGCATGAGTTTTCTAAATGGCGGACAGCTCCAGAGACATGATGATGTTCTTACTGGGCAAGCGCCCAATCCTTGGCAATATCGAGTTCTTTCAGAAATTGTGGCGGAGGGATTTATTGATCTATTCCGGTTAATAGGAATTCCAGGATCCGACTGGCTTTGGTTTTGTTTCATTCCGCGTTTTACAGAACATAGCCGTTTTCTTGCTCGCATTTGCACTTTATCGTCAGATATCTACTTCAAAGCTGCTTCCCTTTATAGGGGTTGTTTTGCTTGCATGCACCATTAAGAATGGGTTTTATGATAATGATCTGTCTTTTAATACGTATTTCGATCTAATTTTCTATCTAGCTGCCGTGGTGTTGATTTTAAGACGCCATTACTTTTGGGTCGCATTACTGATGCTTCCAGCGGCACTAAACAGGGAAACAAGCGGTGTTATTCCTTTTCTAATGCTTGCTGCGCTTCTTGATAATCTTCGATTTTTCCAAAAGAAATATATTCCGGGTTATTTGGCCATTGGAATCTTTGCGCTCGTTTTCATTGGACTTAGATTCTTGTATCCTGATCGCCCAATCTACATCCCATATAAACAAACCCCCGGTTATCAGCTGTTGCTTTATAATATGACTCGCTCTTTTACATGGGATCAACTTTTCCATACCCTAGGATTTGCTCCTCTATTGGGTCTGATATTCTTTTTTATTTTGCCAAATTTGTGGCAGAGATTCTCTCTGGTTTTATGCCCCGTTTGGTTTGGGATTTATGCTTTTCTTAGTGTGATGGGGGAAACCCGTCTTTTCTTTGTTCCACAAGCGATTATATTTATTCCAGCGGTCTTATTTATACTTGAATATTTTCAAGGACTTGAGCCTGCCAAAAAACAACTGCCTATGAAAGGAAACCAATGAGCGATACACAAACCATTGTCGGCGACTTTGTTTCAACCTCGATTCTTAAACAACCCAATCGTAGAATCCGAGAGGATGAGCCGCTGATTTCTAGCGGGTTGATTGATTCGTTTAGCCTTGTTGATCTCGCGCTATTCATTGAAGATACGTTCGGCGTTCACATTGACGACACCGAATTGAACGCGCAGACATTTGATACGCTGGATCAGTTGGCGAATTTGATTTTAATCTCGACAAGCCCAATGAGATCTATTTTGGATGAAACAGGTAATTTGAGTTTTGACTCCGGCGAATGAATTCTGTAAACCCTTTACGCGTAATTAGCAAAGCGATTCTGCTCGTTATAATCATTAATTTTTCTTATTCCTGGTTTAATGTTCGGCTGGGGCGTAATTCCATTTATAACTGGCTGGTGCCTGGACGTCTGCGATTCCCGTATGGCGATCAGATTAGTATAGAAACTGTTCATTCCGTTTCCGTCTTCGAGGATTTCGATGCGATGTTTGGTTCGCATACAATTTCAGGTATGCCCAAACCCAGTTCTGAATATCGTGTGATTTGGTAGGAGATTCTTCTGTGTGGGGTTTCGGTGTCCCTGCTTCTGAAAACCTGGCGGCTCAAATAAATGGTCTACATTTGGTGACGTGTGATCATCGTCAGGTGAAGGCTTACGATTTTGGCTTCCCTGAATTTTCCTCCCTTCGCGATTTGTTGATAATTGCCCGGTCAAACCAGTACGATCCCGATTTTAATAGTGTCGTTCGTAAGTCTGGGTTCTTTTCTTTACGAAGAAAAGAACCCAGATTGGTTGGCCGGCCACGTAAATGACCTCAGAGCGGTTGCGTCAAAATACCAATTAAATGTTCGCCTGGATCCGGCAGCACCTCCATCCATTTTGGATGGAACGATTTGGGCCGGGCGGAACACCATCAAGAAAGTTCTCCTGCTTCAGTTAAGTGGGTTAATTTGGGCGGGCACCTCGATTGATTGGTACGATTCGCCATCTCAAGATGTGCGTATCCAGCTTCCTCATTCTTTGAATCTTGGGACTATATATCATTCTCCCAAAGATAAATCGCAATTATTAAGAGATCTGGGATTCGATACGATAAGAGTTGGCAAAGAGGAAGCTGGTCGATCGGCTTTTTTAGTTGTAAATGAGCCAATCCAGATTTATGCAGGGGTGAACAGTGATCTCCGTTATGATATTGCTTATCCTCGATGGGCGTACGATGCCTATCGTACTGCCATATTAGATTATATGACCCACGGGGGAATTCCTTACCTTGATTTATGGAATACTCTATCAATTAACGCTTTTTCTTCCGATTCTTCGGTTCATTTATCTCAGCGAGGCGAGAAGTTAATCGCAGAACTTTTGAAAGCGCGTATCCTGCAAAGCGCATGCCCTTAGGGCATGTTGCTATGGTACCGAAAAGATTTATCATTGTAGATAAATAGATTATAGAATGACGACATTTTCCCAACGGCTTCTAGCGCTTCACTCTCGGACCCCGGAACGGGTTGCTGTTACCCTTCAGCATTCCGGTCAACCGGATTTGCCGATTACGTATCGTCAATTATTGCGCGGCGCGAACGCATATGCTCAAACGTACGCGCGCGAGAATATCAAACACGGCGAAGTTGTCATATTGATTCTTCAGCATGGCGAAGATTTGATTCATTCTTTTTGGGGTGCGATCTTACATGGCGCGATCCCATCCATCATGCCATTTCTGACGGAGAAGCTTGCACCTGAGCGATACCGTGCGGATTTATCGGCTCTAATTTCAGTGACGAAGCCTTCGGCAATTGTGACTTATCCTGAATTTGAATCCGAAGTGAGGAGTGCGTTGAAAGAAGGCGATTCAGTTCGTTCCGTGATATTGACGAATAAACTCGAAGTGCAAGCCGATCCTGACTTTGGCTCTTTGCTTGGCACGAAGCGTTCGTCGGACGATATTGTCTTGTTGCAGCATTCATCTGGAACGACGGGCTTGCAGAAAGGCGTAGCGCTTTCGCATCAAGCAGTCTTCAATCAACTGGACGCTTACAGCCGCGCACTAAAATTGAACGATAACGATGTGATTATTTCGTGGCTGCCGCTATATCATGATATGGGTTTGATAGCAGGCTTTCTCATGCCGATCCTTTCCGGCATTCCATTGGTTCTGAGTTCGCCGTTCGATTGGGTGCGCGCGCCATATAAATTAATGCAATCTGTTTCGCAATATAGGGGCACGCTTTCGTGGCTTCCAAATTTTGCCTTCAATTTTTGCGCGCAAAAAATCCGTGATCGAAATCTGGAAGGTGTGGATTTGTCTTCGTGGCGCACCGTGATCAATTGCTCAGAACCGGTTCGGTTTGAAAGCCATCAGGCTTTTTATGAGCGTTTCAAATCCTATGGTTTGAAACTTGAAGCGCTCCAATGTTCGTATGCGATGGCAGAAAATGTTTTCGGCGTGACGCAGACTGATCTTTCGCGGCCGCCCAAAGTCGAGGAGATTGACCGTGAAACATTCATGGTTGAGCGCGTCGCTCGTCCGCCGATGAATAGCCGTCCCGCGATGAAGATGATGTCATGCGGCAAGCCTTTAACCAATACTCACATCCGTATTTTAGATGAACACGGGAAAGAAGTTCCCGATCGAATGATCGGCGAAGTGGCTTTGCAAAGCGATTGCATGTTGACTGAATATTTCAATCGTCCGGACGCTACAGCGAAAGCGTTGTTGGATGGCTGGTTCTTGACGGGTGATTATGGATATGTTTCAGACGGGGAAGTGTTCGTCTCGGGTCGCAAGAAGGATATGATTATCGTCGGCGGAAAGAATGTTTATCCGCAGGATTTGGAATCTTTAACATACGAAGTGCCCGGCGTTCATGCAGGACGCTCGGTGGCGTTTGGCATCTTCAATGATGAAACTGGAACGGAAGATGTGGTCATCATCGCTGAAGTTCAATCAGAAGATACAGTGGAGCATGAAGAAATCGCGGATGCAATTCGTCAACATGTAACCAAGAATTCGGCGATTGCATTACGTTATGTGAAAGTTGTCGGCCCTAAATGGATTTTAAAAACGTCCAGCGGAAAGACCGCCCGTTCGGCGAATAAAGAAAAGTTTTTGAAAGAATTGGAAGAACAACAACAATAATGTCGTTGTGTGCAATGATATTACTCAGCACACGTCCGCGTCAGTGATTCACCAGTACCAACATCGCATCCTGCCGAACTATTTTGCTGAAGCAAAAGATCATCGTATAGTTTCGTCATCGTGACGAAACCAAAGCCTTGCTGTGCAAGATATGGAATCACCTTGGCCGAGATGGAGGCGTCCAGCCTTCCTTTGTTGGGTCTTCATATGTATGCATCTGTGCGATGTCGCCGTTCTGAGTACGAGTGGCGGCGTTCAAGCCGTCCTGCACGGTATCTCCCTCATAGCCTATGGAATACATCGTGAGCACCAAGTTGCGTTCATTGCATAAGATTTCAAAAGATGGACTGATATCATCATAAGGCGGTTTGGCAAAGCGGATATCCGGTTGAAATCCCAGTACTTGATGCAATACATCCATCCATTGATCGAAGTCATCGACCAAGCTTTTTGCGGACATAGTCGCCGGATCATAATGATGCATCGTGTGATATCCGATCTCATGCCCGCGACTGACCAGCCGCCGCCAAACTCCCGGGTCCTTGACCTCATTGATTTGCAGCGCATCGCCTACGGCAAAGAAAGTGAAATGAAAATCAGGATAGGGTGCGACCATTTCGTTCAATTGCTCGAGCACTTCGGGATGCCAGCAATCGTCAAAGGTCAGTGCAATGTAATGCTGATCTCGATTGCCATGATAAACAATGGGTGGTGGGGTGAAGTCGGCGCCTTGCAAATTGAATCCGCTAAAGGCAGTGGACAATAGTGCGGCGCCGCCCAGCTTTAAAAAGTCGCGGCGGGATAGATGAGACATGGGCGCGATTTAACCATACAAAGATGAGAAGCGCCAGAGAAAATTAATGATTAAAGGCCCAACTTATTGGTGGGTGATGATGAAAAGGTTTCCTATTATTCAGCCCATTCAAGTTGCATGTGATGCCTTATCTGGTTCGTTCGACAACGAATTTTGCTATCAAGGTTGCTGTAGAAAAACTTTTTATGATAACGTTCGTCAAAGAAATGAGGTGACCGATGCGAGTCTGTGTTCTATATGATGATGAGACCTGGGGCTTTACTCCTGCGGAGTTTATCGCGCATTATCCGTGTGAATGGGAGATGCTCACATTGAGTCGACCGGTGTTTGATAAATTGAAAGCGATCAAAGAGCAAGATCGCTTTGATGTATTTTTCAATTTGTGCGACGGCGCTTCGGACGAAGATTATCCCGGACTGGATGTGATTCAAGCCATGGAAGAATTGAACATGCCCTTTCACGGGTTCTGATAGTAACTTTTACGATCAGTCACGTGAAAAAATGCAGGCCGATGCTGAAGCCTACGGAGTCGGATTTGCGAAAGGTTATCACGTCACGGAAAAAGATGACTTGGATAGCCTCGTCAAAAATCTGCGGTTTCCGCTGATGGTCAAACATCCGAAGAGTTATAGCAGTATCGAAATGAGGCGCAAGTCGCGCGGTGGAGAATCTCGAGCAGTTGAACACCCAATTCAGGCGCATGGCGTCCCTGTTCGGAAGCGCCCGCGTCGAAGAGTTTATTGTCGGTCGCGAGTACAACGTCTTGGTGGTGGATAATCCCGACGATCTGAGAAATCCTTTTGTGTACCCGCCGACAGAGTTGATTTTCCCTGCTGGTGATGATTTCTGGCATACCGATATCAAATGGGATTATTCAGTTCCGTTTGAATTCCGCGAAGTCAAAGATGCGCTTCTTTTTTCTCAACTTCAAGAGGCAGGCCGTCAAATGTATCTCGCCTCCGGCGGAACCGGATACGGCCGTTGCGACGTCCGCGTGAACGAGAAGGGTGCGATTTATGTTTTAGAGATTAATTCCAATTGCGGCATCCTATATCGCCCCGAAGAATACGGTCCCGCCGATTATATGATTTTGTACGATAAGGATGGCTATTATGGATTCTTTGATCGCATCTTTCGTTCAGCGATTGCGCGTCGAAAGATGCGAGAGAAGAAAATAGTCAAGTGATTGATATAAAGAAGCACGAGCCCAGGCTCTCCTTCTTTATTGATCATGTTATATAGAGATTTCAAAACTAGATTAGATCGTGCTTCTCACTAATAGCCAGTAAACTCCGGCGGCGAGAGCGGCCGTGGCGGGGATAGTCAATATCCATGATATGAGAATATCATTTGCCACATTCCATCGGATTTTTCCCAGGCGTTCCGATGCTCCCACACCGATGATGGAAGAACTGATCAATTGGGTTGTGCTAACGGGTAGCCCTAGGAAGGAAGAACCGATCATCAGTATTAATGAAGAGATCTGTGCGGAGAAGCTGTGTACGGGGCGTATCCGGTAGAACTTGCCGCCTAAAGTGCGGATTAGCCGCGCTCCGGATAAAACCGTTCCCAGTGACATGCCGGCTGCGCTCACGGCCATGACCCATAGAGGAACGCTGAATGCAAACATCTTCTTATCGATGATCAGACTTAAAACAATGATGCCCATCGTTTTTTGTGCATCATTCGAGCCCTGGCTCAGAGCCAGGAATACAGCTGTAAACAATTGGCTGCGCTTAAAGAAATCATTGATGCGCGGCGTCGCGTCGCGTGCCAAAAAGAAGATCAACTTGGTTGCGATATATCCGAATCCGAAGCTGATTAACGGAGTGATGAACAACGCAATTAGAATTTTGATCAATCCTTGCATTCGCAACGCGCCGAGGCCCACTCCCAACAGTGCCGCTCCAATCAAACCGCCAACAAGTCCGTGTGATGGACTGCCGGGCAATCCTAGAAACCACGTCAAGAAGTTCCAGGCCACGCAGCTGATTAAAGAGGCCATCAGAATATTGTAAGTAATAACTTTCGTGTCAACGATTTGTGCGCCAACGGTTTTGGCGACTGCCACGCCGAAGAGAAACGGTCCAATGAATTCTGCCGCCCCAATGATGAGGAGCGCAGCTCGCGGCCGAAAGGCTCGCGAAGAAATCACGGTAGCAACAATGTTGCTTGAACCATGCACACCGTTTAAGAAATCGAAAACAAGCGCCAGCGCAATTACAACAATAAGTTGTAGCGGCATAATTTTAGGTCCGCTTTACTACGATATCGGCGATTACATTTGCAGCTTCATCCCCTCGGTCAGCGGCGTTGCTCAAATGGCGATAGACTTCGCGCATCTTTAACATTTCTACCACATGCTTGATGTTTTCCGTCCCGCTGAATAAATCGGCGATGGCTTCACGATAAACCTGCTCAACGCGGTTTTCAAGTGCCTTAGCGCGTTGCGCATGTTCGGTTGCCACGCCCGGGTGATTCTCCAAACGAAGCACGCCTTGCTGGATCTCATAGGCCGCGTCTTTTAAGAGCGATGCAATCCGCTGAATATATTTTGTCGGCTTAACGTTCAGGATTTCCATTTCATCCACTGTGCTATAAGCGTAATCGAGCACATCGTCAATGCTACGGGATAGTGTAAAGATATCCTCGCGGTCGAATGGCGTTTTGGAACTATGATTCAATTCATCAATTAAGATCCGGCGCGCTTCATCCGCTTCTTTTTCTTTGAGCGAAAGCTGTCCCGCTACTTCGGGGCTTGGTGTATCCACATAATTGCACAGCAATGCCAGACCTTCAACGGTTAGGGATGCTTGCTGCGCAATTAGATTGTGAAACACATCTTCCTTGCGCTTGAAAAAACCGGGCATAATTAAATTACCTCTTGGTTACTCAGTGTGGGGAGCAATGATACCACACGGATTATTTATGTTATATAATGTGAACATGCGAAGATTGAGATTGACTTTAGGCATAGTTCTTCTCGTAGTTTCCATTGCTTTATTAGTTTGGGGGTTTTGGCCTACTGTGCTAGTGCAACACATGATACACATTACATCGCCCCAAATGAGTTTACCGTAGCTTTCTTCTCGGACTTCTAACCTTTCTCTACAACCATAAATTTGATGTCTTTAGTTCCTTTTTCACAGTGAATGAATTTGCACGAATTTTCATATGAGGTATATAATAAATCAATAGGAAGAGCGATGTGCTCTTACCTAAATTTCAAAAAGGAGAAAAGAGAATTATGCATAGAAAGACTTTGTTGTTTGTTCTGTCTCTGCTTGTGGTGAGCGCAATGCTCGCCTCGTGCGGAACGGCCGCCACGCCGGCTCCGACCCAAGCACCTGCTCCCACGACTGCGCCAGCGGCAACTGCAGCCATGCCAGCGGCAACTGCAGCCATGCCAGCGGCAACTGCAGCCATGCCAGCGGCAACTACTGCACCATTTGCCGGCACGGGTGTAGCCCAAGGCTATAACGGCTCAGTGGTTTCCACTGTGCCAGCCGATTTGGTCACTGCCTGCCAAAAGGAAGGCATGCTGACGATCATCGCCACGCCGCCCAACTGGGCGAACTACGGCGAGACTTTCGCTGACTTCGAGGCTACGGTTGGCTCCAGCGTCCAGTTTAATTCCCTCGATCCCAATGCAGGTTCAGCCGATGAACTTGCTGCGATCGTTGCCAACAAGGGCAACACGGGTCCTCAGGCTCCTGACGTTGTAGACGTTGGCTATGCTTATGGCGCGACGGGCGTTGCGGCCGGCGATTACCAGCCTTATGAAGGCACCTATTGGAGCAAGCTTCCTGCCACTACCTTGGGCATTCCTACATATGACCCCAATGGCATGTGGGTAATGGGCTACTACGGCATCATGGTGTTCGAGACCAATACCGCCGTTGTTCAGAATCCGCCTAAAAACTGGTCCGACTTGCTCAACCCGGCTTACAAGGGTCAGGTTGCTTTGGCAGGTGATCCGCAATCCTCTAATCAGGCCATTATGGCTGTTTATGCAGCTGCACTGGCTAATGGTGGTTCTTTGGACAATGCTCAGCCCGGCCTTGACTTCTTCAAGAAGTTGAATGCTGCTGGCAACTTTGTTCCGGTTATCGCCAAGGTAGGCACCATTGCACAGGGTGCGACTCCAATTGAATTGGCTTGGAATTACAATGCCTTGGGTGATCAGCAATCTCTTGCCGGGAATCCTCCGATTGAGATTGATTACCCCTCTCCGAGCATCGGTGGTGCTTATGTTCAGGCAATCAGCGCTTATGCGCCGCATCCTAATTGCGCCAAAGTCTGGCTGGAGGTTGAACAGTCTGACCAAGGCCAGTTAGCTTGGATTAAAGGCGGGGCTTCTGTCGTTCACGAGGCTGATATGATCTCCCGCGGTGCCGTTCCCGCAGATGTGTTGAAGACATTGCCGGATCCCAAAATTTTGGCTGCTGCGGTTGCTCCTAGTGTCGCTCAGCTGACTGCTGCGAAGACCTTAATTACCGGTGGTTGGCTGTCGAGTGTTGGTGTGGCAGTCTCAGCCCCAACATCTGCAGCTCCAACGCCTACGGCTACTCCGTAGATTAATGATGACTGCTTCAAATGTTGTAAAGCGGGACGCGCCTTCGGCGCGCCCCGCTCCTTTCAAATTTTCCTGGGCATGGCTCGGAGTTATGCCCTTCTTCATATTTGCATTGATGTTCTTGATTTATCCATCCTCGACTATCGCGGTGGGAAGTTTTCAGAACTCCAATACACACGCATTCACTTTCCAAAACTTCGTACATCTCGTGCAAAATCCTAATCTGATAGGTGCCTATTGGATTAGCATCAAGATCAGCCTGATTACCTCGCTGGGTGGTGGTATCTTCGGATTCTTGCTGGCCTACTCGTCCATTCGGGGTGGCTTGCCTCCGTTCATGCGCACCAGCCTGATGACCTTTTGTGGTGTGGCCTCGAACTTTGCCGGGGTGCCGCTAGCCTTTGCCTTCATTGCCCTGCTCAGTCCATCGGGAGTGTTGACGGGTTGGCTGAGGGCAATGGGATATAATCCGTATTTCCACGGCTTCCAACTTTACACTTTCTGGGGATTGAGCATTGTGTATATGTACTTCCAATTTCCCTTGATGGTATTGGTGATCGCCCCAGCGATTGACGGCTTGCGACGAGAATGGATTGAGGCGGCGGAGAATCTGGGTGCCAGCAGTTTTCAGTACTGGCGCTATGTTGCCTTTCCAATTCTTTTGCCCTCTATATTGGGCACGATGATCTTACTCTTTGGAAACTCCTTTGGTGCGTTTGCAACCGCACAGGCCCTAACGGGCGGCCAGATCAATCTGGTGTCTATTGTGATTGGAGACCAGTTGCGCGGTGATGTTCTGGGAGATATCGGGTTGGGGTATGCATTGGCGCTGGGGATGGTGGTGGTCATGGCTATCGCGATTACCGGGTACACATTGCTCCAAAGACAATCTGAGAGGTGGTTGCGATGAAGCGTAGTGGTGTGATTTGGTCCTGGTTTTGGATGATTCTCGGTATCATCTACTTTTTTCTGCCGCTGGTTGCCACGTTTCTTTTCTCGCTGCGTGCGAAACTCGGAGTTTTAAGTTTATTGGCCTACCAACAACTTTTTACTGACAACGACTTTATAAAAGGTTTCTCGTTCTCGATCCTTTGGGGCGTACTCACAATAATTGTCGGAATCTTGATCTTCGTTCCTACCGCTTACTGGGTCCGCTTGCGGTTACCGCAGGCTCGAACCGCGGTCGAGTTTATTACCCTGCTTCCATTCGTGATTCCCGCAATTGTATTTGTTTTTGGATTAGTGCGAACTTTCAGCCACCCTCCGTTTCTGATCGTGAACAGCCCGGCCCTGCTGATTGCTGGCTACACCGTGCTATCGATGCCCTATATGTATCGCTCCATTGATACAGGTTTGCGGTCTATCGATGTGCGCACCTTGACGGAAGCCGCCCAGAGTTTGGGCGCGGATTGGGGAACAATCCTTTTTCGCGTCATCCTGCCCAACATACGCGTCGCCATCCTGAGCGGCGCTTTCCTGAGTTTTGCAATTGTGATGGGCGAGTACATTTTAGCCCAGTATCTTGCCAAGCCGGCTTTCGCTCCCTTCCTGGCTTTTCTAATCCAACAAAAGGCCTATGAGCCCGCGGCGGCTACCGTTGTCAGTTTTGCTCTTACTTGGGCATGCATGGGGATCATTCAAGTGGTCGGCGCCGGTCATGGTCAGGCGCAGATTGCTGGTGGACACTAATCTTGTGAGGATGAATTTACATGACACACCTAGCGCTCAGCAACGTCTCCAAGCAATTTGCTGGAACCACGCAGTTCAAGATTTCAATCTGGAAGTATCAAAGGGCGAGTTTGTTTCCTTCCTCGGCCCTTCGGGTTGCGGAAAAACGACCACGCTTCGTATGATTGCAGGTTTTGAGGTTCCCACCACCGGAAAAGTTATCCTCGATGACGTCGAGATCACGGACAAGGCGCCCAATCAGCGTAATGTGGGCATGGTCTTTCAGGCTTATGCGCTCTTTCCAAACATGACAGTTGCGCAAAACATCGGTTTCGGTATGCGGATTCACAGGGAACGGGAATCGGCAATCAAAGAGCGTGTGACAGAAATGCTTTCCTTAATCCATCTCGAACAAAAAGGAAATAGTTATCCCTCCGAGCTTTCCGGTGGACAACAGCAGCGAGTGGCTCTGGCACGTGCGCTTGCAAATCGCCCGCAAGTGTTATTGCTTGATGAGCCTCTCTCAGCCTTGGATGCCAAGATCCGCGTTTCCTTGCGAGCGGAAATTCGTTCGATACAAAGGAAACTGGGAATCACGGCTATTTATGTCACGCATGATCAGGAAGAGGCGCTTTCGATTTCTGATCGTATCGTTGTAATAAGCCAGGGACAAATGGAGCAGGTGGGCACTCCTTTCGAGATTTACAACTTTCCGCAGACAGCATTTGTGGCTAGTTTTGTCGGTACGTTGAACACAACAGATGCGGAAGTAATTGATCCGGTGAAGAAATTAATCAGAATCGACGGTATTCAACTCGAGACGGCAGAAGATCTGGATGGCAAGCAAAAGGGCGATAAGATCAAGATCGCGATCAGACCTGAACGATTGCAATTTCGCGTCTGAGTGGAAAAGAAGGCCAACGTGCTCGATTGCTCGATTGAGAATATCACTTTCCTTGGTTCAGTGGTAAGGATACAGGTGCGGGTCGGAAGTAATCGATTCAATATGGATACTTTTAACAATCCATTTCTCGAATTGCCCAAGATTGGCGCCAAAGAGCAAGTCACTTGCTCGCGTGAGGCTGTTTTAGTTTTGAAAAATTAGATATTCTTCGGATAGCATTATGGTTATGTGACGCCGATGATGTTTTTGCGTCGAAAGATTTTTCCTTTTATTGGTAGGAATGATTTTATTCGCGGTGGGCCTTGCGTGTGCTTTGAGCAGGGTCGCTGCTCGAATCTGCTGTCCCGCTTGCTTTCCAGCAAACCCAAATTACTCAAATAAATACTCAAGCGGCTGTTAGCGTCGACACGGCAACAACAGAAGTATTGCCATTGATTATCAGCGGTCAGCCGACCAGTGCGCCGACAGCAGCTCCGCAGCCTGCCATTCCAGAATCCAGGCGGTTGACATTGGAATATCCGCCTAATATCCGCGTCGGCGATTCTGATGTGATACGTTTAACTCTCGAAGTGGATACGCTTGGTAATGTCACGCCGACGGCTGAAGTGCAGGGAAATACTACCATTGGTAAGATCGTGCAAATTCCAAATGTGGATGATACGCATAACGTTTTTGCCGAAGCGCGCTTGGATATTTCAGGGTTGAATGTTCAGCCGCCCGATATTCAAAGCGAGTCTTTGACCCAAGGCCAGTCTGTAACATTTTATTGGAGCGTTCAGCCAACAAGTGCTGGAACGTTTCGAGGAATGGTCTGGTTTTATTTGCGATTTCGTGGATAAAGTCAGCGGAACAGAAGGCCAACAAACGATATCCGCTCAACCGGTTCAGATTGATGCGACCAACTTTTTTGGATTCTCCGGAGGCGTTGCCCGAACTGCAGGCGGGATTGGTTCGATCATCGGTGCTGTCTTGGGATTCCCGTTTGCAGACGATATTATAAAGTGGCTTTATGGCAGGTTGAAGAAATCTGTATAGCCTGATGAGCATAAAACACATGACGAAAATCACCTAAAAAATTGACGCTGATTAGTATTATCCTCTGTTATTAATGGTACAATTTTGCCCGTGCTTTTTGGCACAGGCGATAATTTTTTATCGGAGCAGATATGCAAAACGAATGGTTATATATCGGCTTGTTCCTTGTGATTGCCACGCTTATCCCTGTCGCGGCTCTTGTGACTTCGTGGATCGTTTCTCCGAAGAAGCCCAACCCGATCAAGCAGAGCACTTATGAATGCGGTATGGAAACAGTAGGTGAGAACTGGGTACAATTCAAAGCCCAGTATTATATTTTTGCACTTGTGTTTTTGGTCTTTGATGTAGAGACCGTATTCTTGTTCCCGTGGGCGGTATCGCTCGGAAAGCTTTCGCTATTTGCGGTGCTTGAGGGTATGGTCTTCATCCTGATCCTGATTGCAGGACTCATCTATGCCTGGCGCAAAGGGATGCTGGAGTGGGTTTAAACTCGTTGATATTTTAAAAGGCTGAAAGGCTAAACCTTCCAGCCTTTTCTTTGTGTTTACAAAGGTACTGCGTAATTATCATAACTAGAATGTTTTTTGCTTATCATTCGATGAAGTCAAGTTCAGAGACTTATCCAAGAAGCAGTAGGAGTGCCCATGAATTTTTGGTTTGACCCTGTTAACTTTATTGCTCATTGGCTAACCAGCCTTTTTGTCGGCTGGGGAATGGTGGGCTGGCTTGCCAGTTTGATCATCCAATTGATCGGCGTAGTCGTGCTGATCTCTTTAATGATGGTGTTCGATATCTTTCTGGTCTGGGTGGAGCGCAAGGTAGTGGCGCGCTTTCAGGATCGCCTCGGACCGAATCGGGTTGGTCCTTTCGGACTCATTCAGCCTCTTGCCGATATCATCAAACTCATTATCAAGGAGGACATTACACCCGACGGTGCGGACAAAGTGGTTTATAACCTCGCACCAATTCTGTCTTTAATGTCGGTGTTGCTGTTATGGGCGATTGTGCCGCTTGCACCTGTGATCTTTGGCGTAGACTTGAACGTCGGCGCGTTATACATCATCGCAGCCGGTTCCATCGGAACGCTTTCCATTATTATGGCGGCGTGGTCATCCAATAATAAATACGCACTGATCGGCGCGTTCCGCCAGGTCGCTGTTCTGGTTTCGTTTGAAATCCCGATGATTGCCACGATGCTCATCCCGACGATTTTGGCTGGCTCGATGGGCATGAACGAAATCGTTCAGGGACAGCAAACCGTTTGGTATGTGGTGCTTGCTCCGCTCGCGGCCTTGATTTTTTTGATCGCGGCCATCGCGGAGTTGGGTCGTTCGCCGTTTGATTTGAATGAAGCGGAATCAGAAATCGTGGCGGGCTTTCATATCGAATACACCGGCATGAAGTTTGGTTTGTTTTATGCCGGTGAACTCTTGCATGCTTTCACGTTCGGCGGTTTCTGGGCAATTCTTTTCCTCGGCGGTTATCGATTCTTTGGGCTGGAGAATCTCGGTCCGCTGGTCGCAGCAGTGATTTTATTTGCCAAGGCGATGTTCGGTTATTGGGTCATCATGTGGATTCGATATACCGTGTTGCGTGTCCGCATTGATCATATGCTGGCCTTCAACTGGAAATTCCTGACGCCGCTGGCTTTTGTGTTGTTGATGTTGACCGCTTTGATGAATACGCTTCTGCGCGAAACTCCAAGTGGAGTCTACATCCTGGGCATGTTCTTAACGAATGTTTTGCTCGGCTGGATCATCGTCGAAATTCTGCGCGGATTCAGCCGCAGTGAACGTCAAAAAACTGAGGATGTCGCGCCAACTGCGGCGGCGGCGCATCATTAGGAGAACGACATGACTGCCATGCAAATTTTCTTTCTGATTGTCGGATTGGTCATTCTCGGCTCGGCGCTGATGGTGGTGACGACTCGCAATCTCATTCATGCCGCGTTGTGGTTGATCGTGACATTATTCGGCGTTGCGGTGTTGTTCGCCATTCTCAATGCCAGCTTCCTGGCTGTGGTGCAGGTGGTGGTTTATATCGGCGCAATTGCCATTCTGTTCATCTTCGCAGTGATGTTGACTCACAAGGAAATGCGCGACCGCGGTCCGCAGTTGAACAGTGCATGGTGGTTGAATGCAATCATCGCGTTGCTGACCTTCGGCGGGTTGTTCTGGATGCTTCAGAGTTGGAGTGGCTTCTCGAAAACAGCAGCCGATTTCCCGTCTAGTTATGACGCGGTAGGGCAGTTGGGTAAGGCGCTTGATTTCACCTGATGCATTTGTCCTGCCGTTCGAAGTTGCATCCGTTTTATTGCTGGCTGCTTTGGTCGGCGCGGTTTACTTGCATTCAATCCCCATTCGGGAATCGGAAATAGGAGTTTCGATGATGATCCCGCTTTCCTGGTTTCTCATCCTTTCGGCGGCATTGTTTAGCATTGGGTTATTTGGCGTGCTCTCGCGCAAGAACGCGGTTGCGATTTTGCTCGGCATCGAATTAATGCTGAACGCGGTGAACATTAACCTGGTTTCGTTTTGGCGCTACGGCGATGTTTCGCAGATGGCAGGGCAGGTGTTTGCGATTATCGTTTTTGCAGTTGCCGCATCGGAAGTGGCCGTGGGTTTGGCACTGGTGATTTCGGTTTATCGCCGACGCAATACGGTGATCGCCGATGAAATTGATTTGATGAAGTGGTAGGAGCAACATGACGACCGAAACATTGATCTGGCTAATTCCTTTACCGCCCATCCTTGCATTCTTTTTGATTGTGTTATTTACGAATCGAAATAAAGCGCTCAGCCACAGCGTGGCAATCGGCGCGGCGTTGCTTTCATGGCTGGGTGCGATGATCGTTTTTGTCCGTGCCATCGGCACGCCTGATCTTGGAAAAACCCCATTTGCTTCATTCATCAATTGGATTCCCACTGCGGATACTTGGCTCAAGATCGGCGTACAGATTGATCCACTCGGCGCGGTGGTATTGTTCTTCGTTGCGTGGAC
Organism: uncultured Chloroflexia bacterium; assembly: GCA_963752775.1. Classification (GTDB taxonomy): domain Bacteria; phylum Chloroflexota; class Anaerolineae; order Anaerolineales; family Villigracilaceae; genus Fen-1038. Next base: position 97,372 of record CAVVZL010000002.1, read on the forward strand.
GGTCTTGATGATCTTCCTCTACAGCATTGGCTATCATAATTTCGGACAACCCGCTGGCGATCACGATCATCCTGGACTTCCTCCACATGGCGCAACCGATGAACATGGATGATGCCGTTCCATCTGTCGAGCCGATGTATTCGCGCTTCTTTGCCTTTATCAGTTTGTTTGCATTCGGTATGTTTACGCTGGTGGTTTCCGATAACCTGCTGACTTTGTTTGCAGGTTGGGAAATCATGGGCTTGTGTTCGTATCTGTTGATCGGTTTTTGGTATGCAAAAGAATCGGCGCGCAATGCGGCAGTCAAAGCCTTCATGACCACGCGTGTCGGCGATGTGTTCATGCTCTTGGGCATTGCCTTCCTTTATAGCGCAACCGGTTCGCTCTCTTATCGCGATATTTTCCAGTCACAGGTTTTGCATACTTTGGCAACAGTGCCAACTCCCAGTCTTTGGTCTTTCCGCGGCGGGCTTGATTGGTTTGCTTCTTTTCATCGGGACGATTGGCAAATCGGCTCAGTTCCCACTGCATGTCTGGTTGCCGGATGCGATGGAAGGTCCAACGCCCGTCAGCGCGATGATCCATGCCGCGACGATGGTATCGGCGGGCGTGTATATGGTCATCCGCATGTTTCCGCTCATCAGTCTTGATCCGAAGACGATGACGTTCATCGCGTTCATTGGAACATTCACCGCCATCTTTGCCGCGACGATTGCGGTCGCTCAAAACGATATCAAACGCGTGCTTGGCTTATTCAACGATCTCGCAACTGGGTTTCATGATCGCCGCGCTTGGGTGTGGGTGCGTATGTCGCTGCGGCGTTTCATCTGGTCACTCATGCTTTCTTCAAAGCGCTGCTCTTCCTCGGTTCCGGTTCGGTCATCCATGGAATGGAGCACGGCGTTTTGCATACCGGCGATCACAAGGTTGATCCGCAAAATATGTTCAATATGGGTGGCTTGCGCAAGTTGATGCCAATCACGTTCTGGACTTTTCTCATCGGCGGATTTGCGCTTTCCGGCTTTCCGCTTTTGACGGCGGGCTTTTGGTCGAAGGATGAAATATTCTCAGGCGCATTCAGCAATGGAAATTTGGTTGTATTCGTTACCTTGGCTGTTGCCGCGTTCCTGACCGCGTTCTACACCATGCGCCAAATCACTTTGACCTTCCTTGGCCAGCCGCGCACCGAAGAAGCCAAGCACGCCCACGAGACTTCCGTGGACGATGACTGCTCCGCTGGTTGTGCTGGCTGTCTTTGCAATCGGTTATGGATGGGTTGGCATTCCACAGGATTTCCTCGGTCTGCATCTGAATCCGAGTTGGTTCCATGAATTTGTCGGGAGCACGTTAGCGGTCATGCCGGCAGAGTCTCCATTCAGTTGGATCGTGTTTGGAACCTCTCTGGTGGTTGCGTTAGGCGGCTTGTTCTTTGGCTGGCTGGCTTATCGCAATGTGACTGCTGCCGGAACAGGATAAACTTCAAATCCCGTTGCTCAAGAACAAATATTATATTGACGAACTTTACAACTTCCTGTTCGTCAAACCTGCTTATTGGTTCGCGGAAACCTTTGTTTATCAATGGGTGGATAAAGGTTTGATAGATGGCATCCTGCATTTGTTTGGCAAGGCGGCAAACGGTATTGGTTCGATCATTCGCAATTACTTTGATCTTCCGGTTATCAACCGATTTTTTGGCGATGGCACAGCTCATGTCACACAATGGTTCGGTCGCAATTTGCGTCCAATCCAATCGGGACGTATTCAGCAATATATGCTGGTTTCGTTGATCGTCTTGCTGGCGATTGCGGGCTTGCTTTATTACCTTCTGGTGATCGTGTAGCCGGATCGGAGCCATGTAATGGACTTTCTGAATTCCCATCTTCTCAGCCTGATCTTATTTATTCCCGCAGTAGCCGCGGTGGTGATGTTCTTCCTGCCGAAGGATGAAGTCAAACTTCTGCACTGGTTTGCATTCGTAGCAAGCCTGATCCCGTTTGCATTGTCCATTTATTTGTGGATTCAATTCAAACCCGACGCGGCAGGCTTTCAATTTCAAGAACAATATGCATGGTATGCGGCTATCGGTTCTTCGCTTCATTTAGGAGTCGACGGTCTCTCATTGACGATGGTTCTCTTGACCACGCTGTTAACGCCACTGGCTCTTCTTGCTTCGTTTAGCGTATCGGATCGTGTCAAGCCATACTTGATGCTGTTCCTCTTTCTTGAAACCGGTATGCTCGGCGTCTTCATGGCGATTGACCTGTTGATCTTTTTCGTCTTCTGGGAAATTGGTCTCGTGCCGATGTACTTCCTCATCAATCAGTGGGGAAGCGCCAACCGGAACTATGCTTCGCTCAAATTCATGATCTACACGATGGGCGGATCGCTTGGACTCCTGCTCGGCATTCAATTGCTCGGCGCTCTCTTCGGGACCTTTGATCTGGCTACCATTATCGCAAAATGGACTTCCGCTCAAGGCTCTTTGCTTGGCTTCCCAATTGCAACTGTAAAGGATGTGGTCTTCTGGGGTTTCGTCATTGCTTTTGCGGTCAAAGTTCCGATCTGGCCATTCCACACATGGCTTCCTGACGCGCATACGGAAGCGCCAACTGCGGGCTCGATGCTTTTGGCTGGAGTGTTGTTGAAACTTGGCGCATATGGATTCTTGAGACTTGTTCTGCCGCTTTATCCGGAACAAGCCAAAGCTTATGCACCTGCATTGGCTTTGCTTGCCACCGCCGCGATTGTCTTTGGCGCGTTCGCTTCATTCGCCCAAAAAGATTTCAAGCGACTGGTTGCTTATTCATCGGTCAACCATATGGGCTTTGTGGTGCTCGGTATCGCCGCGGCCGCTATGGCGTCCGGAACGGCGGATGCGAGAATTGCAATGAATGGCGCTATTCTTCAAATGTTCAATCATGGTCTATCGGCGGCGGGCATGTTCTTCCTCGTCGGCGTGATCTACGAGCGCACGCACACGCGCAACCTCGATGAGTTTGGCGGATTGTTCCCGCTCGTCCCAATCTATGGCGGCATCCTGATCTTTACTTCGATGGCATCGCTGGGTCTGCCCGGTTTGAATGGATTCGTTTCCGAGTTCCTTGTTGTGCGAGGCTCGTATCCTTTGCTGACCCCATATACTGCGATCTCGATGCTTGGTCTGCTGTTCACCGGCGCATATATTTTGAAGGGGATTTCGAAAGTTCTTCATGGCCCGATCAATGAGCATTGGGCGCACGGCGAACATAAACTGACAGAGATAACCACGCGTGAAATTGTCGTCATGGCTCCGCTGATGATGCTGATTCTCATCATCGGCGTTTGGCCTGCGTGGATTTTGGATGTTATCAATAAAGCGGTGATGCACTTATTCTAAGAGGTGGATGATGGCTTTTCCTGTATTGAGCGTAATTGTTTTTACTCCGGCCGTGGCGGCGATAATCCTCTTGATAATTCCTGCCCAGCGAAAAACGGAAGCGCGCGGCGTGGCATTGGCCGCCGCGACGTTTGCATTGCTGTTATCGCTATGGGTTTATATCCAATATTTAACTCAGCACATGACGGGATATCAATTCGTTGAGCAATATAGCTGGCTTCCGGCGTTAGGCATCAGTCTGCATTTCGGTGTGGATGGGATGAGCGCTCCGCTGGTTTTATTAACTGGCGTAGTGATGTTTACAGGTGTATTGATTTCGTGGGGAGAGTTTGATGAACAGTCGCATCTCTCTGCTGGAATTCAAGATCGTCCGCGTGAGTTCTTTGCCTTCTTGTTCATTCTCGCTAGCGGCGTGTTCGGCGTGTTTACTTCGCTCGATCTTTTCATGTTGTTCTTCTTCTATGAGATCGCCGTCTTTCCGATGTATCTGCTGATCGTGATCTGGGGTTGGATTCAAACACGCGAATATGCGGCGATGAAATTGACTCTTGTATCTGTTCATTGGTTCAGTGGTTGCGTTGGTCGGCGCATTGGCAATGTATTGGACGGCGGGTCAATCCACTGGCATCTATACCTTTGATATGCTTCAACTGGAGAAAGCGGGATTCTCCGCTTCCTTTCCAGAACTTTGGTTTCTTCCAGTTTTCTTTGGCTTTGCTGTGCTTGGTGGCATCTGGCCGTTCCATAACTGGTCACCAGATGGACATGTTGCCGCGCCGACGGCGGTTTCGATGTTCCATGCCGGTGTGTTGATGAAGCTCGGTGCGTTCGCTGCATTGCGCGTCGGCATTATGCTTTTGCCTGAAGGGGCTCAACATTGGTCGTGGCTCATTATGTTGTGTGCAGCGGTTGCCATCGTTTATGGCGCGTTCATTGCATTTATCCAAACCGATTTGAAATATATGATCGGTTTCTCTTCCGTCTCGCACATGGGATTGGTAATGTTAGGTTTGTCCACGCTTAACCAAAATGGTTTGACCGGTGCCGGTGTGCAAATGTTCTCGCACGGCATCATGACGGCTCTTTTCTTTGCTGTCACTGGAATGATCTATGACCGCTCGCATACGCGGCAAATCCCTGAACTCGGCGGCATGAACAAAGTCATGCCGTTTGCCGCGATTGGTTTCATTATCGGTGGTTTGGTTTCGATGGGCATGCCAGGATTTTCCGGTTTCGTCGCGGAATTTCCGATCTTCCTCGGCGTTTGGCAATCACAATGGCTGGTGGCCGTGATCGCAAGTATTTCCATTGTTGTCACCGCGGCGTACATCATGATTAACATTCGAAAAGTTTTTTTTGGGAATTTGCCGGAAAAATTGGAAGGTCATATGACCGACATCACTGTAATGGATAAAATTGCCATCACTACACTTTGTCTGTTGATGATTGGTATCGGTTTGTTCCCATCATTGATCGTTCCAATGGTGCAAACAGGAGTGGCGCACATCCTAAGTTTGCTGGGAGTTGCATAAATGTTTACGTCTGTGGCTTTTCTTTCCATTCTCCCTGAAACCCTGATCCTGATCCTCGGCGTGATTTTGCTGATCGTCGAGCCATTTTTGAAAGAGGAACGTCGCCGCAATCTCGGCTGGTTAACAGCGTGCGGTTTGCTTGTTATTTTGGTAATCAGCATTTTGGTTGGTCGCCCCGGCGATCCGACGATGACTTTCGGAAACATGATTCGATTCGATTGGCTGGGCTTTTTCTTTGGAATGCTCTTTATTTTTTGTGCGGGCATAACTGCGCTCTTCTTGATGGATCATGAAAAAGTCGGCCAGCGCGGCGAAGTGTATGTTTTATTGTTGGCATCCACAATCGGCATGAGTCTCGATGGCATCCGCCTCCGACCTCATTATGCTGTATCTTGCCATCGAAACGACATCCATTCCGCTCTACGTTTTGGCCGGCTTTATGCTTTCGGATGACCGATCTACCGAATCAGGTTTCAAGTATTTGCTGTTCGGCGCGATGACATCGGCGGTCATGCTCTATGGATTTAGTTTGCTGTATGGACTTACTGGTACCACGAATCTTTATGCTCTCGCCGATGCGTTCAAAGCCGGACAGATATCGGCTCCCGTTATCTTTGGCGTGATCATTCTCCTGATCGTTGGACTCAGCTTCAAGGTGTCGATTGTTCCGTTTCACTTTTGGGCGCCCGATGTGTATGAAGGCGCACCGACTCCTGTTTCAGGTTTCCTTTCCACCGCATCCAAAGCCGCAGGCTTCGCAGTAATCGCCCGCCTTTTCCTTGTGGTGTTCCACGATTTCACAATTGACTGGATGTCCGCCTTCGCAGTGCTTTCAGCCGTGACCATGACCGTTGGTAACCTGCTTGCGTTGCCGCAGAAAAATCTAAAGAGAATGTTGGCGTATTCTTCCATTGCACATGCAGGCTATGCCATGATCGGTATTGTCGCGGTTTCGAAGCTTGGAATTGCGAGCGTGGTTTTCTATATGGCGGCTTATATCGTGACCAACCTCGCGGCCTTCGGAGTCGTCGTGGCAGTGGGGCGCGTGGTCGGCTCGGATGAGTATGATGCTTATAAGGGACTGAGCCGTCGTTCGCCCTTGTTGGCATTGATCATGTTGGCTGCGTTCTTGTCATTGGCGGGCATGCCGCCTTTCGCTGGGTTTGTTGCGAAGGTCGTTGTGTTTGCGGCGGGCGTGCAAGCTGGTTTTGTATGGCTGGTTATTTTAGGCATCCTGAATTCAATCGTTGGCGTATATTACTATTTGAACGTCATGAAATATGTTTATCTGTATCGCTTGGAGAACGAAGACGAAGACAAACTCCCGATTGCCCTGACGCGTCCCTACGCGATTGCTTTGATCGTGCTGGTGCTGGGTGTGATTTTGCTCGGAACAGTTATTGCTCCCTGGTTTGGCTATTCCAATGCGGCGGCCTTGAATCTTTTTTAGGGCCATTCATTGACACGAATTTGGCCTGTTTGATATAATCGAGGGGTCATAACACAATCAGACGAGAACCATCAAGCAATCAGGAGTAGCTTCCTGATTGCTTTGATTACCGAAGGTGGCCGTATGGCGCTGGTCAATCTTCTTGCATCGCCGCTAGGTGGGTCGTGATTGGGTAAGACGTTGAGTGTTCGGTGGCTCTTTATTTTGTTCTTCTTATTGGTCGAGACGCATTTAGCCGTGATCTGGATGCTGTGTATTTTGCGTTGTACAATTGCACAAATAAGTTTTCAATCGATTTGTTTATCTGCCTAATTAAGCACTCGCGCATCTATTCAGACCTTGATTATCGCAAACTTTTCACTTACAATATTGCGCGATTATCAGCGCTTGGAGAAGCCAAACAATGAATGAAAAGCATGTCCAACAAGTACTTGAGATCGAAAAGCAGGCTCAAGAGATTCATGATGTAGCAGTTCGCGAAGCCCAACAATTGCCGATACTTGCCGAACAGGAGGCTCAGGCTATCGTACAGAAGGCTCTATCAGAGGCACAGGAGGAGGCTCGTAAGTTGGTTTCGAAGGCGCAGGCAGAAGAAGAGGTCTCCAGTATTCTGACACAGGCCGAGGAAAACAATCGCCAGGTTGAAGCTCTGGCGATGAGCAACTTTGACCAGGCTGTCACATATATCCTTGATCGGGTAATCGGAAAAGAGTAGATCTCAATGGCCAAAGGCGGCGTTTCTGCCTATGCGGCAATCAATGCCCGAGTTCGGGCTATGTATTCTAGTCTTTTAAGCCCGCAAGACTTAGGTCACTTAAGCGATGCCCCTGATGTTTTGAATCTCGTTGGTCAACTTAGACATACGGCCTATGGTCCCTATCTTGATGATTTGAAAGAAAAGGATTTCGTACCTCGGCGAATTATTCTACAAATAAAGGGGAAGCTTGCCGACGCATATCATACCGTCATTCCCTTGGCACCGGAACATACGCGACCGTTCCTGACCCAGTTCTATCGTTACTTTGAAGTGGAGAATCTAAAGGCCGTATTGCGCGGCATCGTGACAGATTCATCTTGGGATCATGTGAGGGATGTTCTTTTCCCAATGGGTTCAATGACTACTCTTCCCCTGCAAGCGATGGTGGAAAGCGGAAATATAGTGGCTGCAGTTGATTTGCTCGATAATACTCCGTATGCGGATACGCTTTCGTTTGCGATGAAGCGTTTTGCAGCAGAACAAAACCTTTTCCCATTGGAAGTTGCGCTGGATTTGAATTATTGGCGACAATTGTGGAAGGAAGCAAAACATCTGCCAGCCTCCGATCGAGATCAGGCTTTGAAGAATCGTGGGTTCGTTGTTGGATATGAATAACCTGATGTGGGCGATTCGCTACCGAGTTTATTACCAACTCTCCGAGGAAGAATTGATCAACTACACCCTGCCTATCGGCTATCGCTTGCGCGACGAAGATGTTCGGGCTATCGCGGCGGGCGTTGACATTCCATCAGTGGTTGAGCGCGTTTATCCGGGTCTTTCGGATGTTGCTGCTCTTTTGAATGAGCCTCGCAGCGGCCTGCCGAAATTGGAGTCGCAATTAAAGCGATATGTGATGCAGCAATGTATGGCGGCTTTTATTGGCAATCCTTTTCATATCGGTGTGCCGTTGGCGTTTTTAATTTTGAGCGATCTTGAAATTCAAGACCTTACTATATTAATTGAAGCCAAATCTTCGCACGCACGAGATGATGAGTTTCGACCATTTCTATTGAAGGTAGTTTTGGCGCAATGATTGAAATGTGGTTTGAAATTCGTTGATTGAATTTGGTCTTGAAACAAAATCAGCCTCGAAGATTGATTGGAGATTACATGTTCTTTCCTAAAACGATGACGGAGATCGAATTAATCGTGCCTGCCAAGGATTTGCTGGCGGTCACAAAAGTATTGGGTAGTTATGGCGTGTTTCATCAAACCGACAGTAATTATCCTGGCGTGGCTTCCGGTTCCTCGAGCACATGGCAGGAAACTGCCGCCTCCTATGCCGCATTTGAAAGGCGAATCCAGGTTGCGATGCAGGGGCTGTCAATCGATGAGGGTCAGTCGCCGGCGTCTGAGTTTGAGGCGATGGTCGACCTCGAAAAGATTCGTCCAACTTTGGAATTGATCGAAGGAGATATTAAGACGGTCGGCGATCAACTGTCTAGCGAAAAGAAGCGTCTTGAACAACTGGAAAGCGCCTTGCGCCAGCTTGAACCGGTTGCCGAAGTTGATCTGGATGTCAGCACGTTTCGCAACTCTCGTTATGTTCATTCAACGCTTGGATTGATTCCGGCTGCAAATGTTGACCGTCTGGAAACGAGTTTGGCGCATGTGCCTCACGTATTCCTGACTCTTCGCCCCGACGCAGAGAAACCGGTAGTCTGGCTCGTTGGGGCTCAGTCGGGCTCTGACATTTTGGATCGCGCCGCACGCAGCACTTACCTCAATCCATTGGTATTGCCAAAAGAATATCAGGGGACACCGGAAAAGATCATACAGTCCCTTCATCAGGCAATTGAAGAGGCACAGCATAATATTGCGGATGCAAAGGCATCATTGGTTAAGCTTGCTGAAACATACCAACAACAGCTGCGTAAATTATTGTGGCAGGTTCATACCAGCCGTGTGCTGGCTGATGCAATTGTTCGGTATGGACAGCTTCGCTATACATACGTGGCTACCGGTTGGGTTCCAGCCGAAGATTTGGAGGGTCTCACCGCCAGACTTCGGACGGCTTCCAAGGAGATTCTGATCGAAGCATTGCCCACCTCGCGTCAAGGGGACAACCTTCGTGTGCCGGTGGCGCTATCCACGAATAGATTCCTGCGCCCATTCCAAATGCTGGTCAATACTTATGCGCGTCCTCAATACGGTGAGTTGGATCCGACAATACTGATGGCAGTCACGTTCCCGCTTTTGTATGGCGCAATGTTTGGAGACCTAGGGCAGGGTTTGGTTCTGCTCGTGTTGGGTCTTTTGATACACAATAAGGTTTTTGCGAAAGGGATGCAAAGCCTGGGTCTGTTGATTGCCTATTGCGGCGCATCGGCTGCTGTGTTCGGAGCATTGTACGGAAGCATTTTCGGCTTTGAAGGTCAATCGATTGATACATATCTTCATTTCCATTTTGAGCCGGTGTGGATGAGCCCGATTGAAAATATTCTTAGCATTTTGAGCCTAGCGATTGATGCAGGCATCATTCTATTGCTTTGTGCCTTCTTGCTTTCAATTTTCAACAGTATTCGTTCAAAAGATTGGGCACACTTGATCTTTGGTCACACCGGTTTAGTTGCGCTAGCTTTATACATCTCTTTCCTTGCCTTTCTCGGTCTCTTCTTAGGTAGTACTGCTCTTGCGCCCAAAATTGCAGTTGCTATTCATAAGCTGGTCCCGTTCTTACCCATGCTAATTTGTTTAGCGGTATTTGGCCTCTTGGTCATGTTCTCCGGATTCTTCAGAAACTTGGTAGAAGGTCATCGCCCATTGATCGAAGGGAACGGCATCGGCGGTTTTTTTGTGTTCTTCTTTCAATCGTTCATGGATCTTTTTGAAATGGCAATTAGTATGCTTAGTAATACGCTCTCGTTTGTGCGTGTAGGCGCGTTTGCGGTAGCTCATGCCGGTCTGAGTTTTGCGATCTTCTCGCTGGCTGGATCGGAGCCGAACTTGAAATTCTGGATCGTCGTTTTCATCGGCAATATCATCATCATCGGACTCGAAGGATTGATCGTTGGCATTCAGACGATGCGTCTCCACTACTACGAGTTGTTTGGAAAGTTCTTTACTGGCGGCGGCATGCGCTTTGAGCCATTGAAGGTAACTCCTTCGAACGAGGATGGTTAGTTACCCAAGATAAGTGAGTTGGTTTGATCCTGGTTTTCTGTCTCGCTTGAATAATAAATTTCTAAGTCATAAGGAGATATACAATGTTTGTCATCTTTGCTGTGCTCGTGGGTTTGGTCCCGGTGATTCCGGCTGTGATCTATGTCCTTCAAAACGGGAAGACCAGCCCATCCAAATCGATATCCCGATTGGTAAATGGGTTTAATGCATTCAACTTTTTGGTCGGTATGATGGCAGCCGGACTTGGCGTAGTCTGGTTTGCTTCCCCTTCATTCGTATATGCAGCTGGGTTAAGTCAGGCGGCGACTGCCGTGGATCCGTATGCCAGAACTCGCTGCGGCGCTTTCGACAGGTTTGGCCTGCATTGGCGCAGGGATTGCGGTTGCGGCATCCGGCGCGGCGGCAGTGGGCGCGACCGCTGAAAAGCCCAAATCCTTTGGCCGTTCGCTGATCTTCGTCGGTCTATCCGAAGGGATCGCGATCTACGGCTTGATCATTTCATTCTTGGTTTTGCCGAAGTAATCGCATGAAAGTGCTCGTCATCGGCCACGCCAATGCCGTGCTAGGATTTTCACTTGCCGGGGTTCACGGCCAGGCCGTGACAACACCCGATGAGGTTAATCAGGCTCTTGATCATGCTTTGGCGGCGAAGGATATCGGGATCATTCTGATAACCCAGGATGTTGCCCGTTTGATCCAGGCAAGAGTCGAAGATCTTAAGCTGCACAGCACGATTCCGTTGGTAGTTGACATTCCATCGCCGGAAGGTGTTTCTCCAGATGAACCTTCTCTGAGCGAGGTTGTCCTTCGGGCAATCGGTATCAAGTTATGATTCTTTCCTGATCGCACTTTTCCGCGTTTAGGTGAAATGGATTGGTAATCGAATTATGAAACCTGAGGAAGAAAATATCGAGGCCCTCTCCCGCGTCATCTTGCAGGATGCACGGGCTGAGGCTGAACAAATACAGTTGGACGCAAAGACCAAAGCGGATGCCATTCGTCAGCGCGCGCAAGAACAGGCTGAAGCTGAACGAAGGGCAATACTGGAACGAGCAAGCGCCGAGGCGGAACGTCTGCGCGGCCAGGTCATTGCAACGGCTCAACTGAAAGCGCGTACCCTGCAATTGGGCCATCGCGAAAAACTCTTGGATAAAGTATTCGATGCCGCGCGGCAAAAGCTTTCTTCGATTCAAAAGCGTTCTGACTACGACCAGGTTGCGGCCCAACTTCTTCGGGAAGCGGTGATCCAATTGAAGACCAGTGACGCTGAAGTCCGCGCGGACGATGCAACGCAGAAGTCGCTAACCGCCCAGGCTTTGGAACAGGTTTCAAGAGAATTGAACGCGAGGCTCTCAGCGGGCAAAGCTCTCGAGAGCGGCCTCGGTGTGGTTGTGGATGCTTCAGAGGGCCGCTTGCATTACGATAACACCCTGGAGACCCGCTTGAATCGATTACAAAACGCGCTTCGTTCATCGGTATATCATTTATTGATGGGAGAGAAGCTATGAGTGAGCAGATCGGAACGGTGATCTGGATCAACGGGCCGGTGGTTCGCGCCCGCGGCTCACGCCGTGTGGGTATGTTGGAATTGGTGGAAGTGGGCGATGAGCATTTGGTCGGCGAAGTGATTGGCTTAAACGGCGACGTCGTCACTGCGCAAGTCTATGAAGAAACTTCGGGGATGAAAACGGGCGCGCCGATCTTTGGTACAGGCTTGCCGCTTTCAGTGGAACTTGGCCCGGGTTTATTGAAAAGCATCTTTGACGGAGTCCAGCGTCCCTTGCCCTTGATTGAGATGCAATCTGGCTCATTCATCGGACGCGGTATGAGATTGGATCCGTTGTCACGGAAAGACCGCTGGAAATTTACTCCGACAGCGAAAGTTGGTGACGCGGTAAACGGCGGCGCGATCCTCGGCACAGTGATGGAAACCGAAACCTTCGAACATCGCATCATGGTGTCGCCCGAGCTTTCCGGAACCTTGAGCTGGGTGGCGCCATCCGGCGAATACACTATCAAGGATCCGATTGCGCGCTTGAAGATCGGCAAAGAGGAAAAGGAATTAACCATGTTGCAGCGCTGGCCTGTTCGCCAATTGCGCCCGTATAAATCTCGTCTTGGCGTGAACACACCCTTGATTACGGGTCAGCGCGTGTTGGATACATTTTTCCCGGTGGCGAAAGGCGGCGCGGCAGGATCCCTGGCCCGTTCGGTTCGGGAAAGACGGTTACGCAACATAGCATCGCGAAATGGGCCGACGCGCAAGTGATAGTTTATATTGGTTGTGGCGAACGCGGCAACGAAATGACCGAAGTCTTGCAGGAGTTTCCGCATTTGGTTGACCCGCGCAATGGCCGTCCATTGATGGAACGCACGGTGTTGATCGCGAATACGTCCAACATGCCTGTCGCGGCGCGCGAAGCGAGTATTTATACAGGAATCACAATCGCTGAATATTATCGCGATATGGGTTACCACGTGGCGTTGATGGCTGATTCAACTTCACGTTGGGCCGAGGCTTTGCGCGAAGTTTCAGGTCGTTTGGAAGAAATGCCGGCTGAGGAAGGTTATCCTGCTTATCTTGCGAGCCGGCTCGCGGAATTCTATGAGCGCGCCGGTTACATCGAAACGACAAATGGGAATCAGGGTTCGGTTACCATCGTCGGTGCGGTATCGCCGCCCGGTGGCGACTTCTCAGAGCCGGTCACCCAGCACACCAAACGATTTATTCGTTGCTTCTGGGCATTGGATAAATCACTGGCGTCTGCGAGACATTTTCCATCCATCAACTGGTTGGATAGTTACAGCGAGTATCTTGAAGACGTTGCCGGTTGGTGGCGCGAGCAGGTCGGTACCGATTGGCTGGCAATGCGGAATCATGCCATGGAAATCTTAAGCGAAGAGAGTCGGCTGTCGCAGATTGTGAAACTCGTCGGTCCCGATGCGCTTCCAGACGAAGAGCGCCTGATTTTGGAAACTGCCCGCTTGATTCGCGAAGGCTTTCTTCAGCAAAACGCCATGGACAAGGTGGATGCGTATTCAACGCTTCAGAAGCAAGTCAAGATGTTGAACCTGATCTTGCATTTCCATGAACGCGCATTACGCATTGTAAAGCATGGCGCACCGATTTCGATTATCCATAATCTGCCTTGTGTAGATACAATAATCCGTATGAAAACTCTTGTACCGAATGAGGAACTGGAAAAGATGGACGGGATTCAAAAAGAAGTCGACGAGCAGATGAGTCGATTGGATGCGGAGTACCAATGAGCGATGTCATTATACAAGGCGGACAGGAAGTCCTCGGCGTAAACCGCATTGAAGGGCCGATCATCTTTGTGGAAGGCGCAGCCAACGTCAGTTACGATGAAGTCGTGGAGATTCGCGATTCGCAGAATCATCTGCGCCGGGGCCGCGTGCTGGAGGTGGGGGAGAAAGTTGCGGTGATCGAAATCTTTGAAGGTTCGACGGGTCTCTCGATTGATGGAACTCGCCTCCGCTTTCTGGACGATACGTTGCGCATCCCGGTCGCGGAAGAAATGCTCGGGCGGGTCTTTGACGGTTTAGGCAATCCCATTGACGGCGGCCCCCAACCGTTGACCGATAGATACGCTGATGTCAATGGACAGCCAATCAACCCGACTGCGCGCGTTTATCCTCGCGATTATATTCAGACTGGCATCTCAGCTATTGATGGGATGAATTCCCTTCTGCGCGGCCAAAAACTTCCCATCTTTTCTGGCGCAGGCATGCCGCACGATCAACTCGCCGCGCAAATCGTACGACAGGCAACCTTGGGCGCGCCAGCGGGCGCACCGCCCTCGCAATCGGAACAATTTGCGATTGTTTTTGCGGCCATGGGTGTGAAGCATGACGTGGCTGATTTCTTCCGCAAATCTTTTATGGAAAGCGGAGCGCTCACACGCGTGGCGATGTTCCTCAACCTCGCGGATGATCCGCCCGTTGAACGTCTTATCACGCCTCGCGCCGCGTCTGACCCTGGCTGAATATCTGGCTTTCGAAAAACAGATGCACGTGCTGGTCATTCTCACCGATATGACCAACTATTGCGAAGCGCTTCGCCAGATTTCGAATATCCGCGGCGAAGTGCCGAGCCGCAAAGGGTATCCAGGTTATCTTTATAGCGACCTGGCATCACTTTATGAACGCACCGGACGCATCCGTACCAGCGAAGGCTCGATTACACAAATCCCAATCCTGACCATGCCGAACGATGACATCACGCATCCTGTGCCTGATTTAACGGGCTATATCACCGAAGGTCAGATCACACTTGACCGCGATCTGGACCATCAAGGCATATACCCGCCCATTGCCGTTCTGCCGAGTCTTCGCGCTTGATGAAAGATGGAATTGGAAAAGGCTTGACCCGCGAAGATCATCCCCACTGGGGTGCACAACTTTATGCGGCTTATGCTCATATGCAGGATGTGCGCGCGCTGGCTTCCGTCATTGGTGAAGAAGAATTGGGAGATGTTGACAAAAGATACCTGCAATTCGGGCGTGCTTTCGAGCATGAGTTTGTCAATCAATCCCTCACAGAGAATCGCACGATCGAACAGACGCTGAACATTGGCTGGAAATTGCTTTCCATGTTGCCGAAGGATGAATTAACCCGCGTCAGCTTGGATGAGATCAAGAAATATTACACGCGCAGCAGTCCTGCGGATCAGGGTGAAGATGCCGACCATTAATGTCGCGCCGACCCGCATGAATCTGATCCGTATTAAAAAGGAACTTCGTTTTGCGCGCGAAGGATATGAAATCCTGGACCGCAAACGGGAAGTGTTGACAACGGAACTCGTGCGCGTGGCGCATGAAGCGGATATTCTTCAAAGGGAAGTATGGAAACTTTTGGAAACGGCTTACAGCGCGTTGGAGCAGGCGCGCTTGATGATGGGCAGTGACCATGTGGAATGGGCGGCTCTCGCGGCCAGTAAAACGGTGGATGTTCATATCAAACTGCGCGGCATCATGGGGGTTGCAATTCCCGTCATTGAAGCCAGCGGTGATTTGCCCAAAATGTTATATAGTTTGAGCGGCACCAGCGCCTCGTTGGATGAGGCCGCTGCGGCATTTCGAGAAGTGGTTATTAAGACGCCGCGACTTTCCATGCTTGTGACCACCGTCTGGCGGTTAGCGGGTGAGCTTCGCAAAACGCAACGCCGCGTGAATGCCCTTCAACATATCTTTATCCCTCAATATGAAGAGACCGTTGCATTTATTGTCAGCTCGCTCGAAGAGCGTGAACGGGAAGAGACGTTTCGGTTAAAATGGCTGAAGTCAAAGATGGAACGCACAAAAGCTGAATCGACTTTAGCATAACACTATCTGACGCGGTAATCACAAAGAGGGTTTTGGCGATAGCATCCCGGAGCCCTTTTTATTTTTACTGCTTCTTGCATAAATATATGAACTTGGTTTCAGCAATTGCAGGTGAGGAATAGAAAATTGGTTGATATAGTTGCGCAGTACTCTGTAAGATGAAAACGCTTCGAAAGATTTTTCAAGAACTTTTCATTGTTCATTTTCCTGAATCGTTGCCTGATCTTGCAATTGAAGGCATCGCGATTGATAGCCGCGCAGTGAAAGCAGGGTATCTATTTGTCGCGATGAAGGGCGGATCACTCGACGGACAT
Source organism: uncultured Chloroflexia bacterium (assembly GCA_963752775.1). GTDB lineage: Bacteria > Chloroflexota > Anaerolineae > Anaerolineales > Villigracilaceae > Fen-1038. The sequence goes on from CAVVZL010000002.1 coordinate 113,270, forward strand.
GATTTCATTGCAAAAGCGATTGAGGACGGCGCGGTTGCCGTCGTTGGTGAAAAGAATATCAGCGGATTGAAAGTTCCTTATGTTCGAGTTGAAAATACGCGTCAAGCTTTGACCTGGATCGCGGCTTCGTTTTACGATTTTCCTGCGCGCAAGCTGACGGTGATCGGCGTCACCGGCACGGACGGCAAGACCACCACTTGCAATCTGATCTACAAAATATTATTGGCGGCTGGAATCAAAGCTGGTTTGATCTCAACCGTCAATGCGGTCATTGGCAATGAAGTTTTGGACACAGGTTTCCATGTCACCACGCCGGATGCGCATGATGTTCAGCATTATCTTGCAAGAATGGTAGACGCTGGACTAACTCATGTTGTGCTGGAAACCACGTCCCATGGCTGGGCGCAACATCGTGTGGACGCCTGCGAATTTGATATCGGCGTTATCACGAACATCACGCATGAGCATCTTGACCAGCATGGCTCGTATGAGAACTATCGTGCTGCGAAAGGGCGTTTATTTACCTCACTTGAAAAGACGTTATCCAAGCCTCAAGGTAATCCACGTTTGGCAGTGTTGAACCGCGACGATCGTTCGTTTGATTACCTTGATTCAATTACAAAAGTTAGAAAAATGAGTTATGGAATTGAACAAGGCGCGGATATTCGCGCGGATGAGATTCGATATAGTCCATTTGGGATTCAGTTCATGGCAGTTGGTAATGATATACACGCGGCGATAAAGAGCAAATTGGTCGGAGCATATAACGTCTCGAATTGTCTCGCGGCGTTGACGGCAACTGTTGTGGGACTTGGCATTAAACCAGAGGTCGCTGCGAAAGGAATTGAATCGCTAGAAGGAGTGTCGGGGCGTATGGAACGAATTGATCTCGGTCAGAACTTTACGGCGATTGTCGATTTTGCGCACACGCCGAATGCGTTGAAGGTTACGCTTGAAGCCGCGCGAAAGATGGGTAACGGCCGCGTGATCGCAGTCTTTGGCTCGGCGGGATTGCGTGATAAAGAGAAACGCTACATGATGGCGGAGACATCCATTGAGCTGGCGGATTTAACGGTGCTGACCGCCGAAGACCCTCGCACAGAATCGCTGGAAGAGAATTCTCGAGGAAATGGCAGCCGGTGCGACGTCGAAGGGCGGACGCGAAGGTGAGACGTTTTGGTGCGTCAGCGGATCGCGGTGAAGCAATCAAGTTTGCATTGAGTTTGGCGCGTCCCGGCGACATCGTGCTTGCGTGCGGTAAAGGTCACGAGCAATCCATGTGCTTTGGCGCGATTGAATATCCGTGGGATGACCGCGTTGCGATGCGCGCCGCGTTGAGTGAACTACTTGGCATCGAAGGTCCGCAGATGCCTTATCTGCCGACGCAGAATAAGACCGAAGAGGAGTGGTTGAAATGATGGAAGTGAAACCGGTCACGCTGACCGGCAAATTTGTTCGGCTCGAACCGTTGAGCGAAGCGCATGTGCCCGGCTTGACCGCGGTCGGAATGAACGATGAGATCTGGCGCTGGCTGCCTTACGGTGTGATGAAGAATGAAGATGGTATTCGGAGGTTGGGTGCGGAAATATTGCATCGGGCAGCAAGCGGGGCCGATAGACCGTTTGCCGTGATCCATCTGGCATCGGGACGCGTGGCGGGCGCGACGCGTTACATGGATATTCATCCGAAGGATTATGCTTTGGAGATCGGCGGGACGTGGTATGGAGTTGAATTCCAGCGCACGGCAGTGAACACCGAAGCCAAGTATTTGTTATTGCGTAATGCCTTTGAAAACTTGAAATGTATCCGTGTTCAAATCAAAACCGATTTGCGAAATGAGCGTTCCCAAAAAGCCATCGAGCGGATCGGCGCAGTACGCGAGGGCGTCTTGCGCAATAGCATGATTATGCCCGATGATTATTATCGCAGTTCGGTGTATTATAGTATATTGGATAATGAATGGCCTGCCGTGAAAGCACGGCTGGAAGGGATGATGGGGATATAAAAATTTACGTTTTAGTTCATATTGAAAGACATTGGGATGTTTATCATATCAGGTCGTTATTTCTGTAATCGTTCAGGTTATTTGCGCGTCACGATTTTTCTCGGCGTCAGCGGCCAAAAGACATAAATGCTTCCCAGTAAGGAAATGCCGACAACGAGATCCAATGCGGCTACGCCGATCAGGAAGATGAAATTACCCACTGCCATTATCGACAGAATTACCCCAACTGCGATCATCAGCGCCAGTGCCAGAAAGAATCCCGGCCTGAAAAATTGCCATAGCTTCGGATGGTTCAGCCCATCGATCCTTGTCAGATTCTTCCGGCCAAAATTTGCAAACAGATACTTTGCCTGAAATGCCCCCAGCAGGATTCCAAGCATTAGACCCAGCCACGGCCCGAATTGCCCGGTCTGGATGGTATTGGCATCGAACAGCAGCGATATGCCCTTTGCTACCAGGATGACGCCCCCAAGGAGCCAAACCAGCGCTGCGAGAATCTTTAAAGTCCGAGCCGTTGCATTCACAATTAAATTCCTTTATTGAATGGGATCATCCCACATGGATTTCTCCAGCCCGCAATTATAGCATCAGGCTTGCAAACTCTCCCGTGTACTTTAATGGCTTCCCACTGTGTAATTCAAAGAATCGCCGCGGTGTGCGAAGGTGTCTTGTGCAATCACATGCTGATGCCCGATGGTTTTGATCGCAGTGCGACGTATTACAGTATTCTCGATAAGGAATGGCCTGGCGTGAAACAAGATATCGTCTCTATCCCGAACCCCTTTATTTATCATCTCTTCCGATCGCACTTTACCGGCAGAACTTTACTCAGAAATGCAAGCATTACAGTGTTGAATTGCTCGGGCCGCTGGAGCGGCGCAAAATGGCTGACACCGAGCAGACTGATTAATTCCGCATTTGGAATGCTCCGAGCGAGGTATTCGGCATGTTCGCGCTTGATGAATTCATCGTGCTCGCTATATACGACCGCGACTGGCACGCGGATTTGTGCCAATTCAGCAGCCGAATAATTCGGTTCGGTTGTCATCATTAAGTTGACTGCATCGACAAATCGTTCGTATTGGCCTGGTGTAGCCGACAGCTGTGCATAGTCCTTCGCACACCGGCCAAGACCGCTTGACGATAGGAGTGGATTCGAATTCCTTTAGGCCGCTGGGATCCATGTTGCTGCCAAAGCTGAAAACACCAGCGACATGCTCAGACGCTTGCATGGCCAGGATCAAGGCAATATTTGCGCCATCGCTCCAGCCAACGAAGGCGGTTTTCTCCAATTGCAAAGCGTCTATCACAGCTAGGACATCAAGTGCCATCAACTCATACTTGTAGGGCCGTTCATCGCACGTGCTGCGACCGTGGCCACGGCTGTCAATCAAAACGGCGTGATAGCCACTACTAAGTAGCGCTGGAACTTGATATCCCCAATTGGCGCCATTGCCGTACCCAGAATGCAATAAGATCACTGGCGAGCCAGATCCGAACGTTGCGTACCAAATCTGAGCACCATCATGTTCGATGTAGCCTTTATCATTTGCGGACGGCAACGGCGCGGCGCCGTTCGCTTCAAACCTGCTGAGATCGTCGTCGTACAATTCCATAGCGTTCTCCTTGTAAGGCTTTGCTGCCTAACGAATTAAGGATCGATGCGGCGGGACAAGCGAAAATCAAGACTTCGGTAGAGTGAGCCGCCGCATCGGTCCGAGTTGAACTAAGCCGTAGGCACGGGAACTCGGACTAGGTACTTGGGGATTAACGATAAGATACTGGCAGAATCAAAGGGTTGCAACCAACATCTAACAACCATTGAGATAATTGTACATGCGAAATACTCTTTGAGCCAACAAAATGGAAGCAGAAATTAGCTTCCAAGGAATCCGAATGGAGCGGCAGCGAAGATCCAGACTGGTGTCGAAGGAGAGGCTCTGCCGAGGGACAGCAAAAAAAATCTGGTTCATTGAGAGCGATAGGGATTGGGCGAAAGAACTCGCAGGAAAAGCATCGGCATGCCACATTTGGTACAAAGCCACACGGGATGGGAAATCTCAGAAGGGATCAGCTCAGAGTTTGCAGAGTTTGTTTCCGGCTGAGAGTGGGGCTTCCGGATTGATGGATCCTGTTCGAGTTGTTGTCGTAGGGAGAGCAATCGGGAGCGAACCCCTGCTCCGAAGAAACCAAAGTAGCGGACCTTCACGAAGCCGCGGGGCAGCACATGTTGCGAAGCGACTTTCAGTCGGAGAAAACGGTGCCTGAATTTCTCTGCCGTAGAGGCGTAGTCATGGCGAAACTTCCTGTAAATGGAATATGGCTTTCACAGGAAATATAGCCGGATCGAAGACACAGATAAAATTCTAGAAGGCTGTGGGAAAGGAGACGATCATAGCTGCGCGAAGCGCTTAGTTCAACTAGTGATTAGGTGGTCCTAAAATAACCTGCGTTGAATAAATTATAGTGCGCTTGATTTGCTTTGATTGATAAACAATCCCCGATGCCCATAGATATCAGGGATGTTATTCTTTACTTGGATGAGATCGTCACGCTTGCTATTATGTCGCCAGAAGGTAGATGTCGCTAAATATGCTAACACGAAAGCTGCCAAGCTATTTGGGTGGAAATGGTGATTGAGGAAAGACTTGGGGTGATTTAAGGGTTAGTCCCCATATCGCTCTAGGAATTCATTGATGTCGCGCTTAGCAGAGGCCTCGAATAAATACTCAAGTTCAATATTGCCAGGCAACTGGATATATAATGCCAGCAATTCATTAGCCCTCTCGCTTACTGATAAAGTAACGATGTTGTGTAATGGGAAGTATTCCCAAATGACGCCGTACCAACTGTCTTCCCGAATTGAAACGATCTCTCGATCGGTGAGGATAATCGCATGGGTTGGGAAGAGGGTCCGGTAGAAAGTCCTGCCTAGAAAGGTGAATCGAGGCAAACGGATTTGTGACTGAAGGTAAGCTTGGAGGACTTTTTCGCCTCCTAGCAGGCTGCGCCTGGCACACATCATGAACTTGTAGTTCACCTGAGACCAACTCTCAAATTTCTCTAATTCTGAACGTGCCACATCCTGATACTGTCCAACAGCCTGCCGCATGCTTGCCAATAGAGGCTCAAAAAGTGTGTCGGTAACTGCATTGAATCTTAAAGTTGAAGATCCGGCGTTTCCCTCTTTTGGTCATTCCACAGATTTTTATATAAGCGTCCAGCAAAACAGTTCGAACGCCAACATAGCTGATTTTCGTCAGGGAATAGCAAGATTGCCTCGTAGCTACTACCTTTTCTTTCCAAGACATCAAATGTCATCTACAAAATTGCAAATGAGCCTCTCTGTGGTTGGGTGAACGAATCCTTCGTATGAAGGTGTGAGAACCGTATAGGGAAAATCAAGGCCGTCCTTCTTGAAAGGTTCAAAGAAATCCTTGAAAATAGCAGGTACTGTAGCGTAGGATTTAATCAGTTTGGCCCAAGACAATTTTGTCTGTTCTGTGACATCCAGCTTAGGTTCATTGGTTACAAATGAATTATAAACTTGTCTCCAATTGAATTGAATTCTATTTTGCAACTTGCTCAGCATTAGTTCTCCTATTTTGGATAATTGTCCAACCGCTGTTGGTACGGTCTATATAATTATCCATGGACTAACCGTGCGATTGCCTAAAAGCGGTTTGGATATTTTCCGATGCCAGGTAAAGATATATATATAGAATTATACCGATGAATTGCAGTGTCAAGGGGGCCATTTTCCTTGGTGGAATACAGAGCCTATTAGAGACCATCTTTGACAACCTTCTCCCAATCCAGCGCCAACCTCTAATTGGCACAGTCTGATAAGGGGAACTAATCGGAGTGAATTGCGATCTCAACCTTAAGATTTACATCGCACAAGCGTCCAAGCACTTCTTCCGCCGAGGCGATGAGACGATTTCCTATTCGTTTGATCCGGCTCAGCTCCTGACCGATCTTCAGACGGATGAGACCATAGCGCACGAATTGGCAAGAAGTCAGACCGCCGCGTTGGACCTCATTCAATTTCTAGGACCACATCATCAGATTATACGCAGCCATATCCGGAGTCTGCTCTGCGATCCGGGGTGCGTTCGGTGCGCACATGCCAGACAGCCACCAGCAAGCGGCGGGCAATGCAACGATCGCCTTCTGGTGGCAACGATGGGATAACTTCTGACACTCTCGGCGATAATGTGCGAACTAACTCTGTCCGGGCTGCCCACCAATGCATGGGCAAGAGCGTTTGATATTGCTCACGCCTAAGGAAACGAGCTGACCGCCGCCCAGGGCATTGTATCCAACCAGGTGTTTGGAGGGAGGAAGCGCTGGATATCGCCGATCTCCGAAAGGAGTATCATGACGATCACGAGTCCGAAGCCTGGGAGCTGCATCAGATGAGATAGGCGGCAGCGTCTTTCCAAGGCTCGTGCGTTGATTGTCGTGCTAGTCTGCCATCGATGGCTTCGATCTGCGGTTCCAGAAATTCTAAAAGTGCCAGGTCGTGCTAGCAGCTTCACGGGTACCAACTCCAAGGCCCTCCACCAATTTTGGTTCTTGTCGGCAAAAGCTCCGTCTTTCGGCAGAAGCAGATCATGGCGAAAGTGGTTTAGTTCGCTGAATCAGAGGACAAACTGTGCAGCTGTTTGCGGGTCATGGTGAGCAGTTGGATCACGGGGCGCCGATGGGCTCCCAGATTCCGCAACTCACGTACGGGTATTGGCGGCACCCGCACTTTCGGAATCAAGTCTCCTTCCAACACACGGGCCAGGCGATTGACACCCAGCTTGTCCGTCTTCAGAGGCGCACTGGCAATCAGCTTGATTTGCAATGGGTGCGCTACCACGACTTTTCCGACCACGTCGGCCGTGATGTCAAATAAATCCCAGGAGTTGACACTGGCTTCGATGACCAGACAATCTTTCGAGGTCGGGTTTGCTTTGCCTAATTGGTGATCTCGTTCGATATCCATTTCGTGTGCAGGCAGCACAATCTCAAGCTGAGCATTCAGCCCGCCCACGACGCCGAAGGGTTTATAAGCATCGATGGCCAGGTATCATTGAAAAGGATTTGCAATGGAAGTATCAGGCATGTTCTACTCCTTTTGAGAAAGATTCCTTTCTCCCATTCACGGATGGGACGCATATTGGTGGGCCGAAGATTCGCCAACGATACAGGCTCGATCCTCGATCGGATTATCCCAGATGAAAGTGGCAGGTGCTCACCCTGCCAGAGAGTCCGACGGGGAGCTAAATAAGCATGACGGGCTTTTTCATCCCATATAATTCACCAGCTCGCCCAGACGCTCCGAACCCCAGAAGCGTTCCCGTCACTTGTCATGATCAGCATAACACCTGGGATCCCCGATGCAATCTCATTCTAATAGCAGGCATTATTCGTCTCGATGAAAAACAATTACCAATGTAAAGGACATCGAGGGTGTTATTCTTTACTTGGCTGAGATGTGGACGCCTGGCATCGCATAGTTCACTACTAGTCATAATATCGAAATGCCAATGTGTAGGCTATATTTCAACGGCAAAGTCCACCACAATTCGACCGGCGAACGGGATAATCGCCGATAAATGCTTCCACCAGAATAGAATTTGCGGTTGGCGTAGCGATAACCTTCCAATAAGGTTTCGGGGCTCATTTGTTTAGGCTGAAAAACCACATCTTCGCGGCCATTATATTTGCTCCAGTTGCGAGTCAAAATTCGCCTCTCTGCCTCCAGACGCTGATATAAGCATGTCCCGGGATACGGCGTCAAGATATTGAACGTTGCATTTTGCACTCCTGCGGTTTCTAGGAAATCAAGCGTCTCGTCAAAGACTGCAGGTGTATCATGGTCAAACCCAAATACGATTCCCGCTTGTACGGCGATGCCGTGCGCATGGATGCGTTCGATAATCCGCGCATAGCTTTCCACGCGATTGAATCCTTTGTGAACTTCGTTCATGCTCAACTGGGAAATGGATTCCAAACCGATGAATAACTGTTTGCATCCACTGCGCGCCGCCAATTCCAAAAACTCTTCATCTTCACCCGCTTGAATGCTGGCCTGACTGCTCCACCATTTTTTGCATGGCTCAATCGCTCGGAATAATTCCTTGGCGTATTCCCGGTCATTTGCCAAATTGTCATCCCAAAAAATAATCACCTTCCCCGAAAACGAAGCATACTCCGCCGCAACGGATGCTACCGGCCGTTTGCGGACTTTGCGCTGATACGTTACTGCCAGCGTACAAAAATCGCATCCATATACACAGCCGCGCGTGGCAAATAATCTCCCGCTTGTGTAATCGCGTCGATGATATAAATCTTTCCGTGCCATCGGCGCATCTTCCAGCCTTGGCGGAACAACAGAAGTATATCGGGGAGCAAAGTGTCCCGTTTCGAAATCTCTCAGGAACTGGGGCCAGGTCAATTCCGCCTCTCCCACAAAAATCACATCTGCATGAAGTTGTGCTTCATCGGGTAATAACGTCACGTGCGGGCCGCCAAGTACCACCGGAATCCCCGTCTCCGAAACTGGTCAGCGATTTCGTATACGTATGGAGCACTTGGCGTATGAAAGGTAATCGCAACTAAATCAACGTGTAACCCAACCTTAACCGGCGTGATGGCTTCATCGATATGAATTACCTCCCAATTGGATGGCACAAAGGCTGCCAGATAAGGCATCGTGATTTGTTGAAAGTTCAACACGCGTGCCCGTCTTACCATTCGGATCGCCGATGAAGAAGCCGTGACTAAAAGAAGCTTATATAGAGTTGACGACAAATGAACACATCCACTATTTAATGGGCAATATTATTAAACAACTTATTGGCCCGCGTTGACTGGAATACCATTAAAAGATTATAGCATGTTAAGTAAATGATCCCCGAGGTCTTTAGTCGGGGATCATTTATTCTTTACTTGAGTGAGACCGTCATGCCTCCCATTGCCTATGAAGCTAGAGTTGGTCTTCGCCCCCAACCGCCGCCCATGCTGGTAATTTTCTCCGGCTCGATCGTGATGATCACGCGGACCCGCTCCGCCCGCCATACCAGGAGTACGGCTTGCCGGTGTATTTCTGGGAAACCTTCTCGATGTGCTCCGCTCCGCCATCCGT
>CAVVZL010000003.1:0-103017 GCA_963752775.1 uncultured Chloroflexia bacterium
ACCGATGTCGAACCGACCAACAATTTCAGTGAGCGAAACTTACGTCCCTGGGTGATTCATCGGAAAGTCATCGGCTGTTTTCGCTCCGGCTGGGGTGCTCGAACCTATGCAGCCTTGGCCTCTGTGATTGACACGGCGGCTCTGAAAGGAACATCTCCTTTTGATGCCATTCAAAATTTGTTTGGAACTCCTGCTCTTCCTCTATCCCACCGGAGTGTGAGTAGATACATTTCAACATCTGGTCGCATCACCATTTTATTGGGCAAATATCAGGCAACAACCGGCGAGCGCATGTCGCCACGCAAGCTTGCAGAAAAAGCAGGGGTTGCAAAGGATTTCGTTTATCGCTTGGATTCGGGCTTGGCGCGTCATGTAGATTTGGATTCTCTGGCGCGTTTATGCGACCTTCTTCAGTGTAACTTGCAGGATATACTCGTGATGGAGCCGCCCCATGACAAATCCATTTGACATCCTGCCTCCCAATATCTTCAACCTCTTCGCCACACAGGGACAATCCACGCTTCAACGCCATTACATTGCGATCCTTTTGCGGATTTACGCACTAGCAGAATTCAATCGTTCTGGCGTAACGCGTGAAGTTGCCTTCGCCGAGATCGTGGATTATTTGAAGGAAGCCAACGCTGAGGCGGAAATGGCAGCAGATATGGCGGATCACGCCTTGGGTGAGCTTGATTCGATTTCGACGGCGAATCAAAAATCCGAGCAGGATACCGCAAGCTTCGTCATCCGTAGACTCGCGGAAACAGGTTGGATCGAACGTGAACAGCACGCCGATTATTCCGAAACGATCATACTGCCTGATTATGCTTTTACACTGCTCGAAGCCATGCGAACCATTCAGGAACAAAAGCCGCGCGAATTTACAGGGCAGTTATACGCCGCGCATCAGTTGATGATGTCATCGCGCACGAAGGATTTCTCCGCCGCGCTGGCGGTGACACAAACATACGAGAACGTTCGTCAGGTTGCGCGCGGGTTGAGCGAGTTAAATCACAACATCCGCCGCTACGTGGAGCGCGCGACAAAACAGACCGACGTGGCAGAATTATTGCGTATGCAATTCAACGATTATTCGCACACGCTGGGACCTGCCTATCACGCGCTGAAAACGTCCGACCATGTTTCGCGTTATCGCCGCGATATTGTCAACCAAGCACAGAAGTGGTTGTATAACGAAAAGTGGCTGCAAGAAGCTGCCGAAGAACTTGCCTTGCAAAGCAGATTTTCGCCCGCGCAAGCCAAACAGGAGATCGCCCATCGTCTCGAATTTATCGTCAATCAATTAGATGGGCTTGACCCGCTGATCGAAGACATTGATGAGCGTCACGCTCAATACCTGCGAACGTCACTACGACAGGTGCGTTATCAACTCAGCAGCGCCGATGGCAATTTCAAAGACCGTTTGGTTTCGCTGGCGCAACACCTGTCCGCACTTCGCCTCGATGGGATGATTGAGTTACCCGAAAACTCTCCGCAGTTGAGACAATTCCCTGTAAAAATTCCCGATACGCACAGTTTTTACACACCACCGCAAAAACGCTCTCCCTTCGTGCCGAACAAGATCTTTTCCACGATATTAGCCCCCTCCGATCTGGCTTTGCTCCGCGCGGACACCATGCGCGATGTAACACAGGCTTTCTCTCCCGACAAAGTCAACCGTAAAGTTCTTGGCTTATTTGGCAAGTCACAGCACTTGCCTGTGACCCAATTCCCCGATGATATACGTGATGATTTGCATTGGTTAACGACCATTATCGCCTACGCTCATCACCCAGATGTAGAGTATGGCTTGGAAATCACGCCAGGCAACGCGGTTTCATTGGGCGGCTATCGGGTTGTTCCATTTGAGTTGATTAAATTATAGAACTACGATGGTCCCGAATACGCCTCGCTATAGACCATCAGTTATTCCGGAGCAATAATGCCTTTTGATTCGTCCATCGTTTTGAGCGATATTCCTGAAAAATCACGGCGTGATGTGCCGCGCATTGTGAATCGTTTGCTTGGACAAACCTTCCTCTATCAAGATGTCGACTCAGACAAGGATGATTATTATTTTGTTCACCGTCATCGCGCTGTGTTTGAAGGCTTGTTGGAGTTGACAGGCTTCAATCTTCTTCACGATGACTACCATCGCATTTTTCAAGTGGTTTCAGAATATGGATACAGCCGCGCCCGTTTCAAATTGGATGAGTCCATGATGATCGTCGTTTTGCGAAAACTGTATGAAGAAAAAATCGAGCAATTAAGTTTGGCAAACGATCCCGTTGTGACCATCGGCGAAGTGCGCGAAGAATATCGCACCATCACTGGCAGAGAGCGCGACTTGGGCATCGTTCAATATGAAACGCTGCTCCGCCGTCTGCGTTCCCTTGGCTTGGTCGAAATTATTGACGGGCGCAATATTGATGTCCGCGATGGAGAAGCGCGTTTACGGCTGCGTGGTTCGGTCAGATTGATTCTTCCCATTAAAAGCGCAGATGAAATGGAAGCATGGTTGAGAAAGTATCGCGGTGGGAACGAGGAAGAGATTACGGAAAGCGAAGAATGAAACTTCTCACGCGCATACGTCTTGTCAACTGGCATTTGTTTGAAAATATCTCCATTAATTGCAACGGCACGACATACTTCATCGGTATCAACGGCGCTGGAAAATCTACGATTCTCGATGCTGTTCAATTTGCATTGGTAGGCGGACAGCGCGACGTGAGATTCAATCAAGCTGCATTGAGCGGGGGCAAGCGCACACTGGCAAGTTATGTGCGCGGAGAGCTTGGCACAGAAGGTCAGCGTTTTTTGCGCGGCGACGCAACGAGCGTAGTTGCGTTGGAATTCAAAAATCCCGACGGTACATATTTCGCTCACGGAGCGGTGATTGACGCTTTTGAAGATGGACGCGCGCCTGATGTCGCTTATTTCATCGTACATAACGCCCAATTGAACGACGATTGGTTCTTCAAGGCGCCAGGGACAACTATTTGACACACGCGCACGTTCAAACGTCATCTTGAAAATTTCTCGCTTCCCGTCAATGCAGGTGTGCGCGTCTTCACAAAAATCGAAGATTACCGCGTGCATTTGCTCAACAGGCTTGGACAACTCAAAGACACATTTCCCGCGAAGATTGTCAAAGGTCTTGCGTTCAGCCCGTTGACAGATATTCGCTCATTCGTTCATAACTATTTGCTCGATGAAAATCTTGTGGATGTGAAAACCCTTCAGGCGCAACTCGAAACCATGCGTCATTTCGAGACACTGGCAATCGGCGTGCGCGAGCGGATTGAATCTCTGAATGCCATCGAGGAATTGAATAAAGAGCGCGTCGCCAACCGCCGAAAGCGAATCAGCAACACTGCCATTGCGCGTCTTGCCGAAGCTGATACTTTCCTTGACCAGTTGAAGTGGTTACGCCTCCAATTGGATTCTTTCAAGCTGAACTACAGCCGCGAAGAACTTCTTCGGGACGAAATTTTCCGCGCGTTGAAATTTGCCCAAGCCGCTCTCACCGAAGCGGAGATCGCCCTGCGCACCGACCAAAACGCCATCCGAGAAAAAGAACTGCACGAGAAGATAGCGATTTTGAATGTTGAACTGACCACCTTGCGCGAACGCAAAAAGCAAGCCGACGAATCTATCGTGCGCGAATCCGCCGACGCAAAAAAACTCCGCGCCTATCTCGCCGCCGACAAACTTTCTGTTCCCACCGAACTTGAATCTTTTATCGGCAGACCCGCTCGCCGCTCATCGGGAACTGCTTCCAATTCTTCAATCTCTTTCCAACAACTTCTCCCGCGAAGAAATTTTGCTCTCCCAAAAAGTTGGCGGACTTCGCGACGAAGGCTCAAAACTTGAAGATGAGATTCGCAAACTGCGGACGGGCGACCGCGATACTTCTTACGAAACCGAATCGCCTCACTCGGCACGCCTGCGTCATCTCCTGCGCGCCGAGTTAAATCTTGGCGCGGATGAAGTGAAATATTTGTGCGATGAACTTTCCATCCCAGACAAATCCTGGCAGGACGCGGTGGAAGGTTTGCTCGGCTTCAATCGCTTTACCTTGCTTGTTCCGCCTGAACATTACAATGCCGCGATGAAGGTCTATCATAAGTATAAAGATTCGATTTACGGCGCGGCGATTGTTGGATACGGAAAATATTCTCAAACAAAATTTACCCAGGCGCGGAGAAGAGTTTCTATGCACGAAGTGGAGACGAAAAATCCTGCCGCCCGCGCCTATGTGGATTTGTTGCTGGGAAATTACGTCAAGTGCGAAAAGATCGAAGACCTGCGCGAACATCGAACCGCCATCACACGCGAATGCTTTCGTACGCCGCAATTTTACAGATAGCCACCTCAACCCAAATGTCTATCGCCGCTGGTTTATCGGGGAGCGCGCCGCGCCGCGTCAAATTGAACAGCGTCAGACGCGGCTGGATGAAATTGCGGGCGAAATGGTTTCTTTGAATGAAAGAACCTCTGCCCTGCGCGAGCGGCTTGCCCTCACCCGCGATAAAATGCGTCCCTTTGTGGATTTGGAACATGTGCTTGCCGCGCTGGTTCGTCTTGCGCCCGCCGAAGATGAATTGAAGGTTTTCGAACAAGGAACTCAAATCTTTAGATTCGTGTAATTTAAATTCTCTCAGAGCGGAAGTGGATAAACGCCAGAAAGAGTTGAGTCAAATTCAAGACGAAGCAACTGATTCGTCGCGCAAGTTGGGAAATCTCGAAGTGGAGATCAGAAAACTCGAAGCTAAATCCATTCCGAGCGTGGAAAGAAGCTCGGCGGAAAAACTTCAGGAGCAGGAAAATTTCCTTGTGTCCGAAAATGCAGACGACGAGACAAAATCCGATATTCAAAAAGAATATGAAAAACGCCGCGAGCGTCAGCCATTGGAAACGATTTTGCAAAATGCACAGCGCTATGAAAATGATTATCAAACCGCCGAAAGGCGTTCGCGTGATCAGATTGCGCGAGGCGAAGCAGGCATATTCAATGAAATATGATTTTGGTTATGACGAGGCCGATGATGCAGCGCATTACATGAACGAACGCGAGAAATTGATTTCATCGGAGTTGCCGAATTATGAAGGGCAGATTGCCAAACAACGCGCGATGGCGGAGCAGGAATTGGTGGAGAATTTTATTCACCGTCTGCGCGAGCAGATCGAAGACGCACGACAACAGTTGGGATTTTTGAATACGTCGCTTGCAGCACTGCGTTTCGGCGGCGAGCGATTTGAATTTGTGACCAGTTCATCGCCCACGCTCAAAAAGATTTACGATATGGTGATGGACAGCCAGCAGATCATGGGCAACTCGTTGTTTGAATCAGAGTTTCGCCAAAAACATCAGGAAGGCTGGGATTTGCTGTTTGAGCGCCTCACATCCGCGCATGATGATGAAAACATCGAGTTGCGCGAACTTCAGGATTACCGCAATTACCTCAATTATGACATTCGCATTCATTATCCAAACGGCGACCGCGCCATGTTAAGCGTGATCAACGCCAAGAAAAGCGGCGGTGAAACCACCACCCCGTTTTACGTGGCAATGGCAGCATCCTTTGCACAGGCGTATCGCTTGAATCAGGGACGTCCCTCCGACACGATTCGACTCGCGTTATTTGATGAAGCCTTCGGCAAAATGGATACAGCGCGCACCGCCAGTGCGTTGAAATTCATGCAAGATGCAGGCTTGCAGGTTTTGCTTGCCACCCCACCTGATAAGTCCGGGTCATTGCTTCCGTTTGTGGATTCGGTTTGCACCGTTGTTCGCAAAGAGAATCATTCATTTGTGGTGGAGATTGACAAGAGTGAGATGTTGAAGGAGTTGGAAAAGTAGGGCATGGCGAATAGGTTGTTGTGATTTCATTTGTGCCTTCGGCTGATACGCGAGTGATTGTTGACGCGCTTCTTGATATTTTCGAGAGACGCGAGGCTTCGTCTACGCGCGCGATTAAGGTGAGGTTGCGTGAGATCAATCTGCCCACGTATTTTTCACAGCAAGACCCCGAACCGCGCATGATTACAAATCAACAAATACAAACGCTTGCAGATTCAAACCTAATTCAACTCCATTGGCTCAAAGGCGAAGAACATCATTTGCTCGAATCCATCATCCTGCCCACCACGCCCCATGCCCCACTCACTAAGCCCCAAGAACTTTACACCCTCATCCACCGCATTCCAATTTCAAACCAACGCTCTCAACTTGAGAACCTTTTACTTGCTGAAAAGTTTCGCCTTTCCTTCAATGACTGGCGCGCCCGCGCATTAAATCAGATATTGGAAAAAATTCATGCTGGAAAATCTTCCTCACCCTTCAACCTCTCCGCATCAGACTTTAACTCAGACCTGCTCGCCGCGCTACTGGCATTATCCTCTCTTCAAGCGGAGACTCCCCATCGCGTCTTCAGTGTGCGCGTCTTCAACGATAGCAAACGCTTCGATGATTTACGCCCCACGTTGATTCGGCTTGCACGTCAAGCCAACCCCGAATGGAAATCGTTTACAAACGAAGATTTACTGCGTGAATTAAATCTTGTTGCCAACCCTGGCTATATTCATTTATCTGGCAACTGGCAATTCACCACCATGGAAGGGGAAATATTATCGCTAAATGGTTTTTCCCCTTCTGTCGGATTTCCCGCCGCACAAGTCGCTTCCATTCAAACTGTCGCTGTTCGCGCAGATTCTGTCTTGTGCATCGAGAATCTCACATCCTTTTACGAATTCATCCGCGCCACCCCACGCACTACGTCCCACGCCGTCATCTGTCTCATGGGCAACCCATCCCCCGCCATCCGCCGCCTGCTTCGACTCATTCCCGAAGAAACAAGAATCAAGCTCTGGTCGGACATGGACTATGGCGGCTTCAACATCCTCTCCCAACTTCGCAAACAAGTCAGTGCGCGTGTTGAGCCTTGCCTGATGGATGTTTCCACTTTTGAGAAATATGCAAAACTATCGCATCCGTTGACACAGACTGATATCCGTAACTTGAAACGGCTCGCGCTTCATCCCAATTTGCGGGATGTGCGTCCTGTGATTGAACATCTCATCACGCATGGGTTAAAATTGGAGCAGGAAGCAATAGCGGAATAGTTTCGTTTTGTTATCTCAAACACGCGATAAAATCAGGACAATGTTGTCCGATGAGTGAAAACCTTGACCAGAGGGTTAGAAAAGTGAAAATTATCGGCAAACTGCATCCAACCGCATACAACGAAGTTATGCAAAAACTAAGCGCACTGATCAGTGACACTCCCCTGCCGCTAAAGCGGCAGGGGTTTCTTGTGGCAGTCTGCCGCACCTGGCGGAGGGCAGCCTTGGACCATTGTCTGTGCTTTTGCCCCAATGAGTCTGTCTGACCCATAAAAGATTTAAAGCGGCATTCACGTCTCTATCGATCGTAAGACCACACGAACATTCAATCCAACGAACTGCAAGTGATGATGAAATGACCGGTGTGCAAGCCTTGGAACGTAAGTACCCGGATTTGCCCGTATGCAAGGGGAAAGTCGAACGGCGCGAGTTTGAGCAGGGATGGAAACGGTGGGGCCAATATTTGCTCCCGTTTCCTGATATGGGAATATGCCAGAGTGAGGATCAACCATTTAACGTATCCCCGTCCTTTGCTGAGTAGAGCCTATGACACAGGCCGATGTTGCTCGTGAAAACGAGAACTCCTTTCCTTCAGGAATAGGGAGTGTCAGAACCCTGCGCGTTCGAATCGCTCCATGAGGGATGGACGGTTGGCGTACTTATTTTTCAATGTGGCAATCCGCTCCTCGAACTGCGCCAGACGCTCTTGGTAAACGGCTAAGTCGCGTAGGCTGATTAACAATGTAATCGCTTCAGCATACGGGCCGGCCTGTTTTCGTCCGATCAGGTTTTCCACCCAGCGCCAGGTGGAATCCTCCCGGTTGGCTAGTTCGAGCAGTTCTTGAACACGTTTTTGCTCAGCCTCGGCTTTCTGACGGCGTAGAGTTCTTGCTTTAACCGTTTAGCGTCCCTGAATAACTTTTCCGTTGCTCGCTGCCCCTGTGTGAGGCTGGGCGAGTTCAGCCCAGCCAACTCTCCCAGGCGTTTTTGCAATCCGGTGCGCACCCGTGGTTCGTTTTTCAAGAACCGCCGCAGAAAATCTTCACACTCATCCCGGCTGAGTTGCGAAAGTGCCTTTTCCAGAAGCGCAATAGATACTGGCTGGAGTTCTACGCTTGCACTGGCGGCGGCTTTGATCAAATGAGGGTCCAGGCGGAAGAAATCGATAAGAGTTTGATGACTACTATTCAGCGTGCGCAGTCCGGGTGGTATGGGCGGCTCAGTTTCGGAGGTGGATTCATTCGGATCGTCCAATGAGACGGCCTTGAGCCAGGCCAGATAGAGGGCACGAAAATCCCCTTGCAGGATTTGCTCGCGGAAAGGGATCAGTTTGCCGAGGGTACCTTCGCCCTCCACCCACTCGAAGTCCGGGTTCTCATCATCAAAAAGGAATTCCAAGACATAATAGTTGCCTTCTAAAGCAAGGCTGAGAATTTCATCCTGACAATAGAGCAGAATGGCCTGTGACTTTATCGCACCTTTGGGGAAACGGAACATCAACTGGCGGGTTCCCCAGTTGGTCAGGTACAGCATGGCGTCATAGTATTTCAATAACACTTTGCGGGGATCGTGTTTAAAGTCACCCCATGAATAAGTAACGATCGCTTGGGTAGATGTGACCCTATCCATATGGCTGGAAAGGGCATTAACCGTGTCCTGCTCTTCGGCGTTTAGAGGCTGGTCGATAGTTTGCCATTCGTAGTATTGATATTCACTCATTGATTCCTCGACGGAACTTGTATTATTACGTTTTCCCTATCGTACCGCAACCTAAAAAACGTCAAACTTGCCAATCTTGATGGCCTGAAATATCATACAGTACGATAAGTTGTGGATTTTCTGATCGGACATCCCATTATTACAATTCGGAAAGTTAAAGAAGGTTTGAAAGCGATAGATTACAAAGTTGGCGAACACTATACCGCCTTCACGCCGTGCACTTTGGCAAATAGTCTGCGCACCATTAAGGACCTATCAAAGGGTTCATCCTGTCACCAAAGACCATGGAATTGCAACAATTTTTTCGTCCAATCGTTTGATCTCTTTCCCTCCGTACACAATCAAGCCGCCAGATGCTTTTGGATGCCTTTCAAGAAATAACCGAAGGCCGGCAGTGTCCCGGTATCCAAGATTATCCGTCAGTTTTACTTCTATGGCGAGTAAGCGCCTGCCGTATTCCAGAACAAAGTCAACTTCATTTCCTTCGAGCGTTCGCCAAAAATAAAGGTGTGCGGATGGGGTCATCAAGCGTGTCAGAATTCTCAGGTGATGATAAATAAATGTCTCGAAATACGCACCATATTCGCGGGCTTTGCGAAGATCATCCAATTCAAAATAACCAGACAGAAAGACTGCCAACCCCGGATCGTTAAAAAACGCCTTTGGAGATTTTAGCAATCGGGTAGTTCGGCTTGCCGTATAGGCGGGTAAACGATCAAATAGGTACGTTGTTTCCAATAAGTTCAGGTACCGATGCGTGGTTGGTTGGGATAGACCAGCATCCCGAGAAATTTCAGACTGATTGATAAGCTGTGCGGAGCGCAATGCCGCAAACTCCATAACCCTGCGAAAATCCAACAGCGCATCAATTTGAGCGATCTGCCGAAGATCACGTTCAAGATAGGTCGCTACATATCCTTCCCACCACCTTGTCCATGCCTGTGAAGAATCTCAACCGAAGAAGCGGGGGCATAAATCCACGCAGGATGGTTTCTGATGGGTCGGGAAGATCCGCATTCAATGAACTTTCTTTCGGGAATTCACCATTCAGAACTTGCACCAAAATATCCGGATGAGGCCGATTGTTTATTTCTCCAATAGACATGGGATCAAGCACAAAATAAACCGCACGGCCTGCCAGACTTTCACTTACCTGTTTCATCAACAGCAGATTGGCAGAACCAGACAAAACAAATTGATATTTACCTGGGTTCCGATCCACAGTCTTTTTGACTGCTACCAGAAGTTCCGGCGCTTTTTGGACTTCATCCAAAATAACTTGATTTGTCCCGGCCCATAAAGATTTGGGGTTTGAACGCTGCCTGTTCCTGCACATCAAAATCGTCCATCGTATGAGAACGCCAATTGCGAAAAGGTTCAGCGTTAAGGAGGAGCGTGCTCTTACCGACCTGTCTGGCACCAGTCAACACAATTACAGAGTGGTCTTGAATGGCGCTTTGCAGCAGGGGAGTAAGCCAGCGTTCATAGTAAATACTTTCATTTGTATTATTATTCATAATATGAATAATAATACAAACGCATTGATTTAGCAAGATATGCTATTCAGAAAACGGGAGCAATCAACTTTGTTACAGTGGGCGAATTTTCAAACTCCGCTCCAAGCAGGGCCAACAGAGATAAGGATTTAGCCAGCCTTAGGCAAATGCGATATCTTGGGGTAAAAACTGGAAGCAATGAATACTGATCGCATCCACAAGAATGACCCCGCCCAGCAAACCGATTGGTGGCAAACGAATTGGGATAGAGCAAGACTATTATGTACCAACAAAGCTTGAAGTGTAATCATACCGCCCCAGGACCGCAAATACATGATCGCACAGGTCAATATGATGAAAACGATGATTGAATATGGAAGATATGGCCTAATCAAGGATGGAAAACCCGTGTATAATATTAACTGTAAGTTTTCTGATTTACAGTTAATATTATACACATGGAAAAAGGAACGATTTCCCGCGCGATTTTAGACATTCCGGCAGTACGATAGCATGATGCATACGCGTCAAGCTATGGATGCTGGCATCTCCCCGCGCACGTTGTACGAGATGCGCGATCGAGGACTACTCACCATACTTGATCGAGGACTTTTCCGCCTTGCCGATGCGCCTCCCTTCGAACAGCCGGACCTGGTTCAAGTTGCACTCGGCATTCCCAAGGGCATAGTTTGTTTGATATCCGCACTAGCATTTCACAACTTGACCTCTCAAATCCCCCACCAAGTCTACGTCGCGCTTCCGGTGGCAGCTGAGAGGCCCCGCCTTTCATATCCCCCAATCCGCCTGTTCTGGCTGTCCGGTCAAGCCTATTCATCGGGAATTGAAGCTCAAGAACTTGATCGTGTTCATGTCCGGATCTATGCACGCGAGAAATCAGTTGCTGATTGTTTCAAGTTTCGGAACAAAATCGGCATGGATGTCGCTCGCGAGGCCTTGCGCGAAAGTCTGCGTCAAGGCTGCAAGGTTGATAAATTGCTTGAGTACGCCCGCATTGATCGCGTTGAAAAAATCATGAGACCGTTCCTGGAAGCATTGCTATGAACGATCACGAGATTAAGAATATTCCAGCATCCGTCCAAGGCCGGTTATTGACTTAGGCTCAAAAGAGCGGCCGTCCTTACAACGAACTGCTCCAATACTATGCCATCGAGCGATTCTTGTATCGCTTGAGCAAGTCGATGTACCAGCATAAGTTCCTTCTCAAGGGTGCGCTATGATTTCGGGCCTGGGGATTGACAGGATTCCGACCGACACGCGATATTGACTTGTTGGGTTACACCAGTAACGAGGTCGAAGTTTTGGTGAAGATTATCCGCGAAATCTGCGAACTGCATGTTGAGGATGATGGCATTATCTTTGATCCAAAATCGATACGCGGGGAACGTATCAAAGAGGACGCAGATTACGAAGGTGTTCGCCTTCGCTTTCAGGGTCGTTTGGGTAACACACGCCTCCATCTCCAAATCGATGTGGGATTTGCTGATGTGGTATCCCCAGCGCCCTCCATTTTGAAATATCCCGTCTTGCTTTCGATGGCCGCACCAGAACTGCAAGGCTATCCGCCTGAAACCGTCGTTGCTGAGAAGTTTCAGGCGATGGTATTCCTTGGCATGATCAACAGCCGCATGAAGGATTTTTATGATTTGTGGATTGCAGCCAACCGATTCCCCTTCAAAGGTTCTTCTCTGCAAAAAGCAATCATGCAGACATTTGCAAATCGCAAAACGCCAATCGCAGTGGACATTCCTGCGTTGACTCAGCACTTTGCTTCCGAAAAGCAGAATCAATGGAATGCATTTTTATCGCGCAATGTGCTGGAGGATGCGCCAGCAAGTCTTGCGGAAGCAACTCATTTGCTTCATGACTTTATGATGCCCGTGATGGATGCTTGTGAAAAGAACACTACTTTTTCTAAGACCTGGAAACCGGGTGGACCATGGAGCAAATAGACACCAATCTGGCGCCACGATCGCAGGCAGCTATTTCCCGACCAGGCGGAAAAAGCTTTGTTCATTTTGCTCGCTTCAACCTTCGTACTTCTAATTCAATAGCGGCAGATCTGCCATGACCCCATTAGATCCTATGCCTCCTGGCAGATGACACTTTACATCACAATCTCCAGTTGTCAGCCGGACTGGCCCTGCGATGAGCTTTCTCCACATCCAACTCCGCAATTCTCGCATACCGGCGGACCATATCAAGACTGTTATGTCCCAGCAAGGCTTGAAGTGTAAATACATCGCCACCGGATCGCAAATAGGTGATCGCGAACGTATGACGAAAACGATGGGGATACGCGTTCTGCACCGCTGCCCTTTCCGCGATACCTTGAATCAGTTGGCGCAATGAATTGGGATTGAATGGTCGATTTCCTCTTGCCAGAAAAACAAACGAGTCAGGATCCTCCCCATCTTCCCGTTCCACCAAGTACCGCCATAGAGCACGCCGGCTCGCTTTTCCAAGATAGACAACGCGGCCTTTCCCACCTTTGGCTCCGCCGCTGACACCCTTCTCGATTTCAGCCTTACCCGTTTTCAAGTCCACATTACGGATCCGCAATGAACATAACTCCATGGCACGCAAGCCCGTATCAACCAGAAGCAGCAGGATCGCCTGATCACGATGCCCATTCGGCAAACGCATGACAAAACTTTTGCGGTTGCCCGTTTGGACTTCTTTTGAATAAATGCAAACTTTCAACATTGCCTGGACCTCATCCTGTGTAAACGGTTCCACAGGTACCACGGTAAAGTGAGGCGCCGGCACATTTACCATGGGATTGGGAATTTGAAATTCTTTGGTCGCCCAAGTGAAAAATGCTGAAAAAGTCACCCATATATTTCGTAATGTTTTGGGAGAAAGGGGTTCATCGCCTTTTCCGAATTGATGGGGGACATACTCACTTCGCAGCCAATCGAGGTATGCAGTGATGTCTCGCGAAATGATTTGATGGATCGGAATATCCGCCTGGTGCTGGATCCACTTTTGCAAATGACGCTGGTACGAATTGATGGTTCGATCCGACAATCCTTGAGCGCTTTTGAAGCTGGCAAAGCCGGTAATGGCCTTGCTAAGAACGAGCGAGCCCGACAGTCGTTGGTTCATTCAATCATCCTCCGAAAAGAGAAATTTGAACAACCCCAGACCATCGGGCTAGCAAAAAACCATAGCTCTACGAGCTATGGTTCATCATTAGGTAGCGGGGGCAGGACTCGAACCTGCGACCTCCGGGTTATGAGCCCGACGAGCTGCCACTGCTCTACCCCGCAACGAAGCCCGCAGAATATACCACCTTTACAAATCAGAGTCAAGCAAATCCATCTTAACGTGAACTGAAAATGCGATATGGCCACCGTATTTCACTCTACATCGAGCGCTTCCATAAAAAACTCTTCACCGGCAGTGACTTTGGCGCCCACCCCTCCGCAATTGGGACAAACGATTTCGCCTTCAGTTGGATGATATTTTGTAAAACAGCTCATGCACTGCGCTTCAGTTTTCACGGGACGGAAATGCAGGACCGCGCCTTCTGCTATTGTTCCTTTGCTGAGGTCATCCCAATAGAACTGCACCGAATCATTGGTGTAGGTAGATATCTCACCCACTACAAGATATAAGTTGGTGATGCGTTTGGCTTTGGCCTCATTCGCTTTTTGAATTGCTTTTTCAAGAATGGCTTGTGTTGCATAAAGTTCGTGCATGACGTATAACCTCGATGAATGATTTAGAATGATACCTCAGGTCGATCTATAAGCCGCATTTTGTAAAACGAGCCGCACAGGTTTACGCTCCGACGAGTGTCATCCCTGCCAACTCGTTTCGGCGATCATCTATCTATGCAGTCTACCCGAGACTAAAAGGAGCGGGCCGCTCCATTGTCTCTGCTTGACCTTGCTCCCGACGGGGGTTGCCTGGCCGCCCACATCACTGTGAACGCCGGTGGTCTCTTACACCACCTTTTCACTTTGACCGCTTGCGCGGCTACTTGTTTCTGTGGCCCGATGCGACAGATCGCTCCGTCCCGGGATTTCCCCGGCGTCGTGCCCTGTTGAGTACGGACTTTCCTCGATCCCACGCTTTCGCGCGGAACCGCGATCGCCCGACCGGCCTGAGGCTCGTTCATCATACACGCTAGAGATAGAGCAGTCAACTCTATTCGCTGGCTCTTTTTAATGTAAAATAGGATTGTTATTATCCTTCCTTTGAGGAACGACTTTGAGCAGTGTATCCGGAAAATATATCATTGGACTGACCGGCAACATCGCCACTGGCAAAAGCGTGGTACGAAGAATGCTGGAGCATCTCGGCGCTTATACCATTGATGCAGATGCCTTGTCTCATCGTGCCATGGCAAAGGGCGCGCCGGGCTATCAACCCGTTATCGAGAAATTTGGCAAATGGATTCTTGATAAGGATGGCGAGATTAACCGAGGCAAATTGGGAGGCGTCGTATTTCGCGATCCAGCCGCATTGGCTGAACTGGAAGATATCATTCATCCGCTGATAGGGCAGGCGATTGCTGTATTGATAAAACGCGCGAGCCAACCCGTTGTAGTAGTCGAGGCGATCAAATTACTAGAAAGCGACTTAAGAAAGGGTTGTGACAGCATTTGGGTAACATACGCGCCGGAGGAAGTTCAAATCGAACGATTAATCCGCAAACGCAATTTGACGCGCGAAGAAGCACAACATCGAATAAGTTTGCAAGCTGCCCAAAGTGAAAAGATCGCAGCGGCCAACTTTGTTATTCACAATACCGGCTCATACGATGATCTCTGGAAAGAGGTCACTACTGCCTGGAAGCAGATTTCACCCACGAACGCCGAGGGCACACAACCCACGATCGTTAAAAAAGGCGTTGGGAATTTCGTGGTGGTGCGCAGCAAACCCAGAAACTCTGAATCGATCGCTAAATTGATCAATCGCTTAAGCAAAGGCCAGCAAAAATTATCAAGCGATGATGTCATGGCAAGTTTCGGCGATAAAGCTTACATGCTTCTCCAGCTTCAAGATCAGTTGGTGGGTATAGCGGGCTGGCAGGTGGAAAATCTGGTGGCGCGCACCACCGAACTTTATATGGAAAATGGAATTGATGTTCAAACCGGCCTTGAAATGTTGATTGCTGAAGTGGAACGCGCCTCCAGTGATTTGCAATGTGAAGCGTCGTTGATCTTCCCAGCAGCTGAACTTGCCAGTATGGATTTGGTTTGGAAAAAATTGGGTTACGAACGGCGCACACCCACCACGCTCGGAGTACAAGCCTGGCAGGACGCGGCTGTAGAATCTATGCCGCGGAGCGGCAACGCTCTTTTATTCAAGCAACTGCGGCAGGATCGCGTTCTGAGACCGATATAATTAATCCTGGCCTTCTGACGGCGCTGGAATCCCCAGCATTGAATAATCACACTAACTGATCATCAAAGTCTATTGGCAAACTTCGATGATCAAATAGACTATCGCGAAAATCATGGCTGAGTTTCTGAACAACATCCTTTTCATTTTTCAACGTCTAAGCTGGCTCAGCCTAATTGACATTCTGCTGGTCACACTGGTCTTCTATGGCTTGCTGTATTGGCTGCGGGGCACACAGGCGATGGTATTAGTGCGTGGCGTAATCCTGATTGTGGTTGGGCTTGTCGTAATCACGAGTTTGGTAAATCTTCCGGCATTCTCATGGTTGGTCCAAAATTCCTTACCGGCTTTGTTATTGTCCGTACCTGTAATCTTTGCGCCGGAAATCCGCCGCGCCCTAGAGCGCATCGGACGCGCTGGAACACTGCCGATCGCGTTCAATAAAACAGCCAATCCCGAATTTGAACAAACAATACATACGGTCGTGACAGCGGTTGCGCGTCTATCAGCTCGTCAACACGGCGCGCTGATCATCCTGCAAAGATTGGATAATCTCAATGCGTACATTCAAAGCGGTGTGAAGATGGACGCAGCAGTTACGCCCGAATTGCTTCTGCAAATTTTTTATCCAAACACACCGTTGCATGACGGCGCGGCCATTCTTTCCGGACCGAAAGTGGTCGCGGCCGCCTGTGTCCTGCCGCTCTCTTCAAGCGGAATCCTGAACCGCTCTCCCGAACGACAAATGGGACTTCGACATCGCGCTGCCCTCGGCATCTCTGAAGAAAGTGACGCCATCTCTGTCGTCGTGTCTGAAGAAACTGGCGCGATTTCCATTGCGCACGCGGGACGCATGATCCGCAGAATTGATTCCGAACGTTTGGAGAACATACTAGTAGCTTTCTTTCGTCCGGCCGCCAGCGAGCATATTCCTCGCTGGCTAAGACGTTTCATACCGTCCAATTCCCCGCACAAGGATGAGTAACAGCAACATGCTTAGACGCATTGCCGATAATCTTCGATTACTTTTATGGGCGCTTGTGCTAGCCCTTGCTGTTTGGGTGGCGGCTGTCACTTCCTCGGACCCTGATGAAGTTCGCGTTTATCCGACGCCAATCAACATCCAAATCGTCGGACAGGCTTCTGGGTTGATCATCACTGGAAGTATTCCCCATCAGACCCAAATTACTATGCGCGCTCCGCGCTCGGTTTGGAATCAGCTCACCGCGAAACCTGACAGCGTGCGCGCAGTCCTAGACCTTTCAGGGCTGAAACCGGGTCAGCATCAATTGAAGCTGCAAATCCAAGTGGATGAACGTCCGGTCCGTATCACGGCCGTCAGCCCTGATACAATTACTTTGGCATTGGAACCGCTAGTCACACAAAGCTTTCCACTTAACGTTGATGTCAGCGGGCAACCGGCTGTGGGTTATCAGGCAGGAAATCCAACTATAGATGTTGAAGAAGTTATTGTTAGCGGCGCCCAATCTCTGGTCTCGCGCGTAAAGCGAGTCAGTGTTTCGCTCAATCTGGTTGAAGCGCGTGAAGGAATTTCTTCTTCCGTTCTGATCAGCGCATATGATGCAGCCAATCAAGTAGTGAACGGAATCAACATTCAACCGCAAACGGCGCATGTAATTTTACCGATCAGCCAGCAAAGCGGCTTTCGGGATTTGGCTGTCAAAGTGGTAGTGCGCGGACAGGTCGCAAATGGTTATCGCTTGGACAATATCTCAGTTTTTCCTGCTGTAGTGACAGTTTATTCATCGGATCCGACATTGGTCAGTTCATTACCCGGCGTAGTTGAAACGCAAGCGCTTGACTTGCAAAATATGAGCAATAATATCAATACGCGACTCGGATTGGATTTGCCTTCAGGCGTTTCAGTGGTTGGTGATCCAAACGTTGCGATTCAAGCTGACATCTCAGCTATTGAAAGCAGTCTCACTTTATCCGACGAAAACGTGGAAGTAACCGGTTTGCCATCGGATATGAGCGCAACAATCTCACCATTAACCGTAGATGTAATTATTTCCGGACCGCTTCCTTTGCTCGATACGCTGACACATCAGGATGTTCACATTACTGTGGATGCCACAGGATTAAGTGAAGGCGCCCATCAATTAGCGCCAAGTGTCCAAATATTGGTTTCCAACCTGCAAGTGGAATTGATTCTTCCGGGGACTGTGGAAGTAACTGTCGGTCCCAATCCGAATCCAACGCCTACGCCTTAGCAAACACTGAATACAAAAACGCAAGGAAAAAGTTTTGCGATTTTCGTTTTGTATTTTACAATCAGCGTCCTCACCTACACTTGCGCCAGATGCAAGTGTCGTGGTACAAAGGAACTATGCCTAAACCTATTGTTGCTCTCGTTGGCCGGCCAAATGTGGGCAAGAGCACTCTCTTCAATCGACTCTGTGGGCGAACGTCTCGCCATAGTGGACGATACGCCTGGCACCACGCGTGACCGCCTCTATGCCGAGTCCGAATGGAATGGCCGCGCGTTCGGCGTGATAGACACCGGCGGAATTGATCCAACACACGGCGGCAAAACTCCGCTTTCGATTGGTTCTGCGGATTTCATTGATGAGATCAAGGCGCAGGCGCTGATCGCCGCGGAAGATGCGGACGCCATTTTGTTCATCACGGATGGGGAAGCCGGCGTCACTCCCCCCGATCGCGAAGTCGCTGAAATCTTGCGTCGCAATCAAAGGAAGAATCCCGATGGAAGTTTTCATCCACCCATTTTTGTCGTGGTCAATAAATGTGAAGTCACTTGAACGGCGCAACGCGGCAGGCGAATTCTATGAACTGGGACTCGGCGAGCCACATCCTATTTCCGCAGTTCACGGTACCGACACCGGCGATTTGCTCGATCAACTCGTTGCAAGTTTTCCTGAAGCAGAGCACGAAGAAGATGAGACCATCAAGATTGCCATTGTTGGCAAACCCAATGCCGGGAAATCAAGCCTGCTTAACAAATTAGTCGGCAAGGAACGAGCCATCGTCAGCCCGATTCCGGGAACCACGCGCGATGCAGTGGATACGAAACTCGAATATGAAGGCTTGCAGCTTACGCTGATTGATACGGCTGGCATCCGGCGCCGAGGCAAGATTGAACACGGCGTGGAACAATATAGCGTTCTACGTTCCTTCAAAGCCATCGAGCGCGCGGATGTGGTGTTATTGATGATCGATGCAACGACTGGCATCACCGCTCAGGACGCACATATCGCCGGTTTTATTCTTGACGAATGGAAATCGTGCATTGTGCTGGTCAACAAATGGGATTTGGTCGAGAAAGACAACGACACGATGGATCAATTCACGCGCCAGATCCGCACCGATTTGAACTTCATGGATTATGTTCCCTTGTTATTCATTTCCGCCAAAACCACTCAGCGCATGGATCAGGTGTTGCCTCTGGCCTTACGCGTTCAGGAAGAACGCCTGGCGCGCTTAACCACATCCAAAATCAACAAGATTTTGGTCGAGGCCCAGGATGCACAGTCTGCTCCTGCGCACGCCGGGCGACAACTTAAAATACTATACGGCACACAAGTCCGTTCCGACCCACCAACGTTCATGATTTACGTCAACGACCCGAAGCTCATGCACTTTAGTTACATGCGGTTTCTTGAAAACCGCATCAGGGCTGAGCATGGGTTTGTCGGAACGCCGATCCGAATCGTTGCAAAGGGAAGAAGAGAGAAATAACACAAATGACCGTCAACTTGCAGTTGACGGTCATTTTATTTTTTACCTGAGTTTATTGTGTCAGCGCAAACGACGAAACGATATCCGAAAAGACGGACAACTCAGTGACAATATTGAAAGTCGGCGGTGGCGTTGAATAGTTTCCCGGGTTGGTCGAATGCAATGTGAAACTGAGACTGATGCAATTCGTCCCTTTGAGGGTCGAATACGCAATCCAATCGTAAGTATTACCGGCGCCAGAGTTCGAGCCGCTCTCCTTAATAAAATTCACACCGTTGATGCTCACCTGCTGCGATTGGAATGAACCCGGAGTATATCCTTGCGTCAACGGGCTAGAACAAGTCGTGGCGTTTTCAACCACAGAGACATCCAAATACTTCTCAGCCAGATTGGTACCTGCTGTAATCGGCAATGTAATATGCGCCGCAGCATCTGTCTGGTTACTGATCTGTCCCTGACTTGGATAGCTGAACTGGAATCCATATTTCTGATTAACGTACGTCAGCGAACCGTTACTGGCTTGAGGCGTACCCGTTGCAGGTATTGCAGTTGCGTTCGGTGCCGAAGCGCTGGTTGGCGTAACGGTGGCAGCGGAAGCGTTATAGATCATCGGCGAGACCCATAGTGCGCGGTCACCGGTTGGAGAGCCGGCAGAAAGAACCGTAAGAACGAACTTCACGCTCTGACCAACTAGCGGTGTCAGGTCAACATCAGCCTGGCCGTACAAGCCGTCATATTTCTCCGCAAAAGCCCAGAGCGTCCGAATTGGATTGCTTCCAATTTGGTAATCCAAACGAAAGACCACATAGCAGTATGGCTGATTATAGGAACAGTTAATAATCGAGCGGAAACGATCTCCGGGCTGGACCGTATAGCTCGGATAAGAGCCCTGAATATAGCCGTTGTAAATATTCTGTGGAAAAGTGATCAGACCCACCGTTCCCTGATCAACTGTTCCGTTTTCCAAAGTGGGATTGGTTGCCTGCAATACGAATCCTTTCGGATCGCCATCTGTTCCCGGGCAGGGAAGCGTACCGGCGCCTGAATACCAAGTGGCCGAACACGCATTTGTCGCGAAGTCATAAACCATCCCAGTAGTTGATATAGGTGTGCCGGGTATCGGTGTGGAAGTAATGGACGCAGTACTAGAAACAATGATATCCACCCACCAAGATTTCGTGCCCGCCCAGCCGATCCCAAACGGGATATTATTATTATCTTCAAACTTCCAATAGCCGCGATACTCACCTGCAGTGCTCGGCGCAGTTAACGTGATGGTCAAATCCGTGGTTTGACCGGGCGCAACCGATTGCGGAAGATTGACAGAATTTGGTCCACCCATCTGAGTGCCGGTATCGAAGAGCAGCGAGTAAGAAGTTGTCCATGTACACGTGCCAACATTCTTGAGCCGCCAAGTTTTCGTGAAGGTCGCGCCCGGTGCAATGTATGTTCCATCGGGCACATTCACATCTGCAATGAATTGAGCGCGGTCGCAATCTGGAGGCGGAGGCAAAACCGGTGTCGGCGTACCGGGACCTACCGTTGGATTGGAAATAGGAGAGGCTCCATTCCGCATTATGACAGGATTCGACCACAAAGCGCGGTCACCGCTGGCAGATCCCAAGGCAAGAACGGTAAGGATGAATTTGACATTTTGTCCAGCCAGCGGACTCAAATCGATATTGGCTTGATAATATAATTCATCATCTTTTTCGCGGGTCGACCAATAAGTGTAGATCGGACCATTGCCAATTTGATAGTCGAGCCTGAAAGCTACAAAACAACCTGTTGCACCATATGCGCAGTTCACCACGCTTTGGAAATGATCGCCGGGTTGAACAAGGAAAGCGGGATATGCGCCTTGTATTTCGCCGTTATAAACATTTTCTGGAAACGTGATCAATCCCGGCCCGCTACTGGTCGAACCATCCTCCAATTGGGGATTCGTAACTTGCAAGACAAATCCACTCGACGAGCCATCGGTTCCAGGACACGGCAAGCTTCCATTTGCGGTTGACCATGTCGCCTGACAGGCATTGGCTGCAAAGTCGTATGCGGCAGTATTCGAAGTAGAAGAAACATTTATCTCTACCCAGAAGGAACGATTGGCACGCCAGCCAATACCAAACACATTTCCGGAGCCGTCGCGCAAATTCCAGTAGCCGATGTATTGCCCCGGCGTGGACGGCGCGGTCAATGGTACGGAGAGATCAATTGTTTGACCCGGCGCGACATTCGACGGAAAGTTAACAACCGCCGATTGAGGCGCACCCATTTCGCTTCCCGAACTAAATGCCAGCGCATAAGATGTCGTCCATGTGCAGGTGCCGATGTTCCTCAGCCGCCAGGTCTTAGTAAATGTCGTACCCGGCGCGATATATGTGCCATCGGGGACGGTCACATCCACGACAAATTGAGCCCAGTTACAAGTTGAGAACGAAACGGGGCGATCAAAAGTCGATGCCGAGGCAGAGATAAAAGAGGTGATCAACGCCAGAATTGAAATCGTTGAAGCCAGAGTCAAGCGGTGTTTCATGAGAGCCTCCTGATTGGTCAAAGGGAAATGACGAAGTCCATTCAAAAAATTCCCATTGACAGCCCGGTCCAAGTATAACTTTACTTAAGCGATTATTCAATATATCTTTTGACCATTTGAATAGCCGATTTCTCCTACTTAAACAGCTGGACTGCAAAACATTTGCAGTCCAGTTGCATTTGGTCATAAAGCGAACATCGACTTGGCGCGGAATGCCATATGCTTCTAACCACCCAGGAATACAAATGACGAGACAATAGTTGTGAGGACAGCTGACTCGGCCTGCAGGTTGAATGTCGGAGGTGGAGTGGGTAAAGCGCCGGGATCGACCGAATGAAGAGTAAGCGTGAGGCTGATGCAATTCGTCCCTTTGAGCGTCGAATACGCAACCCAATTGTAAAAGTTGCCTGCCGCGCCGAGGAAGCCGCTTTCATTAACAAAATTGATTCCGTTGAACGCCGCTTGCTGGGACTGCAATGATCCCGGCGTATACCCCTGAGCGAGTGGGCTGATACATGTAGTAGTCACATTGGTAGCCACATTTACATCCAAATATTTCTCGACCAAATTCGTGCCAGATGTAAACGGCAAGGTAATGTGAGCGCCGGTATTCGTCTGGTTGCTGATCAACCCTTGAATTGGATAACTGAATTCGAAGCCATATGTTTGATTGATATACAGTTGCGTATTAGGTTGAAGCGTATTCGTCGGGCTTGGAGTAACTGGAATCGGAGTGCTGGTTGGAGGTATATTCGTCGCGCTCGGCGCGGACGTGGGAGTAGATGGAATGGGTGTGCTGGTCGGAGGTATATTCGTCGCGCTCGGAGCAGATGTGGGAGTAGGTGGAATAGGAGTGCTCGTTGGAACGAAGGCGTTGGATGGAGTATTCGTCGGAATGCTAGTTGATGTAAGCACTGGAGCAACTCCACTCGAACCATTTCGGACGATTTGCGGCCCAACCCATAAGGCGCGATCGCCCGTCGGGCTGCCGTTCGCGTAAACTGTCAGAATAAAATTGACGCTCTGGCCTGCCAGCGGGGTCAGGTCAAGATTCGCTGTAGAATACAATCCATCATATTTCTCAGCTACACTCCAGAACGTTTGGACAATCCCTCCATTGACTTGATAGTCCAAACGGAAAATCACAAAGCACGTGGTTGCACCATAAGCACAATTGACAATAGACTGGAAATGATCGCCGCTTTGAACCGTGTAAGCAGGATAGACTCCTGAGATGTATCCGTTATAAGTATTTTGTGGGAAGGTGATCAGGCCCGGACTTGTGGATGTGTTGCCGTTTTCAAGCTGCGGATTCGTAACTTTCAAAACAAAGCCGCGTGAGTTGCCATCTGTGCCGGGGCATGGAAGCACTCCAGCTCCGCTTACCCATTGAGCCATGCAGACATTGGCGGCAAAATCGTAAGCGGTCGTCATAGTGGCTGTGCCGGAAACAATGATATCAACATAGAACGGAGAGTTCGCGTTGTCGCCGATTCCAAATACCGCACCAGACGTGTCCGCTAATTCCCAATAGCCTCGATATTCGCCGGCCATAGGAGGCGAAACAAAATTGACTCCTACATCCGCCGTTTGACCAGGAACGACCGTTTGAGGCAGAAACACAGGGCTCGGCGCGCTCATGCGATCTCCACTAACAAAGACAAGACTATATGCAGTGGTCCATGTACAGGTGCCTACATTTTGCAAACGCCATGTCTTGGCAAAGGAAACGTTGGGCGCTAAGATTGTTCCATCCGGCACGCTGACATCCGAAATAAATTGGGCGCGATCGCAGCTCGAAGCAGACGAAGGAGTAGATGATGGAACAGGTGAGGGATACAAAAGGCGTGTTCGTCGTAATAACTGGCGAGGTTGGAGTAATGACTGGTCCAGCCAGATACCGTATAATGCGCGGTGCTACCCATATAGCGTGTGAAGCAGATGCATTTCCAAAATCGGAAACAATTAAAACCAGATCACTAATTCTCTGATGGGAAATAGATGTGAGATCAATATCCACCGGATAAACCTGGCCATCATATTCTTTCCGAGCTTTCCAAATGGTGATCAAGGATGATCCACTATAATAATCCAGTTCAAAATTAACAGAGCAAGCATATGATTGGTATTGGCAACCAACCGTAGCTTGGAAATGATCGCCCGGCAAAAGGGGTACTGGGTAAAAGCCTCGGATTAACCCGTTAAATTTCTCTTGAGGCACCATCAATAGGCTGGGCGCGCCTGCACTGGCACCTGTCTCCAGGGTGGGATTATTAAGAACCTGCATAGTCCCATACATCGATTTATTTGGATTCAATGGACATGGAATCGGTCCGCCATCGTACTGCCATTGTGCCGAACATATATTTTGGGTGAAATCGAAAGTAGTGACCAACTGTGAGGGCGAGGTAGTGGTAATCTTTACCCAGAACGAGTGGCTATAACCGCTGCCGATTCCAAACCAAGCACCCGACGGATCTTGGAGCTCCCAATAACCAACGTAGGTGCCGGGCGCGTTCGGTGCGGTCATGGAGGCGCTCAAGTCAACAGTCTGACCCGGACCGACCGATTGAGGGAACGGCACGGATCCAGGCGCGCTCATCTGGCTGCCACCCACATAAATCAAATTATAGGAAGTTGTCCACGTGCAGGTGCTGACGTTCTTGATCCGCCAGGTTTTCTGAAACGTTACGCCCCAATAAAAACTGGTGCCATCCGGTACGGTGACATCGGTCACAAACTGAGCCGCGTCACAGTAACTTCGCGCCTTGGCTGGTTCAGCTTCCGCGCTTCCTGCCACTAACGATGACAAGATTATTACCAGCAGCACAATAAATGGAAGTGCTTTTATGTTTGGTTTCATGTTTCCTCCAGACTTGCTCGGAACACGCAAAACCTCCGGTCCGAGCAGATCCCGTCCGTGCATATTCCATTTCATTCTACTTCGGTTTTCGCACACCTTACATTTCCAAGATGTTACAATCTTAGCATAAACATCGCCAAGCCGTCTGCCTTAAAAATGACCAAATGAGCCACATAATTTTGCACTTAGATCTGGATGCTTTCTTTTGCGCCGTCGAGGAAACGCGCGATCCATCCCTGCGCGGCAAAGCCTTTGCGGTCGGTGGTAAGCCGAACGAACGTGGCGTGGTGGCTTCGTGTTCCTATGCGGCACGCGTGTGTGGTGTGAGGTCCGCCATGCCCATGGCACGCGCAATAAGGCTTTGCCCACAATTGATCATCGTCTCATCGCGTCATCGGATTTACAGCGAAGCCTCAAAACAAGTGATGGTGCGGTTGAATACATTAACTCCGCTGGTGGAACAAATTTCCATCGACGAGGCCTTTCTCGATATTTCAGATATGAACAAATCCCCTGAACGCCTCGCGCGCGGACTTCAAGCGGGCATCCGTGACGAACTGGGGTTGCCTTGCTCGATTGGCATCGCCTCAAACAAACTGGTAGCGAAGATCGCTACAGAGGTCGGAAAGAAAGCCGCAAAAGGTGGAAGTCCGCCTTTTGCATTGACAGTAGTTCCCGCAGGCGAAGAGGCCGCGTTCCTCGCTCCCCTGCCCGCCGAGATGCTATGGGGCGTCGGACCAAAAACATCGGCGCGATTGAATGACTTGGGAATTCACACGATTGGCGACATTGCCAAATGGCCTGAGGATGAAATGATCCGCTTGTTCGGCGAGAATGGACGCGAGTTATCGCGTCATGCCAAAGGAATAGATGATCGTCCAATCGTGACGGAACATGAAACTAAGTCTATTAGCCAAGAAGAAACATTTGCGCGCGACGTGCGCGATGACACGTCACTTGAGCAGACAGTGCGAGAACAAGCCGCCGAAGTTGCGCGGCAATTGAGAAAAAACAATCTGGCAGGGACAACTATCAAACTAAAACTCCGCTGGCCTGACTTCACCACATTGACGCGCCAGATAACGTTATC
Organism: uncultured Chloroflexia bacterium; assembly: GCA_963752775.1. GTDB lineage: Bacteria > Chloroflexota > Anaerolineae > Anaerolineales > Villigracilaceae > Fen-1038. The sequence continues at coordinate 25,923 of CAVVZL010000003.1, forward strand.
CCAACCAACTGATCAAGGTGAAGAGCTCAGCAAGATGGCACTCGATTTAATGAGAGCCGTTCGAAAGTCCGGGACAGGCTGTGCGATTGATCGGCGTCGGCGTCAGCGGACTCGGGCCGCCCATCCGTCAATTGTCGTTGTGGGATTCTGGATCAGAGAAGTCGCGCCGTTTGCAGGCAGCAGTGGATGCACTCAAGGAAAAATATGGCGATAAGGCAATTCATCACGGTAAGTTATGATGACATTTTTCACTTGAATTTATAGAACATATTTGCTACAATCAAGAGAGAAATCATGAAAATACTTGATCTCAAAAAAGAACTGAAATATCTCTATGCACCTTCGGCAAAGAAAGTGGAGATCGTACAGGTGCCGCGCCTGCAATTTGCCATGATCGACGGCGCCATCGAAAAGGGATCGGAGCCAGGCAAGTCACCTTCATTCGCCGAAGCGACCAAAGCGCTTTACGAATCTCCTACACACTCAAGTTCATGTTCAAGAATCGCAAAACCAAGCCTGTGGATTATCCCGTTATGGCGCTTGAAGGATTGTGGTGGGTAGAAGATGGAATGTTCGACATCGCCATCAAAGACAACTGGTTTTATACATTGATGATCCTGCAGCCGGACATCGTCACGCAAGATATCTTTGAAGAGCGAGTGGCTGAAGTACGCCGAAACCGCGGGGACAGTGAAGAATTTCTAAAGTGCGGCTTGAATCTTTCGAGGAAGGTCTGTGCGTGCAGGTGATGCATTTCGGTCCATACGCCACCGAACCGGCCACAGTCGAACGAATGAAAGCCATTTCCAACGAAAATGGTTATCGCGACTGCGTAGGTCACGGCGCAAAGCATCATGAGATTTACATTGGGCAACCCGCGCCGCGCCCAACCCGAGAAACTCAAAACCATTTTGAGACATCCAATTGAAAAAGAGAAGTGATTATGGCAGTAAAAACAATCAACATTCATCTGAACACACGCGGCAACGTCGATATCCATAACGTCACGGAACAAGTTGAACGTGCCATTTCAGAAAGCGGATTAAAGTACGGTTCGGTTACTATCTTCACTCCATCATCCACCAGCGCATTTACCACGATTGAATTCGAGAGCGGCGCGCTCAATGATCTTCGACGTTTGTTCGAGGAGATCATTCCATCGAATCGAGAGTACGCTCATAATGCCCGCTGGGGCGATGGGAACGGTCATAGCCATGTTCGCGCCGCCCTCCTGGGAGCCTCCCTGACCGTGCCTTTCGTCAATGGCCGTTTGACTTTGGGGACGTGGCAACAAATCATTTTTATTGACTTCGATAATCGTCCGCGACAAAGAGAATTGATCTTACAAGTGATGGGAGAATAAGGTCAAGCACCCCACGCCTCAAAGGCGGGGCTTGTGAAGCCAAGTTCAGCCTGGCCAGCCCAAGCCGCAAGAGTGGACTACGTTCACGGGAGAGCTCAAGAACACACTTCGAGATGTGCGAGCCCGTCTTGAACCCTTTAACTTCTACACTAAACAAGCCGCGGGACTAGGCGGGTGTGCGGAAGGTGCGCTGACCGTGAACATGGGCGAGGCTCACTTGACCGACCAGCCCGCAAGGGTGAGTTGAGAATCTCCGTCAGGAGAAAGAAAGGAGAAAGATCAATGCAAAGAGTTTTTGTTCTGAGTGCAGATGGACAGGCGCTGGATCCCTGCCATCCCGCGCGGGCCCGCAGCCTGTTGCGAGAACGCCGTGCGGCGATTGCACGCCGCTATCCGTTCACCATTATTCTCAAAGAGCGCATGGCAGTGGAGAGTGTTGCGCATGCGCACGCGGTCAAGATCGACCCTGGTTCAAAGACTACGGGCATGGCCGTGGTGAACAATTCAGGCTTGGTGGTCTGGGCAGCCGAGATCGAGCATCGCGGTCAGCAAATCCGTGACCGCTTGTTAGCCCGCCGTCAGCAGCGCCACTCTCGGCGCTCACGCAAGACACGCTACCGGCCAGCCAGGTTTGATAACTGCCGCAGAGCGAAAGACTGGCTACCGCCGAGTTTGGTTATCCCTACCTGCACGCGCAAATCAGTCAATCGCTGCGGGATGCTGCCACTGTTAACACAACCCGCTGGGCGCTCTATCAACGCTTTTGCGAGACAGGCTTGCCCCTTGAATGCGATACGGGCGGACGAACAAAATTCAACCACGTCTCCCTCGGCTTGCCCAAAGCGCATTGGATGGATGCTGCCTGCGTGGGCAAGTCGGGCGCAAACGTACAAATCCCCCCGGCCCTCTCCCCGCTTATCATCCTCGCCATGGAACACGGTTCGAGCCAGATGTCCAGCATGGACCGATACGGTTTCCCTCGCGCGGGGGCGAAAGGAACACGCCGGGGACACGGTTTCTGGACGGGGGATATGGTGCGCGCCGTTGGGCCGAGCGGCAAAAGGGCCGGTACGCATATCGGACGGGTCCCCGTGCGCACTTCCGGGAGTTGCAACATTATGGTTCCGCACTCCCGAACCATTTCCGCTCCCAGCGGAACGCTGCAAGGGATTGACTGGCGATCTTGCCATCGTCTTCACTGTGCCGATGGCTATACCTATTCATTTGAATTTAAAGGAGGCGGCCTTTGCTCCTCACTGCCAAAGCAGGAGGTTCCCATGCCGTTTTATCGATGAACTGCTACTATCATCCTGATCACCCCGCAGTTGGAATTTGCAAGCATTGCCAGCGCGGACTATGCGCGGAAGACGCGGCGCTCGTGGATGATTCGCTGGCTTGCAAAGGTCGGCACGAGAACGAAGTGCGCGAGATGAATCAGTGGCTGGCACGTAACATCTTGCAAGCGAAGCGGGTCGGCTCAATTTACAATCGCAATGCGATCTTTTATTTTCTGGTCGGCGCGGCATTTACAGGGTACGGCATCTATCAAGTGCGCTGGACGGGCTTGCAGGGGTTGTTCCTGCTGATCGTTGGATTGTTCCTGTTGTTCGCGGCGGGATTGAATTTCTTTGAAGGAAGAAAATATAAATGATTGACCCGACCATCATACGCGTGCTGTTCGTGCTGGGATTCTTTGCCGGTCTGCATATCGGACTTGTGATCGTTTACATCATCATGGCGCTGATTATTCCCGAAGCGCAGCCGAAACAAAGCCAATGAAATGAAAATTGACCGTGACTTTAAAAGTCACGGTCAATTTTCATTTTGCCTGTGAGGAGAACGAATCTTCCAGCGTCGGTTTAGTTTCGCCCGAGGATCACATTCAATAAGCCAGCGGATTTCTCAGGGGGTTTCCCTTCCTGATGTCCGTCGTTATGCATTGCGGCCTGCAATGCAGCCAGCTCCTCTTCGGGATCACGGAACTGCATCGAATACAAGCGGGCATACATCCCATTGCGTTCCATAAGTTCCTGATGCGTTCCCAACTCGATGATGCGTCCACTGTCCAACACGGCGATGCGATCCGCCACCTTGATGGTGCTAAGTCGATGAGCGATGATGATCGTCGTTCGATTCTGCATCAGGCGGTTAAGCGCCTCCTGAACCAGGCCTTCCGATTTATTATCCAACGAACTAGTGGCTTCATCCAAAAGCAGAATGCGCGGGTCTTTTAGAACGGCGCGTGCAATGGCGATGCGCTGACGCTGTCCGCCGCTCAGTTTCGTGCCGCGTTCGCCCACTGTGGTTTCGTATTGTTTTGTGAATTCCATAATGAACTCGTGAGCGTTGGCGGCCTTTGCGGCTGAGATCATTTCTGCCTCACCGGCATCAAGTCGGCCATAAAGGATATTTTCGCGGATCGTTCCACCGAACAAGAGCGTCTCCTGCGGGACGATTGCCATTTGAGCGCGCAAACTCTCCAGCGAAACCGAGCGCAGATCACACCCATCAATTTGAATCGTTCCTTCGGTCGGATCGTAGAAGCGGGGAATCAAATTGAAGATGGTGCTCTTGCCCGCTCCACTCGGACCGACGAGGGCGAGAATTTCCCCGGGCTGGACATCCAACGATACTCCTTGAATAACAGGCGCATGATCTTCGTAACTAAAGGAAACATTTTGAAATTTGATTTTTCCCTTACTGATTGGTAAGGCAATGGCGTTCGGTGCATCATGCACCGATGGCTTAGTGTCTAGGATTTCAAAGACGCGCTGAACGCCTCCCATCGCAGCCCGCAACTGTCCGTACAGATTTGCCAGCCCACCCAAGCTCCCGGCAATCGTGATGAAGTACATCAGGAAGCCGGTAATCATGGCCAGCGTCAGCCGTCCTGCAATCACTTCGCGTCCGCCGTACCACATAACAGCCGCGATGGAACCGAATCCAAAAAACATCATGACAGAGCTAAAGGCGGAGTTGTATACAGCCATCTGCAATGAGGCTTGAAAAGTCTTTTCCATGGCAGTATCGTAACGCTTGGTCTCATAAGTTTCGCGCCCGAAACTTTTCACCACGCGTATCCCTTGCAATCCTTCTTCGGCCACGATAGTCGAATCAGCCAATTGATCCTGAATGCGTGTGCTGCCTTTTTGGATGCGACTGCCGAACAGAAACGCGACCAACAGCACGGCAGGAACTAGAGCCAAAATGAACAAAGTTAAGCGGGCATTCAACGTCAGGACGATCACGATCGCGCCGACCAAGGTTACGATCGAACTGAGCAGTGTGGTTAAATTGTTGGTAAGCATGGTGCGCATTTGAGTCACATCGCTTGAGAGCCGCGAGATAATATCTCCGACGCGCCGGTTTGCATAAAAGTCGAGCGATAGTTGTTGCAGATGGTCATATAAGGAAGTGCGCAAGTCGTACACGATGTGTTCGCCAATGTAGGCCAGCAAGTACGATTGAACAAACGAGAAGACCGCCTGGAGCAGGAAGATTCCCACCAGCAAAAAGGCCAGATTGTTGAGCGGTGCGAAGCTTTTGGCTTGGGTCACGGAATTGAGCAGCCGCACAATAACCAAAGGAAAGGCCAAACCAAATCCACTGGAAACTAAAAGCGCTAGTATCGCTAATGTCATCTTTCCCTTATATGGCTTAAGATAGCCGAACAGGCAACTCCAGTTGACTGACTTGAACGATATGCCCGGCTCATTCTCTTTTGTTCGTGTCGGTCGTTCATCTCGATAATGATTGGAATGGTTCAGCATGATTAAAGTTCTCCTTCAAAACATCATGAAACTTGGAAGATTATAGCGTTCAACCGTGAATTGAGCGTGAAGAAAGAATGAAAGTACCAGATTTCTAACCTGGATATGCCGTAGGTTTATTTCGATTGAATGGTGTCCATCGTTCCAGCTCGCGGTAGTGCGAATGGCCTTCTACTCGGATGATTATTAGACGGTTATGAAAAGCTGAATATGATTAACGAAAGTAAAAAAGAAAGTTTATCCCCTCTCGGACACAATGCAACCTCTCCCCCTCACTTCGCCAACGTTAAGACCACATCTCCGAGCGTTGGCTCGCCAGAGGAAAATCTTACGATTAAAACTTCATCTTCTCGAAATCTTTCCTTCCAAGAACGCGGAGGATTACCCGTTGCAAAGGCGGATAAGCTGCCATGCCAATTTCAGTATCTAACGGTTCGACCTTGTCGATCACATATTTCTTGCCATGCCAAACCATTCTACAGCCTTTGGCAGCCAATACGTTCTTGTGCCAATCCACATCATGCCCATATGAGAGCTCAATCACAAAGCCATCTTCTACCAGTATTGCGATAATTGGCGTTTCATAAATTTTGCCGCTGCGACGTCCGACATGCTGAACAATGGCGAAAGGTCCAAAAGAGGAATGCGCGACCTGGCGAGTTAGGGGATTCAGAGTGTATTTAAGAACAGCGAGAAGGGTATTACGAAGTTGTTGTTTAAGGTTCACAAATTAATTCCAATAGAAGGCTTTTTATCTCGCCAGCGATAAGAACACGTCTTCCAATGTTGGCTCGCCGGAGACAATCTCGCGCACGTTCACACCGTTGGCTTCGAGCGCGTTACGCAAAGCCTCGGCTTGAACGCCTCGTTCAGTGATCGTCCGAATATGATCGCCGGTTAAACCCACGCGCAAAACGCCGTTGACATCATGCAACGCGGCGAGTCCATTTTGTAACGGCTCGGCAAAGACTTCCCACACATCGCCGGAAATGACTTTTGATTTCAAGTTCGAAGGCGTATCCATAGCCAATAACTTCCCTTCACGCATAATGCCCACGCGTTCGCAGTATTCGGCTTCGTCCATGTAATGCGTGGTCACCATGATCGTCACGCCGCTTTCCGCCAATTGATAGATCAAATCCCAAAATGCGCGGCGCGCGGTCGGATCAACGCCTGAAGTCGGTTCATCCAAAAATAATAATTTGGGCTGATGCACCAACGCGATTGCCAATGCGAGTCTCTGCCGCCAACCCGCGGAGAGCGAACGCGCTTGTGCAGAATCGTGACCGGTCAGACTGACCTGTTCCAAGGTGGCTTTGATGCGCCTCTTTTCGGAGATGCCATAGACACCGCTGTAAAAAACCAAATTCTCCCAAACTGTCAGTTCATCATACAGCGCAAACTTCTGCGACATATATCCAGCGCGGGCGCGCACTTCTTCGCTCTGTGCGAACGCGTCATAACCCAGCACGGTTGCCTTGCCGTCGGACGGCTTCAACAATCCAAGCAACATGCGGATGGTCGTGGTTTTGCCCGAACCGTTGGGTCCAAGATAACCGACCACTTCGCCGGCCTCGATTTCAAAGTTGATATGATCGACCGCGACGAACTCGCCGAAGCGGCGCGTGAGATTCTCAAGGACGATGACGGCCTCACTCATTCGATTGCTCCGACAGATAAATGAATACATCTTCCAGCTGCGGCGGAATGCTTCGCAAATTATTGACCTGTCCGCTTTCGCCTGCTATCTCCGACGGCAAGCGTTCAATCACAATGCGAGCCTGATCTTCTTTGACGCGTAAATGCAATCGGTCGCCAAAGGCGCGTACATCTTCCACATCTTTATCCTTTTGCGCGATGCGACGAAGTAGTTTGATCGGTTCCCCACTCAATTCAAGAATGCGATCCTTTAACATGGCGCGCAGTTCGGACGGCGTCCCCTCGGCTATGATCTTTCCATTGCGCATGAAGCCCACGCGATGACAACGCGCGGCTTCATCCATATAGGGAGTCGAGATGAGTACGGCAACGCCTTCTTCTTGCTCTCTCACCCTCTTCCCCTTTCCCCGCGAGGCACTCCCTGAGGGAGCAGGAAGAGGGGCTGGGGTGAAGGGGGCAGAAACTAAACTAATTAATAACTGCCAGAAATCCTGTCTCGTAACGGGGTCAACACCCGTGGTGGGTTCATCCAACAACAATACTCGTGGATGCGTGACCAGCGCTGAAGCCAGTCCAAGCTTTTGCTTCATGCCGCCGGAAAGCTGTCCGGCCCGGCGATCTTTGAAACTGGCGAGTCCGACGAATTCCAGAATCTCCATGCAGCGCGGCAGCCATTCATTCGCTTTCATGCCACGTACTTCGGCAAAGAAACGGATATTTTCCAGCACAGTCAACTCTTCATACAAGGAAAAACGTTGAGAAAGATAACCGAGTTGAGCACGCGCATTTTCAGTTTGCTTGGCAACATCATAATCACAAATCACCGCAGCGCCCAAATCTGCTTCAAGTGCACCGCATAACAAACGCAGTGTCGTGGTCTTTCCCGCGCCATCCGAACCAACCAGCCCGTAAATTTCGCCCGCCTGGATACGGACCGAGAAGCCATCTACCGCATGCGTCTCACCAAAATATTTATACAGATTTGCTGCATCAATCAGATTTTTCATTTGGAGGAATTCCAATAGCTAAAAACAAATAAGGCGCCTATGGTAAATTGAATTGTCCACGTTAGAAGCATGGCGGAAACTGCGATGAAGCCAATCATGACACCAAAGATTTCAACAGCAACTTCGCCCAGCACCACCAAAAGAGTAATCACCAAGATGCCTTTGCGTTCCATTGGCTTTCGGTCGGCCCAAAGCAGAAGAATGGTCCAGCCCAGCATGAGAGGCGCACCCATTCCCATGGCATAGCGATATTCAACGCCAGGAGAGAAGTCCTTCAATCTATTGGTCAGAGCAAACAGAGACGGGAATATCATAATGAGGAATGCAATCACATCCAGAATAGCACCCGCCCAATAACTAATACGCAGAAATGGAATCTTACGTTCCATACTCACAATCTTCAACCAATTATCAATCAAGCCGCTTGTGGAAACGCATCGCGGCCAAACTCATGATGCCAACGCCAAGCACTGTCAATCCGATGATTTCATTCTGAATTGCCACCATACCAACTCCCTTAATCATCAGTGAACGAATAATAATAAGAAAATAGCGAAGAGGAATCAAATACGAAACCCATTGTAGAAAAGGAGGCATGGCCTCCAGCGGAAAGAAAAACCCTGAGAGGAAAACGCTCGGCAAGATTGTAAACATGACGGTCAGAAAAGCCTCCTGTTGAGTGTTGGCAATCGTAGATGCCAACAAACCGATACCAAGGCTCGAAAGAAGGAGCACGCAGGTAGTACCCATAATCAGCCAAAGACTGCTTCGAACCGGAACATTGAACCAGAAATGCCCAATCAACATTACTTCTGCTGCATTAGTAAGACCTAGGAAAACATATGGCGCAATCTTACCGATCACCAATTCCCATGAACGAATCGGTGTAACGATCAACTGCTCAATCGTTCCTCGTTCGCGTTCGCGCACAATGGTGCTTGCTGTAAGCAAGGTCGTAGTGAAATTAAGGATCATGCCGATCAGGCCTGGAATCATGAAGTAAGCACTGACGAGATCCGGGTTATACCATACCTCCGGTCGGACTTCGAGTGGGAGATTAATCGTTGCAGACCTTCCGGTGAGCTGAGTCTGGTCGGATATCACTTGGGTCGCGTAGGACTGACCGATCAATTGAGCCGCCGAAAGTGCAGCGGAACCGGTGGTTGCGTCGGAACCATCGAGGATCATTGCAACTTGAGCGTCGCCTTTCGACAAGTGAAGATCATAGTCAGGGGGAATAATCAATGCAGCGTGAACCTTGTTCTGCTCGATCAGGGATCGTATTTCATCCTGGGAATCAACGCTGTAGGCAAGTGTGAAATAGTTAGCCGAACGAAACACATCTAGAAGCGCCCGAGAAGACGGCGTCCGGCTCTGATCCCAAACTGCAATAGGAAGATTCTTCACATCAGTGTTGGCGGCGTAACCCAATAAGAATAACATAGCGATCGGCATCACAATAATTACAATGAGCGTGCGCGGATCGCGAAAAATCTGAATAAATTCCTTGCGGATGAGAGAAGTAAGGCGCAAAATCATTTTATCTCCCTCAAAATACCGTGCAGATAAATATCTACAAACATATCAAAACTATCTCTCGGCATTAATTTTGCTAAAGTACTCCCCTGGATGAACATCTCACTCAAGTAATATGAAAAAAACATGGCAACAAATGAACGGATCAGGAATACCGGACCGATCTGCCGGAGAGATTTTCGACGAGCAGCAAGCTCTTCAAATACCGGCAGAACCTTTGGAAGGATCTCTCGCATGATCATGGAGATATGCTTACCATTGAATTCCACAGCTTCGATAAACATAAGTTTTAAAAAGTCGGGGCGTTGTCCGAGCTCAGCCAAAGCCGTATGCGCTGCGTTTCGGAAAAATACTTCAGGCGTTCTCCCTTTAACATTCAAAACCAACGGGAGAATTTGTTTATAAGGATGTTTTTCGAGAATAATGGTACGAAAAATTTCTTCCTTGCTCTTATAATGATTATAAATTCCACCCAGAGCTAACCCTGCCTGCTTAGCAATTTGCCGCATGGAAGTCGCGTTAAATCCCTGCTCCATGAACAATTCATATGCGGCCTGTTCAATTGATCGCCGTGTGCGCTCTTTTTTAGTTAATAGTTCTTCCAATACTTGGCTCATAGCCGCGCTTTCCGTCGCCTGTTGAGTACGTCCCCTTTTTATATTTGGCGTCTCTTCGGTCATTTTTCACTCCATGAATACCTAGGCAAAATCTTCCATTTCCATTTGTCTGTAATCCTGATCTAAAGTTTCGCCAGCGATCATTGTTTGAACGAACGTTCGTTTTTATTTTAATCGCCGATATACCAAATTGTCAAGTGATAAAATCCTGTCATGACTTCCGTCGATGCGTACATCCAAAAGCATTTGCGATTTAATTTCACAGTCAGCATGTTTGACGGCGGGTTCTACGGACTCGGGGTAGGTTTTGCATCCTTCGCGGCGATCATTCCTCTCTTCGTTAGCCAACTCACCCACTCGGCATTACTGATCGGATTGGTACCGGCGATCCACAACGTCTGCTGGCAACTGCCTCAATTGTTGACCGCCGGTTGGATATCCCGCGCGAAGCGTTATAAGCCGCTCATGTTGTGGATGACCATCCACGAACGCGTTCCTTATCTTGGACTTGCCATCATCGCGCTATATGTACCGTTTACGACAAAACAAACCGCGCTGATCATGACGTTTCTGATGTTGATCTGGCAAGGCTTGGGTTCGGGACTGGCTGCAAATCCCTGGATGAACATGGTCACCAAAGTCATGCCGCAGGAATTGCATGGGACCTTCTTCGGAACACAATCTGCGGCGTATAACGGCTTGGCTGGACTTTCCGCTATTATCGCGGGACTGATTTTGGAAAAGATGGCGGCTCCATATAACTATAGCCTATGTTTCGCGTTGACATTTGCTTCAATGTGCGTGTCATATGTTTTTGTTTCTACGACACGCGAACCGGATAGCTCGCCCTATCCAAGCGATCATCCCCACGCATATCTCAATAAATCGTTGGAGATTTTGAAGCGCGACACAAATTTTCAAATCTTTATTGGAATTAGAATGCTGAGTCAATTTGCCGGAATGGGATTTGCATTTTATATCATCTATGCCGTGCGGCAATTTGGGATGAGCGATGCCGCGGCCGGGATCATGGTTGCCATTCTATTGATTGGTCAAGTCGTCTTGAGTCCGTTGATGGGCCGCTGGGGAGATCGCTGGAGTCATCGCGGCATGATGAGTCTCGGCGCGTTCGGGCGCGGCTTTGAGCGCCTTGCTCGCCTGGCGCGCAACATCCGCAAATTGGTTTTATGCGGTTTACCTTCTTGAAGCAATTGCCACGGTGGCGATCTGGACCGTTCCAAATGCACTGAGTGTCAGCTTTGCAAAAAACGAAGAAGAACGACCGCTTTACATTGGCTTATCGAATACACTCTGCGCGCCAGTCACCATCCTTGCGCCAGTCCTCGGCGGCTGGTTGGCAGATACAGTAAGTTTTAATGCAACGTTTATTATCTCGGCCATTTGCGGAGTGTTGATGACATCTGCATTATGGTTTATTATGAAAGATCCGACTCAAAGAAAATCTGGATAGTTGTTGATAGACAACGTTGGTAAAATTGTCCTATGCACAAAATAGCCATTCTCGGAATCGGACAAACATCCATCAGCGAACATTGGGACAAGTCTCTGCGTGAGGTCGCCGGGGATGCAGCCTTTGCCGCGTTGCAAGATGCCGGCATGGAAAAAGTTGACGCCTTGTACATTGGCAACATGCTTTCACCCCTGATCAATGGACAGAATCAACTGGGAACTTTTATCTCGGACTGGATCGGCTTGTGGCACCAGGAAGCCGTCAAAGTGGAAGCCGCTTGCGGGTCAGGCGCGGCGGCGTTTCGCGCGGCGCTGATGTCGGTCGCGGCGGGAGAAATCGAGTCGGCGCTCGTGGTTGGAGTCGAAAAGATGAGCGACAAAACCAGTCATGATGTCACCGCTTCTTTAGCCACCGCTGCCGACGCGGATTATGAGGTGGAGCAAGGAGTTTCATTCGTCGGATTGAACGCGCTGGTCATGCAACGTTACATGCATGAGTTTGGATGGAAACACGCTGATTTCGCGCCGTTCTCGATCAACGCCCATTCCAATGCCATCCATAATCCGTTTGCCCGCCTGCATGAAAAGGTTACCCTCGAGAAATTTGAAAAGTCGTCCATGGTTGCCACGCCAATTAATTTGCTTGACGCATCCCCTACCGGTGATGGCGCGGCCGCCGCAGTGATAGTGCCCGCACACAAAGTGGCCTCCCTAAAGAACCGACCGCGCATCACAGTCGCTGCATCGACATCGAATACAGATACGATTGCAGTCCATTCCAGAAAGGATCCCATGTTTCTCAGCGCGGCATACACATCCGCAAAACGTTGCTATGAAATGGCCGGGATCGAACCAAAAGACTTGGATGTTTTTGAAGTGCACGATGCATTTACGATTATGACCGCGTTGTCACTCGAAGCCTGCGGCTTTGCCGAACGCGGCAAGGGCGTTCAACTCGGCCTAGACAACGAGATCACGCCCAAAGGCCAAATACCGATTTGTACGCGCGGCGGCTTAAAAGCGCGTGGACACCCCGTGGGCGCGACCGGAATGTACCAAATTGTCGAGGTGGTTCAACAACTACGCGGCGAATGCGGTGAGACACAGGTGGACGGTGCGAAAATCGGCATGGCGCAAAACATCGGCGGTTCAGGCGCAACCATTGTCACGCATATATTGCAAGTTGATTAGGTTCAAGAATGCTGTTGATTCTTTTCAAATTCTATCTTATACTCTAAGTGTAAAAGGAAAGGATGCAATTATGCCCGAACGAAGAAGACTGGACAGGCGAACTTTTTCTTATTACATGCGCTTGATGAATGAGAGGACTGGGGAGCTGATCGGGCACTTGGCTGACATCAGTACCGGCGGCTTCAAAATGGAATCACTGAAGCCTATCGCATCGGACGTGGATTATAGGTTCCGCATCGAGCTGACTAGTGATATTGCAAACGTGCCTTTTATGGTCTTCGGTGCCAGAAGCAAATGGTGTCAGCGCGATCACATTGATAATAATTCCTTCAATGTTGGCTTCCAGATTACAGATATGAATCCTGGAGATGTTGAAATTTTCTCCCGCATGTTCGAGAAATATGGTACAAAAAGCAATAGAGGGAATGATCAGGATTATCTGTGGAGATAATCGAATCGACGGAATTGAAGCCTCGCTGCATGCGAGGCTTTTTCTTTTTTCGTGTAAAATTAGTTTCATGTTAAACCTTCTCCGTTGGATCCTACGTAGATTCGTCAATCTGATCGCCGAGGTAAAAATTGTCGGTCTTGAAAACATCCCCACCATAGGTGCGTTTGTTATTACGACCAATCATCTCGGTCTGTTGGATGCCGCGATGCTATATTACTTCCTTGATCGCACGGATGTTTTCATTCCCGTTGCAGAAAAATGGGAGAAGAACGCGCTGTTCCGCTGGCTTGCGAAATACGCCAACTGGATTTTCATCGACCGCTACAATCCGGACATTAAAAGCGCTCCGCAAAATCATCGCCTTGATGGAAAAAGGGAATATTCTCGTCATTGCCCCCGAAGGGACACGTTCGCTCAACGCCGCACTGGCGGAGGGCAAACTTGGCGCCAGTTATCTCGCCGCAAAATTAAATCGCCCGATTCTGCCTGCCGGCATTGCAGGCTCCGAAGACAAGGAAGTAGGAAATAACCTGAGGCATTTTCGACGCTCACCCATTATAGTCACAGTAGGAAAACTTTTCTCGCTTCCACCCTTGCCTATGAAAGACCGAGACGCCGCACTTAAACAATTCACAGACGAGATCATGTGTCACATCGCCGCTGAATTGCCGGAAAAATATCGCGGCGTTTATGCAGACCATCCACGCTTGAAAGAATTACTGACAGCCGCTTCGGTTTAGTAAACTTGCTCGAAGGCTCCATCCAGTTTCAAATAATATTTGTCAACGATCAAGCCCAGGTAAAGAGCCTGGATTTTTCGTTCGGCTTCGATCAAGTCGGCTCGGTGCCGCTCGAACGTTCCCGCCGGGCCATACGCGCCGCAGTCTTCATGGTTGACCAGAATCACTCTTCTTATCTTATGCAAACGGACGGACAGTTCAATATGTTTTAACACTAAGTAAATATCCAGAACTCCGCCTGCGATCCCGACCCGATCATAATTTCCAGTGCCGGGATTCTTATCAAGCCAGTCGTTTAAATATTTCTGCAAACGATAATCCATGCAATGGATGACTAGCACTTCACAAGAATGGTCTGCCATATTTTCTCTGATTGAATCAAAGAACTTCTCCTTCATTTCGCTTCAAGAACTGACCCTGACTTGCTTTGCCTTTCCATTCATTGCCATCCACTATCAATTTGCCGCGTAGGAAAACTTTCTCAGGCATTCCCACTACATCCCAGCCTTCGAACAAATTGTAATCGGTGCGATGATGTGAATGCGCCACTCCATACTTCACGCGCTTCTCTGAATCCCAAATCACAATATCTGCATCAGAGCCGGGCAATAACGCGCCTTTGCGCGGATACAGTCCCATAATCTTGGCAGGGTTCGTGCTCATGTAAGATACAAATTGATTGGCCGTGATCTTTCCGGTGCACACACCGTAGGTCCACATGATCGGCAGGCGATCACCGACCGCGGGCAAACCGTTCGGGATTTTTGTGAAATTATCATAGCCCAATTCCTTGCCGGGAATTTGCACTTCCTTACCTTCATAAAGTATCGGCTTCGTGCCATCGAAAAAGAACGGGCAATGATCGGTGCCGACGGTTTGCAGTGTGTTCTCATGCAAACCTTCCCAGATGCGGGCATTATCTTTTTCCATGCGCATCGGCGGCGAGCAAATCCATTTGGCGCCATCGGGGCGACGCAAGTCATCAATCGTAAAGAACAGATATTGCGGGCATGTCTCCCCCATCACCTTGACGCCGCGCTCTCGCGCGTAACGCAGCATATCCACTTCACTGCCAACGTTCATATGCACGATATACACCGGCGCATCCGCCTGTGCCGACATAGCGGCCATCCGCAATGTGGCCTCGATCGCACCCCAGGCTGGTCTCGTCAACGCATGCCATTCAGGCGACGTGTGCCCCCCAGCAAGTGCCTGCGGAATGAGCGCATCAATCACATCCCCGTTTTCACAATGAACCATTACCAACATGCCATTATCTTTTGTGATTTGTAATGCCTTGAAGATACTGCCATCATCAAGACGCAAGCGACCATTGTATGCAGTGAAAACTTTGAGCGTAGTGATCCCCATATCGCGCAAAGATGGAATCTCTTTGGCGATCTTGTCATTGAACTTTGTCAAATTCATATGAAAGGAATAATCGATAGCGGCTTTCTCGGCTTTCTTTTGCCACGCCTCCACCGATTCTTTGATCGTATCAAAATCAAACGATGCAAAATCCATCACGGTGGTCGTCCCGCCAAAGGCCGCGGCTTTATGACCTGTATAATGATCATCAGATGAAACCGTACCAGCCATCGGCAAGTCAAAATGCGTATGCGGATCCACGCCGCCGGGGAGAATCAGCTTTCCCTTGGCGTCAACCACTTGTGCCGAATCCGCTTCCAGTCCGAGGCCGATGCGGGAAATTTTTTCATCCTCAACTAAGATATCTGCTTGATATGTTTCGGATGCAGTAATGAGTGTTCCATTCTTAATGAGTGTTTTCATTTTTCTCCTAGAGTTGCCAAAACAGAATCATACCAGCCAGCAAAACAAAAAGACAACGATCGTCAATCCCCAGCCCACACGGAAAAAATCTCCGAAGCGATAATTGCCTGGTCCCATAACAATCAAATTGATTGGATGAGCCATCGGCGTTAGAAAGGACGCGGAACAGCCAATGGCACAAGCAATGGCAATCGCCTGTGGATTCGTGTGGAGATGAATCGCGGAAGCGATCGCAATCGGTCCAATGACAAAAGCCGTAGCCTAACTCGACATCAGTTGAGTCAACGTGACGGAAAGTAAAAACACAACCGCAGCAAGTCCAAGCGGCCCGGCATTTCCAATCACGCCAATCACACCGCGACCGATCAATGAAGCCAGCCCGGTATTGATCATGCCGAGACTGGCCGCATACATGCCAGCGATAAAAAAGATGATTTGCCATTCAATGGATTGATACGCTTCCCGGATCGGCAACAAGCCAAGCAGGATGGCCAGCAAAGCCGTTGCAAGATACAGCCAGATAAACCGGCAATCCAAGCAAAGCTAATACAACGGCACACGGCAAAAACCAGGACACTGATCACCGCGCGTCGCCGCGGGACAGGGCGCGTGGCGGGATCAGGTTCGAAGATGATGATATCCGGATTGATGCGCAAATCGCGCAAACGACGCGGCGGACCAACAATCAAAAGTAAATCGCCAGGTTCAAGAGACATATCGCCAACATCGGTGCGATAACTGCGTCCGCGACGAAGGATGGCGAGAACCGTGAATCCATATTTTCGGCGGAAGTTCATTTCCTTGATGGTCTTGCCCGCATAAGCGGAATGAGGCGCAAGGATTAATTCAACCAAGGTCATGCCAAAAGTTGTGATGGTTCTGCTTTTCCGGTTCAACATGGATGCCCAGTTGATTCAACAGAGAGATACGTTCTTGCCGCCCAACAATCAATAGAAAATCTCCCGAACGAAGAATCTCTTCTGCTTGAGGAGTAAAGTAAGGTTGAACACTGCGACGCATAGCAACAACGGCAATCCCAAACTTTTCGCCGAAGGCACATTTTTGAAGTGAACTTCCAGCAAGCGCGGATGATTCTTCCACCTGCGCTTCCCATAAACGCTCGCCGACTTCATACAACCCCTCGAGTTCTGCGCTGGGACGACGGGCAAGTTCTTGTTCAGGTCCCGGCTGACGCCCAGGCACAATTTGACGCCCAAATAAAGTCAGATAAATAATTCCAGCCACCGCAATCAATCCACCGGTTGCGGCAAAAGACAAAACGCCAAGAGGAGCTTGCGGAGGATTTGCGATGGTTAGCAGATTGCTCAATACGATATTAGCGGTGGTGAAATAAGTTGCCATGCCACCTAGAGCCGCGCCAAATGCTATCGGGATCAGAAATTTGCTGGGCCGCAATCTGGATTTGCGAGCCACTTGCATGGCACTTGGTAAAAGCAAAGCACCCACCGCGACATTATTCATCAGCAGGGATAAAGCGGCTGATGAAAACGAGAATAAAAAAATCAGGCGATTCGTTGAGCTCGAGCCTATCGCCATAAGTCTCTGACTTAGCCAAAGCATCACTCCGTTATTCGTCAGAGACTGAGTCAAAATAAAAAGCCCGATCAAAGTCACAACCACTGGCTGTCCAAAACCTGAGATGGCAAGTAAGGTTTGTTGCGGCGAATTCTTATCGCCCAAAATCCCCAACCCAAAAAACTGAGCCAACCCCAAAGCAACGATCATAAATAATGCCGCGACATCAATCCGCCACCGATTGATTGACACCAGCGTCAAGGGAAAAACAATCACAGCAATGACCAGCCACATTTCTAAAGTCATAGTTCAATCTAAATCATATAAAGCTGTTTCTTCCTTGATACCTAATAAAGCAATCAGCACTTCCGGCGGAATGTCGGCTTCGGGCAAATCGGTTTTATAAAGCTGTTCATTCTCGGCAGCGTTCACGAAGCGAGCGCCATAACACCGCCCGTTCATCATCGTTCACAATCAAATCGTTCAACGTTTTGGCTTTCAAAAGATATTCCCCCGTTGAATATAAAAATGTCAGGCGTTTCCATTTATCAGCAAAAATGGGATTGGACAATTTTTCCAATCCGCCGATTTGGATTTTGAAATATTCTTCGTTCGCGCGCGGATGATTCGAACTCATCCTTCAACAATTCGCGGCGCGTCGTCAACTCGTGGCCGCGCACCGATGCAATAAAATCGATCCGCCCACCGGATTCGCCGAAGCTTGAGGGTTGATAAAAAGCCAGATAGTCCACCGCGACCAGTTTCGGCGCAGTGCGAAGCGGGATGCGATACCATCCCAAAAGCCGCGCGATTTCCATATCGCGCGGCGTCGGCATGACACAAACCAGAATCAGTGATGTTTCGGTTAGCACTCTATTCTTGCTTTGTTCCGCACTCCGCGCAGAACTTTGCACCGGCTGCCAGTTTGGCACCACACTTCGTGCAGAACTTATCCGCCTGAATTGCTGCCCGCATTCCGGACAGAACTTGGCGTTCTTGGCAAGCGGCGCATGGCAGTTCGGACAAGATGGCCTGAACATTTGGTTTGCCAACATTTCCAATTACCTTTGCATCTTCGGCAGGTCTATGCCGATGCCAGTTTGGATTTGATCAAGTGCCTTCGCCGGTTGTTGCGCTGCAGATCTCAACCCCCAAATCGGGCGCGCAATTCTTACAAAGGCCGCGTTGTTGATTCCAGCAATTCTTTTTGCAGACCCAGCTGGAGCACTTCGGGCATTGCACGAAATTCGGCTTGATCTCTTGAATGGCTTCGACCATTGCCTTATCGCGCGCCTGTTGCCAGGTTGCCGATCTCGCGCGCTCACCCAGGTTAGCCGCCTGACTCAGCACGCCTCCAAACAAGCTGGAGGCCGCATCCAGCGCGCCGGAAACGGTTCCCATTGTCCAGGCCTGGAACGTAGTCTTATAACCGTTTCCACACCGGTTACATTGGAATTCAAATTGAAAACCGCGGTCCGTGGAGAGATCGGAGTAATTGCGAGTAAACTCGATTGCATCCATTTATTGCTTCTCCGTAAGTGAAATGAAATTCTTCATTTGAATAAATTAATTTTAGCACTAAATCAGTGGCGTTGAAATATAAAACATGGACGAGGAAAATCCTCGTCCATGTTTGTCGGCTTGAGTCTAAGCCAACCCAACTTCCTTGTTGAACTCGACGATCAGCTCGTCAATTTGATCGGCTTGCTTCTGGACATCGGTCCAGTAATTCGGCTGATACCACATCTCCTGAATTTCATTATAGTTTTGCCTTGCTGCTCGACCCAGGTGTAATACTTCAGGTTATGCACGCGGCGGCGATCTGTGTAACGAAGTTCGAGCATGTTATCGGTGGATTGGCCTTGCAGATAACGTGCAAAGTCGGCGGCGGCGTTGACTTCCGTATACTCACCGAATTCCTGATGCATCTCATGCAGGCGCGAGCGATAGAGTTCCATCGAGTTCGTCAGGATGGTCAGCATAATGTCGTTCTCGCCCATCTCGTAATACTTAGCAGCTTTGATGGCGCTCAACACATTCGAAATGCCGGAGAAACCCATCAAGTCAAGCTGCGACACAATCTTTTCAGGCACGCCCTGTTTGACGAGATAAGCGCGTCCGGTTTCCTCATTGAACAAACGGGAAAGATTGACAACCGCATTATCGTCAATCGCCACGACGACATCGGTATTCTTTGTGTTATGAATCCACGGCACATGCTTGTCGCCGATGCCTTCGATCCGATGCGATCCAAAACCATTCTCCAAAAGCGTTGGGCACTGCAAAGCCTCACTTGCGACGATCTTGCTATCCGGGAAAAGTTGTTTCATATGATCACCGCTGGCAATCGTACCGGCTGAACCGGTTGCGGAAGCCATGCCGCGATAGAAGTCATTCTTGCGCATCACTTTCTTAAGCACTTCTTCCATCGCATGGCCGGTCACTTCATAATGCCATAGATAATTTCCGAATTCTTCAAATTGATTGAAGATCATCAAATCCTGGCCAGAAGCGCGTAGTTCCTTGCACTTATCGAAGATTTCTTTAACATTCGATTCGGAGCCTGGCGTCTTGATCGTCTCGCCTGCGATCTTCGATAGCCATTCGAATCTTTCCTTCGACATGCCTTCTGGCAGAATAGCAATCGACTCGCAAGCCAACAAAGCAGAGTCATATGCGCCGCCGCGGCAATAATTACCGGTCGAAGGCCACACTGCTTTTTGCGTGGTCGGGTCGAACTGACCGGTAACGAGGCGCGGCACGAGACAGCTAAACGCGGCGCCGACTTTGTGTGCGCCGGTCGGGAACCATTTGCCAACCAGCACAATGATGCGCGCCGGAACTCCCGTCAGCGAAGAGGGAAGCTCAAGATAGTTGACTCCGCCAAACGTCCCGCCCGAAGCGACCGGCTCATTATGCCAGTTAATGCGAAACAGGTTACGCGGATCCAGATCCCAGAGTCCGATCTTCTTCAATTCATCCTTGACCTTCGCAGGAATCTTCGAAGGGTCCTTCATCTGGGCATATGTGGGAATAACAATATTGCGTTCCTTTGCCCGTTTGATGGCGTTCTTACGGCGGGACTTATCTATTGTGAGATCAATCGTAGTCATCAGTTCCTCCTAAGGGAATTTTTTCAAAATGATTATATCCCTCAATAAGTTCCTGGAACAAAATTAGCAGCGACTGTTCAGACAATCTATGCAAGAATCTATTAGGAATCTGTTAAGTGGTTTTAATGCAATTCTTCTAAATCGGTTGTATGATGATAGTGAAGGAAAGGAGGTAGCCATCGAGGTTCCGCCTGAAATACAACTCCACAGGGAAGGATTGGTGTGCCTTGACCTGGTCAAAGCGCTACTTTAGGTTTTGATCCAGACGTTCTCCGAACGATAAGAAGGTGCGACACCATTCCTTGCCGGATTAGAAATTTTGACGGATGGGTGACCCCCATCCGTCTTTTTTATTTCTTTTTCTATAGAACGCGGATAAGGCTGATTCTTTTGATTTTCGCGGATGAAACTTAAAAAAATCTGCGCGCATCCGCAGCTTCCGCTCTGATCCGTGTGCTATTTTCCAGTATCCACGGAAGAAAATTATTTCTTATAAGCGACGATCACGCCATCCCGAACCGGCGCGAGCGAAACAATCCAATCCAGATCGTGTGTGATCGCTTTCGTAAATTCACGTACACCTTCCGTTGCTTCAGATTTATTCTTCTTATCAAAGATGCGGCCCGACCAAAGAATATTGTCAATGATCAAAACTCCGCCTGAACGCAGTTTTTCTTTAATCAGCGGCAACGACGCGGGATAGGCTTCCTTGTTGATGTCATTGAAGATGAAATCAAACGGACCGGCCGTTCCGCGCAACGTTTCGACCGCTTCCGCAACCTGATATTGGATCAGGCCATCGAATCCAAGCCGGGACAAACGGCCGTGTGCCATTTCCGATAGCTTGGCGTCCCAGACCACGTGATACACAACTCCGCCACCGTTTTCCTTAACCGCTTTCGCAAACCAGGCCGTTGAATAACCATAACCCGATCCCATCTCAAACACCGACTTTGCCTTTTATCATCCGTGCGATTTGATAGCAATAATATCCAGCCGCGGCACCAATGATGGGAAAGTCTGTTTTCTCTGCATATTTTTCCATCTCCTGCATTTCCAGTTCACGCGGCGGAACCAGTGAAGTCAGGAATTCCTGTGTTCTTGCATAGGTCAATAAATTAGCCATCGTCATCTCCTATAGATTAATAAAGGTAACTACACACTGTGACGCACAGAGCTCAATTTTATCAAACCTCTTTTTGCTTCTTGGAATGCCTTGTCTTTGGAAGCTTTTGTGCAATTAAGAAGTATCTAAGTATTATCTCTAAAATCTTCCCGCATTAGATAACCAAAAAAATATAAAAAAGTATAAATAAATATAAAGAACATAGTGTGTAGAAAAACAAAGATGACGATAGGCACTGAATTCGCGTCTCTTGGTTGATTTATTAGAGAACTGACCAGACCAGTTGGATTTTGTAAAACATCCCAACTATTAAAGCGAAGATATCGGCCTATATATATACCCACACTGGATAGAGGCACTGCAATAATAACCAATGCCCAGCCGAATAGAGGTCCAAATTCACGCTGGACAACCCGGTGCATCAGGAAAAGGGATGTAATACCCAAGAATAAGCCCGTAAAAGCAAACCAAATCACTAACACCACATCGAACCATATCTTTGGGCTGCCATTGAAGAGACGGAGATGTAGGAAATCAGTCATCAGGTAAGGGGCATTGGGAAAGAATGCCAGCCAAATCAGACAGCTGAAGGGCAGAATAAAACAAAATATTTTACGGGGTAGCCTGAGGCTGTATGTGACTAGTGCAATCAGGAAGGGAATCCATGCCAGATCTAAATTCCGTAATAAGAATGCATAATAGATCTTATATGGTTCTTCGTAATTTTCTGCCATGCGTACCTTTTCTAAGATGAAACACACGATGGTACTGATTCCAAGTATAGCGTACGTGGTCAGCCTGAATTTATTCAAAAAGAAATAATTCTTAATGATTCTCATCATGAATGACTTTCTGTTTGTGCAAGATATGACCTACCCAGAAAGCTTTTTCTAAAAACGCGGTTCTTCAAGTTCAGTTGACCAGCCTTCTAGCTACCTTCTTCGCGGTGGGACCAGCGAGGTCAGGAATTTCTGCATCCTTAAGCAGGTCAATAAGCTAGCCATCGTCATCTCTTATAAAGTGATTTTCTCATTCTTTCTAAACCTTGTGCCAATA
Organism: uncultured Chloroflexia bacterium; assembly: GCA_963752775.1. Taxonomy (GTDB): domain Bacteria; phylum Chloroflexota; class Anaerolineae; order Anaerolineales; family Villigracilaceae; genus Fen-1038. The sequence goes on from CAVVZL010000003.1 coordinate 48,349, forward strand.
TACTACGCGGGCAACCAAAATTCAAGCGGACGTACTCTTCGCTTCCTTTACCAAATATTTTTCCATCGCTCAGTGCGACTTTGGCTTTCTTCAAAAAGAAATCATATGGGGATTTTATTAATTTATAAGCCGAAAAATCAAGCCAGGCAAGGTATGTTGCTTGAGGAACGGTCAGGCGCACATCAGGCATATTTTCGGTGACGTATTCGACGAGGAAATCACGATTGGCTGTCAGATAGCTGCGAAGATCGTTTAGCCAGCCATCACAGCGACCACTGAAAGCGGCTTTGGCCGCGAAAAGTCCCATACTGCTGACGTGAAGGCGCAGACGATCCACTTCTTTTGTGTACCGATCGCGCAACTCTTTATCCGGAATGATTGCAAATCCGCAAAACAATCCCGGCACGTTGAAAGTTTTTGATGGAGCAATCAGCGTGATGGTATGATTCGCAATCTCTGACGATAAGGTCCCCATCGGCGTGAATTGATTATCGTCCAGCAACAGTTCAGAATGGATTTCATCGGAGACGATCAAAACATTGTTCTTGATGCAAATCTCCGCCATCCGCAACAAATCTTTGCGCGAGAAAATGATCCCCAACGGATTATGCGGATTGCACAGCAGGAACATTCCCGCCTTCTTCACCTGTTTTTCAAACACTATCCCAATCAATTTCGTAGCTCAAGATATTGCCATCGACACGTTCGATGAACGGCACATCAATTTGTGGAATGCCTACATTATTCTTGATTGCATGGAACTCATTATAGACCGGCGTCTGCACCATGACCCCTTTCTTCGGTGTACAAAACTCGCGTGCTGCCACGCTAAATCCGCTCACGATACCGGTGACCGCTACAACCGCTTCGGGTTTGACTTTCCAACGATATAACTTGTCCATGCGCGCCGCAACCGTTTCTTTCAAAGCGTACGGAACCAACTCATAACCAAACACGCCATGATCCACGGCCTTATAAAGCGCATCCAAGATTGGTTTCGGCGAGCGGAAATCCATGTCCGCCACCCACATGGGCAGGACATCTTTTGGATGCGTTGTCCATTTGTTCAAATTGTTTGGGTTACGACGATTTAAAACAAGATCAAAGTTGTTTGCCATAAGATCCTCCACTAACAGTATATCAACAAAAAATAAAGAGATGCTGAAAGCACCTCTTTATTAAAAGCCGGGAGACCTATTGCTTACAAAGTCTTGACTTTTAACCACAGCTCAGGAACACGTCTCAACTTTTCCGAGAGGTTCAACGAAGCGCGCTTGAAAAACACATCGTAATCGTTCTTTTCGATCTCATCGAGGATGCCGCTGTAGAGAACGGAGGCGGCGCCGATAGCTAATCGTCCTTCCGGTTCAAGCAGTTTTACGCCAGCCCACAACTCTTCATAAAGATCACGGGTGCGCTGAATTTGGAAACGCATAAATTGACGCCAAGGTTTGGTCACTTTGCCTTCGGCAATATCGGACTCATGGATTCCATAAAATATCATTTCATCACGCGGCAGATAAATGCGTCCGCTTCGAAAATCCTCCCCCACATCCCGCAGAATATTGGTCATTTGAAGCGCCACGCCAAGTTTGATTGCATACGGCACAGCCTGGTTGCTTTCGAAGCCAACTATGTACATGCTCATCAATCCGACGGTGGAGGCTACACCGTAACAATACATCGCAAGTTCGTCAAAGGTCTGATAACGGGTTTGGGCAAGATCGCGGGCTACGCCGTCAATTAGTTGGAGGGCATAGTGGCGCGGGATGTGATATCGGGTAAGAGTATCAACCCATGCGGCGGCGACTAAGTCATCGTCGGAGGCCGAAGCAGTGCGAACAATCTTACGCCAATAATCCAGCTCGAAGTTCCGGTCCTTGGCAGAGGCTTCATCCACAATATCATCCACATTTCGACAAAACGCATATAACGCACGCACTGCCGAGCGTTTTTCCTCAGAAAGCAGTTGTGATGCAAAGTAAAACGATTTGCTATGTTTTGCCGTGACCGCTTCCGTCTTTTTGTAAGCCGCACGCAGTGAAGCTTCGCCCGCCCAATACGAGAAAAATGGCCTGGTGGACGGATGCGGCACGGTGCCTGCCAATCTGAGCAATTGATGTTCCCATTGAGCCTGCATGAGCTCTCCTTTCTGAACTTGGCTTATATTGTACAGGTTTTGTCTATTTTGTCAATGTTTTATCAACATATTACTTGACAAATACTAGACAATATGTATAATGGTTACTGATAAAAGGAGAATCATGAAATCTACTGCTTTAGTTATCGGTGCGGGAATTGGTGGAATTGCGACCGCCGCCCGTCTTGCCAAAAACGGATATTCAGTAACGGTTCTGGAAAAGAACAATCAACCCGGAGGACGCTGTAACCAAATCATTCGAGATGGTCATCGCTTCGATATCGGACCAACGCTGTTCCTCATGCCCGAAGTTTGGGCTGAAACTTTCGCCGCCCTCGGCGAGAAATTAGGCGATCAGTTAGATTTGCGCCGCATTGACCCAACATATAAAGTCCGATTTGAAGACGGACTGCAATTGGAACTCACTTCTAATATCGGTGAGATGCAGATCCAACTCGAAAAAGTAGAGAAGACTGCATTTACGGGCTTTTTGAATTACATCGCCGAAGGTTCAAAGCATTACAAGATTTCGTTGGAAAAATTTGTTGGCCGCAACTTCTATAACATCTTCGACTATTTCAGTATAGGCAATTTGCCATTGCTCTTTCAATTAAAAGCGTTGAGCAAGCACTATGCCAACGTTAGCCGCTTTTTTAAGGATGAACGACTCAAGGCAGCTTTCACGTTCCAGAACATGTATCTTGGGCTTGAGTCCCTACGATGCACCGGCCACCTATTCCCTGCTCCAATACACGGAACTAGCCGAAGGTGTGTGGTATCCGATGGGCGGCATGTACGCCGGAATTCAAGCACTCGTCAAGGTTGCAGAGAAGTTGGGCGTGAAATTTATTTATAACGCACCAGTAAAGAAGTTGTTGGTTGAAGGTTCAAGAATTGAAGGCGCAGTCCTAGAAGATGGTCGCACCTTCACCGCGGACATTTACGTCGGCAATGCAGACCTGCCGTATATTTATGATCAGCTTCTGCCTGACCGCGCCGAAGCCAAGAAGTTAGATGAAAAACTTTATACCTGTTCCACCATCATGTTTTATTGGGGCGTGGATAAGCAATATCCGCAGATTGCTCATCACAATGTATTCCTCGGCGGCGATTACAAAGCCTCATTTGATCGCATTTTCAATGATCACACCTTGCCAGAAGAACCAAGCTTTTATATCCACGCACCTGCACGTACGGATGAATCCGCCGCTCCGAAGGATCAGGATACGTTGTATGTTCTCGTCCCCGTCGGTCATCTTGATGAAAACAGCCATCAGGATTGGGATGCAATGGTTGCGCGCGCCCGCCAAACAGTCCTGGAGCGACTCGCAAAAGAATTGGACATCCGCGATTTAACGGATCACATCAAATTCGAAATCGTGCATACGCCAAAAATCTGGAAGGAAAAATTCAATCTAGTCAAAGGCGCGGCATTCGGACTCAGTCATAATTTCTGGCAGGTTGGTTACCTGCGTCCGCATAATCGCCACGCAAAATATAAAAACCTTTACTTCGCGGGCGCATCCACCCATCCCGGAACTGGTTTACCGATTGTTTTGTTGTCCGCGCGGTTAACGGCCGAACGCATTCTAAAAGAAATGGGCACAATCACGGAACAGATTTCAGTCACGGCACGCGCCCAAGCCAAAGCCTGATTTTCGGTACCGGAGAAACCATGCCCATCAGCCAAACGCCAGCTTACAACTTGAAAGTCGTTCTCAAGGAAACCGGCATCACCGCCGATGCTTTGCGCGCTTGGGAACGTCGTTACGGATTGCCAATGCCTGAACGCACATCGGGTGGACATCGGCTGTATTCGCATTACGATATCGAAACCGTCAAATGGCTGATGGCACGCCAAGCGGAGGGACTTTCGATTTCGCATGCCGTAGACATGTGGAAGGAACAAATCGCGTCGGGCGCGGACCCGCTGGCGGCTTCCGCTCTGACGGCTTCCTCCCAGCCGATTTCTCTGCGCCCGCAACCAGCTTGGATGTGATCCGCTCGCATTGGCTGGCGGCTTGTCTCAACTTTAATGAAACGGGCGCTGAGCAGGCATTGAATCAAGCCTTTGCTATTTTCCCTTTGGAAGCAGTTTGTACCGAAGTGCTCCAGCGCGGACTTGCCGAGATCGGTATGCAATGGTACGAAAACAAATCGAGCGTTCAGCAGGAACATTTTGCATCTGCGCTTGCCATGCGCCAACTCGATGCGCTGGTCAGCGCCGCGCCCGCACCGACGCGCGAACAAACCATTTTGGTCGGATGTCCGGCCAACGAATGGCACACATTCACACCGTTGTTATTAACTCTGCTATTGCGCCGACGAGGCTTCCATGTAATCTATCTCGGCGCGAATGTGCCTGAGTCCCAATTTGAAGAAACCATTTCGGCAGTCGCCGCGGATCTGACCGTACTCGTTGCACAACAACTTATCACCGCGGCGTCTCTTCAGCAAATCGCCCATCGCTTGGCCATGCACCATGCGCAAGTTGGATTCGGTGGACGCATTTATAACATTCAACCTGAATTGGTTCGCCGAACGGATGGACATTTTCTTGGAACAACATTGAACATGTCCATTGATGAAATCCAAGCACAGGTAACAAGACCCACCAAAAGTCCGGCAGTCGAAGAGCCGTCACAAGAATTCGTCAACGCGCTGGAACATTTCAAGTCGCATCGTCAGCAGATGGAGGTTACGTTGTTTCAAGCCATCAGCCGCAGTAAGTTCAGTTCTGAAGCAATAGACACTTCGACACAATTTTTAGGAGACAACATCATTGCGGCTTTACAGCTTGGTGATCTTTCTCTGATTGACGGCGAAATTGATTGGGTCAAATCTCTGCTGAAATCGAACGACATTCCCGAACAGGTGCTAGAAATGTACATGCAGTTATATGCCGAAGCCGTCCATCAAAATATCAACAGCGCGGGCAAACCTGTCACGGATTGGCTGAACAAATATAAAAAAGGAAGCGCATAAATTAATTATGGTAAATCAATTGAAAGACAAAATCGTCGTCATCACTGGTTCGACGCGCGGATTTGGTTATATTGCCGCCGAGGAATTGCTCAAGGCGGGCGCGACCGTTATCGTTTCAGGCCGTTCGCAGGTTGCACTCGATCAAGCAATAAAGTCACTGGCTGAGTTTGGGAAGGTAGCAGGTTGGATGTGTGATGTCAGCCAAGAAGAACAAGTTTATAGCCTGGCGCGCCAAACGATAGAGAAGTTCGGCTGCATCGACATCTGGATTAACAATGCCGGCTATTCCGCAGGCGGTGGCATGACGCTCGACATTCATCCCAAAAAGATCATGGATATGTTCCTATCCAATGACATGGGAACGTTTTACGGTACACAAGCTGCCCTGCATTTCATGTTGGAACGCAAGGATGGCATACTGGTCAATTTATATGGCGCAGGCTCGAACGGAAAAGCATCCTCGCCGATGGGCATGTACGCGACCACCAAAGCATGGATCACCTCCTTCACCCGTACGCTGGCAAAAGAGACGAAAGGCACCGGGATAAAAATCATCGGGTTTAGCCCCGGCATGATGCTGACTGACATGCTCGCCAATCCAGTCGTCTTTGGTGAACGCGGCAAAGAAGCGATGAAGAATTACGACTTCGTTCTACGCTTCCTAGGCAAGCCACCTGAGTTAGCCGCAAAAGAGTTGGTGAAAACTTTAGCACAAAATCACAAAGAGTTCGCTGAAGTCCATGTGATGAAACCCTGGACACCCATGCTCGGTTTCTTGCGCGTCGCATGGGAAAACATCACCAAAACCGGCAAGACTCCCGACTACAAATTGCATTTCGAAGAATCCTATAAACCGAAAATATAAAGGTGTAAATGAATAAAAAGCTTCTCTTCTCCATTATTTTAGTGGTCTTTATTGATCTGCTGGGCTTCAGCTTGATCCTGCCGCTTCTGCCCTATTATGCCGAAACATTTCACGCCAATGCATTCGTAACTGGATTATTGGTCGCGTCGTATGCTATTGCTCAATTGATCGGCGCACCGCTTTTGGGACGCATGTCGGATCGCTATGGTCGACGCCCAATTCTGCTCGCATCCATCTTCGGGACTTTTCTCGGTTTCCTGCTCTTAGGCATTGCCAACGCTCTATGGATCCTCTTCGCCGCCCGCATCATAGACGGGCTAACCGGTGGCAATCTCTCGATTGCACAGGCATACATCGCCGATGTGACCGATGCCAAAAACCGCGCCAAAGGTCTCGGAATGATCGGTGCGGCATTCGGACTTGGCTTCATCATTGGCCCGGTAACAGGTGGCTTTCTCAGTCAATGGGGATATGCTGTCCCGGCATTTGCCACGGCCGCTATGTCGTTTATCAACCTGATCTTGATTTTCGCATGGCTCCCCAAATCGCTAAACGCTGAAAAGCGCGCGGCATTGACCGAAAAGAAACCCGCCATCACAATTGGCGCTTTGGTCACAGCCCTAAAACGTCCATTCTCTGGATCACTGCTCATCACGCGTTTCTTCTTCGGTGTGGCCTTTGCCATCTTCCAGACCATCTTCTCACTTTATGCGCTAACCAAATTCAATCTCACCGCCGCGCAGACCGGTTATGTACTCACGTATGTCGGCGTGCTATCTGTAATCACACAAGGTTTTCTGGTTGGACAAATCACAAACAAATTCCGTGACGATGCGCTTATCGTGGCTTGTGTTGGCCTCATGGCAATCTCCATGATTGGATGGGCATTAGCTCCGACTGTCTTAGTGTTGTTGATTGTCCTCGCACCGACATCCCTTGCCGGAGGCATCCTCAACACATTGCTCTCCTCCACATTAACAAAAGCAGTTACTCCGCAGGAAATAGGCGGCATTTTGGGGCTCGCCGCGTCGGTTGATTCTTCCACACGAATCGTCGCACCGATTCTCGGCGGCGCACTACTCCAACAACTGGGCACATGGGCTCCCGGAGCATTCGGTGCCATTGTGATGGCAGGACTGTTCATTTACGTTTGGATTAGTATTTACAAACATCCGATTATGTTCACACTTCAAAAAGAAGTCCAAGCCGCTTACGTTGAAGCAACGGATTAATCCATGGAAGCGACCCGTTACGAATTACCATCCGAAGGCAGCACACTGCTCGGTTATGTTGTCCGCCGCATGCACAAAACTCACTATTTGGCTGAAATCCCAGCCTTGCTTGCTAAGTCAAATACGGCTCAGGCGCTGGTCAGAATTGGTTTATACTCCGCGGCTTCATCCACATCCTTTGGACGCGCTTATTATCAGCCCGAGTTCAATCAAACGGGAGAGATCATGAGCGAAGCGGACCCTGAAACTTGCGCACTGATCACGGCAAAATTGGAAAGCCGCTCGCCGCATTACGTGATCTCGTACTCTGCCGTCATGCCCAATGGTGATACATTTTCAGGCGGAGAAGAGATTACAGGCACAACCATCGCTTGCGCGGACTTGGCATGCCTGCACCATCAAAGTTTTCATTTACTTCGGGTAGATATTTTGCCGAAATGACCGGCGTCATCATCAGCGAACTTGTGCTTTCGTTAATCGGCAATACACGCATCCGCGCTTATGGATTTCTTAATTTAGAAGATAACGCCGGCAACGCCGGAAAACTTCAACTTGAACGCAATGGAAATATATTAATGCAGGTTGGGGACTTGTCTGAAAAGCAATCGCTGGGCGAGATCAAGAGTGGACATTGAAAGTGTATCCAACCTCAAAAGAAATTACACTACCGGCGGAAACAAATGACTGACCGTATCACACCTCAACTTGGCTTTTCCGCGTTGCACGCCTATTTCAAAGAAGGCTCGCCGCTCGGTCCGCTCAAAGTCATGGCAAAGCACATCGGAAGGTTTTTTCAAATTCCCATGCCAATGTTTCATCCATTTGTTGTCTTTGGTCCTGAAGCCAATCGCAAAGTGTTGGTGACCGAGCGTCAAAAAGTTTTATGGCGCAATCCTGACCCGGTTACGGACTTGCTCCGACGCGGCGTGCTCGTTGTGGACGGCGAAGAACATGAGCATTATCGAAAACTGATGGAAGCGTCACTTCAGCCGGGAAAACTTCCCGATTATGCGGAAATGATGATCGTTCAAACAGACCGCGTCACATCAATCTGGAGCGATGGTCAAACGATTGATATGCTGATCGAAGGCCGCAAAATCGCGTTGCTCATTATCATGAACGCATTATTTAGTGTAGATATATGGGACGACTTGCCAATCATTTGAACTCCGATTCTAAAAGCCATCGAATATATTTCGCCGGGACCATGGATCTTTTGGAGAACGATCCCACGGCTTGGATTTCGCAAGCATCTGAAGCAAGTTGATGAATATTTATTTCGGATCATCCGGGACCGGCGAACGGCCCCCGCTAAATTGGATTTGCTTCAACACATAATGGATGCCGGTCTCGACGATGATCGCGTCCGCGACCAAATGCTGACTATGCTTATTGCAGGGCACGACACATCCACAGCACTGCTGGCATGGACTTTTGCTCTATTGGGTCGAAATCCGGATATTCACTCGCGGCTGGTACAAGAAATCGAAACGATGGACAAATCACCTTTGTTAGATCAAGTCATCAAGGAAAGTTTGCGATTATATCCACCGATCCACATCGGAAATCGCATCGTCGCTGAAGAATTGGATTTCGAAGGAAATAAAATTCCATCCGGCGAGCGCATGTTTTATTCCATCTATCTTACTCACCGCGATCCTGCCGTCTGGGAAAACGCTGACCAATTCTGCCCGGAAAGATTTTCGCTACGGACGCAAAACTCCGCCATTCGCATACATTCCTTTCGGCGGAGGTCCGCGCTCGTGTATCGGATCCGCATTCGGTCAAGCCGAAGCGAGGCTGGTGATTACACGTTTGTTAAAGTACTTTTTCTTTCGAGTTCATGAATGCAAATCAAATCCGTGCGCACATGGGCGCGACGCTTGAACCGCGTCCCGGTGTTTTGATGAAAGTTTACAAGAGACAATGACCTATTTCGGATTCCTTGCAGTCTTTATACTTTCTCCAATTTTGGCATTGTCAATCGTCGGCGTCTGGGAACGACGAAAAGGAAAACCCATAAATCAGTCGAGAATCGCCGATAGCGATTGGGATTCATATTATCCTCGCCTTGCTCTATACAACGCCCTGGGATAATTACCTCGTCGCTACAGGCGTTTGGTTTTACAACCCAAGGCTTGTAAGTGGAATCGTTCTAGGTTACGTGCCAATTGAAGAGTATATTTTCTTTCTGCTTGAAACATTGTTCATGGGATTATGGTGGCAGATCGTTGCGCGTCGGATAACCTTGCTCCAAGATTTCAAGCCATCCGAACGATTGCGTTGGGGTCTCTTCATTATCTCCACCTTGATCTGGCTTTGCTCGGCGTTCGTTTTCGTCAGTCATGGAAAGCCCACCACCTACCTTTCGATCGTCCTGTTCTGGGCCATACCGCCGATGATTCCCCAACTGGCATTCGGGGCGGACATTCTCTGGCACCAACGCAAACTCCTGGCATGGACAATTGTGCCAATGGGACTTATATCTTTCCTTTGCGGATTCGCTGGCGATTGCATCGGGAACCTGGACGATTAGCCCGGCAAAGTCAACTGGCCTTTTAATCGGCAAACTGCCGCTGGAGGAGGGCGTTTTCTTTTTCGTCACCGTTACCCTAATTTCTTTCGGCGTTACCCTTTTATTGGCAAGAGAAAGCCAGTCAAGGTGGATGGAAATAAAAAAGACATTCAAGCGATTTTCCGCTCGGATGTCTAATTAGTGAACACTGCGTTTTGGTCATTCACCTTTCGGCGCTTCCCTCACAATATAAAGCGGTCTGCCTTTAGCTTCATCATATAAGCGGCCAATATATTCACCGAGAATTCCCAGCGAAATCAACTGCACACCGCCAAGAAAGAGAACAGCAATCAACGTGGTGGCTTGGCCCGTGAACTGTGGACTACCTTCCATACGCAGATAAATCACCACAGGAATGGCAAGGATGGCAAGTCCAGCCGAGATAAATCCAAAAAAAGTCGCGACTTGTAAAGGAAAATACGAGAAGCTGGTAATGGCATTCAACGCCAACCGCAGCATTTTATTGAACGGATATTGGTTGTCCCGGCAAATCGCATGGCACGCTTATATTCCACACCGATTTGTTTAAAGCCCACCCACGCCGACATGCCGCGTGGGAAACGATGGCGTTCGTGCATTTGCTTGAGCACATCTATAACCTTGCGATCCATCAAACGAAAATCGCCCGTATCCACCGGTATCTTAACATCCGTAATGCGATAAATGATTCGATAGAACAACGAAGCTGTAAATTTTTTAAACCACGACTCGCCTTCGCGTTCGGCGCGCACCGCGTAGACGACTTCATAACCTTCTTTCCATTTCTTCGCCAATTCCAAAATGACCTCGGGCGGATCCTGCAAATCGGCGTCAATGATGACAATCGCATCGCCACGCGCATAATCCCAACCAGCAGTGATGGCAATCTGATGCCCAAAGTTGCGCGCAAAGATCACAGGTCGCACACGCTAATCAGTATTTGCCAAGTTCCCGGATTTTATCCGTCGAGCCATCCGTCGAACCATCATCCACCAAAACGAGTTCCCAGGATTCTCCATTGGAATCCATCACTTCTTTGACGCGGCGATACAGCTCAGGCAAATTCTCGAGTTCGTTATAGATCGGCGCAACAATGGAATAGATGATTTTCATTTCGGAGATTTCTTTTTAACGGATGGATGCGCTGGGCGCAGAATCGGGTTTTGGATTCATCGTTCTGCTCTGGGTCCGGAACGGGAGCGGCTGGCACTTCATCCTGAAAGGGCGGCAAGCCCAGCATCCACAGCGTGAAGATAATTCCAAATCACAACGAGGGAGGCCAATATCTGGCACAATTATAAACGCGCCCAAAACCCCGGAGAAAATCAAGGCGGCGATAATCGCTACAAAAATTATTGCTTCACTCATATGGACGTTGCGTCCCAGAATGTAAGGGCGCAGCAAGAGGTTTTCGATATTGATCAATACGATATAAAGACCAACAACAATCAAACCAAATACAAAATTGTTAACCGGCATCCAGATGGGGCCTTCCAGCAGCGCAACCACCAGTGCAAGCGCAGTGGCCGCCAGCGGCCCCACATCCGGTACAATGCTAAATAGGCCAGCCAACAGACCCAAATAGAGCGAACCAGGTAAGCCAATCGCCGTCCACACAATGATAAATGTAATCGCCACAATGACCATCAGCGTGAGTTGGCCTCGCAGATACGCCATCCAAACTTGCCGAATTTGAGAATAAAGTTTGCGGATATCAGGACGATACGCTTCGGGGGCAACGTAAATCAAGCCTTCTCGGGCATTCTCCCATTCGGTCATAAAAAAATAAGTGCCGCCGAAAATAATCAATGCCCATAATGTGCTTCTCGATGTATTCCGGATCAACGTTATAGCGTTTCGTGGAATAGTTGAGAATGGATTGGAAAGCGAGTCCTTATACTGAGCAATCATCCCGCCAAGGTCAATTGGAATTCCTCCAATATTAATAGGGGTGGTTAGATATTGCTGAGCATCAGCAAGGGTCTGTTGTATATCCTGGGTGATTTCGGAAGTCTGCCGCAACAGGATAGGCACAAGGATGATAGGTAAAACGATCATCACGGCCAAGCTGACAAAATAAACAATTCGCGAGGCAGTTTTACGATTCAAATTAAACCGGCGCTGTGTTAATGCAACCAATGGATAAAATAAATACGCAATCACCCCGGCAAATATCAATGGGCGAAAAAGCTCACGAATCTGATAACCAACATAAACCAGAAATACAATGATGAGCGCCAGCATGAAATATCGCGCCGGCAAACTCCATTCAGACTTCATAGAATCTTTTTCACCGCTACTAAAGTCGGCTCGATGATCGGCGCTTCGACCACAGCCTGCATTGCGGCGCGGATATCCTTAAGTCCACTACCGGTATTCAACACTAAAATTGGCTCATCGCCTTGCACCAGGCCTTGAGGTACTGGCACTCACCAAACCGGCATACGCCGTCGCTCCAGCTGGTTCTGCAAAGATTCCCATTTTGCCAAGCTCGGCAATCGCCTTCAAGATTTCATCATCAGAAACCGTAATGTAGGTTCCATTCGTTTCGCACGCGGCGCGTACTGCGCGGACGCCATCACGCGGCAAATCCACGGAAATGCTGTCAGCAATCGTCTGTGCAGAGATCGGTATGATTTTTTCAGTATTGGCATGAAAAGCATTTGCAATCGCGGCAGAACCGACAGCCTGCACACCGATGATGCGCGGCATACGCGCCAGCCAGCCCAATTCCAATAAATCTTTAAAACCCTTGTGAATGCCGGAAATAATATTTCCATCACCCACAGAAACAAAAACTGTCAAAGGTGCGTGATCAATGCCTTCCCCATGCTGATGATGCCATGTCTGGTGCGCTGATCGCCACCATTCCCAAATCTCAAAAGCGGCGGTTTTCTTCCCCTCCGCAGTAAAGGGATTATAGCCAGTGTTGCGACAATACCATCCAAACTCATCCGCAGCTTTGACGGTCAGATCAAAGGCATCATCATACGTTCCATCAACAAGAATAACCTTTGCGCCGAAGACAAGTAATTGCGCAACCTTCGCCGGAGGCGCAGATCTTGGGTGCAAAAATGATGGCTTTCTGTCCAATCGCGGCGGACATGCATGCGAGCGCGGCTCCGGCATTGCCGGTGGAAGCGGTCACGACAATTTCGGCTTTGATCTCTTGCGCCCGCGATACGACAATTGCCGAAGCGCGATCCTTGAACGATGCCGACGGATTGCGAGACTCATCTTTCAGCCAGAGATTCTGCAGTCCGAGCTTTTTCGCCAGACGGGGCAATGCGAAGACTGGCGTTCCGCCTGCGGCGTGAAGCGGAGTTGAATCGCCGGGCGGTTCAGGCACAGGCAAAAGCGGGAGAAAACTCCATAGTGAAGAATCGGTTCTCGAAAGAATATCTTCAGGCTGATATTTATTGCGAATGGATTCGTAATCAAGAATCACATTCAAGATTGCCGCCGTCTTTCGGGCAGACATAAGTTATTTCACTTGGAGAATATTCTTTTCCACAAAGCGAACAACGATAGCCAAGAAATTTAGAATCTGATTTTTTTGAAGGCACGTAACTCACCTGCTATTCTGATTCAAATGGCACTCCCAGCGAAGCCGGGGGCGAGGCCCGCAGAGCCCGCAGGATTCTTGCCATCACCCGCCTCGTTCCTTCCGGCAAGGATGCCAACCAGCGTTGAACCCATTCTGCGTCACCAATGTTTACCAATAGTAACGTCAAGATCATCAATGGGAATGGCGCAACCTGCAACACCTGGGTCGGGATGTTGGGCAGGACAGGCTGCAACACTAAACCAAGCCACTGTAGGAAGGAAAACAAGTAAACACCGAACGCAGCCCGGAATGGATTCCAGCCGCCGAAGATGGCAATCGAAAGAACAATCCAGCCATAGCCATCCAAACCAGAAAGTTGCCCTGCCCAACCAGCCTTAACGTCCAGCGAAAAGGTCGGCCCCGCCAAGCCCGCGATCGCTCCACCCAAGAAGGTATAGATATAACGCAAGCGGTTGACATTCGCGCCGCGCACATAGGCGGCAGCCGGGCGTTCTCCGATTCCGCGCAGCATTAATCCCGGACGGGTCCGGTAGATCCAAAACCAGGCTAGGAAAATGATCACAAAACTGAAATAGGTCATCAAATCCTGTCGGAAGAATAAAATTCCCAAGATGGGAATCTTGTCAAGCACAGGGATAGGGAGGACGTTCAGGCTTGGACCGTTCTGGCTAATAAAGGCGTGGCCCAGGAAATAGGAAAGATTAAGACAGAGCACAGCCAGCACGAAGCCCACCGCCACCTGGGACTGCTTCAGGGTGATGCTGCTGAATGCGACAACCAGCGCCACCAAGCCGCCGAGCAACGCGCCCGCCAGGAATCCCAAAAGGAGACTGCCGGTCACGAAGGCGGCGGCAAAGCCGACCATGGCCGAGAGCAAGATCGTCCCATTCATCGAGAGGTTGATGATACCGGCCCGTTCGGTGATCGTCTCGCCGATCACGCCGAACATGATCGGTGCCGCGCCGGACAGGATTCCTGCTATACTAATCAGAAGACCCATGGAAGTCATAGTGCCTACCTATCTTTTTTCTCAAACAGTTGCTGACGAGCGCCTTCGACCATCAAAACGAACAGGACAAGGATCCCTTGCAGCACGCCGGAAAGCGATGAGTCCATTTTCATCATGATCGGCAACTGAATGCCACCAATATTCAAAGCTGCGTAGAACAGGGCAATGGGTGCCGCCCAGACAGCCTGATAGTTAATCAACATGGCTACTAGCAAACCCAGAAAACCGTAGCCACTTGAAATAGTCGGAATAAGGCGATGATAGACAGCAGTAACCTGAACCGCGCCCGCCAAGCCAGCTAAAGCGCCACACAGCAGAAAGGCGTACATGCTATACTGCCAGGTCGGAACTCCAAGCAGAAAGGCTGCCCGCATGTTCTTGCCCACTGCTTTCAGGCGCAGGCCAAAATAGGTCCCGCGCAGCAAAAAATAAACCACAATGGCAGCCAAAATGCCTAACCCCAGCGCCCAAGGGCTAAGAGCCACATTGAGCGGAGTTGGCAGCCAAAGCCTAGTCGGAAAGATCAGAGTTCCGCTTGTCGAGGCAATTCCTGGCCGACCCCAGGGACCAATGATCAGGTAGAGTGCGAATGCGGTGGCCACAAAATTCAACCCCAACCCGCCAAAGATCTCATTAACCCCACCAAAAGTCTTCAGCACGCCCGCTAGTGCCCCCCATATAGCTCCGCCAATCAAACCGGCTATGAATCCGATGACAATGATCCATCCCCCGGGCAACGAACTGTTCTGCAGCAGGCGTAGCGCTCCGGTCGTGAAGACCGCCCCGAGCACAATCTGTCCCTCGATGCCAATATTCCATAAACCAGCCGCGAAGGTAATGAGTACACCCGCAGTAGCCAGCAACAAAGGAACCCAGGCAGCCAAGACATTGGTGATGTCTGCGGTGGAACTGAAAATGCCCTGGAGCACATTCGAATAGGCCTGCAGCGGCGATGCACCTGCCATCAACAGGACTAGGGTGGTAAAGAGCAGCGCCAAGACGATCGCTGCTAGTTGAAAACCGATTTTAAGCCACTGGTTTTTTTTCATGGACGCTTGCCTCATTCTTTGATTCCGGCCAGCCCATACCGCCGATCAACTCGCCGAGTTTCTCCGTAGTTAATGTCGAGACATCCAATGGAGGTGTAACCCGGCCGCTGAAGAAGACCAGCACACGATCACTGTACTGCAAAATCTCCTCCAGGTCGGAAGAAATGAACAGGATGGACGTCCCCTGTTTACACCGTTCCTTAAGCTTGCTCCAAATGTAAATGGCAAACTCAATATCCAGACCGCGCGTTGGATGCTCCAATAGAAGCAACGAAAGTGGATCCCGAAGCAGGGCCAGCAAAGCACGCTGTTGATTGCCGCCCGAAAGCAATTCGACCGTGCTCATCGGTGTACCGCGAATATTGAAGGATTTTAATTCGCTCTTCCGCAAGGTTCCTTCCTTTTTCTCCGTCAATAAACAAACCTTGTATCTCTTCAGCCAGCACAAAGTGTTCGGTCAATGTCAAGCCAATCACCAATCCTTCTTCCATGCGCGAAGCGGGCATAAACGAAACCCCGTTCCGCTTGAATACGTGATACGAATACCCTGTCAGATCATGGTTATTCACCAGCACTTGACCGTTCACGGGACGAATCAAACCGGCACAGGCCCGGATAAAAAGTCCCTGCCCGCTTCCTTCCATGCCTGCCACACCGATCACTTCGCCAGCATTGACTTCGAGATTTATATCCGCTAAATGAAGACGAACGTCTTCCACTGCCAGATCGCGTAGCTCGAACACCTTCGCCCCGGGTTTTAGAGGACGCCGCGCTCCCAAGGAAATTTCCTTGCCAAACATCATCTCCACTAATTTTTTGGCGTTGAAAGGAGCGGGTGCTTCGCCCACTAGCTTTCCAGATGTCAACACAGCAACTTTATGGCACAACACTTCAACATCTTCCAATTTGTGGGAAACAAAGATGATCGTCATACCTTGTTTGGCAAGCTTGCGAAGCGTCTCAAACAATTTATCTTTTTGGCTGGCACTGATACCAGTGGTGGGTTCATCCAAAATCAGGACGTGTGCTCCCAGCCAAAGCAAACGCAAGATTTCCAGTTGTTGCCGCTCACCGACGGTCAGTGAATCGACATACGCTTCGGGATCAAGGGAAAAACCAAATTGATCAGCCAGATCACGAAAATTTTGCATGGCCGCTTTGCGGTCCGGGAAAAGGCCGCCGGCACGTCCAAGCAGAAAATTATCGAGCAGAGTCATCGGTGGAAAGTCCAGCGGATCCTGGTGCAACATCCCAATCCCATATCGAATGGCATCCGCTGGTGACTTGATAATTACTTCTTTGCCATCCAGCAAAATTTCTCCGCTATCGGCCTGGATAAAACCTGAAAGAACTTTCATGAGCGTGCTTTTGCCTGCTCCGTTTTCCCCCAAAATGCCTTGGATTGTGCCTGCAGGAATATTGAGCACAATATCATCATTGGCATGGACTTTGCCGAAATATTTATGGATATGGCGCAGTTCAATGTTCATGGTCAATCCTTTTCCCTCACCCTATCCCTCTCCCACGTGGGAGAGGGATAGGGGTGGAAGGGAAGGCAGATGCCTTCCCTCAATCTTAAAGGGTTACTTGCTACTGCCTGCCATGCCTAGGAGCAATTGCGGCAGGTACCAGAGTTGCTGCGGGGTAGCAGTGCTACCTGCAGCTAGATACTGGCTGCCATCCTGCAGGCTCAGCGGGCCAGTCCAGAGAGTCTGACCACCTGCTAAGTACGCGGCCAGTTGATCGACAGCACTAGAGGCAGCCGGGCTGAGAGCCTGTCCCTTCACGAAGCCGACGTTGCTGGTATCCGGATCAGTGAGGTTGGTCCAATTCGGGCCTAACCACTGCCAGTCTTGGGTAAAGGTTCCGGCCATCGCCTTCTTAACCTGGGTCGTGATCCCCGGCCCCCAGTTGAAATAGGGAACGCCCAAGCAGACAGCCGGTGCCGCGCTGCAGTTGCCTTTGTAGTCATAGCCAACGGCCCATACCTTCTCACCGGCGTCGGTCATCTTCTTCGCCTCGGTCACAGCCTCGGAAGTGTCGATGCCCGACATGACCACGTCATAGCCAGTATTGAAGAAGGCATCGGCGACCTTGGACGGATCCAGCGTCGTACCTGGCTCGTTATACCAGTATCCGATCCAAGTGACCTGGAATTGCAGTGCAGAAGGATCTTTCTTCAGGACATTGGTCCAGCAGTACTTCGCGCCCAGATAAGCCGATGAAGATAGACGGCGGGTTTCGTCATTGATCAGCGGTCCTAAGTAGCCGATCTTCCCGGTCTGGGTGGTCATAGCAGCCGCACATCCCGCCAGCATCTTCATATATTCCATCTGGCCCATGACATTGGCCATATTGGGGATATTCAGGTAGGCCTGACCTTGCGCCCAGGACTGATCGCCCGAGAGCATAATGGTCGGGATCGTCGGATGGTTCTTGGCGAAGGTATTGGAGTCATCCTTGAAATCATCCGAATTGAAGATGATCAGGTTGGCGCCTTTGGAGAGCAACTGCTCAGCTAATTGTGCAGGTGTGGAGCCCTGATGGCTAAAGCCGTTGTCGATATAGATCAAGTTGGTATTGGGAATCTTAGAAACTGCATACTGGCCGCCTTCGTAGGTGGCCTGGCTCCAGCCCGAGTCATTGTAAGGACCAACCAGAATCATGCCGATGGTGAAAGTTTGACCAGCCGGGAAGGCAGTTCCGATCGGTGCAGCAGCAGGGGCCGTGGTTGGCGCGGTTGTGGCAGCAGGGGCCGTGGTCGGCGCGGTTGTGCCAGCAGGAGCCGTGGTTGGCGCGGTTGTGGCAGCAGGAGCCATAGTCGGCGCGGTTGTGGCAGCAGGAGCTTGTGTAGCAGCAGGAGTCGCCGCCGGCGCACAAGCCGACACGGCCATTGCTAGAACCACCAAGAGTATAGCAACTTGCAAAATTGACTTACGCATTGTTTCTTCTCCTTTTTCAAATATGGTTTAGACTTGAACAACAACTTTTTATAGCAAGTACCCAGCCGCCTCCTTTCGACAATTGTTTGGATAATTTTATCAGTAATCTCTTGCATATTGTGAAGAAATATGCATATTGATTTTACGGCAAACAGGAAAATTTGGTGTCTAATTCGTTCAGACTACTTTGTTTCTCGCTGCTAGGCGGAACATCACGGTTAATCCTTGCCAGCAACTTACACAACAGCGGTCCAACATAACTCGGCGAAACCTTGTAAGATTCCAAGCGATAACTCGTTTGCCTTGGACCAATTTCCTTCATGGGCATAGCCTTCAATGAACACAAATCGTTCGACGGGATCGTGCGGATAATCATTCAAGTCAAATGCAATATTGCCCAGCTTAACAATAAGCGGCCAATCTCCACGTTGACGCGCGAGATCGGCTTGCTCGAAATAATAGCAAAAGCCGCGAGGAATCTCAGGAGCAAAGAAGGAGGGCGGTGGCATGAACGGACCACTGGCATTGATCATTGAATAATTATTCAAAGCGGCAACTTGCCTCATCAGTTGCGGCAGCAACTTGTTCTGCGAATCGATTTCCGGATCGAGCACACGGAGACAGGAAGGTGGATCAAATTGAATCAGCCACAACTTGAGATGTGTTCCCGTCGAATATTTTGGGAAGGTAATTGATATGGATGGGAAGATTTGGCTCGAGAGCGGGATAAGCAACTCCGGTCCGGATGGATGCGAAGAACAAGATGTGATCCATCTGACCGGCGGGGCTGTACATCCAGTTCAATGGTCCGGAAAGAGAATTGTCGCTGGAATACGTCACAGGCAAATCATTAGTAAGGATCGCCGAATTGGGTGCAAGAGATGGAATACGCCATGACATCTGCCAGAAGAAATCACGTTGGGTTGTCCAATCGCGGCGATAATCCGTGTTGGTTTGAAATTGCTTGCCAACTGAAAACCCGATCAAAAGCGCCAGGAGGGTAAATTGAATATTTGGCTTGGCTTTTATCAATCCAATTAAGGCAACGACTAGCAGACTGGAGCCAAGCATGAAGGGCATAGTGAAACGATCTTCGGAGAAATGCAGTTGAGGTTGAATTCCAACCAGCCAGAACGATCCACCCGCAAACAACCAGGCGAACGCGCCCAAGATAAAGGCCTGACCCGATCCAATTATTTTCAAATTGATCGAAGCGGGAAAAACAAAAAAGATAAAGGCCGATCAATAACATGGAGAGAATTGCAAGTCCAAAAGCAAGAGCCGTGGTGCGAGGTCCGAGCGAAGAAACATCAACAGTTTGAAAAGGAAAGAACCAGGCGTGAGGCACAGTTTCCAAAAAGGAAAAGAAAATATTTTGAATGAGCGACCACACACCGGCCAGCGGAGTTTGGCGAATGAGCGATAGAGTTGTATAACCGTAACTGGCGTTTTGATTTTTAAAAAAGAATGCGCGCCAAATTGAAACCCCTAGAAATGCAAGTAGATAAGGAGTGAAAAGCAGAGCCACGCGCCGTAATTTTTCCTTCCAATGTTCATCCAGAACAAACCAGAATAGAACGATGCGGAAGAATTCAAGAAAATAAAAATATTCCATCGTCAGCAAATTGACGAGGGCCAAAGCTACGGCGGCAATGGTAAGCGGCAACCGTCGAGAAGGGATGCGAATGGCGAGAATGGAAAGATAAAGTGAAAGGAGAAAACAATTCAGAACAATGTAGAAATGAGTGTACATCAAAGCGATAAAGTTCTGGCCCAATGCTGGATATACCAGAAATAACAAACTCGTCCATAATGCCGGATGAGGATTCTTTGGCCAGACCTGCCGCAACACCGCCCAAACCAATAACGCGGTCAGCCAGCGCATGATCACCATCAGCGCCTGCCAGCGCCACGGAACCGGACCAATGATGCGGTAACGTGAGCTGATAGATCATTCCCCAAAATGGACGGCTAGTGGAAAAGGTTTTCGTTAAGATTGCGGGGCCCAGACGATAATAAATCCAGGTCCACGGCTCTTCATCCCAATAAAAACCCCGTTGCCAGAAAAACAATCCATAAGTCAATATCGCAACAACCAGCAACAGATAAGGAATACTGCGTTCTGAGAAAGATAAAGCCTCAAGTTTCTTCAGAAATCTTTTCATGACGACAGCAGCTTTCGTTCCATGCGACAACGCTCAAATCGGCCTTCCCTAAAAGTTCTTTTTACACGTAAATCCAGATTTTTCATACAAAGCCAGCGCATGAAGATTATCCGTCTCCGTCGTAAGTTCGATGAACCAGTATCCCCATGAACGACTTGCCTCCGTAAAAGCATTCAACAGGATGCGCCCTATTCCCCTGCCTTGCGACATCAGGAGCAACGCCGATATAAGTCAATTCAATAGTATGGGCAGGAAGATTTTTTTGAGATGGATAAAATACAGAAAACAAAACTTGCATAAATACCAGCGGGCGCTTAATTGCAAGATAAATCATCTGCTTAAAAAACCAAGAGAGAGGCTTTTGCATGCGAGCATTTAAGCAGGTAAGGGTTAGGAGAGCCAACAACCCATCCAAGGATTTCCTGAGCAGGAGAAACCGCACAAAAGCCAATGACTGAAGGATCGAATCTTGGCAATCTGATAGTATCGCAAGATCATTGGAAAGCCCATATCAGTCAACAAAAGATGCATCACAGACTGGTGCAGCAAAGCTACACATTCCAATAGATGATCATCAAGATTGCCTAAAGGTTGAATAGTATATTCCATCGGAACAATGTTCAAGCAAGGCCTTTGATCAAGAAGGGTCCCAGCGGACGAATAACAAAATCGGGCAGTCGTTTCCAAAGCCAGATGGCAAACTGAAACCTCGGATTCTTTTGATTCAACTCGGGCAGGGTCGCGCCGGGCCGCAAAACATACCAGTAAGCCAGCAATTTTTTATGGGGTTTCCATTTCAGTTTGAATGTTTCATTGCCTGAACCCATCAAACTGCGACCCATATCTAATGTGGAAAAACCTTTTTCACTGTAATGACTTAATAACGGACCAATATAAGAAATCCCCAGCATAATCAGGGCGGAATTGACGAAGAATATTCGCGTGAAGATTGGTAACAACATTTCCATGAAGAGATAAAAACACCCGCACCCGCTAATTCTCCTTGTGGTCCGCGGGCAACTGCAAATTCAAGCGCATTGCCCAGCAATTTGGCCATCCGCCGCAAATACATTTTGCTATGATATGGTGAGCCCAATTCATGCATACTGCGCGCCAAACCCTCATACGCATCATCGAGCAAATCAAGATGGCCAAACTTTATGCTAAAACCCTTTTTGAGCGACTTGCGAATATGATTGCGATACTGCGAACCAAGACTATCCCACAACTCTTCCGCGTGGCCAGGCAAATCCATCAGGTAGGTGGAATAAATTGGATGTTGTTGCCACGGGGCCGGTGGCGTACTGCCATCATCCACAAAACGGAGAACCGCGTATTCAACGCCCACCTCATTCACCAAGACGACGCGCCTCTTCCAACAACGCATCGCGTGCCTCTGCAGATAAATAGGCAAAACCGCCATAACTCCCAAAGGGAGAGGTTGTAAGATAATTTCCAAAGATGGGATGGTGCACATGAGTGAGGACAAGTATTCCCTTAACTTCATCGTTCTGTATGGCTTCGAAGCGATGAATTTCATATCCATAAGTTTGCTGAACAAGATGTGGACCACGGATCGAGCGCAGTGAATGTGGCGGACGACTCAAGCGCCTCGGGCCAAGCCGCCGCCTCATCCCGTGCCAACTTACGGACGCGTATCTCAGACATCTTGCGTTCCTTGCGCCATCAGCATTTCGTCAAGATACGTTCCAAGCGGCGACACAGGAAAGTTCCGAAGAACGGATGGTGAGAAATCCGGCTTTATTCCAAGTGAAAGGCCACAATAACGGATTTCGCATCACGTCCCGCCCGATGCGGGAAGCCCAGTGAGAGGGACGCACGATCTCATAAGGATGCATAAACAGCACCGGGCTGAATCCCTTTTTCAATTCATTTTCCAGAATATATAAAATCGTTTTGCTCATGAGCCCAATGTTGAAACTCGATCCATAAGGATATTCCCCGCTCAAAAGCAAACTCCAGGTGAATTGGCGAGGAGCAACATAAGTTCTCTCGCCGCGTCCGAAGCGCAATGTACTAACGGGAATCTCCCAGACCCGTCCTTTTTGAAAAAGCGTTCCCGCCGGAGCGTAGATGGAAGAACTATAAACAAATCCTGATTCTTCAAGCAGTGAATAAGCCGCCTCGCTTATTCCGACCATGGGAGCACGATACCCTCGAACGCCATAATTCTTTACCCACGATGCGCTGGCTCGAATATCCGTGGCCAGCTCATCCATGCCAACCAGCGGCCGATGAATTTGACAATGAAGGCCAAGCTCATTTCCCGCGCCTACGATTTTTTGCGGAATCTCCGAATACCATTCCGCGATTTCGCCGACGAGATAAAAACTGATTTTCGACCCACCAAGCTTTTCAAGGATGGGATCAATGGCCTGTAATGTGAATCCACCGTCCAAGTTGCGGCGCTCGATGGAATTTTCCAATTTATCGTAACGGCGGGAAAGTGCGAACCACGGTTCGTAGTCTATAGTCAAAAGGACGCGCGGAGATGGAAGCATAAGAACGATGTATGTTACCGATTCGCGATGGGCTTGTCAAGCGCATTTTAATGGACGAATATCAGGATTGGTCTGACATGCGACCAGCAACATGTCAGACCAATCCGCAGTTTTAAACGGGGAGAATTATCCCAGAACAATCCAGGTACCGGTCTCGCCTTTCAAGGCGCGGCCAATGTTTTCGGGGTTGGTGATGAGAGCCTGTTTGCCTCCGGCTTCGAGGAAGCGAATGATGGCCTGGACTTTGGGCGCCATCGAACCTTTCGCGAAGTGCGTGCCTTCCGCAAGATATTTCTTCGCTTCAGCCAGCGTAATCTTATCGAGCCACTTCTGATCGGGCTTGCCAAAATTCAACGCGACTTTCTCGACCGCTGTTGAAATGAGGAACAATTCCGCTCCAACATTATTGGCTAATAAGCTCGAGCCGAAATCCTTATCAATCACGGCGGCCACACCTTCAAGATCGCCTTTGGCATTGCGGATAACGGGAATGCCTCCACCGCCAGTCGAGATAACAATCACTCCCGCACTGATGAGGGCTTTGATCGCGTCAATCTCGACGATTTCTTTCGGCAGCGGCGAAGCGACAACTCTTCTCCAACCTCGTCCGGCGTCTTCGACAACGGTCCAATTCATTTCTTTCTGACGGCGCTTGCCTTCGGCCTCATCCATGAAGCCGCCAATCGGCTTGGATGGATTCTTGAAGGCCGGATCATCGCGATCCACCAAGGTTTGAGTCACGACGGTGGCGACAGACTTCTTGATACCGCGGCGCTTCAATTCGTTCTGGAGGTTTTGCTGTAAAGCATAACCAATCGCACCCTGACTGTCCGCGCCGCACACATCGAGCGGGATTTCGTGCATGCCTTCGGCTTTGGCGGCAATCTCAGAGCGGCGCAAAATGAATCCGACCTGCGGGCCGTTGCCGTGTCCGATCACGACTTCGTAACCGGCTTCGATCATGTCCGCGATGTGGAGAGCGGATTCCTTTGCAGCTTCATATTGATCCTCAACGCTTTGATGCTTGGGATCTTTGATCAGGGAATTCCCACCGATTGCAATAACCGCAACTTTTTTCTTGGCCATAACTATCTCCTCTACGCCATCGTCAAAGCCATGACGGCTTTTTGTGCGTGCAAGCGATTCTCGGCCTCATCGAATACCACCGAATGCGGACCATCCATCACAGCGCTGGCAACCTCAACGTCACGGTCAGCAGGCAGCGGATGCATGTAAATCGAATCGTCCTTGGCGAGCTTCATTTTCTTTTCATCGGTGATCCAGTGTTTGTACTTGTCAATGATCTTCGCACCTTCATTTACGTCTTCCGTGGTCATCATGGCGCCCCACGATTTGGCATAAACTACATCGGCATCCTTGAAGGCTTTTTCCATGCCGTTCGGGTCGGAAATAATTTCAAAGCCGGTGTGGAACTTTTTCGCTTGTTCCTGTGCCGCGTTCACAATATCAGGCATGAGTTTAAATTCCGGTGGATGAGCCAGCACAACGTCCATGCCGAAGCGAGGCATTTGTAGAATCAAAGATTGCGGGACCGAAATCGGTTTCTGATAGGAAGCCGCGTAAGCCCACGAAACAACCATCTTCCTCTTGCGTAAGTCGCGGCCTTTCTTTTCGATGATGGTCATTAAATCCGCAAGGCATTGGAAGGGATGATAGATTTCGCACTGCATGTTGAATACCGGCGAGCGCGAATATTTGGCAACATCATTGATGTATTTATTGCCAATCTTCCAGTCCACGTGGCGGATGGCGAGGCCATCAAAGTAGCGGCCAAAGATTTCGCCGATTTCAACCGGCGTATCGCCGTGTGCGATTTGCGTCGTCTTGCTTTCGATGAAAGCCGCGTGACCACCAAGCTGATCAATGCCCGCTTCAAACGAACCACGCGTGCGAGTGCTGGAGAAGAAGAACAACATCGCCAGCACTTTGTCGCGCAGATAAGCATGAGGTTCGCCGAGGGCGCGTTTGCGCTTTAGATCGAACGCCACATCCAGAACCGTCTCGACTTCCTCTTTGCTGAAGTCAAGGTCGCCGATCAAATCTCGGCCATGTAAGTTGGTTTGCATAAATTAATCTCCTTATCTATGTAAAACCTAGCCCTATTCCCCTTCCCTAAAGGGAAGGGGCGAAGAGGATAGGTCAACAATTTATTCCATCGCGCCGAGCACGAGTGCCAACAGCGCCATGCGCATGACCACGCCGTTGAACGCTTCCTGCCAGTAACGTGACCAATGTGTGATGTCCACATCGGTTGGGATTTCATCCATACGCGGCAGGGAATGCAGAAGGATCGCATCAGACTTGGCTTTCTTCTCCAACAGTTCGCGTGTGATCTTATAGTTGGCAGGAGTCAGCCCGACATCCTTGCCTGAACGCTCATCACGGCTACTTGGTGTAATCGGGTTGCACAACCGGCTCGACCAAAATCACATCGGCTTCGGCGATGGCTTTTTCAACGTGATCGACTTCCTTATAGTTCAAGCTGTAATCCTTGAGTTCCTTCTTGAACTCCTCGGTCAAACTCATTTCGGGCGGCGATACAAAAGTGATGGGGCAATCGAACTGGGTCAACGCATAAGCCAGCGAATGCATCGTCCTCATGCGCATATCGCCGACGGCCAGCCACTTCAATCCATCAATGCGGCCCTTCTCGCGCCAGACGGTATAAAGATCGGTCAGGATTTGAGTTGGGTGCTCGCCCCAGCCGTCGCCGCCGTTGATGATCGGGATGCTCGCCCATTTGGCAGCTTCATGCGGCGCACCCTGCTGGAAGTGGCGCATCACGATCACATCGCCATAGAACTCCAGCATCTTGACCGTGTCCTTGATCAACTCCTGATAGAAGTCACCGGCGCGGGTGTTTTTGGCGTCAGAGAAACCTGTCACGTGTCCGCCAAGACGATGCATCGCACCTTCATGGGCGAGGCGCGTGCGCGTGGACGGCTGGTAGAAGGCTGTTACCAGAGTCTTCTCCTTGAGCAAATCCACGTTCTTTCTGGACCTCGCGATGGGTTCCATTTTCAGTGCGACATCGAGCACCTGGAAAAACTCATTGCGCTCGAAATCCTTCAGCGACAGAATATCACGACCTGCAAAACTACGCATACGAACCTCCTAAACTATTGGTTGAATTTTTTGACGTTAAAGACTTCTGTTACTTCAGTGTTTCCTTCTTTAGCGTCTTACTCAGTCATCAAGTTCGACAGGTTTCAGAAACCTGTTCGACTTGTTGGACCCTCATTGAAACAAACTCCTCCGACTAATTCATCCTCCCACTCCCACACGGCGATTGACGTGAAAGCGGAAATATCCCGGAATGAAATAACTGGATGAATAATCAATCACTTTCCCGGCAGAGTTATATAACTGCGAGACAAATTGCAGCAACACATCGCCGCGCTGAATTTCGAGCGGCTTTGCAACATCGGCTGTGGCATCAATGGCAGAGATCGCGGCCCGCGAGACGGTAAGGTGGTCACCACGATCAATCAAAAAATCCAACACCGATCCCTTGAATGAAACGGGCAGCTGCGAAGGCTTGAGTACCTCTTCGGGAAGACAATCGACCAAAAGCGCCACCGGACGGCCATCCGCGCGCATCACACGGCGGACGCGCGTCAGTTTCGTCGAAAGGCGGTACATTCAATGCCGCGGCATATTCTTTATCCGCAGGAATGCTTTCGACGTGCAAATCGCTCACCGTTACTTCCAACCCAAGCCGTTCCGCCATCGTGTCCAGGCTTTCGAGCAATTCCAAGCCGGCTTCCATGACAGACATTTGCCCAACGACAAATGTTCCCGCGCCCTGCCGTCCGGTGAATCAATCCCTGCGTTTCAAATGTCCGCATGGCCTCGCGCAGAGTTGCACGCGAAACACCGAGTTGTTTTGCGAGATCGGGTTCGGACGGAAGACGGTCACCCGCTCTGGTTTTAGAAATTAATGCAGCGAGATCAGCTTGCAATCTTTGAAAAGGAAAATGTGGCATTTTTATTTCTCCAAAACAGGAATGAAATCGAACTTGGTCACATCCACCAAACCTTTATCGGAGATGCGCAATTCAGGGATCACCACCAAAGCCAAAAGCGATAACTGCATGTTGGGATTATTGAGTTTGCAGCCGCATGCCCTGAAACCAGCCAACACCGTTTCGGCTTTCTTCGCGACCACATCGGCTCTCTCCGTGGACATCAAGCCGGCAATCTCCAACTCAACCAGTCCAATCACTTCGCCATCTTTCACGACCATTTGTCCGCCGCCGACTTCCGCGAGTTTATTGGCGGCAATTGCCATCTCCTCGTCATCCGTGCCAACGACGATCATATGATGGCTGTCATGCGCAACTGTCGAAGCAATGGCACATTTCTCGGTAAAACCAAAGCCGCTGACCAATCCCACCGTAATCCCGCTCATGCCTTTGTGTCGTTGTACCAGCGCAATCTTGGCAACATCCGCTGACGAATAACGAGTGAGCTGTGAGGCGCGCACCTCATCATCGTTCACCGGAAGCGTCATCATCAGATGACGAGTCGGTGCCTGATTCTCAATGACGCCAATCACGTGGGCTTTAACATTGTCGGTATGTCCCTTCGGTGCGCGCAGGACAAAATCTTTCGCTTCCAGTTTTTTATTAAGATGCACCGAATTCTTCACCCAGGACGGATAGGAAAAGCCGGGCAGTTCCACCTTCCACTTGCCATTCTCTGCAATCACTATGCCTTTCGCGATCACCAAATCCGCTTTAAAGTCAAACAAATCCTTGACGAGAACCACATCTGCCCACCTGCCGGGGGCAATCATGCCCATCTCACGCGTCAGGCCGAAATGTTCAGCGGCATTGATGGTGCACATCTGGATGGCGGTCATCGGTTCCAGTCCATGACCGATGGCGTGACGCAAAACGCGATCCATGTGTCCATCCTCTGACAAAGTTTGGGCGTGAGAATCATCGGTACAAAGGATGAACCGCCTCGAGTTCCAGACTGAGATGCGTGATCGCACCCAATTGCGATTCAACATCATGCCAGGCCGAGCCGTAACGCAGCATCGCTTTCATCCCCTGACGAACGCGTGCAACTGCATCTTCCAAACGCGTACCTTCGTGATCATCTTCCGGGCCGCCCGCCACATATCCGTGAAACGGAAGTCCGAGATCAGGCGAGGGATAATGACCGCCGATGGTTTTATCTGCGGCACTGTGTGGCGGCCATTTCAGAGATCATTTTGTCATCGCCATTGAACACGCCGACGAAGTTCATCATTTCGCCCAGGCCAATGATGCCGGGCCACGTCATCGCTTCGGCAACTTCTTCCGGGCCGATGGACGCGCCCGGTGTTTCAAACCCCGGTGAAGATGGAACACAGGAAGGCATCTGCACCCAAACATGGATGGGCTGTTTGGCGGCTTCATCCACCATCAGCTTGACGCCTTTGAGTCCGAAGATATTTGCCATCTCATGCGGATCAATGAACATGCCGGTCGTTCCATGCGGCACAACGGCGCGCACAAATTCCGTGACCGTGACCATGCCTGATTCAACATGCATGTGCGCGTCGAGCAGACCGGGAACAAGATAGCGTCCGCGCGCTTCGATGACTTGAGTACCTTTGCCAATCGTGTGTTTCGCATCCGGCCCGACAAAGGCAACATGTCCGCCGACGATGGCAACATCGGTATGAGGAATGATCTCGCCCGATTGCACACAGACCCATTGACCATTATGGATCACAAGATCAGCAGGTTTGCGGCCCATGGCAACATCAACAAGGGAATGAGTCAATTTAGCAGAATTAGGCATGATATATCTCCAAAATCTTTCGAACACGGGTTACGCAGATTGAACGGATTGACACGGATAGAATTTTGAAAAAGTATCCGTGTTCATCCGTCTCATCCGCGCAATTCGCGTACGATTTTTCTTATGCATTCAAAAGTCTTTTTGCAGCTTGATTA
This sequence comes from uncultured Chloroflexia bacterium, assembly GCA_963752775.1. Lineage (GTDB taxonomy): Bacteria > Chloroflexota > Anaerolineae > Anaerolineales > Villigracilaceae > Fen-1038. The sequence continues at coordinate 77,352 of CAVVZL010000003.1, forward strand.
TGTTTCTCGATCAACTTAAGTTCGTCTACAGTTACCAACTTACCTTCTTTCACAACAAACTTCCCACCGACCACCGTGTAATCCACTTTGACCGGCTGGCAGAAAACCAGCGCCGATACCGGATCATGCAATGCACCTGCGAAGTCCAGCTTGTTCATATTGACCGCGAAGAAATCGGCACATTTGCCTTTTTCAAGTGAACCGATATCGGTACGACCAACCACAGCTGCCCCTCCGCGCGTGCCAAGGTATAAAGCATCGCGTGCGGTCATCAGCTTTCGGTTCGGATCGTTGGATAAAGAATAACCGGTAATGCCTTCTTGGACACGTGACAAAAGCATTGCTTGTCGCACTTCAGCCAACAAATGCGAACCATCATTCGAAGCAGAGCCGTCTACGCCGAGGCCCACATTGACCCCAGCTTCCCTATATTCCTTAATCGGTGCGATGCCGGAAGCAAGTCGCATATTCGATGTCGGGCAGTGTGCTACGCCGCATTTATGTTTTGCAAATGTTTTTATTTCTTCCACATTGACCCACACCGCGTGTGCGAACCAAACATCATCGCCGATCCAACCCACTTCCTGCATGTATCCAACCGGACGATGACCAAACTTCTGCAAGCAGAATTGTTCTTCGTCTTCGGTCTCGGCCAAATGCGTGTGAAGATGAACTTTATATTCACGCGCCAGCTTGGCGGATTGTTTCATCAGTTCACCAGTCACGCTAAACGGCGAGCATGGTGCTAAAACAATTTGAACGAACGCGCCGGGTTTGAAATCATGATACTTCTGGATGAGCCGTTGGGAATCTTTCAGGATGGAGTCTTCGCTATCCACAACGGAATCCGGCGGAAGTCCGCCTTGGGATTCGCCGAGGCTCATCGAGCCGCGCGAAGCCTGGATGCGGAGTCCGATCACTTTAGCAGCGGCAATTTCATCGTCGAGTTTTGACCCGTTGGGGAAAAGGTAAAGATGATCGGAGGCAGTCGTGCATCCCGATAAAGCTAATTCTGCGAGCGCAGTCTCAGTCGATATGAAAATATCGTCAGCGTTCATGCGCGCCCAAATCGAATATAAGGTTTTGAGCCAGTTGAAGAGATTGGCATCCTGCGCGGCCGGGACGGCGCGTGTGAGGGTCTGGTAAAAGTGATGATGCGTGTTGATCAGGCCGGGCAGAACGACATAACCTTTGAGGTCGAGCACTTCATCGGCGGACTGAGGCAGTTCTTTCGCGGCGCCAACCTGTTCGATGAAGCCGTCACGCATGAAAAGACCACCCTCGGGGATTTCCCGCTGACGGTCGTCCATCGTAACGATCTGAGCATTCTTGATGAGAAGGGTTGTCATACGATTCACTAAGTTGTCTGACAACTTTATTATAGTGCGGCAAGTAGAGAATGTCAAATGGAATTTTGTCACTGTTTGCCAATGGCTTTCAGCAGAAAAGCCGTCCAGCACTGTGCGGCTCCTTGTGGACGAGACGTGGCGTCACGTGGAGCTAGGGTGGAGCAAGTGTCGAGCTACCGTGGACCTAGCTACCGGCAAGCTAGTTGGTTACATGAAAAAAGGATGTCAAATGCCGGTTAGAATAAACTTGGAGAACAATTACACATGTTATTGATTAGAATGCTGAAATTTATATACAGAGACGGGCCTCGACTATATAAGCGATTATAAGAAAACGAAAATCGAATCAATCAAGAATGAGCTAAAGGATTTTCATCCCCTATTAGAAATCATTCTTGGAAAAATTCCTGATGTTGTTGATGTAGAACACGCTCATGGAACCACACAAATGGGTGCCGATTTTGTATAAGCCAAAACGCAACTAGTTCTAGGCCATCAAGAGTACGTCGGGGTCGTAGCTAAAATTGGAAAGATTTAACCAAGATAGGTCTGATTTTGAAAGGCAGATCGAAGAATACTCACTTCCGAGAACTTTTTTTAGGCGGAAAAAGGAAAATTCGAATTGATGAAAACTGGGGTATGTCGAGCGACAATATTGCAAAAATCTTCAACTTACTTTCCTACTTATTAGACTGATAATACGTTACAAGTAGGTGCATATCTCTCTAGTCTAAAATCACGCAACCAAGAAATAGATAAGCAATTTAGTTTGATACAATTAACAGCTTGACTTTAGAGTAGCCGAATAGAACCCAAAGAAAGTGCAATCGAACTGAACCTTAAAAACAGAAAAGCAAATACCAATTACGGACTGGCAACCAAGGATTTGGATGTTTTTTTGCTCTTGAAAATCACTGGATAGCGAGGGCGCGGAGCCGGGTGATAATTCTTGGGTCTGCCCGTACCTTTTCCGGCGGGTCTGGCAGTCGCGGCCGGTGTGCCCAACTCCAACAAAAATGCAAAAGCCGAACGTTGTACCTGATAAGGCGTGAGGGTTGTGAGGTCATCGGCTCTTTGTGGGTACCAAGCCGGACAATTCGCCTTCACTTGATCGCGCATCAGTAATAACTGCCAATAGGCCAAGGCACACAGCCACATCCACTGTTGGCACTCACCAGATTGGGCGAACGATTGGAATTGAGTCCCATGTGCTGTTTGAGAAATCGAAACAGATGCTCAATCGCAAACCGCCAAAGATACATGCGGCAAAGATCGGAAAGCGCCACGCTCTGCGGTCCGGTCCACCATAACCACATTGGTCGTTTATAACGCGGCGTGCCATCGGCTTTGAGAAATTCGATCTGAACCAGTGTGCCGACGAAAGCGGCCAGTTTCTTGAAGTGGAGTTTCTGCCAGACTTGCACCCGTACCGTCTGCTCTCCGAGCTGGAAGGTCTCACGACGATTGGCGGTACGATGAGCGCTATTCAATTTGAAAGACGGACCATGCTTGCGGGGAGCGCCGCGACTGCCTTTCGGTTTCTGCTTCGGCTCTTCATACAAGACACCATTGCCACGCAAGCGGATCAGAGCAAAAGTATGCTGGAACTGCTCGAAAATACCTAGAAACTGGCAGTCTTGGTACCGGCTGTCCGCCACGATGACTTTCGCTTGCCTATCCCGGAGATCCAATTCCTGTATCTATACCGCTGCCAGCTTCGTATCTGTACTCTCGGTACTAATGCGTTCTACATCCACTGGCGCCGCCCACGAAGTCCCGAAATGGATTAATCGTGCCACCCAGGAATACTTATGACCATAGCGCAACGGCTCGCTCTGATTGGATTTCAACGCACTGCGATCCGGTAAGGTCTCGGCTTCTTCATGTTCGTTAGCAGTTGCATCCACTGCATAGACTTTATAGCCTGCGATCGTTTCGCTGTCTTCCGGCACACCATCTGGCAAGAGTGAAAGAATTTCTCCGATGTCCATCTCACCGTTTTCTAATCCGTCGTACACACTCTCGAACTTTCGCCGGAATGGCTTCTGTTCGCTCAAGGCCACTGGCGAACTCAGCTGGCCTGCCACAGTCAGGGCGTCCATCAAGTCGAATAAGATATCCGCTCGTTTCTTCAGACTTTGGTATACTGCTTTTCGGAACTCGCTGATTTTTGTTTTCTTCACACAAAAACTTTATCAGCAAGTTCCACTTTTGTTAAGGTTCCACGAACTCTAAACTCAAGTAACAGATCAAGATTTCTATATCGAACAAGATATATGAGCTTCCAAGGTGCGAAACTAGGAAACTGATGCAAAACAAGGATAGGGCGAGGTAACACTTGATCAGAAATTACAGAAAAAACCTTGCGCTATCTTCGAATCTCATATAGCGACCAACCTGTGATATTGAAGGCCTATGCTATATTCTTCCTCAATGTTACTCACATTGACTTTGGTGTGAGAGATTCCTTTGACATCATTCTTAAAGATTATGCCAACGACCTTCCGATAGATACAAATCTTGCTATACAGTCCGCGGAGTCAAAAGATTTAATAAATAAAACCGATTTGATGCGAAAGCAAGACAGAAAGATTAGACATCTAATAAAGAATAACTCACCATTAAAGCACGAATTAAGTATACCTTATGAAAGACCAATAAAGCTCTTACCAAGAGGCGTAGATAAGAAGCTAGTTTAAGTAAAAAAATCTTCCCCGCCTTACGAAGGGGTTTATTGCCGCGTATTTTGATCGGTTAGTGTGTTACAGTGATACAGGTTTTACATAAACAATGTAGTTCTCATTTGGGGGAAACGGAGGTTGTTTCACAGCGAACATCCATTAAGACCCAAGCGCATCGGATCGTGTCACTACTTTTAGAAATGAAGGAGAAATATTATGGATTCAGAAGCAACTGTTCAAGCCCTAGATGGATTCCGTCCAACAGGGTGATTTCGATAAAGCCAAGTCATTCCTCTCCCACGACTTTCAATTCAGCGGTCCCGTCCCTGAACCGATCAATGCTGAAGCCGGATGGGGATGAGCGTAAGTCTGAAATAGGCTTTCCCCAACCTTGATTATCATTACAAAGTGGAAAGCATGGATGGCGAAATAGCGAAGTTCTCTGCCCAACTTAAAGGAACGAACTCCGGCGACTTTGACTTGACAGGCATGCACATGGGCGTGATCCCGGCCACGAACTAATCTTTTGCCGCTGCAAAAGAATATGGCAAAGTGACCGTCAAAGGGGATAGGGTTACTTCCTGGGCTGGCACACCGATTGAAGGCGCCGGCCTGATGGCGATCCTTAGTCAACTCGGTGTTAAACCACCGGCTATGTAATTGTCTTAACCCAATAGCAATAAGGCAAAACCCCGCCTCACGGCGGGATTTTGTTTCCTTCAAGCAAAGTAATACTTTTGGTGGATAATCACTAACTCACAAAAGATGAAATCAAAAGGTGGCTCGGGATATAAGGCGCTCAAGGGCGTTTTTTCTGCGTTCATCCTTCGCTCGTCTTCCACTCATCCTTCTCTTGACCATTTATCTCATTCGGCTTGCCTCACGGCGGGGTTTTATGTTTATGATACTATCATTACCTACACTCATTGCGGAGGAAACATGAAAATCCTTGCCATGGAAACAGAGATCGAAGGCATCAAGTCAGAACAATTCGCGCCGTATCTCAAGGCTGAAGCCGCACTGGTCTGGCAGTTTGTCCAAGATGGATTGATCCGCGAAACTTATTTCCGGGCCGACCGGACGGAGGCCGTTTTGATGCTCGAATGCGCTGATCCAATAGAAGCGCAGCGGGTATTGCAATCCCTGCCATTGGTTAAAGAGGGGTTGATCCGCTTCGAGGTCATTCCCTTGAGACCCTATTCTGGCTTTGCCCGATTGTTTGAGAACGAAGCCCAAGACATAATTTTCGACTTGACAACATTCGTAAGAATCATAAAATAACTGCCATCTTTAGACATATATGAATACCCTCAACATTTGCTCCTGTCTGAGGCGGGGGTCGTAACCACCGCCTGAGATCATTCGAAAGCAGTCAACGGCTCTCCACGGTGGACGATCCCCGCGCACACAATTGCGCTGACGTTTTGTCCGCCGTTTTTTATCCCGGTTTGTTTCAGGATGGTTTGACCGTTGACTGCCTTTTATTTAATTTCACGATGTTATTACTAGGATCGCGAAGCACGATCAAGCAATCTCCTCTAAAATTTAGTTTGTTGTTACCGGAGATTGCCACGCTTCGCTCGCAACACCTGCGCTGCAAGTGCAGGTGTGACACAAAAAACCAAAGGAGAGCATATATGTCGTACGCTCACCCTGAATATCTGGTCGAAACCGATTGGGTCGCAGCCCATTCAAGTGATCCCAAGGTCCGCATCATTGAATCGGACGAGGACGCACTGCTTTACGCCACCGGTCACGTCCCCGGCGCGGTGCAAATCGATTGGTTCTCCACGCTCCAGCATCCGCTCCGACGCGATTTCCTCAGCAGGGAAAAATTCGAGGAAGTAAATTCCAATCTCGGCATCAGCAACGACACGACGGTCGTCTTTTACGGCGACAAGTCAAACTGGTTCGCCTGCTACGCTTTGTGGCTCTTTCAATATTATGGACATAAGAACGTCAAGATCATGAACGGCGGGCGCGCCAAGTGGGAACAAGAAAAACGCGCGTTCATGAAAGATGTCCCGTCCTATACTCGAACAACATATAAGGCAAAGGAAGCCGACTCATCCATCCGTGCCTTCCGTGATGAAGTGCTGAAGCAAAGCAGTTCCAAGAAACCGCTCGTGGATGTCCGCTCGCCGAAGGAATATTCCGGCGAATTGATCTCCATGCCCAATTATCCACAGGAAGGTGCCTCGCGCGGCGGACACATTCCGGGTGCGGTCAGCATCCCGTGGGCGCAGGCGGTCAATGAAGCCGACAGCACCTTCAAGAGCGACGAGCAACTGCGCGCCCTTTACGAAGGCAAAGGCATCAAGCCTGATGATGAGGTCATCGCCTATTGCCGGATTGGCGAACGTTCCTCTCTAACATGGTTCGTACTAAAGTACCTCCTGGGTTACCCAAAGGTCAAGAACTATGATGGTTCTTGGACTGAATGGGGCAACCTAGTCAACGCGCCGATTGAAAAGTAAAACCATCTCTCAACACAAAGGACACCAAGCACAGGAAGGAAAAGGTTTAAAAAATTTGTGCACTTAGTGTCCTTAGTGTTAAGAAATCTTACACCTTATTATGCCTAATCTTCCTCCCAAACTACAAGAGATCGTGGACGACTTCGCTAGCATGACGCGCGAAGAAAAGGTCGAATCCTTGATTGCCTATTCCGAGTCACTACCGCCATTACCCGAACGTCTCAAGGCCGAACGCGACAAAATGGATCCCGTTCCCGAATGTATGACGCCTGTGCAATTGATTGCGGAGAAACAAGCTGGTAATGGGATCATCTTCCATTTCGACATTCCGCCTCAATCGCCGACCGTGCGCGGCTTGGCAGCCATCCTCGCCAACGGCCTCAACGGCTCACAAGCCGAAGAGATTTTGTCTGTCCCGACGGATTTTTTCGCACCAATGAAACTCGAAGAAGCCATCACGCAACAACGCATCAATGGCTTCATCGGAGTGCTAGCACACATGAAGCAAGCTGCGCTCAAGATGATAAGTTCAAAATGATAGAGAAGTCTTTGGCATGATAACCAAAGGCTTCTTTCATTACTTTTGGTGGATAAACTCTTCCCCAAACAACAAGTACACTGCAAAAAATTCAAATCAAAGAGGAGAAAATAACATGCCGACAGACATAGAGATGATTCACAACCTGAGCAGGCGCGTCATTCAACTTGAGGGACAGGTTGCATTTTTATACAAACATCTGGGCGTCGAGTTTGTGCCGGAATCCGATCCGACAGATGATCCGCGCGTTGTTGAACTGCTCAAAAAGGGAGACAAACTCGGAGCGATCAAACTTCACCGTGAGATTTATAGCTCGGGGCCGCAGGATGCCATTGCCGCCATCAATGAAATGCAAGGTCGCCTCGGGCTATAAGGCACTCCAGAGCGCTTTTTTCTGCAAGCCATCGTTCGATTGACCATTTATCTCGTTCACGCCGCCTCGCGGCGCCTCGCGCATCGCTTACAGCGTGCTGCGTAAATATCTAAACACAAGTATCCATGTTTCATCCGTAAAAACTTATCAGGCAATTTAGAGTTTTTTGCAAGAAGCAATAGAACGAGGGGTTTTTGTTTCCCTGCTATATTAAAGAGTACTGCGTAATTTTTTAAATCAAGATACCGGTTTCCACCCTGCTACAATAAGTTCTTGTGCGGATATTTATTCAAGGAGCAGTAAAGCGCCATGCCCAATCAAACCACTAAACCTGTCCAGTCGCTGATGCTCACCGCGGCCTACTATCTATCTTTCATCGTTCTGGGGCTGGCCAGCGCGGCCGAAGGCCCCAGCCTGCCGACGCTTGCAAAGCATACCTCCAGTTCGCTTGAGCGAATCGGTCTGATCTTTGTCTTCGGCGCGCTGGGTTACCTGCTTGGTTCTCTCATCGGCGGCAGAGCTTATGACCGCGTCCCCGGTCATCGCCTCATTGCGTTGGCCATGTTGGTCATGCTCAGCGCCGTGGCAGTCTATCCCATCGCATCTACATTATGGCTTCTTTTGTTGGCGGCTCTGATAATGGGTCTCGGCAAGGGTGTGCTGGATGTAGGCTGCAACACACTTTTGCAATGGGTGCATGGCGAAGAGGTTGGCCCCTTCATGAACGGCTTGCATTTTTCTTTCGGTGTTGGATCGTTCCTCTCGCCCATTTTGCTAGCGCAGATCATCTCGATCACGCACGAGATCTATTGGGCCTTCTGGACCATCGCCTTGTTGAGTTTTCCGCTGGCCGTCTGGTTTTGGTTTTTGCCTGAACCGCCCCCACATCTAACGACCGACGATAATAACCATTCGGCAATCGCCCTCCTGCCTGTCCTGCTGATCGTGCTGGCTTTCGTTTTATACGTCGGTGCCGAAGTGGGCTTTTCCAACTGGCTTTACACCTACGCCATCACATTAAATCTTGCGACAACCATCACTGCCGCGTATCTAACTTCTGCCTTTTGGGGATTGTTCACGATTGGACGATTGCTTGGCATCTGGGTTGCAGGCCGCGCGTCTCCTCGTACGATTCTTTTCACAGACCTAGCTGGCTGCTTTGCTGGCCTGGTCCTGATCATCATCGGACGCGCTTCCGCTCCGCTACTATGGATCGGCAGTTCCATTCTTGGATTCTCGATGGCATCCATTTTCCCGAACATTCTGATGCTGGCCGGTAAAAGGCATGCGCGTCACCGGCACGATTACCGGCTGGTTTCTGGTCGGTGCAGGAATTGGAGGCATGTTGCTGCCCTGGTTGATCGGTCAGGCTTTTGCCTTGATTGGCCCCGGTTCGATTATGTTTATCATTATGGCAGACCTGATCCTTGAAGCGATTATTCTCATGGTCTTTATCTATGGCAATCGGAAGGTTGTCCTTGCATGATTATTCTTTATTAATCCATACTTTGTTGTTCACTCTACCCCGCTCTCACGGAGGGGTTTTTTGTTTTCTCGGATCAGTAGCTATTGACAATACTATGTAATACACAGTATAATCTCACACATGGTAAAGAACATCCAATCCCCATCAACGGTCGAAAACGTCGTACAGGAACTCCGGCGTGGCGCCCTGATTCTGGCGGCCCTCAGCCAATTGGACGATGAAAAGTATGGATATGCCTTGATCAATCAGCTCGAAGAGCGCGGTCTTGAGATCGATCAGGGCACGTTATATCCACTGCTTCGAAGGCTCGAGTCTCAGGGTCTGCTCGATAGCAAATGGAATGTGGAAGGCTCGCGCCCCAGACGTTATTATGTGATCAACAAGACCGGAAAAGCAGCCTTGAAGGAATTCTAGTAATGGAGTGGCGTTCTCTGGCAAAGAGCATGGAAAGATTGCTTGCAGATGTAAAGTAAGGAGACAAACATGGAACTCATCGAACGATATTTACAGGAAATCGGCCGGCACCTGCCTGCCAACAAAAGAGCGGACATCCTGTCAGAATTACGCTCATCCCTCAACAACTCACTGGAGGCGCAAGCAAACGGCCAGCCGAGAGAAGAGGCCATCATTCAGATGATCAAGGAAATGGGCGCGCCCAGAAAAGTCGCTGCCTCCTACTATCCTGAAGGGCAATATCTGATCGGCCCGGAACTGTTTCCTTTCTTTCAATTCATTCTTGGGATCGTTTTAGCGGCAACCATCGGCGGACAATTGATCGCGGCCGTGGTCTCTGTCGCCGTTTCACATCAGGCTGATTCCTTCGTACGGGTATTCCTGCAAATATTGGAAAGCATCCCCGGCGCGCTGGGTTGCCTTGTATTGGTATTTGCCATCATGCAGTGGCTCAACGTCCACCCAGATTTCGAAAAGAAAGATTTCGACCCGCTCGCCCTGCCCCCTCCTTATAAAGACAAACCTATCCACCGCGCTGAACAGATTGTCCGCATCGTTTTCGGGACGATCTTCCTGGCTTTTTTACTTGCCTTTGGAACGAGCGGCGGCTTCACCGCCAAATACGGTGTGAATCTTTTTACCGATCCCGTTTTGGATAGATACTACCTTTGGATCGCGGTCTCGGTGATGATCGGAATCGTGCTGGATATCGTCCTGCTCTGGCGCGGCCGTTGGGAAATTTCTACTCGAATCGCAAAGATCGGTGCAAATATTTTCAGCATAATGCTGCTCTATCTACTTCTTCAAGGCCAAGCAGCTTGGTCTAATCAAATGGGTATTGGCGATTTTGTGGTTGAACAATTTCAATTTACCAATACGCCGGGAGGTTTTCAACTGATCGGGATGGCAAGCATTCCGCCTCGCTTTTTTTGTGGCGCTGATCGTTATCGCCGTGAATACCATGATCCGAATATATCAGTTGGTTTGGAGCAGCTATTCCAATACATCAACTCCAAGCATAAAGATGGAATTCAACATCCCAATAGAATCATCACGTTGTTCGATAAGCCTTCTCGTTTCCATCGGACGAGGGGATCAATTCTTTATTAGTTCAATCGCGCTTGATAACAGCTTTTTATTGCCGCGTATTTTGACCGATTAGTGTGTTACACTGAATGCAACAGTTTGAAATTGGATAACTGGTTTTGTGTGGTGTCACTGCCGCCAACCCTGTTATGGGATTGGCGGCATTTTTTATTCCGGCCGTGCCGGAGAAAGTAGTTCAAAATGGACGTTAGATTGTATGTAGGAAACCTGGCGAAGTCAACCACCGAAGATGAACTGAAGACATTGTTTACGCAGGCCGGATCAGTCGCCGCGGTAGATATGGTCAAAGACCGCAACAGCGGCGAGTTGAAGGGCTTTGCCTTCGTTACGATGGGCGAACAAACCGAAGCCGATAAAGCTATTAGCATGTTCAATTCTTATTCTTTGGCTGACCGTGAATTGAAGGTCAACGTCGCGAAGCCGAAAGTAGAACACGCCAAGTAAGAGCTATCGAACCTCAAAAGAGTATCAGCCCCGTTTCATAGCGGGGTTGATTGTTCGGAGTAGCTCGCCGCGCATTGATGGACATAATATAACATTTTAAAATTGGATAACTGGTTTTGTGTGGCATCTTTGCCGCCGACCCTGTTATGAGGTCGACGGCTTTTCTTTTCCCGGTAATCCGGAGAAGGCAGCTTGAAGAATGAACATTATGTTGTATATAGGGAACCTGGCCAAGTCAACCACAGAGGGCGAATTGCAAACTCTGTTCGAGCAAGTCGGAGAAGTCACCACAATTCGAATTATGAAAGATCCTTCCAACGGCGAATCAAGAGGATTTGGTTTCCTGACTATGAGCGCAGAAAGCGAGGCGGATAAAGCTGTCAGCAGATTCAACACCTACGTGTTGAGCGATCACAAATTGAAGGTCAGCTTAACCAAATCGAGAACACAGAGCAGCACAAGAGGCCCGGTTTTTGAACCATGAAAGCCAACCCGCCTCACAGCGGGTTTCATTTTGGAAGTTTGCATTTGTAAAGGAAGAGACAGATGATTAATTTAATCTCAAACAAACTCATCTACCGGCCTGTCAAACAAGTCTTCGATTTCATCAGCATTCCCGAAAACGATTTTCAATGGCAGTACGGGGTATTGAAATCCGCCCAAATTTCCGAAGGCGGCATTAGGGTAGGAACTTTTTTTCGCAGCATCGGCCATTTCATGGGCCGTCGAATTGAGGGGACCTTCGAGGTCACTGAATATGAGCCAAACAAGAGATACGGATTCAAGTCCCTGTCCGGCCCACTCCATTTACAGACCATATATACTTTTGAATTGGCTAGCGGTGCCACAAAGGTAAATATCTCCACGCAGGCCAGCGCCACCAATGTTTTCCAATCCGATGAGGGCGTCCTGGAAAAAAAGATGAAAAAACAACTCAAGGAAAACCTTACACTGCTCAAGGAAATTCTGGAACAAATTAGGCCCATTGAAGTAGAGCCAAATCCCATTCGTCAACAAGCCAATGTGGAGTCTCGATTCCTAGACTAGTTTCTGGTGCAAAAGGCGCGCCAATCATACATTAACAATTGACAAATGAATTGCCTCTTTGGTGCAAGGTAGGTGACCAAACCTAGACCAAGGAGGCAGCTCCAATGATTCGGAGGACGGAACCACTTTGTTACGTGAACATTACCCGGTTGGCAAGCTTTTCGAGGAGATTGTGGCTCGTTTCCCGAAGATGGACCGAGCCTTGGTGAAAGTTGATGCCTATTTGGAAGACGAGAAATTGTACCGGTTGATTAAGCAGGATCTTTGGAAGCGCTGGCCGAAGACGTTAGAAACGGGCAGGAACTCGACGCCGGTGGATGTGATCTTGAGGATGTTGGTTGTGAAACGGTTGTACGGATACAGCTACGAAGATACAGGACGGAATGTGAGCGACAGTTTGAACTTGCGGCAATTTTGTCGGGTTACCTCAACGAGGTACCCGACGATACCACGATGATCCGCCAAGCTAACCTGCCCCAGCCCAAGCCGCTTGATTGAATTCAATGAGCGGATCGTGGAACTGGCTATCGAACGGAAGGTGACGAGAGGACGCAAGTCGCGCACCGACGGCACGGTTGTGGAGAGCAACGTTCGTTCTCCGGCCGACAATCGCCTGCTGGCCGATAGCGTGAGAGTATTGGCTCGTAATGTGGTGCAGGCGCATACAGTCCTAAAAATGGCCGGGCAAAAGAAGAAGGATAAGTTTGAAGACTTCACCCAAACCGCCAAACAACTCGCGCCAGATCAGTGAGACCCTGCGCCCGAAGACGGACGCGGTGCGCACCACTGGGCGGCAGCAATGCCAGGAATTACTTGATATGAACTCGAGAAACCGTGGGGAAGTAGCACACCAGGCTCAAAAGCAGTTGCAAAAGCGATCGGAGCAGCAAGCCAAGCATCTGGCAGAAACCTTCGCGACCTTCATTCCGCGTGCAGAGCAGGTCATTGACCAAACGGTGCGCCGTATTCTGCAGGGGCGAACAGGTTCCTGCGCAGGAGAAGATCGTGAGCGTCTTTGAAGCGCATACGGATAGGCCCTGCGCCCTTTCAGGGTCATCCGCCGCGGCAAGGAGTCAAAGCCGGTGGAATATGGACATAAGATCTGGCTCAACGAAGTGGAAGGAGGCCTGGTGAGTCGCTACCGCATCCTCGACGCCAATCCTCCGGATGAGCAGCAATGGAAGCCTAGTTTGAAAGCGCATCAAAAGACTTTCAAACATCCGCCCCAGCAGGCCAGCGCCGATCGCGGTCTTTCCTCTGAATCCAATGAGCAGTTGGCTCATGAACTCGGTGTTCAACGCGTCATCATCCCGAAGCGAGGTTATCGTTCTAAGTCACGAGAAAAACTGGAATATCGTCCTTGGTTCGTGAAAGGCCGCCATTGGCAGGTCGGAGTAGAAGGTCGCAAAGTGGTTCTGTCCCCGAACCATCCGTGGCCTGAAACGAGCTCACGCTTTGGCTCGTTGCCTAGCCCACGAGCTATCAGGCTTCCAGTGTTGGGTCGGCTGGGGCATAATTGCCGGAAACTTGGCCGTCCTCGGCCGAACATAACCTGGAGCTTTATTCATTTGTTAAAGAACGAAAGAACAAGAAATTCATTCTGTGCAAAACCAATTTTCAACCTGTTGCTTGATTGCTTTTGCTGAGTTATGCACCAGAAACTAGACTAACGTGGCGGGGTTTTGTTTTCGCCAAGCGGTTTACATCAAAATGCAATAGAATTATGAAATACAATACCGGTCAAGCAATCGGATGGTTTTGTAATTGCTATATCGAAGGAAGGAATATGCCATGATAGAAAATCAAGTTCAACCACCGGAAGCAAATAAAATATCCAATCGAAAACGGATTGTGCTCACCATCGGCGGCGGATGTGCGTTGCTCGCCTGTATCGTCGTTGTCCTAGCCGTGACGCTCGCGTATATTCCAATCCTTAGTAAGACCATCTCCGGGAATCCCAGCCCCCCGCTGCAAGTCAATAACACGCCGCAGACTTCTGTACCCAATGTGGTCATGCCGCCAGCGAGAGATCATCCGCAAGCAAATGGCAACAAGATGGGTAATCCGAATGCGCCGGTCAAGATCGTCGAGTACGCGGATTTTCAATGTCCCTACTGCATGCACTACTGGCAGGATACCGAGCCGCAGATCATCCAGAATTATGTCGCGGCCGGAAAAGTTTATTATGAATATCATTCCGTTGGCGGATTTCTCGGGGCCGAGTTTGCAGCGGCAGCGAATGCGGCATACTGTGCAGCTGATCAAAATAAATTCTGGGAATATCACGATATGCTGTTTGCCAACTGGACAGGTGAAAACGTTGGAGATTTCACTCTGGATAAATTGCGTCAATATGCGGCGGCGATCAATCTAAATCTTGATCAATTCAATACCTGCATTAATTCTGGCGCACACACCGATCTAGTGAATCAGGATGCCAGCAATGCAAAGGCGGCAGGGGTTCAAGGTACACCGGCATTCATCATCAATGGAAAGTTGATTGAAGGCGCTGAGCCTTATTCTACTTTTCAACAGACCATTGATGCCGCGCTGAATGGACAATAAAATATAAGCAATGCAAAAACGATTATTGATTGGGATTTGTTTAACATGGGTATTGGCTTCTTGCGCGCCCGTTAAATCGTCGCTTCCGTCCGCGCCGACAGCAGCCACGCCAACAAGTGAAACATCTTTGCCGATAGCTCCAACCATCAGCTCAACATCGACGCTTTCTTCAACCAACACATCTACTCCCTCTATTACACCAACGTTTGCAATTTTACGCGGACAAGTATTGGAAACGTCGAATTGCCGATACGGTCCTGGCGCACCCTATTTATATTTCACCGGTTTGGTGACGGGTAGCAACATCGAAGTCATCGGTCGGCGCGAGGATTCCCAATGGCTTTACGTACAAGCCATCGGCGGACATCATCCGTGCTGGGTGAAGGCTTCGCAGATGGATGTTAATGGCGTGATCAATAGCCTGGAGATTGATTATCCGGATCCAGCGATCTTGCCACAATCACCCTATTATCCACCAACAGTTGTGACGAAAATTCTTCGCGACGGGACGCAGGTCAAAGTAATTTGGCTTGATATTCCTTTACATCCCGGCGACGAAGAAGGTCCGACCATGCAACATTACATTATCGAAGTCTGGCATTGTGTAAGCGGACAATTCGTCTTCGATCTGCTTGCGACAAACGATACGTCCATCGCGTTTACGGATGAACCGGGATGCAGTCAGCCATCGCACGGAAGAATTTTTGTGCAGGAAAAACACGGCTTTGCAGGTCCGGCTGAAATTCCGTGGCCGCCTCCGTTGGCAGTAAATATCACGCCAACGCCTTGAAGTGTCAAGCAAGTTCTTTGATCAGTGGAATTTTTCTTAGCACGATCAACGTCAGAGCTAAACAAAGTATAGCAAAAATCAGAATCGAATCACTTAATCCAATGGTTTGAGCCAGCACGCCGATTGCAAGGTTGCCCAGCGGTGCAAAACCAAAAAACGTCAGCGTATACAAAGCCATGACGCGGCCGCGCAATTGGTCCTCCACGCGCGTTTGCAGAAGGGTGTTGATCATAGTGAATTGCACCATAAAGCCAACGCCCAAACCGAATGCGAGAATCAAACTAAGAGAATAAATCGGCATAAACGCAAAAGCACCGAGGACAATTGGGAACGCAATGCCCACGATGACCAACCATGAACCGCGCCAGCTTCGACCATGCTGGTTGGTGATCGTGAATGCGCCAGCCACCGCACCAACGCCAACCGCCGTGTTGATCCAGCCATATGCCGCTGCGCCTTGATGTAAAACCTGCTCCGCAAAAGCAGGAAGAACGGTCGCGTATGAAATCCCGAATACGCTGAAGATCAATGCCAAAAGCAAAAGCCCACCCAAGTCCATTTGTTTTGAAACGTATTGAATGCCGCTAATCAATTGCTTCCAGGGGGATTCCATCAAACGCAGTGGTTGATGAGGCTTTACCTGCATCGCCAATAACCCAATAATCACCGCCAGAAAAGAAATGCCGTTGATTGTGAAGCACCAAGCCGTGCCGACAACTGCCAGCAATATTCCACCCAATGCTGGGCCGATCACGCGCGCGCCGTTGCCCATCAACGAATTCAACGCAATAGCATTGGACAAATCCTCGCGTCCCACCATCTCAACGACAAAAGCTTGCCGCCCTGGCCCATCGAATGCATTTACCAATCCTAGACCGCCTGCCAGAAGAACAATATGCCACTCCTGAACGGCGTTGGCAAAGCTCAATGCGGCGAGAATAATTGCCAGCAACATAGCGCTGGCTTGCGTAATGATCAAAAGCGTGCGCTTCGGGAACTCGATCCACGACAACTCCGCCCCACGGAGAAACAATCAACGCTGGAACCGCCGCCGCGAATCCAACAATGCCGAGCGCCAGCTCCGAATGAGTGAGCTGATACACCAGCCAGCCCTGGGCGATAACCTGCATCCATGTGCCGGCATTCGAGATCAGCTGTCCGCCAAAATAAAGTTGAAAATTGCGATGTCGCAGTGCTGCGAACGTCTTCGACGCATTTTCGACCTCCTTTGATTCGCCCGAAGATTCAATCGGCGGTTTCATATTGGCAGGTTTTTCCAAAGAATTTTTCTCCAGAGAATCCAAAACTTGCGCTCGCAAGGCGCAAGTTTTTTAACGTGCGTATTTACTTTTATTCTACTTTAAACTGCAACCCGTGGGTAGAGAATAGAGCCGATGATTACCAGAATTGTGGTCGCGACGATTAGTACGAGTAAATCAAGGCCGAAGCCGTAGGTCATTTGGCCATTCGCCAACATCAACCCGCGCAAAGCATCCACCTCATAAGTCAGCGGGTTGACGCGAGAGACAATCTGTAACCACCTTGGCATAATGCTAATCGGGTAAATCGCATTGCTAGCAAAGAACAAAGGCATGGTCATCACCTGTCCAATCCCCATGAAGCGTTCCCGCGTTTTGACGAGGCATGCAATAATTAATGAGAAGGTCGCGAAACAGGCTGCACCCAAAACTGCAATGAGGATCACACCCAGCAGCGCCAGCGGATTCCAATTCATACGGACCGCCAAAAGCACGGCCAGCACATAGATGATGATCGCCTGCGCCAGACTGCGCACTCCAGCCGAAAGCGCCTTGCCTAAAACCAACGCGGCGCGCGGCGTGGGTGTTGCCAAAAACTTATGCACGATGCCCAAGTCGCGCTCCCATATGATAGCGATGCCGTAAAAGATCGAGACGAATAGCACACTCTGCGCCAGGATGCCCGGTGTCATGAACTCGATGTAAGAAACAGATCCAGTTGGAATGGCACGGATGCGCGTGAACACTTCACCAAATATCAAGAGCCACAACGCGGGTTGGACGGCACGCGTCAACAGTTCAGTTGGGTCGTGCCGCAATTTCCGAATTTCCAATTCCGCAATGACGAGCGTCTTGCTGACAAAGCTAATAATCTCAGAAAGGATACCGAAAGGATTTTGTTGAGTTGGTTCAGCCCACACGGTGGGCCGTACGTCTTGTTCTAACTGTTTCACGGTAAGTACCTCCAGATTCAAGTGTATCGCCTGCATAATGGATGAAGACGTCATCGAGCGTAACACCGTCGCCGCCGATGGAAGTCTTGAGTTCGGCCGGTGTGCCGATGGCTGCAACCTTACCTAGATGCATGATCGCCAGCCGATGACACAAATGATCGGCCTCCTCCATCAGATGCGTAGTGAGGATAATCGTGGTGCCAAAATCTTGCCGCAGTCGTTGAACGTGTTCCCAAACAACGCGGCGCGCAGTCGGATCCAAACCAGTTGTAGGCTCATCCAGGAAAAGGACGCGGGGATGATGAAGGAACGATTGCGCCACTTCAAGTCGGCGGATCATTCCGCCTGAATAATCGCGCACCAGCTTATTCGACGAGTCCGCCAACCCCATGAATTCCAGGGCGTCGGATACACGTTTGGCTCTTTCGACGCGTGGGATGTCATATAACTTGCCAAAGATATCGAGATTCTCATAGCCGGTGAGCGTTCCATCCGCGGAAAGCATCTGAGGCACGTAGCCGATCAGTCTCCGCACCTCCCGAGCTTGGTGGACAATATCACGGCCGGCGATTTTTGCCTCGCCGGAAGTTGGGGGCAAAAGCGTGGTCAGCATTTTGAGCGTGGTGGTTTTACCAGCGCCGTTCGGTCCCAAGAGGCCAAAGATTTCGCCTTCTGCAACAGAAAGCGTGAAGCTATCCACGGCGGTAAGAGAACCATAACAGCGGGTTAAAGCTTGGGTTTCTAGGATGGGTGATGCCATATTATTTTGCTTCTTTCATTCCTTTTGTAAATAAAGGCTGTAGGAGGTTCAGTGCGCGAACGACTGTTGACAATTCTTCGGCTGGCAACTCGCACAAAACATCTTTTAAATGATTTTGCGTGGCCCCGCGCGCGATCCGCAAGATATCCTCTCCATTTTTTGTTAAAGCCAGCGTCAGCCGTCTTCGATCTTCTTTTGAACTCGCGGCGTGTAATGATCTTTTGATTCACCAGTCCGTCTACAAGTTTGGATGTGGATGGCAAAGTCAATCCGAGGTGATCGGCCAGATGAGACAAGGAAACTTCGGGGTTCCGGTGAATAAATGTCAGCGTGCGAAATTGTGGAACCGAAAGGTCATGGCCGCGATGGCTCCGCATCTCCGCGCGGATGAAGCGCATGATTTGCGGGATCGTTTCAAGTAGTTGGCGGGCACATTCATCCAAATTTTCCATAAAATAAGCCTTTCTAATAGTTTCAATTTCTAACTATATCACTTTTTCAACGTTTGACAAGGGGAAAATTGTGGTCGAGTATTTGAGTACAACCAGGTAGATCAGTCTTCTTGGCAGGTTGTGGCCTGGAGCAGCTGACCATCCAGGCATTGCCACAGGACAAATTGGAGGGTGTGATAAAACAAGAGGGCCGTTTATAATCACCCCATGCGCGATTACGATCTTTGCCTCTCGTGGTACTGGCAATACGACGAGGATTTTGTCCGAAATATCGAACAAGCCTGTGCGTTACGCGGCCTGGCGCTTTGGCAAATCACGCCGCGCAATATTATAGATTCCATCACGTCAATTTATTCAGGCCATTCTCGATTTCGAACGTTGCTCGACCGGGCCATTGACGACCTACGCTTTGAACCAATCCGGCGCTTCGCAAAGGAAAATCGCCTGCGCCGCATCAACCCGCTGGAGCTTTCACATTGGGCTGAAGATAAAGCAACGATGCATCTCGAATTGATTCAGGCTGGCGTTGATACTCCCTATACGATTCTGATTGCGCCTTTTGTCGATCAACCCATTGTGCCTGCGCTGGATTTGACTCCGCTCGGAGAAAAATTTGTACTCAAACCTGCCGTCGGCGGCGGTGGCGAAGGCGTGATGATGAATGCCTCCTCCCTAGATGATGTGCGATGTGCCCGCCTGGAATTCCCCGGCCAGAAATATCTGGCACAAGCGCATATTGAACCGCGTCTTTTATCGGGAAGAATAGCCTGGTTCCGAATCTTTTACGTGGGAGGCGACTGCATTCCCTGCTGGTGGAATCCGTCTTCGCATATTTATAAGGTTTTAACGTCCAGATGAAGAAACACAATTTCAACTCACTCTCCCTTCGCCAGGTCACAGAAAGAATCGCCCGCGTTTGCAAGCTGGACTGGTTCTCCACCGAAATCGCATTCACGAACGACAATAAATTCGTGGTAGTGGATTACGTCAACGATAGCATTGACACCCGCATTCAATCTAAAGCCGTGGATGGCGTACCGGATGATGTGATGAAGCAGATCACGAATAAATTGGTGGAACTATCAATTCCACAAATTTGAAATCCTTAAATATAAAAACTCTCGCCATTCAATAGCGAGAGTTTTTTATTATGCTAACTACTTATCCTGTATCTCCGCCGCACGCAACGTGTTCTTCATCAACATCGCAATCGTCATTGGACCCACGCCGCCAGGGACAGGCGTAATGAATCCTGCGACTTCTTTCGCTTCCTCAAAGTTGACATCGCCGACCAAACGCTGTCCACTTTTCTTGGTCGCATCGGGAATGGCATTGATGCCAACATCAATGATCGCCGCGCCGGGTTTGATCCAATCGCCGCGCACCATTTCCGTTTTGCCGATGGCCGCGACCAAAATATCTGCCTGACGGACAACTCCGGCAATATTTCTCGTGCGCGAGTGGCAGACGGTCACTGTCGCATTTTTTTCGATCAACAATAATGCTGCGGGCATGCCAACGATGTTTGAGCGCCCGAGCACGACTGCATTAGCGCCTTCAATTTTTACACCAGATTTTTCAAGGAGATAAATACAGCCATACGGCGTGCACGGCATGAACAAAGGTTTGCGTCCTTTTTGAGCCAGCCGACCAATATTCAGCGGGGAAAATCCATCCACATCTTTTTCGATATTGATGAGAGAAAGAACACGCTCTTCTTCAATCTGAGATGGCATGGGCAACTGCACCAAAATTCCGCTGACGGTTGGATCAGCATTCAAACGTTTCACCAGTAATTCGACCTGCTCTTGTGTGGCATTCGCAGGCAAATGTTCGCTGATCGAGCCCATTCCCAATTCCTGGCAGGCCTTACCCTTCGACGCCACATAGGCCGCAGAGTCGGGCCGGTCCCCCACTAGCACGGTAGCCAAAGTTGGTTTCATTTTTCCGGCGGCGGTGCGTTTCGCTACTTCAGCCGCCAGTTCCTCGCGCACTTGCTGTGCGATCAATTTTCCATCAATCAGTTGAGCCGTCATGTTTTCTCCTTGTCGATCTTTTGAAGAATTCAGAATTATTATATAATCCCTCCCCCGTCTGTAAAAGTGACACTTATCCCATTTTGCGAATTACGCCCTGCACCACGCCGGATGTATTTTCAATCAATTCAACATTGATCCATCTCATTCCAGAGTGGCGCGGGAGCCGTGGCCCTCACGCGCAGATAATTTCCGGTCAAGCCTTCCATTTGCCAGCCATGCTCATCCAGTTGCGTGGTCGATTCCCATAAGACAGACAAAGTCTTCCCGATGAATTTTTGACGATAAGCTTTTTGCCGAACCTTCAAACGTCGCGCGATAGATTGCATTGCGTTCTTTCCGGACCTCAGGGCGGACTTGGTTTTTCATTCGAGCGGCTGCTGTCCCGGGCCGCGGTGAATAAGTGAAGCCATGTCCACCGGCGAAGTTCATTTCCTTAACAAAAGCTAGCGACTCGGCAAACTCGTCCTCGGTCTCGCCCGGAAAGCCAGCAATAATATCGGTGGTGATGGCTGCGTCCGGCATGATTTGACGCGCGGCCGTTATGAGGCCGCGGAAAGAAGTGGGCGTGGTCTTGCGCGCCATCCGTTTAAGAGTTGCATCACATCCGCTTTGAAGCGGCAGATGTAGATGCTGACATAATCGTGTATCTTCCCACAATGAAAAGAAGTCCACATCCAAATCCCACGGCTCAAGCGATGAAAGCCGAAGACGAGGCACGTCGGTCTCGCGCAAGATAGCTTTGACAAGATCGCGGAGATGAAATCGAAATCTTGTCCCCACGAACCGAGATGAACGCCGGTCAAAACAATTTCTTTTGTGCCGCCCTCAAGCGCAAATTGAATATCGGAAATCACATCTGCAATTGGACGGCTGCGACTTTCGCCGCGCGCAATGGTGGTGACACAAAATGTGCAGTGATTATCGCATCCATCCTGCACTTTGATAAAGGCGCGTGTGCGATGGTGCAATCCCGGCAAAGGCTCGCGAATGATTGGTTCAACATCAAATGCCTGTTCACGATCATTGAGAAGTTCGGCGACCAGATAATCTTTGCGATCATTGGTTACGATGCGAGATATATTTGGAAGCGAACTGGCTTGTCTGCGGTTGAAGCGTAACCCAGCATCCGGTTGCAACAATTTCATCCACGCCTGCGCGTGCAATATGACGAATCTTGCCGCGCGAAATCAGACGCGGCTTCAGCGGTCACAGCGCAGGTGTTGACCACAGCCATATCCGCATCCTGCACCGACGCAACAACTTCATGGCCCGCCGGCGCGGAATTGTCGCGCCATGCGTTTCGATTTCGCTTTGATTAAGTCTGCATCCGATAGTATCAAGATAAATCTTCATGATATCAAAGTATCAAACAATGAATTACGGCTTCATCACTACAAAATTATCGAAGATGATATCCACGCCGGGATGGGTGAATGTGCCTGCCAATAATCCGACGTCTCCATGCTTCAAGTTTGGATCGTGAACCTGAGCCAACTGAAAACCATTGGCATATAAGGTCAATGTATCGCCATTGCAATCGGCACGCAGATGATTGATCGCGATGCCTGTCTTGATCTTATCGCTGGCTTGCATCTCGCTTTGCCCAAGTAAGGCGGCTTGACCATTGCTAAAGATTCCGATTCCATAATAGCCGTCACTGCTGATGACAAAGAAATAATATTGATTGCCCGTATAACGGCAAATCAAACCAATGCGGTTCTCATCGGGACCGGCGATTTTACCGGCATCCACTTCCATCCGAACATCGCTAAAATCCTTGTGCGGCGTGGACCAGAAATTAACCTGCAAGGCATTGACTAACATCCTGTACGCCCCGCCATCGTAATCCATCGTCCCTTCCGCCGACTTGTATCGATCCCAACCACTTGCGGACGAAGAAAAATCATCTTTGAACAGCACTGTTCCCGAAGGCGCGTTTGTCGGCGATGAACCGAAGGATGGAAGAGCGCAAGCAAAGATGAAGAGAGACAAAACAAAAAACGCAAAATGTAATCGTTGGCTTGGTCGCATGACATGATTTTATCATGTCACTTCCCTTCATCCTATTCTAGTTTCGCTATTTTCCACTTTTACGGAAAATATTGTTTCAATATTTGCGCGGCACTCTGCCCCGAAGTTCCATCTTTATCCAATTGAACTGTGAGATTTAATTCGTTGAACGCCGAAGTATTGTCGCCTTGCCTTAAATAATTTTCCGCCAAATGCAAATGGGCAATCGCAAGATCCGGTGAAAGCTTGATCGCATGCTGTAAATTTTGTTCGGCGTTATACAGCAAGCCCGCGTTGGAATACGACCAACCCAATATATCCAATGTCTGCGGATCATTCGGCGCGAGTTGTGCGGCTTGTTTTGCAGCTGGCAAGCCGATATCCAAAACATACAGATCGTTATCCGAGCAAAACGTCGCCAGCAAACGCCAATAAGTCGCATCGTTGGGAGCAAGTTGAGTCGCCTTTTGATACGCGGCCAGTGCAGAAACCAAATCACCCGTCTGCGTATACGAATCGCCGACCGAAGCCTGCCACGCAGGATTATCCGGTTCGATCTGCGCGGCCTGCAAATATTCGGTTAGTGCCTGAGCATTATTTCCCTGACGTTTCCAATACAAGCCTCGTAATGCGTGGACAATCGCATCATTGCGGATTAAGCGCCAGCGCCTGATTCAAATCATCGCTTCCATCCTGACCGTTATGCTGGCGCGCCTCACCCAGCCATGCCCACGCTTCGGCATTTTTCTGCGTCCGCACTGACGGCTTTTTCAAAAGCATTCTCTGCAAGCCCCCATTCTTCGACAAGGCCCAATCCACGCCCAATGGCAATGAACTGATCTGCCGGATCGGACTCGAGTATCGGAAACAGCTATCGCCGCTTGCAGAGTTTGAACCGCGGAATCAAATTGAGGGTCCATGGAAGAAGCGTCGGCAAGTTCCATCAACGCACGATCTGAATCCGATAATGTCAATAACAAACCAAGTTCATAATGCGCGCTCGCATCCGATGCCAGCGATAAGACGCTTGACCAAAACATTTTGTTCAGAAGCATAATCGCCGTTCTCGTGATAGACCAGCGCCAGGCGATCATAAAGAACCACATCGGATGGATACGCCTGTGAACCATCCTGCCAGATCGTGAGAGCCATTTTTGTAATCATGGTTATTCCAATAAGCAACACCAAGCGTTTCCCAGCCTTGCGACGAAAGCGATCTTTTTATCGTGTGCGATCTCCAGCAGGCGAATGGCTTCGGCATTATTTCCGCTGCGATACGCCGCAAGTCCCGCTTGCTCCCAAAGATCGTTGCGCCAAACGAGATGTGTCGCTGCCAATTCAAATAGGCGTGCCGCGTCGTCATATTTTTTGTCGGCAAGCGCAGTTTGCGCGGAATGCAAATCAGCATAGCCCGAATAAAGTATCGGACTGATAACGGCTGCGAGGATGAGTAACAGAATGCCGATAATGGAAAGTATGGGTGTCCGAGCGCGCATAAAGATAATTATAGTTTACGCCGCCGCAATAATAGCAGTATAATCGCGCTCGAATGGGCGCTTTATTCAGCCAAATATTTTCGCTGTTAACCGCTCCGCCAGGGAATTTGATGTATCACCTCGTGCTGGTATTTTCCATTGCCAGCGCGTTGCAGTCCGCCTTCAATCACTGGCGCTCGAGTGAATTTCCTCAAGCTCGCCGTACCATGGTGGGATTGGGACTTTTGCTTTGCGCACAATTTTTTATGTTCGCTTTCAGCGGATTAGGGTGGCAGGGTCTCATCAATCCGACTGCAAGTCTGCCTCCGCTGGATCGTGCGTTCACCCTCTTCAGCATTGTTTGGATCATTTGGCTATGGGCTTTTCCCGAACCAAGCCGTCCTGCCGACGCGGCCGCGATCCTATTAAGTTTATTGATTGCCGCCGCAATGGGACTCAGTCTATTGACTTGGCCGCCTCAATCTTCACTGACAACCTATAACGTAACCATCGACGATCTGCTTTGGCAGATCGCGTCACTTGGATTAATTTTCCTCGGTGCATTGATCCTGCTCATTCGCCGCCCGAACGGTTACGGCAATGGTCTGGCGGTTCTGGCACTGATTTTCCTTGGTCATCTCGGTCATCTGGCATTCCACGAAGACGGTAATTATTCCGGAATCATTCGCCTTGCATATATGGCGGCGTATCCAATTCTGTTGACATTGCCTCAGCGTTTTCCTGCACCTTTTAACGTTGGAGAAGCTACAGTTAACGTCAGCGCGCCAGCGGAGAAGCGCACAAAAAAACAACAGGAACCGCCGGTTCAGGAACGACGTCGTTATAGCACCGACCCGAAAACATTCCATGCGCTGCTTGCCTTGGCCGCCGAGATCAGCGCGCCCAAAGTGAGTCAAGCCATCACGCGCGCCATCGCGCAAACCATGCTATCAGACCTGTGCTTTTTGATGTATCTGACAGACAACAAGAACCAAATGATTATCGCCAGCGGCTATGATTTGATTCGCGAAGAAAGCGTTGAGGGCGGCAGTCTCAATAAGAATTCGATCCCGATGCTGGCGAATGCGATGCAACGCGGCCGTCCGTTGCGTATGCCTGCTTCAAGCACATCCGCTGACATTAAAGGTTTAAGTGATTTGCTCGGACTTCAAAACCCCGGCAATTTATTGGCAGTACCCATGATCACATCTGAAAAAGATTCGATGGGCGGCGTTATTGTGTTATCACCGTATTCCAATCGTGTATGGAGTGCTGAAGATCAGGCATTCCTTGCCAACATCGCTATCTCACTTGTGCCAATCATCCAGCGCAGTCAGAAGATGAGCAAGTTGGAACAAGTTAGCGAGCAGGCCAAGCAAGCAGTCAATGCGTCGCAGAATCGCATCAT
>CAVVZL010000004.1:0-180684 GCA_963752775.1 uncultured Chloroflexia bacterium
CAGCGCGTAGCTCAGCAAAGCCACGACTTTGTCCCCGCCGGGCCGGTCTTCCTCCGGAACAAACGTTCTACCGTACACGGGTTGGACCTGCAGCGTGGGGAAAAACGACGCTGTGACCAATCCCCGGCGACCAGCCGCTCCGCTCCGGTCGCGCCAGTCCAATTCACTCCGCCGCTGTCGTACGCGCCCATTTCCTGAATGCTGGAACCGGCGCTGCCGTGCCGATTCTTCCGGAAGACGCAAAGTAGTCCGGCGCCAGGCCCGCCATGAACTTGTTCATTTCGACCACTGCATAGAGCTGCTGGGGACGCGGATACGGCAAAGGCCGCAGCAGCACCGTGTTCACAATGCTGAAAATCGCCGTCGTCGCGCCGATCCCCAAGGCGACCGTCAGCACCGCGACCGCCGTCCATCCCGGCGTCTTCCGCAACAGCCGCACCGCCAGCCGCAGGTCCTGGAGCAGCGATCCCACCACAGCCAGCGCCGGGATTCGTAAAACTGCTCCCGCCGCTTGGTCGCATTGCCGAAAGCGCGGCGCGCGGCTTGAACAGCTTGCTCCTCGCTCATGCCCTGGGCGCGATAGCGGTCGGCCTCGATGCGGATATGAGCTTCAATCTCCGCCGAAAAATCGTAGCTTCCGCGCATTGGTTTGTCACTTGTTTGCTCATGGGGCAGCCTCACACCGTTTCCGGTCCCAGAACTTTTCCGATCGCGACCGCGAACCGGCGCCAGCGCGATGTCTCCGCAGTCAGTCGCTTTCGTCCGGCCTTGGTCAGCGTGTAGAAGCGAGCCTTGCGGTTGTTATCGGACACGCCCCACTCCGCCGCGATCCACTCCTGCGCTTCCAGACGTTGTAGAGCCGGAT
Organism: uncultured Chloroflexia bacterium; assembly: GCA_963752775.1. Lineage (GTDB taxonomy): Bacteria > Chloroflexota > Anaerolineae > Anaerolineales > Villigracilaceae > Fen-1038. The sequence goes on from CAVVZL010000004.1 coordinate 866, forward strand.
ACAACGCGCCGTGCTCCACCAGCAGTTCCTCGCCGGAGCTCTCCTGAATCGCGCGCGCGATTCCTTGACCATGCTGCGGACCCAGCGCGAGAGTGCGCAGAATCAGCAGGTCCAGGGTTCCTTGCAGAATCGTCAGGCGATCGGGCTCTCGGGTCGGGCATTTGACCCAAGTATGCGCTTAGACGGGTAAGATGTCAACCCAAAGGGTGTTCCACCGCTTCATCCTGCTCCACTTTTCCGTCGCGGATGTGGATCACGCGGTGGGCGTGCAGCGCGATGTCGTGCTCATGCGTCACCAGCACGATAGTGTTGCCGGCGCGGTGCAGGCGCGTAAACAGCGCCATGATCTCGTTACCGGTAGCGGCGTCGAGCGCGCCGGTAGGCTCGTCCGGCCAGCAAGAGGGAGGGATTATTCACCAAAGGCCCGGGCGACCGCGACTCGCTGGCGCTGGCCGCCCGAAAGCTCACTGGGCTTGTGCCCCATGCGCTGGGTCAACTAGCGCGGCGAGCGCCACTACAAGCCAGACCAATCCCCAACCGAGAATAGATGAACCCAAAAAGAGCGCAATTGAACCGGTAGTCATGAACAGAAAGCCGAGGAACTGGGCAAAACGATGCGGCTCAGGATTGTCATTGAGCACATCAGGTTTGAGAATGCCGAGCGGCTTGAAAACATAACGGTACAGTGGAAGGAAGCAGGGCACTTTGAGGAGAGAGCCAAGCCCCATCGCAGCCGCAACGAACGCGGCCAGAATGGGCAAGTTGAAAATGAAGGCAAGGATGTTTAGCGTGATGATCGTCAGTTGATTTGCCTTGAGGGCGGAGTGATCTACTTTTTGAAGAGATTGGGTTGTCATTTTATTTTTCCTTTTGTTTTAGATTTGATAACTTGCAAAGGCGCCGGCGGGAATCGAACCCGCGAATGAGGATTTTGCAGACCCTAGCCTTCCCACTTGGCCACGGCGCCGGTGTATCAAGTTGGTACTCCTGCCTCAATGGTTTCGGAAACGATCAATTGGGCAAGATCCAAAGCTTGATTGCGGATTTCGGGGATGGCAATAGATTCCCATAACGCAGGGATACGGATTGGGCCAAGGGTAAACAATCCCTGTACGGGCAGGCCATTTGCTGAGATAAGCCGTCCCTCTAAATCGGTTTCAAAGCCAAGCCGCAACGCATCCGGGATGATCAAACCTGCGGCGCACAATCCGGCAAGGAGCGGCGATTGAATATCTGTATAATCGCGCGACGGGCCCGTGCAATTGATAATGCGCGCGACATTTAAGGTATGGAGTTCGTCTGTGTTTGTATCTTCCCAGGCGACGATTGCGTTGTATCCATTCTGGGCAACGGAAACAAGCCGACCGCGGTGAATAACCAGAGTTCTATCTTCAAGGAGAGTGCTTAATTGATCGGAGACCTCAGGGGACATGCGATGACGATGAATGTCCCATAGGTTTCGAGCATGGCGTAAAAACGATTCTCGCTGGGCCTGATTCCAACCTCGCCAGATGCTTGCTGTGTGAGGCCGCAGGCTGTCGATGACCGCGCGCCAATTGGAACCTTCTTGTTCTGCAAGTTGCGCGTGGTGACGAATCCAACGCAAAGCGTGAACAGGAGATTTGAATTCTATTGGCAACTCCGATAAAGGCCGTGCCCGATATGATTTATGAGATTGATATAAACGTCCACGACGCGAGATGGCGTGGATGACACCGCGATGTCCCATTTCCTGCAAAGTAAGCGCAACATCCACCATCGTGAGTCCGGTGCCGATCAAAAGAACCGGCGCAGTAGATGCAAGATTTCTTGGTTATCTCCGGCGACCACGGATTCTGATGGTAATTAGACTTCCACTCCGCTCAAATCAATTGGATCCTTGGGTAGCAGGTGATTTCCCAATGCGAGCACCACTGAATGTGTCTCAATGGAGCTACCATTATCGAGATGGATCACCCAAAAATCTTCTTGGCGAGTTAAACCAATGGCCGTGGCAGGAAAATAATCAACCTGGTCCGAGGTATTAAGAGTTCCATCGAAGACGCACGCCAGGTAATCGCCGTAAAGTATTCTGGGCACAAAAGTCGCGGCAGTTGAACCGGGTAAATGTTTTTCCAGCCAGCGCACGAAATGACCCATATCATCAGGGAATGCGCTCATGTTTCCAGCCGCGACGTTCAACAAGTTAGTCTTATAAGGAGTTCGATATGCCACACCGCCGCGGGCCGCGCTTGGTTTCCAATCAGCGCCAGCCGTCCATAAGATGGCGCAAGTTTTTTGAATTGCGCCGCCACCAGAGTCCCGCTGGCCCCCGCGCCGATGACTGCGACATGATACAGACTCTTTGACTTCGGGTCTGCGTTATGCATAATCTGCACCGTTAGCTACTTCATAACCTGCCTGAACCCATGCCTGAAAACCGGCTTCAAGTGCGTAGAGATTTTTGTATCCCTTTTGCTCTAAAATGGAAATTGCCACAATGGAACGATTTCCTCGTTGGCAGTGCACAACCAATGGGCGATCCTCTTGAAGTAAACTGCGCGCCACTTCAGGCAAAGTGCCCGCCTCCACATGTTTTGCTCCACGAATATGTCCCGCATGCCATTCCTTGTTGTAGCGCACATCCAGAATAGATGGGGCGTCCTTTTGCACAAGCCAATCTTTCAAGTCTGCCCGCGTTCACGCTCTTGTGCGAGACCAGAGGAAAGCCGCTCTCCTGCCAAGCCTTGATGCCACCATCCAAATAACCGCGCAAGTCATCATAGCCGATGCGGACGAGCTGCCGCGTCGCTTCCTGACGTTCGGCGGAGTGCTGAGTAAGAAGGATGATCGGCGTTCCAAACGGAATCACCCAACCTGCCCACGTAATTAACGGCGTAACCAATGGAATGCCATATGAACCTTCGATATGACCATCCAAAAAACAATCGGTATCCCGAATATCCACAACGACTGCGCCCGTCTTTAATTGTTGTTTTACCTGTTCAGGTGAAAGAGGTTCAAGGGTCGGAGTACCCAATGAGCCAAGAATTCGTCCACCTTTTTTGTTCACCGCACGCATGTGACGATAATACGTTGGGTAGCTGGAGAGCCCTGTTGTGGCGCGTTCGACAAATCCTTCTTCATCAGGTAGTTGAAGGAAAGGATTGTTAAGGCGTTCCTGTCCTATCGTGGTGAAACGATCTCCGCTCGACGATGTGTTGCAAAATGAACCAGCCCCGTGCGTGGGGTAAACCACAACATCATCGGGCAGGAGCGCTAGTTTTTTATGGATTGTGTTGTACAAATCGTGCGCCAGTGATGCGGCATGTTCATGACCAAGCAGGTCGGGCCGTCCTGTTCCTCCAACAATGAGCGAACCGCCGCTGAATAATGTTCCAGGCGTTTCGCTTTTTTTCTCATAAATTGCAAAGCTGATGTGTTCGGGAGTATGGCCGGGTGTTTCCAAAATACCAATGGACAAATGTCCCAACGGGAGGCGGTCGCCTTCATGCAAAGCAATATGCTGGAATTCCGCATTTGCTTTAGCGCTGGCTCCAATCTGGAAATCGTCAGGGGGATGCCTAAGGCCGAGATGATGCCCCAGTTCGTGCGCGCCAGAAACAAAGTCTGCGTGAAGATGCGTATCGAGGGCATAAGTCAGTTTCAGGCCCAAGCTTTCCGCAGTCTTCACATATTTATCCACATCACGTTGCGGGTCAATGACCGCGGCGATGCCTGTTTCTTCTGACGCAATCAAATAGGATGAATTACCGAGTCCTTCATCCACGAATTGTTTAACAAACAGCGATTTCATTCTGCTCCTTATTTCTTAATCAGTTTTCCAATATTCTGCGTGCTGGTCTGTTTCGAACAGCACTCCAGAGCAATCATCTTTCAACATCTCAGTCTTTATTTATTATTTACCCTATTGACTTAGTTCTATTTTGGTATATATAAAAGCGGTTTCAGCCGCTTTTATATGACTTACTGGATGGGATTTATAGCATAACCCCTCGAAAATTGTCAAGTGGGAGTTTTAATCAACTCCCTAAGATTCTCTGCCGATATCGCAAGTCTTCCGCCAGAGGCGCGGCACGGATTTGTTCGCAGTCATGAGCATACCTAAATCCCCGCACTTTTTCACGGCAGATATAGATTAATTAAGTTAAGCACTGGTTCTGATTCGCCCACCACAATCTCACGATGATTTTTGATGGGCAAAGTCGGACCGAACTCAGCGAGTTGTTTCATTTGCGAATTCATTCAACGCGCCAAGTTGACGCAGGATTTCCAATGTCACTGCCGGGCGGACGCGGTTGTGGCTTGATAAGTCTTCGCCCATGCGTGCCCGCATCGCCGTCTGAAACTTTGAAGGCAATGCCGATGCCGCGCGAATCTGCACTCAATGCGCCGGGCAATAGTCCGATGGCTTGAAATCCTTCCGCGCCGCGCTTGGTGAGGATTTTTCCGTTTCCGACTTTCATCAACTCGCAATCGAATTCGCCAAATCCGCTGACCATTTCGGAATGCGATGTCATCGCAGAAGTGATCTTGCGGCAGGCGTCCGCGCGCGCTTTGGGAAGTGATGACTGGATCACATAAACGGGCAAAGCCCAAGGCGGCGTTAAGAAGCGGAACCGCAAAGTTCGGCGCAGAACAACCGTCGGTGCCGAGTTCCACTTTGTCGCGTGCGATGCCGCACATCTCTGCAAAGGTCGTCAAAATATCCTGCTGGATCGGATGATCGCGTTCGAGATATGTTTCCAGAGGCAGTCCGCGCATTTTGGCGTGAGCCAGCATGGCGGTGTGTTTGCCGGAGCAGTTATTGAAGTTTGCGGTCGGCGTGATGTTGATGAATGATGACGTTCTTCAACATTTCCGGGTCGCCGGGCAGATGCGGACCGCATTGCAGGTCGCTTTCATGAATGCCAATTTTTTCCTGCAAGGCTTTGACTGCATCCAGATGAATTTGTGCGGTCTCATGGGAGGCGCACGATAACGCAAGTTCTCTTGGCGTAAAACCAAAATGCTCCACACCGCCGCGTTCGACGAATGGCAAAGCCTGAAACGGTTTGGCGGACGAGCGTAAAAAAGCGACCGTCTGAGGGTCGCCATAGGAATATAAAAGTTTTTGATTGGTGTCGACGATCGCGATCGCGCCGAAATGAATCGATTCGACAATGTTTCCGCGCGTGACCTCAAAGAGCGGTTGAAATCGTTCCTTCATTTATTCCTCGGCAGAGTTGCCCATGTGATAGTGCCGCGCATAATAATGGCGAAATCCGTAACGCAATCGTTGAACATATTGCTTATGCCGCGCCGCTGACGCTTTAAATTTATTAGCAAACGTCTCGACCAATTTTTCAGTCGACTCCGGCGATTGACTCTTGGAAGCCATCTTCTCCAACTTTTCGTGAATCTCCTCCATCAATTCAATTTGAGCCTTGATGGCGGATGAAGATGCCGTTCCTCCGCGTCCGCTGACAAATGTATAGCCGCGATATTCCGGACCCATAAGAAGTTCGAGTGCTTCAATCCATGCCGGGAGGTCGGCGTGCGCAATAAACGGAGGTTGATTTTAAGAACAGCATCGCCGACAAACACCACTTTATCATCCGGTACGATGACCCAGATTGCTCCCGAGGATGGTCCCGGATGTTGTTCCAGGATAATTGGCTTTTCGCCCCAATGCAATGTCATTTGATTCGTAAATGAGATTTCCGGAGGTAACCATCGCACAGTGCCGAGTCCGGGAATGGTCTCCCAATCGGAGCCGGTTTCATTTCCCTGCGCCTTGAATGTGGTCGGCCGTCACGCGAAAGACCGCCGCAGTTTTTTCATGAGCGATCACAGTGCAGTCCATGACGCGCGCACCGAGCGTCCGGTCAGGATGCGCGTCAAGATTGATGAGAACGCGTTCCGGACCTGAACCAAGTCCCATCAACGCCGCGCGCCAGGCGCGTCCATCTTCCGGTGCGGGCGGCGCATCCACTTGGACTAATCCGCGCGGCTGTTGAATCACGCCCAGCGTCGCACCAAGATAATGATCTTCTATGTAAACACTATCAGAAATGGATTGCATGAAAACTCCTGCCTCACCTAACCCATCCTACCTGCGGCACCTTTTCCTTTCCTATTCTACAGAAGAAGAAAGAGGAAGGGCGGGGCATGGTGAGGTCTCTATTTTACCCTCAATTCTTTATAGCTTTTTCATCCATCACTGGCAAAACAAAAATAAACTTCGACCCTTTGCCCTCTTCACTTTCAACCCAGATTTTTCCCCCATGCGCGTGCACTGCGAGACGGCAAAATGCCAAGCCAATGCCCAAACCGCTGGGCCTGTCCTTGCCTTTGAGACGCGCGAATTTTTCGAAGATGCGTTCGCGTGCATTGGCTGGAATTCCCGGCCCGGTATCCTTTACCCAGAATTGCACATTTGCGCCATCCACCTTTGCCCCGATCTCGATTGCGGTATCGACCAGCGAGAACTTTACGGCGTTCTCAAGCAAATTGATGATGACTCGCCGAATCATCTCGACATCCACAAAAACGTTGGGCAGTTCGCGCGGCAATTTCGGTTTTGATCTGCTGATGGCGTCCGTTTGCTGAAGGCAGAACATCTTTTATCGGCGCTTTCAATCAGTTTCTCCGGCTTCCAGGTTTGCAAAGTTGCAACGGTTTGTCCCGATTCAAGGCGGTTGATGTCCAACAAGGAATTGACCAGCCGTTGAATACGCTCAGTGGAATTCACGGCGATGTTCAAAATGGATTGAACGGATTCGTCCGGCCCGATCATGTCCCTCAATATCTCGAGGCTCGAAACAATATTTCCCAGTGGCGAACGCAGATCATGATAGATCATCGCGGTCAAATCATCCCGCAGGGAATCCAGCTCTTTTCGTTCGGTGATATCGCGCAGAGTCCACTGAATGGAATCGGCGTCTTCAAACTGTACGCGCCGCGCATGGACTTCCACCGGCACGGCGCTCGAATCAGCTTTGTGCAATGCGGATTCGTATATGCCTTCATTGCCTGCCCGCAGGCTCTCGAATTTGGCGCCCGTGATATTGCTTTTGACCTCGTGCAACTGATCCATGCTCATTTGCCTTAAATCTTCTGCCGAAATTCCGCTCAATCGCACGGCTTCTCGGTTGGCTTCGAGAATCTTGCCATCCCAATCGGTGATAAAGATCGGATCGATGCTTTCTTCGAATAATTCCGCGGTAGCGTTGATGGGCGCTTTGTAATTCGTTGTATAAACGCGCATTGAATACTGCGATGCTGGCTTGATCGGCAATCGCTTGCATGAGATCAAGATGCTCGGATGTAAAACCATTAGGCCTGGGATGGACGAGGGTCAGCACACCAACCAAATGTTCGCGCACAACAAGCGGAACACAGATCGCCGATTTGGCTCCGCTTTGATCTCGCATCGTCTGGGCGGCGGACCCAGCGTTTATCCTTGCTTGTATCGGGAACGAGCACAGCCTTGCGATGTTGGATGACCCAGCCTGCCAGCCCGCGATCCACTGTTTCTTTTAATTGTTGTGTGGTGTGTTCGCGTAGGTTCGAGCCATAAATGATGGTTGCATCAATGGGCTTTCCGTTATCATCAAGGACCACAATGCTTCCCCGCTCGCCGCCCACATTTTGCGTCGCCGCAAACAGCAGACGCTGTAAAACAATCCGCAAGTCGAGCGCCGCGGCGACCTCGCGGTTAACTTGAATCAGAAGTTCGAGCAATGTTCGAGTGCGGTCTTCAGCCATGGTGAATGTTCGCAATGATTCTAATCCACTTCCTTGAATTTCATGGACGAATTTTGCGACGCCTTGTTATTTGTCAAAAGTATAGCACGCAGGGATTGGTGAAAGGTTGCGAAATCGTATACAATTGAGCCATGCTTGATATTCGAAAAAATTCGCGTTTTATGTTTTGATGTGGATGGCACGTTGAGCGATACTGATGATTATTATGCTGATAAATTTTCCGGATGGTTTCAAAGACTGCCGCGCTTTCTTGTGCCTGATCCGGAGCGGGCCGCGCGTCAACTCGTGATGTGGAGCGGATCGCCGGGCAATGCCCTGCTGGAGCTGAGCGATACCATTGGGTTGGACAAGCCAATTGTCACCTTGATTGATTTCATCTATCGCCATCGCAAAAAGAAGTGGCGGCAATTCTTGATCGTTCCCGGCGTGCAGCAAATGTTGACGCGGCTCAAAGGACATTATCCGATGGTGATTGTCAGCGCGCGGGATGAAGAGAGCACGATGACTTTTCTGCAAGAATTCGACTTGGTGAAATATTTCGATGTCGTCATCAGCGTGTTAAGCGCCAGACACACGAAACCCTATCCGGACCCAATTCTTCTCGCTGCAAAAAAAATGGGCGTCGCGCCTGATGCGTGTTTGATGATCGGCGATACCACGGTGGACATTCGCGCAGGCAAAGCCGCTGGGTCGCAGACCATCAGCGTTTTGTGTGGCTTCGGCGAGGAAGATCAACTGCGCCGCAAAAATCCGGATTGGATTTTGCCTAGCACCGCCGACGTAGCGGATGCGTTGCTTGGAAAATAAAAGCCTGTGAAAGAATCACATGCATTGTTTTCATCTGAGGTCGAGTTGTCCAATCACAAGCGGTCGTTTTTGTTGGCCATCGTACTACGAATTTGTAAACGTGCTCCATGCGTAGCCCAGCGGTTCCGCTGCATCATTGGTGTAAATGCGCAAGAACTCCCTATCCAAGTCCATCCTGAAAAGTTCCATGGTTCTGCCAAGCTTTGTCTGTTGTGCCATGTCCTGTCTCGCTTGAGTCGATCACGCTAATTATCCATTGGTCTGTCCCTTCAATTTCCGGGTTTGACGATGGATATTTTCGCGGGGTTGCCGCAACCAGCATGATATTTCCGCTATTATCATTGCCAGGCGGGTATTTGATGACGAGAAGCTCTGCCCACTCTAAATGTGTCTGTGGCATGCTGATTCGGTCGCTCGATGCCGCTTGTGAACTAATGCAACTTGAACAAGTCAGTGTTACAACTAACGCCCACGATCTTTAGATAAATTCAATCACTGCGCGGCATGGGAATTTTTATCAATAATTTTTATCCCTTGACGTATGATAACTTTTCGCAGATGAGGCCATCTTTCAATTTGAATACATCCAGACCGCGAATGTGTCGCTTCGCGCCAGTTTCATCCAACCATTCACAACGCCAACGCATCACTACACGCTGGCCAAAGCCAAATACCTCCTCGATCTCGGCCTGTACTTGTCGGACTTTGCGGAATGTATCCTCAAAGAATTGACCGATCAATTCTTTTCCTCGGTGTTGCGTGCCATCGGGCGCGGGAGATGTATCTTGAAACACACAATCGTCGCCTAGACACTTCATGATCCCTGCTACATCGTGACGATTGAACGCCTCATTAAACCCCAACACCATGCGCACCCCCGATTCTATTTTCGACATGCGGATTGGACTCATATCGATAACATCTCCTTGATGTAGAAAAGCCTATGGAGGTTCCAGAAATGCACCAAATTGAATGTGCCAATGCGCAGATCTTGCTCTGTGCTAATTTTTTCTTCCAATGGTTGACAGTTGTTCAAGAAATAAGTTAAATCTCGAACAGGATCATCGAAGTTTTCAATAGCAATGGCCTCCTGTTCTTCTTTTCCTGAACCGCGTGTTTCCCAACGCCGCCCATTTTCAGTAACCAAAACATAACTTTCTATAGCAATGTAACTCTTTCATAAAATCCCAAAAGAGAACCAATTTGGTTTTAGAAGATGCAAGATAATAGTGTTTTTATTTATTGTAACAGGCCTGTCAACCCTCAATCTTCTTGATCGCTCTTGGCGAGACTATCCACAACACCGCTAAAATCAATCCGCCAAGAAAGAACGGCACGGGCGCGCCGAGCCATTGAAACAACGATCCATAAAACAATGGCGCAATTGCGTTTGCCCCGCTATAAAAGCCCGCCGAGATTCCCAACATTCCGCCCACTTCGTTTTTATCCGATGACTTGGTGATGAGGCTGTTCACTGCCGGATGCAAAACGCCTCCGCCCAACGCCGCCGGGAAACTCGCAACCAATAGCCAAATGATTCCCAACCAACCTTTGCTAGCTTCATTGGGCAAACTCACTTTGATGTTTTGCGTTGTGATCTCCATCGCGCTTTGTCCCGCCAAACTTTTCAGCACGTTGGCTTCGTTATACCACGGCACAGGCACGCTCGGCGTGAGCGATGTGCCGATCAGGCCGATGGCTAATGTGGACACTCCGAGAATCACGAGCCAGCGGTCGCCTTTTTGTTTTGACCAGCGACCGATCAGTCCACCCTGCACGATCACGATAAAGACTCCCGCCAGTGCGAACAGCCCGGCTGTGTCGGTCGCGTCCATGCCGAGACGATTCAATGTGAACAACGAAAAGAGTTGTTCATAGCCTCCGAATGCCAGTTGATAAAAGAACATCACCAGCAACAGATAACCAACCGTTGGGCGCGTCAACGCTTGCAACATCGCCGAAAACGTAAACGGCGATTTGAGTTTTGTTGCCGATGGGGAATCATCATGATGCGTTTCATGGAACAGGAACGTGGTCATGAGAATAGATGTCAGCGAGAAACAAGCCGCGGTCAACGCGACCGCTCGATAGTCCCCGCCCGAAGCGGCGAGCACTACATAAGCGATGATCGGTCCCAGAATGAATCCCACGCCAAACGCCGCGCCGATCAGTCCCAATCCCTGCGTGCGATTTTTTTCGTTGGTGCTATCAGCCACTGCGGCTTGTGCCGTGGACAAGTTCGCGCCGGAGAGTCCGTCAATGATGCGCGAGAGAAATAGAATCCATAACGCGTTCGCAAAGCCGAGCAGGATGAAGCCAGCGAATGTGCCGAGTTGGCTGAAGAGTAAAATTGGTTTGCGCCCGAAGCGATCCGACAAGCGACCGAGGATCGGCGTGCCGATGAATTGCATGGAGGGATATGTGGCTTGCAGGATGCCGATGATGAGCGGGTTCGCACCGAAGCGCGCTGCGAACAGCGGCATCAATGGAATGATGATGGACAAGCCCATCAAGTCCACCAGCACAATCGCGATGATGGGCAGGATGCGTTTGAAATCTAATTTATCTGCGGCGTTGGCTTCGACAGTGGTCATTTAGTTTTTTAACCCCAGCCATTCGGCAGGAATGAAATTCCGATAGCGACCAATATCAATGAGCCAACAATGGCAATAAACGAATATTGAAAGCGAAGTTTATCATTCAAATTCTTAAACCTTGATGGCAGATGCGCGACTGCGGCGGCGATGATCATCGTGCCCGCATGCAGAATCCGATAGGTTGGGAAACCAGTGACCGCGATGCCGTTCCAGATAAGATAGATCAAGCCAAGTAAAACTTGTAAGTCCATCAAACCGCTGAAGCCTGAGGCGAGTCCGCGATCCATGGCTTTGAAGAAACTATTAGCCGCCCAACTAATGGCGAATTTGATGATGGCAACTACCGCGACCACCATAATGATCCAGCGAACAAATGAATGAATGGCCAGAAGAGTATCCATGATTATGCTCCTTGGGAAAGTTTCGGCGCAATGATAGCACAGAAGAAAATCTCGTGTAGAATCGTATTGTATGTCATTGCAGCATCCAGATGGTGCGTGGCAATCTTAGTAAAAGGAGATTGCTTATGTCGCTTCACCCTTCGACACTCCCTTCGGCTGCAGGGCATGCCTCGCAATGACAAGAGGTCACTATGCCTTACAAATTTATTCTGACTGAAACGCGGACAGTTGGATGATCATGCTCAATCGTCCGCAGGCGATGAACGCGCTCAACCATCAGCTTAGTAACTGAAGTGATGGATGCGCTGGAAGCATTCGACAAAGAGGACAATATCGGCGCGATGGTGATTACTGGAAACGAAAAAGCTTTTGCCGCAGGCGCGGACATCAAAGAGATGGCCGATCAAAGCGCACAACAAATAAAAGAAAAGTAATCACATTGCGGCATTCAGCCGCATCATGAATATTCGCAAGCCGATTATCGCGGCAGTGTCGGGATACGCGTTAGGCGCTGGATGCGAACTCGCCATGTCGTGCGATATGATTGTTGCATCGGAGACCGCAAAGTTTGGCCAGCCGGAGATTACAATTGGAGTCATCCCCGGTGCGGGCGGGACGCAACGTTTAACTCATGCGGTTGGCAAAGCCCTTGCAATGGAAATGATTCTCAACAATCGGACGTTGTCGGCGCAGGAAGCGTATCAGTTTGGATTGGTCAATCGCGTGGTGCCCGTTGACCAGTACTTGAAAGAAGCGTTGAAGTTGGCAGATGAAATCGCTTCGCGCGCGCCGGTCGCGGTCCGCGTAGCGAAGAAGATGATCAATCAAGCTTATGAGCTAGCGTTGGCTGAGGGGTTGCAAAACGAAAAGCAGGAGTTCTATAATTTATTCGCGACCGAAGATCAAAAAGAAGGTATGAAAGCCTTTGTCGAAAAACGCAAGCCAGAATTGGAAAGGGAAATAGTCCTGTAGTCTAATTGGTCGGGTAGTCGAATGGTCGAGACCATGCGATCGTGAAAGCTATCTAACTGTGCAACTATCCAACTATCTGACTTTCTATGCACACTTACTTTGAAATTAGGTCGGCTTTGCTGAGCCTTAAATTGAGCGACAAGCCGGTCATTGCTCATGCTTCGTTGAGATCATTTGGGTTGATCGAAGGCGGTGCCCAGACTTTATTGCGCGCCGTTCTTGATTCGGTCAGTGCGCTGATCATGCCGACCTTTACATACAAAACGATGATCACGCCCGAGGTCGGGCCGCCGAACAACGGCATTACTTATGGTGCGGGGCAGAGTTTGAATTTGATGGCCGAGCCGTTCACCCCGAATATGCCTTGCGACAAAATGATGGGTGTGGTGCCAGAGACTCTGCGAAACCTGCCTCAAGCAAAAAGAACTTTGCATCCCATCCAATCGTTTGCCGGTCTTCGTGCCGAAAAATTCTTGAGTGCGCAAACCATTCAAGATCCATTGGCTCCGATTGCGGCGCTGGCGGAAGCGGACGGATGGGTCTTATTGCTCGGTGTGGATCATACGGTTGACACCAGCATTCATTACGCGGAAAAACTCGCAGGACGAAAGCAGTTCGTTCGCTGGGCATTGACGCGGGACCGCGTCGTGGAATGTCCCGGTTTTCCCGGCGACTCGGCCGGCTTCAATGCCATCGCCCCTTATCTTGTCCGCGATACGAGGACGGTGCAAGCGGGAGATACAATCGTGCAGGCCATTTCATTGGAGCGATTGATTTTAAGAGTAATTGATATCATAAAAGAAGACCCGCTGGCCTTACTTTGTCAGCGGGATGATTGCGAACGATGCAGCGCGGTAAAAGAAGCAATCTTAAAAAGTGATCTTAAAGTAACACCTATTTTCGTTCGACCACGTGCAGGTTGTAACGCTTCCCTTTGAAATACTTTAACGCAAACTCCGCTGCATCTTTTGGATCGTATGGTGCGCAACTGAATACGTCCAAATAAATGGCATAACTGGCTTCGGCGAAATGGGCGGAGATGAGCGAAGTCTCAATCAGTTGTGTCATGCTGAAGCCGTTGACACGCGGATCCTCCCCGAAGTGCACAACCTGCGTTTCACCGTAGCGTTTCATCTTAATGCGATCACATAACTGTTTGACGAATTCTCGGATTGCATCCGCGTTTTTCATCAATTCGAGATCGCATTCGTATAAGTCAATGCATGAAGAGAGTCCCCAGTATTGCGGTAAGTTTTCCATATTTCTAAAAATCCTTCTTCTACACCTAGAGTACTTAGAATGTTCACACAAAATTGTTTTTGTATGTCATTCTGAGCAGCGGAGTAACGAATAATCTCGTAGGCCAATAAAGAAGCCTTGCAAAACCGCAGATTCTTCATTCTCTGCAATTGCTTAGAAGACAAATGATAATTTGCATCCAGACTTTACTCGTTGCAGAAGATGAAGTGTGATCTTCATCTCTGCACATGCTTCAATTCTACAGTTTCTGTCCGAATATGACAACCCACATGGGGATTTAAGTCATATATAACTAACGTCCAATCCTATTGGGGGATACACTTGGACACTTGGAATGATATTTTCGGGCAAAAGCCCGCCTTAAAGGAGTGAGTTATGAAGCGTCCTATTGTAACCATTGACGGCAACGAAGCCACAACCTCGGTTGCCCATCGTTTGAATGAAGTGATCGCGATCTATCCGATCACGCCATCGTCTCCTATGGGAGAACACGCAGATGCGTGGTCCGCCAAACACCAGCCCAATTTATGGGGAACCGTTCCGCTCGTGATCGAGATGCAGTCCGAGGGCGGCGCGGCAGGTGCAGTGCATGGTGCGCTCCAAGCCGGTGCGCTCACCACTACGTTTACTGCCTCGCAGGGTCTCCTGCTGATGATCCCGAACATGTATAAGATCGCAGGCGAACTGACCAGCACGGTCTTTCACGTTGCGGCGCGTTCGATTGCCTCGCAAGCTCTGTCGATCTTCGGCGATCATCAGGATGTGATGGCTGTCCGGCAAACTGGCTTTGCCCTGATCGCGTCCGGTTCTGTTCAGGAAGCGCACGATTTTGCCGCCATTTCACAAGCTGCAACCTTGAAATCGCGCGTGCCGTTCCTGCACTTCTTCGACGGCTTCCGCACTTCACATGAAGTTGCGAAGATCTTTCAACTCACGGATGAAGAACTCCGCTCTCTCATTGACGATGAACTGATCCGCGACCACCGAGCCCGTGCCTTGTCTCCCGATCATCCCGTGATACGCGGCACGGCGCAGAATCCCGATGTCTATTTCCAGGGACGCGAGACGGTCAATCCATACTATGAAGCGACGCCCGCCATTGTGCAAGCGGTGATGGATCAGTTCGCCAAGATTACTGAACGACCTTATCACCTCTTCGATTATTCGGGACACCCGCAGGCAGAAAGAGTCGTTGTGCTGATGGGCTCCGGCGGCGAGACGGCTGAAGCCACTGTAAAGTATCTTGCTGAAAAAGGCGAGAAGGTCGGTGCGATACGCGTTCGTTTATATCGGCCGTTCTCGATTGAACATTTTGTCAAGGCTCTGCCCAAGACCGTTAAGTCCATCGTGGTGCTGGATCGCACCAAAGAGCCGGGCGCATCTGAACCGCTTTACCTTGATATCGTTAATGCGTTAGCAGAAACCAATCACTCTAATATCAAGGTGATTGGCGGACGCTATGGATTGTCCTCGAAGGAATTCACACCGGCGATGGTCAAGGCGACGCTGGACGAATTGAAGAAATCCGAGCCGAAGAATCATTTCACGGTTGGCATCAATGATGATGTGACTCACTCCAGTCTCGATGTTGACTCGTCTTTCTCGATTGAATCGGAAGAGACCGTGCGTTGTATGTTCTTCGGCCTCGGCTCCGACGGTACAGTTGGCGCCAACAAGAACTCCATCAAGATCATCGGTGAAGAGACCGACAACTTTGCCCAAGGCTATTTCGTTTATGACTCAAAGAAGGCCGGCACGGTGACGATTTCCCACCTGCGCTTCGGCTCAAAGCCGGTTCAGGCTCCTTATTTGATTGAAGTGAATCAGGCTAACTTCGTAGCTTGTCACCAGTTCGTCTTCCTGGAAAAGTTCGAGATGCTAAAGTATGCCAAACCAGGTGGCGTCTTTTTGCTGAACAGTATGTATGGGCCGGATGAAGTTTGGGATCAATTGCCTATTGAAGTCCAGAAAGGGTTGGTGGCAAAGAAGCTTAAGTTCTATGTCATCAACGGTTATGACGTTGCTGAAAAGACCGGAATGGGAAACCGTGTCAACACCATCATGCAAACGGCGTTCTTTGCGATCAGTGGCATCCTGCCGCGCGAGGACGCAATCACCCAGATCAAGCATGCCATCGAAAAGACATACGGAAAACGCGGCGAAGCTGTAGTGAAGAAAAACTTCGATGCTGTGGATCAGACCCTTGAGAATCTTCATGAAGTCAAAGTTCCGGCAAAGGAAACCTCGAAGATCGCGCGCCGGGCTGTAGTCCCGAATGAAGCGCCTGAATTCGTTAAGAATGTTCTGGCTCCGATCATCGCGTTCGATGGAAATGATGTTCCTGTTAGTGCGATGCCGGTAGACGGCACTTTCCCGACCGGCACCACCCAATGGGAAAAGCGGAATCTTGCGCTGGAAATTCCGGTCTGGGTGCCTGACTTGTGCATCCAATGTGGTAAATGCATCATCGTCTGTCCTCACGCGGTAATCCGCCAAAAGATCTTCGACGATAAATTACTGGCTGGCGCGCCCGAAACATTCAAGCACATGCCGTCAAAATATAAAGAGTTCTCGCATGGAATGACTTATTCGGTTCAGGTTGCGCCTGAAGATTGCACGGGATGCGAATTGTGTGTGGAGGCCTGCCCGGCAAAGGATAAGACACAGGCTGGCCGCAAGGCTCTGAATATGGAGCCTCAGCCGCCTCTGCGCGCGAGTGAAAGCAAGAACTGGGATTTCTTCATGAAGATCCCCGACCTCGACCGCAAGTTGATCAATCCATCCACCATCAAGAATTCGCAGCTGCTTCGACCGTTGTTTGAATTCTCCGGGGCCTGCTCGGGCTGCGGCGAGACGCCTTATGTCAAGCTCGTTTCGCAGCTCTTCGGCGACCGGACTCTGGTTGCGAACGCAACCGGCTGTTCCTCCATCTATGGCGGTAATTTGCCGACCACGCCTTGGGCGAAAGACAATTTCGGACGCGGCCCAGCTTGGTCAAACTCGCTATTTGAAGATAATGCCGAATTTGGCCTCGGAATGCGCTTGACGCTTGACAAACAAAATGAGTACGCCCATGAATTGATGGCCGCTCTGACCAAAGAGCTTGGCTCGGAATTGGTGGATGCCATTGTTCATGCTGATCAATCAAACGAGGCAGGCATCGATCAACAACGCGGCCGAGTGACAGAACTCAAAAAGAAACTTGCAAACTCCAGAGACCCCCGCGCCAAAGAATTGGTCAGCGTTGCTGACTCGCTGCTAAAGAAATCCGTGTGGATCATGGGCGGCGACGGCTGGGCGTACGACATCGGTTATGGTGGCCTTGACCATGTGCTCGCAAGTGGACGCAACGTCAATGTGCTGGTGCTCGATACCGAAGTTTATTCCAATACCGGTGGGCAGGCATCCAAGTCTACGCCGCGTGGCGCGGTCGCCAAATTTGCCATGAGCGGCAAAGGTCTACCGAAGAAGGACCTCGGTTTGATTGCCATGGCCTATGGGTATGTTTACGTTGCGCGCGTCGCAATGGGATACAACGATCAACAAACGGTCAAGGCTTTCCTTGAGGCAGAGTCATATGATGGCCCGTCGCTGATCATCGCCTACAGCCACTGCATCGAACACGGCTACGATATGATACATGGCCTTGAACAGCAAAAGCTTGCCGTCCAGTCCGGTGCATGGCCGGTCTATCGTTACGATCCGCGCCTGACACATGAGGGCAAGAATCCGCTCATTATCGAATCCAAAGAGCCGACCATTCCGCTCTCGCAGTATGCATACAACGAAACTCGTTATAAGATGCTCACGCAAATAGATGAAGCTCGCGCCGAAGAATTGATGCGCGAAGCTCAACAGGATGCCAAATCACGCTGGACGCTGTATCAAGCAAATGGCGGCCATCCATTATGATGCCGACGGCAACGGTAACGGACAACCAAAAAATTAGAAGACTAGATTAGAGAGTAGGTCCACTACTCTCTAATCATATATCCGGAGGAAAAATGATTGATCTTTCCACGAATTATCTTGGCTTGAAGTTAAAAAACCCAGTTGTGGCCTCTGCTTCGCCGCTCTCGAAAAAAATCGAGCAGGTCAAGCGCATGGAGGAAGCGGGCATTGCCGCAGTGGTCATGTATTCGTTGTTCGAGGAACAAATCATCCACGAGAGTCTCGAACTCGATTACTATCTGGCACGTGGCACTGAATCATTTGCCGAGGCCCTCACCTATCTTCCCGATGCTGGCACATATAGCCTATTGCCGGATCGATACGTGGCGAATGTCGAGAAGTTAAAGAAGTCCGTCAGCATTCCTGTAATCGGAAGTTTGAATGGAGTCTCCAAAGGCGGTTGGACGCGCTACGCCCGCCTCATTCAAGACGCCGGGGCGGACGCGCTTGAATTGAATCTCTATTACATTCCAACAGATCCCGCCATCCCAGCGCAGGAACTCGAAGATATGCAAGTGGCCCTCGTGGCTGACATAAAATCCTCGATCAAAATTCCACTGGCGGTGAAGTTGAGCCCTTTCTATACTTCGTTTCCTCATTTCGCAAAACGCCTCGTGACAGCAGGCGCAAACGGTTTGGTGCTTTTCAATCGATTCTATCAACCTGATTTTGACATTGAAGAAATGAACATTTCTCACTCTCTCGACCTCAGTTCTCCATCGGAATTGAGACTGCCCCTGCGCTGGATCGCCATGTTATATGGTCACCTCAATGTTGACTTTGCATTGACCAGCGGCATTCACTCTGCCGGGATGTTCTCAAATCAATGATGGCAGGCGCAAGAGTTTCGATGATGGCTTCGAAGATGCTTTACGGCGGCGTGGATTCTGTTTCCAATATCCTCGATGAATTACAAAACTGGATGGAGGAACACGAATACACCTCCATTAAACAGATGCAGGGAAGCATGAGCCAGAAATCCGTTGCAGAACCTTCCGCTTTTGAACGGGCCAATTACATGAAGGTACTAAGTTCTTTCAGAGATTTGCCCTAATTCGATCGTGGTTGGAAAACAAAACGTCCTTCGCATTGCGGCGGCGAACTCAAAACGTCTGAGTTGGTGATAGGAATATTCCCTGATACGATTGCCTTATTTGGACATCAGGGTCACAGAATTCACCAGTAGATTGACCAGCTTCTCACGGGTGGCAAAGTTGGCTTTCGCCATAACACGCTGAAAACGCTTTGAAACGTCTCCTAGATCGTTCATCGTGATTTCTTGCTTTCCCAAGCTTTCTGCATGGCTTAGGATGGCTTTCTTTTTTGCCTTCCAACACTTTGCGCCGGTTGGCTATATTCTCTTTCTGAACTTTCAATTCATCAAGGCTAATCACTTCTTCGCGATAAGCATCAAGGATTCGCTTTTCCTGAATTGCCAATTGATTTAGCTCTTTATCAAATTCGCTCGTGGATGGGCTGGGCGGTAGCGCGGCTTTCTTCGCCTGTATTCTCTTGTTAAGCTGGGCTTTGATATTTTCCGGATCGCTCAATAATTCCGTCAAACCCATGCCACACCTTTTCATCAAATGATTTGTGTTGAACTTGGATTACTTCGTCATGCGGCTTGGTCGTGATATTCTTGTTTCGCTTCGCTCCGCAACTGTAATAGGTATTTCGATTGCTGACATAGCCCGAAGCCATCGAGCTGCACAGACCACAGACCATCAAACCGCGCAATAAATATTCATGCTTATTATTGTTTCGCCGCGCTTGGTAGGCATTCTGCTTGAGTCGCTCCTGAGCCTTCTGCCAAACCTGCACTTCCAAAATGGGAGTCACGGAGATGCTGATCCATTCATCACACGAGCGCCATATTTCTGCGGTATTTTACTTTCTGGGATAAGGATTAGACTTCGGGGTTTTGTGCGGTTCAACGCTATGATGTTTGAACATGTAGGCAGTGCCCGTGTAACTTTCGTTGTTCAGAATTCGATAAATCTGATTTCCGCGCGATTTATTTCCACGGCAAGCGACACTCTCCCAATTCAGGCGGTCTGCGATTTGTCTACCTTTTAGTCCTTCGGTCACGTATAAATCATAAATGTATTGAACAGTTTTGGCTTCTTCGGGATTGATTTCCCAATGTGCTTTTTCTGTTCGGTTCTTGGCAATGTAGCGATAGCCAAAAGGTGAGTTGCCAGATAGGACTTGACCATTCTTCACGGAATGAATTGTGCCGCGTCTCATGCGATCCAGGATCTTGACTTTTTCATATTCTGCGAATCGCGCCTTGAATTTGTAGCATCAAATTATCTTCGGGGCTATCGCCGTAGGATTGGGTTGTAAATAATACTTGGACGTTTCGCTTCTTGAATTCTTCCAGAAGTATCAGAAGATGCGCTTGTTTTCTCGAAAGTCTATCGGGCGACAAAATCAATACCGCTTCGATTTGTCCTTCTTGTGCCAATCGCGGAAGATGATCCAATCCAGGGCGGATTAATTCTGTCCCTGTGTAACCGTCATCGAGACATTCATGCACGATGGTTTAACCCGTGTGTATCGGCATACTCGCGGTAAGGCTTCGATTTTGAAAATCAATCGTGCCTTCTTTAGCTTGGGTTTCAGAACTGACACACGCATAGATCGCAATTTTCATGATTGGCATCCTTTCATGCGCTTGTATAAAGCCGCGCATTTTATCACTGACGGGACTTTGCAGCACAGAAGGGGAAGTCCGGACGGAGCGCAAGCGTGAGCGCGCACTGCCGGACGACCCGTGCGCCGGTTGCGCCATGTGACAAGCGGTCTCGAATGCAAGCCCCAGACATTTTTTCTCCCCGCAGGCGAGTTAATTTAGCAGCCAGTGACGACCGCATGTCACCCGAAGAGGCGGCACGTGCGGAGCACGTAGGCGAGCCCGCCGAGGTTTCTGAGCGGGCTTGACAAGCAGAGGGCGCATCTGGCTAGATTGCCATTCTGACGGGGAGTGCGGGGGCAAAGTCCCTAAGACTACTAGTAGGGACTTTGAGACAGATGCACAGGGGAAGATGAAAAGTTTATCTTTCTCCTTCTTTTATTCTAAACAAAAGAGTAGGCTATGAAATATCGTTTCATGGACATCCCCGGACGACATACGGCGCAATCATCTTCGCAAGTTCTGTTTCGCCTGGCGGATTTAGATGCAAGGGCGTGTTCAGTATAATAAGCTTGAGGGAAAGATATTCCATAGATCGAGATAGTTCCAATGATTTTTCGCCGCCGCTTTGCTAACATATTGACGATACTGATCATAAACCCAGCGAGGATAATAAACGTTATAGTAAACATCGCTGTTGGGAACATTCGTAAGTACGTTGCATTGGTTCATTGACCAGGATCACCGGGATATTTCCGGCAATTTGATAAAAGTCTTTGACCTGATCCAATGAAACACAGCCAACGGTAAAGTTTAGGCGGCTTCATGTTCTCAAAAGTCGGATTACTGCTCAATTGTAGTTGGCAATTCACTCGGGTGGACCTGGAATCTGGTCGAGGCCTGTGGCGAGATTGATCAGGCTATAAAATTGATAACGCAAAACGCGAAATAGCATTTGATTATCTTCAGTAATCTGAGAGATCAAACTTGGGCTTTTATAATTCTTCGGCAGGAAATTAAACCGGCTGGCCAGTTTATAATATTCAGCGGGATTATATCCAATCAGCGGATGATCGGTACGCCTCGACGGCGCCAACGTGTACCAAGTGATCAGCCATATGATTTCATCGGGTTGATACTTCATGGCTTCATCGAGCGATCATCAGATCTTTGGTTGCCGAGGAAACGTGGAAAACCCAGATTATATGCACTGCACATTTTTATTTCCGCATTTCAGTCCCAGCGCATCCATCTGGCCTGGAAGCGTTTGTGTCCGGTGTAAGACCGACTCCCCACACAGCTAAATCGCCGAGCACCAGCACCCGGTATTCATTCGGCGCCTTTGGTTCGGATACAATATGCGAGGCGAACATCGCATCGAGATTATCCACATCTAGTGCAGTCGTCTTCTGGCGCGTGCTGTGCTGATCGGAAAACGCTGTCGCTTGAAAGCCGGTGTATTATAAACATTCAGCCATTGAAGATTTGGGTGGAACAGCGTAAAAAGCAAATTCAAAGATCATGAAAGATAGCGATGGCCTTTTGCTAATACTCGCCATGGACGGATAATCGGTAGACATGGTTTAATTATACAATGAGAGAAATAATTTTTTGCCGTCGGCTCTAATCTTGGTACCGACTCGGGGAATAAAAAACGCCCTTTGAAGGGCGTTTTTTCGTTGTTAGATTCTTATTTCAAGTTCGAATGGGATTAGACGCATTGATTCCGCGCCATTTGCGAAGGACGTTTTTGATAATTCCGGAGTAAGATGGCTATTCCTCAACTGGAGCAGGAGCATTCTTGCGCTGACGGAATGTAATGCGACCGCGCGTCAAATCATACGGTGACATCTCCACTGCCACATGATCCCCCAGCAAGATACGGATGTAATACTTGCGCATCTTGCCAGAAAGATACGCCAGCACTTCGTGGCCGTTATCGAGCCGCACACGGAACTGCGTACCGGGCAAAGCCTCAACCACAACTCCCTCGGCCTTAATTTTATCGTCCTCTTTCGCCATACATGCCTCCATTGGGCGAGCGAGCTTTCAGCGGGCATCAAACCACTTTGGTGACACGTTTCGCCAAAGTGAACTCACTGACGCAGCTCACCTATCTTACTCAATCTCCTTGGTAAAGGAGCGCCGCTTAATGCGGCGAACGGCCTTCTTCTTTTCCATGCGGCGCTGTTCGCTTTTGGAAACGTACCAACGCTTGCGTCGCACTGTGCTCAACACGCCGCTCTTGACAACCTTCTTGCGAAAACGCTTCAATAACGAATCCTGCAATTCGCCACTGCGCAAAACAACCAATGCCATATTCGATTCACCTCCTTTTACAAGTAAGATGGGCCAAGAAAAACCCTCAGCCATACGCAGACTCGGCTGAGGGTCGTGTTTGAACCGAAACGAATAACCTGACCTTACGATCAATAAGCGCTTCACACTCCTCGAATTTTCAATCTTTGAGAGAAAAATCCCTCAACCGAACCAACGAGCAAGATTATACTATAGAGGACGTTTCGGCGAAAGAGGCAAGGATTATTTCAATGGCATATCAAAATCAACGATTTTTATATTGACCGCCCGAATAACATCCCTTACAATCCGCCCTCGTAAATAATCCACTAACTCAAGGGTAACATGGCAAAATATCGCATAACTTATTGGAAACATATTCCCACATCTTTTATGGTCGAAGGCGATGGGCGCACGATCAAAAAGCAACTCTCGCAGAAAATCCAGAACGCAATCGATGCGTACGCAATGGCAACCGGTTTAACTTCCACAGAAGAGTATGCAAAACAATATAAGCGCGGCGATTGGATCGAGCGCGAGGGTACGCCTGAAGAAGTTGCAGAGGCGCTTCTTTCGGAACTCGAAGCGCAGTTCGCTAAAATCGAAATTCCCAAACGGAATGGTGCTCCCGTTAAATGACCGATCAACATACCGTCATCCTGCAACCTTCAGGCCGCCGCGGACCCGTCGAAGAAGGCAAATCCGTGCGTGAAGCCGCGCGCGAACTGGGCGTGGAGATCGAATCCATTTGCGCGGAAAATGCCACGTGCGGCAAGTGTATGGTTGTAGATGGAAGAGGGTCGCTTCGAACGATATGGCATTGAATTCAAACAAGAAAATTTATCTCCTGTCGGCGCGGCAGAAAAAGCATATTTTGACCGTCGTCCGAATCTGCTCAAAAGCAAAGGCTGGGAAGTTGGACGAGTGCGGCTATCCTGCCAATGCAAAGTGCTTGGCGATGTGCTCATCAATGTTCCCGAAGAAAGCCGCGGCAATAAACAAATTGTCCGCAAGAGCGCGCGCGAACGCCAAATCGAGATCAAGCCATCCATTCGAAAGTATTTAGTGACGATGACGCCTCCCAACCTCGAACGTCCCATCGCAGATTGGGAACGACTCGCCAAAGGACTCGAAACTTCAATGGGACTTGTCCGTCGCGGCGAAGAGAATTTACCTAAATGGTCCGATCTCAAAATTGATTATCAATGCCTGCGAACCTTATCGCAGACTTTGCGCCAAGCGAACTGGGAAGTGACTGTGTCCGTTTGGCAGGATAAAGAGGTGGTTCAAGTTCAAGCAGGATTCTTTGAAGAAAGTTACGGCGCAGCTGTAGATATCGGTTCGACCACTATCGCTTTGTATCTCTGCAATCTCCGCACCGGCGGAATTCTTGCCGCCGAATCGGCGATGAACCCGCAGATCGTGTATGGCGAGGACATCATGTCGCGCATTCAATACACAATTGAGCATAAAGACGGATTGGAGAAATTACACAAGGCGGTCATTGACACGCTCAACAAGTTATTGATGCAAGCTGTTCGAACAGCAAACAAATCGCTATGGGCGCAGGCAAAACAGGAATCTGCCTCGATTGAAGAATTCCGCCATAGCTACATCAAGCTGGATGATATTTTGGAAATGGTTCTGGTTGGAAATTCCACCATGCACCATCTCGTGTTAAATCTGCCACCCAAGGATTTGGGACGCGCACCGTTCGTCCCAGCCATTCATCATTCACTGGATATAAAAGCGCGTGAACTTGGATTGCACATTAATACATCGGGCAATATCCATGTTTTGCCGACCATCGCTTCCTTCATCGGCGCGGACACCAGCGGAGTGCTTCTTGCCGAAGAGCCGTACAAGCAAGATGAAAACTGGTTGATCATTGATGTTGGAACGAATGCTGAGTTGGTATTGGGCAATCGCAACCGTCTGGTTTGCACATCAACGCCTACAGGGCCTGCGCTCGAAGGCGCGCATGTGGAATATGGAATGCGCGCCGCGCCCGGCGCAATGGAGCGCGTGCAAATTGACGAAAAGACACTTGAACCAAAATATAAAGTCATTGGCATCGAAGGCTGGAACACCGACCACGCCGATTTCAACGGTCAAGTCAAAGGGATTTGCGGATCAGCCATCATCGACGCGGTGGCGGAAATCTTTCGGGTGGGCATCATTGACTCTCGTGGCAGATTCCAGAGCGGGCTTGAGTTGACGCGAATTCGCGAGGGTGCAAACGGCCTGGAATATGTCATCGCTTGGGCGGATGAAACCTCCATCGGAAGAGACATCCCCATCACGCAGCAGGATGTGAGACAAATCCAATTGGCGAAGGCCGCGTTGTTCACGGCCGCGCGCACATTACTCAAGCGCAGTAATTTACAATCTCCTGATAAAATTATTCTGGCTGGCGGATTTGGAAGTTATATCGATAAAGAAAAGGCAATGCTGATCGGTTTGATTCCCGATTGCCCGCTGGAGAATGTGTATGCAGTTGGCAACGCCGCCGGCGATGGCGCGCGCATCGCGTTGTTGAACATCGAGAAGCGCAAAGAGATCGAAACGGTCACGCGGCGCGTGGAACGATTTGAATTGCCAACTGATCCGGAGTTTCAAAATCAATTCATGCTGGCGACGAGTCTTCCGCACATGAGCGAACCATTTCCGCACATCGCGCATTTGATTCCGAATCGCACCGCGGATCCGCTGGCTGAAAAATTTTCAGGAGAAAAGAAGTGAACAAATTCCTCGAACGATTGAATGCAGGAGAAACGCTGGTTGCGGATGGGGCAACCGGAACCAACTTACAGAAGATGGGTTTGAAGCCCGGCAAAGCGCCGGAAGATTTGGTGATTGATCAGCCCGATCTTTTGCTCAAACTCGAAAGCTCATTCGTTAAAGCAGGTTCGGATATCATTCTGACCTGCACCTTTGGCGGCACGCGCTTGCGGATGAAGGATTTGAAATATCAAAGCCGCGCGCCGGAAGTCAATACGCGCGCTGCGGAATTGGCGCGTAAAGCCGCTTCAGCCCGGACCGATGTGCTGGTCGCCGGTTCGATGGGCCCTACCGGCTCGATCATGAAACCTTACGGCCCGATGACTCCTGATCAAGCTTTTGAAACCTATGCCGAACAGGCCAAGGCTCTCGCGGAAGGCGGCGTGGACTTATTGCTGATCGAAACCATGTTCGCGCTCGATGAAGCTGACGCAGCCTTTAACGGCGCACGTTCCGTAACCGATTTGCCGATTGTTGTTTCATTCTCGTATGATCGCGGCGTGCGCACGATGATGGGCGTGAAGCCAAAAGATGTGGCGAAGAAATATAAAGAGATGGGCGCGACGCTCATCGGCGCGAATTGCGGCACAACACTTGAAAACATGGAGACTATCCTCAAAGAATATGGCGAGACGATACCTGGCTTTGGCCTATGGGCCAAGCCGAACGCGGGCGTGCCGCACATGGATGTAAAAACGGAGCAGGGCGTCTACGATATGACGCCGGAGGATATGTCTGCCTATGCAAAGAAATACATTGCAATTGGTGCGCGCGTCGTTGGCGGATGTTGCGGTTCGACACCTGAACATGTTGCCGCAATTGTAAAAGCGGTAAAGAATTAACGTATAAAGTCGACGTTTGCGAAGCACGCAATGCGACATCGCCCCTACATTTATTTTTATGAACTCAACGCGAAGAGATTCTTGATTTATTATCTGGTAAAAAGATTGAGAGCAAACCAGCATTTAGCGGTTTGATCCATGTCACATCGGCGGGGCTCGAGAGCGAAGGACTGGTTTTTCACGAAGTCCATCAAAGATGCAAAAAAGATGGCGAAAGCCGCGGCCAGCACTTATAAGCTGAGCGGATTTCCGTCCGCCGTCGTGCCGCTGGATTTATATGTCGAAGCGGAAGCATTGGGCGCGGAGATTGATTTCCGAGAGAATGAGCTATATGAATTTCCTAGCATCAAGAAGGCTTTGTTTCAAATCCGCGAGAGAAATCGCAGTTGAGAACATGGAGATTGTAAATCGGGGACGCGTTTCATTAGTGTGCGATGCCATCCGAATGTTAAAGGAAGATATTGGAGATGAAGCTGTGATCGGTGCGTGGATGCCGGGCCCATTCACGCTGATGACATTGCTGGTTGAACCCGCCAAATTGTTCCTCGAAATGAAACGCGAGCCGGAGATTGTTCTCAGCGCGCTAAAACAATTATCTTCTCTGCTTTCAAAGGTTGAGTCATGCTTATCGCAATGCGGGCGCGGATTTTTTGACCGTGCACGACATGGGCGGCTCTCCGGCTTTTATCGGGCCTGCGCGCTTTGAGCAATTCGTTCTGCCCGCTCTGAAAGAATTGATTGCCGATCTTCCGAAGCCGCGTGTATTATCCATATGTGGGAATACAAATGCTTCGATGTCTCTTATTGCGCAAGCGGGTGCGGATGCAGTTTCCGTAGATCAAACCAATGACCTTGCGGTGTCACGCAAAGTTCTTGGCAATGGAACGCTTCTATTCGGGAACATTGACCCGGTTGCGACTCTCAGCTTGGGATCAGAGTTTGAGGTAAGGCAAGCTGTTGCAAAGTCGAAGGAAGCAGGCGCGGACGCGGTTTGGCCCGGATGTGATTTAGTTCTGCAAACATCAATTCAAAATCTTCATGCAATGATGAACGACAATGAGTCGTTTGAACTAGACTATCCCGGCGGCACTGGCAGGGTCTGCATGGTCCAGGTTGTCGTATATGAACCCGTCATCCAGGCCGTCCAATTGTATAAAGCAACATAACCTGTTTTTCCCGTCGCTGGGTCGGTTACCTGGCCAAATGTGTTTCTTTGCGTGGGGGAATAGTCGGTCAATTTTAGATGCGCTCCATTCGTCACAGTCTCAACCATCGTTGAGGTTGCATCGGCGCTCGATAGTGACATCCAATTTATTTGCCACCACAACAATATCCATCGGCAGGTTAGGAAAAGCTTCCACGTTACTGTCTTCCACCCACAAATCGCCGTGCTTGCTGAGGATAGGCACAATTACGTTTCCATTGTTTCTGGGTGCGGGATATACGATGCCAGGTGTTGAATTATTCATTCCCGTTTGAAGTCCAAGTTGATATAGTGGCAGGGAACTCAAGTCAGGAACTTGGTTCAAAGCATTTGAGTATGGGAATGACGAGACGGAATCCCAGCATTCCCCGCGACGATATTTTCGATTGGTGACGAGAAGGAAGTTGCCCGGAAACGTATCGACGCTCAATGTGTTTCTACCGAAGAATGTTCCATCCGAACCCGCTTGCAAATATGTGCCATCCCGGTCCATTTAGGTCTGCCATAGCCTCCATCCAATAACTAGGAAGGGGGATATTTTCTAAACCCACCGTCCAAGCAGATTGGCTCATAACATATTGCAGAAACAAAGTTGCCGGATATCCATAAGGAGCATCCAGCTGGAAAATCCGGAATATAAAGGTTCCAATTTTTTGATCCAACTGCAAATGGTCTGACGCGTACATAATACGGCGTGCTGAATGGGCAGGAACCGGCCGGTGATGGAGTGAATGTTGGCGTTGGCAGAAGAAAAAGAAAAGTCGGAGTTTCGGTGGGAGTTACAGAAGGCAGTTGGCTTGGAAAGGGGGTAAGAGAAGGCGTCAGCGTGGGAGGAATGAACATGGCCGTTTGCGTGGAAGCGGCGGCGGCCGTCTGTGCGATAAGGATATTGATTGCGCCCGGTATGGCAGTTGGAATACGAACCGATTCCATTCCATTGAACAAGGAGCACGCAGTAAGAAAAATCAACGATGCCCCAAAAAGTTTTTTCATCGTATTGCCATTATACCCAACGTTCTGCATCCCTCTCTGATAATTTCAGTTTAAAAAAAATTAGAGAACGCTCCCATGTCTTCGGATGGCCCGTTTGAACTAAAGAAAAGCTCCTTGGCTATGACTTTATACACACTCCCAAAGAGCTTCCCGCCCATTTTCACAAAGACGGTGCTTTTACGGATCCCATTGGTGATAAAAGTGACCTCCCGCAAATAGCTGATCTGGGTTTTGCGTTAGGATTGGCAAGAGGAGACAAATCAAAATATTGTAGGTAATATTCCATTCTCGCTGATGCTGGAACGTATTTTCGTTAGCCACATAAAAAGGGAGCGGTTCAATTTGCACGTCTGTTTTGTTTAACAAATGCGTTATGGTGTAATTGTATGAATCATCCCAAGCATTGCCAATGCGCCAAAAATCAAGAGGACCACTGCCGTACCGGTCACGACTTCACGCGGTTCGCGTTTGTCAACCAGTTGCGCCATTGGAGCCATGCCTTGGATGGAATCCTGTAGGGGCGAGGAATAGATTGCTTCCACGCCCCAACGCGGACCCGCGAACCACGTGAAGATCAATCCGCCCAAAAGCCCGCCAATGTGACCCCAATAATCAATGCCGCTGCCGGGAACAAAGTCAATCACTAAATTGACCACGATAATAAAGATCACATTTCCAATGGCGCTTCCAAATCGCCTGCCAAACAGTTGCCGGTTCTGATAGAGAAAAACACCCTCCGCGCCGATCAATCCAAAGATCGCGGTGGAGGCGCCAACCGAGTATCCGCTCGAAAACAGAAACGATAGAACGTTGCCGGTGAACCCGCCGAGCACATAAAGCAAAAGATAACGGCCATGTCCAAAGTAACGTTCCAGTCCCACACCGATCACGAGCAGCGCATACATATTGAAGAGAATATGCGGAATGGATGCATGCAACAATACCGGCGTTAAAAATCGCCAGACTTGCCCGGCACGAATCAATTCGTTGATCTTTGATCCATAGAATTCGAGCCAATCCATTTGGGCGGCATCGTTGGCATAGCCGAAGACTGATACGCTAACAAGTTGTAGAAGATAGAATCCAATCGTGACGCCCATAATCGAATAAGTCACATAGGGACGCGATGAAGGCGTAGCCACGCGCACGGTTTGCGGAGGTGAAACAGGCTGTTGGTCTGGAGAAGAAGCGGGATAAGTATTCACAAATTAACCTTTCGTTGTTTTACGCGATGATGTTCTGAATTAATGATGGCACGCACTATATCAACCGTGTGATCGAGGAGAAAGTCATGGTTGAGGATGATGTAATCAAAGGCTTCTACGCGTTGAAGTTCCTTACGAGCCGTAGCGATGCGAATCGCAAGCGAGTCAGAGGTTTCGGTTTTGCGCTGTTTGAGACGATTTACCAGCTCCTCCTCGCTGTCGGTGGTGATAAAGATCAGCAACGCGTCCGGCACAAGTTTGCGGACGGTTTCTGCGCCTTGAACATCCAAACGCATGACCACATCTTTCCCACTAGCCAGGGCCTCCCGTACTTGCTGTTTGGAATTGCCCTTGTAATCGCCATAGACTATTGCATACTCAAATAATTCATCCTGCTCGATCATGCGCGCGAACTCTTCCTTAGAGACGAAAAAATAGTCCCTGCCATCCACTTCATTGGGACGTTGAGGGCGCGTCGTGGCCGTGACCACAAAGTGGAACGGCAGGCCGCGTTCCTTCATGCGTTGGACGACGGCATCTTTCCCCGCGCCGGAGGGGCCGGAGATGACGATCAGCAAAGGCTCGGGACGCGGTCGTTCAAATTCGGAAGAGTTCATAAAGATATTGTACCAAAGACACTCCAGCGAGATTGCAGTAAAATTGATTTATGCCTACTTATGATTTTATTTGTCTAAACTGCAACGAACGCTTTGATGTTTTCTTAACATTCAGTGAATACGGAAAAAAAGCCGTCCTCTGTACTCATTGCGGCAGTGACAAAGTTCGGCGGCGGATGACCAAGGTGAGGATCGCCAAATCGGAGGAGAGCCGCATGGAGAGCGTGATGGATCCGTCCGCATTGGAAGGCATGGAAGATGATCCGCGTGCAATGGGTCAGATGATGAAGAAGATGGGAAAGGAAATGGGCGAGGAACTGCCGCCCGAATTTGATGAGGTGGCGGATCGGCTCGAAGCGGGACAATCACCGGAAGAAATTGAATCCGCTTTGCCCGATCTCGGATCGGATGCAGGCGGCGGAGACGATGAATAAACAACACCGGTGATCCGATGAATCGCCGGTGAAATTTATATGGTGATCAATGCTCCGGTTTTGATCTTTTCTTTTTCCCGTCCTTTACGCAGAAGCCACGCATCACCGACTACAAGTTGCGTTTTCCGTCCCTCGATTTTGACAGTATGATCCATCAGCCATGATGATCACCGGGTTATCATGGAAAACATGATAATCCACCAACCAGTTATCCCTTTCCAAATCTCCTGTGTAATGCACATAGAAATTGAAAGGCGTCACATTCAATCCATCGAAGTGCGGCGTCTCGACCGAGTTGAGATCATTGGAAGTCAGGATATTCGGTCCGCACAAAACTGTCCCGGCGCTGAATGCGACGAGCGGCAAACCAGCTTGGACTTTTTTGGATAGATACGGCATCAAGCGGCTGATATGCAAACGATGATTGAGTAAGAAAGTATTGCCGCCGGGAATATAAACCAACGCGGCACGCCGCAGGATGGATTCCATTTCCGGAAGCTCCATCATTTCGGTGTTGAGCATTTCAACACGCGCCAGGCCATCAAAGAATTTTTCAGTCCGCTCCAGCCACTCCTCGCCATAAAGTGAAGCCATCGGCAGATATGCCACCACTGCATCGAGCTTGCCTGCGAGATAAGGCCGCGCCGCATCGATGATATAACGGATATCGTCCCGCTCGCCGGGGCTGGAAAATAAATGAAGGTTCATGCTAAAGCGTCAGGATGATCGGCTCGTTCTTCGTCACAATGATGGTGTGTTCAAACTGCGCGGCAATGGCATTATCAGCGGTGCGCAATGACCAGCCGTCACGTTCCTGTTTGATGCGACCGTGTCCGGTAGTCAGGAACGGCTCAATGGCAATCACTAGCCCATTCTTCAAAATGCGATGATCGCGGGGATTATAAAAATTCCAAACCTCGCTCGGCTCTTCATGCAGACCGCGCCCAATGCCGTGACCGGTTAATTCAGGGATGACGTTATAACCGCGCTTCTTCGCTTCCTGCTGGACCGTTTTGCCGATTCCGTTTAATGGACTTCCGGCGCGTGCGACGTTGATTGCTTTGTTCAAAGTGGCTTTGGTGGCTTCGAGTAATTTATAAATCTCGGAGGTGCGATTCGATACCCACAACGAAGCACCTGTATCTGCAAAATAGCCATCCAATTCAGCAGAGACATCAATATGAATCAAATCGCCTGTCTTCAAAGCATATTTGCCTGGGATGCCGTGTGCAATGACAGGCGACACACTGATGCAAGTTGTGCCAGGATAGTTATACGTTACGATCGGCGCGGAATGTGCGCCTTCCGCATCGAGCAGGCCGCGCCCGATGTCGTCCAGCTCGCCGGTCGTGATGCCCGGTCGAACCGCTTGCATCATTTTCCGCAAGACCTCGGCGCAGATGTGTCCGATGGCTTTTAGTGACTTGATATCGTTTTCAGAATCGGCGGTCATGATTTATTCGCTTTCAGAGCGCGTTCGATATAACTCGGTGTTCTGCAAAATGCTCCGATGTGTTTCCGAGCACCAAATCAATGACCAGCGGCGCTTCGGCAGATCATCGCTCTTGAGCGGTTTCATCAGGTTCTGGAAGTCCATTGTCTTGAGCTTTTTGACGGTTTCATCATGCGTGTTTTTAAGTTCATCGAGCACTTCATCTGCTGGAACGCCCACGGTTGCGCTCGAAGAGGATGGCATTTTCCTCATCCTCGCTCATCCCCTTTAACTTCTGCTCGTCGATGCCCAGCGCAATATGGGCAGGCACGCCTCCAAGCTCGGATTCCAGCATAAAATGCATCCATGCGGAGAGGTGAGCGAGATTATCTTTGGGCGACCAGCCGCCGGAGTCAGGAGTCGTCATCTGGTCAGGAGTGAGGCGATCCACAGCCTGCATCAGCGCGTTCCATTCGCGCTCTATTTCCTTTAATAACTCATCAAGATCGTTGGGAAGAATTCTATCAGCCATCGAAGCACCTTATAAGAATAGAGTGTGTACACAAAAATTCTTGCATACACACTCCAAGTAAAATCACTTATCACTGACAGGGAGTTTAATAGCGCTTGCCGCCTCCGCGTTGCGGACGATGACCGCCGCGGTTGTTGCCGCCTCGATTGCCAAAGCCGGTGTCGTTCCTCGCGGGACGGGCCAAACTTACCTTCAGTTCGCGGTCGCCCAAGTGAAAGCCATTGAACGTGCTGATGGCCTTTTCCGCTTCGACCTGAGTGCTCATTTCCACAAAGGCAAAGCCTTTGGATTGACCGCTGTCTCGGTCCTTGATCAGCGCGACTGAAGCGACTGTGCCTGCCTGCGTGAAGAGGGTCCGCAGATCATCTTCCGTGGTCGAGTACGACAGATTGCCGACGTACAACTTGGATTCCATTTTTCTCCTAACGCCCGCCTCGAAGCGGGCACAAATCAGGCGTGAGACGACCTCGAAAGAGAATCACCTAACCCTGTTGACAACGAGTTCAGTATATCACAGTGGTTGTGAAGATAGATACCTACTTCAAAAATTTGGCGGCAAGTTTATAAGTCTGCTGGATGTGTTTATCGGAAATATCCCAGCCTTGAAGTTCTTTCCGAATCAAATCTTTGTTTTTGCGACTGATATCGCGCAATGCGTTTCCCACCGACTTGCGGACATATTCGCTCTCATCCGCTTTCAACTGACTTAAAAGTTTTACGGCAACTTCAGGATGTTCGCGAAAATAATCCCTGCCCGTCCAAATGCGCAGACCTTCGGTCACCGCGCGGCGGACATTTGGATTCGCATCTGCAAGCCAATCTTCAATCACCGGCAGTGACTTTTCGTAACCGTTATCCTTGCAATATTGGTCGAAAGCTTTCGCCAGAGTTTCCTGCACGCGCCAATCTTTATCAAGACTCACGCGCTTTCGCAAAATCGTAAAACTCTCTTTTGATTTTGCGGCGAGTTTTCCAAATAAAAATACTGCCAGCACACGCGCTTGATGAACTTCGGACTCAAACAATTCTTTTGCCATCTGGAAAATCTCTGCCGCGCTATGACTGGCAAAGATTTCTTCCGAAGCCTTTTGAATATCCATGAAGCCATGTTCGGTTTTCTGTACACGTTGGATGAGGGATTGAATAGTATCCATGTTAATTCACCTTTGCTTCAATTACCTTTCTCAACTCTTCCTGCACTTCATCCCAACTTTGACTTGCATCCACCACGACCCATCTCTTCGGTTCCTGCTTGACCATTTCCAAATATCCGGCACGCACGCGACTATAGAATTCAACTTCATAAGCGTCCATGCGATTCCATTCAACATTGTTTTGCTTTTTGCGTTTTAGCCCGACCTCCACATCCACATCCAAGCAAAATCGTCAAATCGGGAGTCAAGTCCGCCCGTGGCGTATTTGACCAGCGCGCGGACTTCATCTAGATTCTGTTGATGTCCATAGCCTTGATATGCAATCGTCGAATCATAATAACGATCAGAAATGACAATCGTCTCCTTCGGCTAGATAGCGGTTTGATGACTTGCTCCACGATCTGAGCACCGCGCAGCCTGATAAAGCAATGTCTCGGTCCGTGGATGCATTTCCGTGTTTTTCAAATCGTGGATAACAGCGCGGATTTGCTCGCCGATGTTTGTTCCACCCGGCTCGCGCGTGGTAAAGACTTTATGTCCTTGAGCCGTAAGCCATTCCGTCAGCGGTTTGATGTGCGAGGTTTTGCCGGAACCTTCCGGACCTTCAAGAGTAATGAACATATTTTTCTACCTTACGATCAAATATCCGCCTGCGATCAACAATCCGGCACCAGCAAGACGCATCGGGTCAACGGGACGAACCGCAACGCCAAACAAGCCGAATTGGTCAATGATGATTCCCATCGCCAGTTGTCCGATGATGATCAACGCCAAAGCAGTGGTCGCACCCAGACGCGGCATGGTTTGATTAAGCGTCAAATACAAAACAACTCCAAAACTTCCGGAGAGAAACATATACCAGGAAAGCCCGCGCCAATTCCGAATGTTTTCGCCACCGAGCGCCAGCAACAGCAATCCAGACAAAAACGCGCCGCTGACGTGTACGACAAAAGCGCCAGCCATCGTGCCAATCCGCTAACTCATCTGGGATACAATCGGTCCCTGCACGCCAACCGCCAGCCCACCCAAAACACCGATCAAAACCGTCAATATCAGATTCGCCATTTCGTTTTTCCTCTTGGTTCACAGGGAATCAATACGTAGGCAGTTCCCATTCTTTCTCATTATACGTTCATCTTCGAGTAATTCTATTGTCATTTTTATGGACTAAAATGGAATTGGTAAAGTCTAAGCAAGGAGATCTTATGTCATTCAAACGTTTTCTCTATATTTTACTAGTTATAGTCGTTGCAGGAATTTCCGCATTGGGTGGAGCGGTTGCGGGCGGATACGGCGTTTATGAAGCTGTTAAAAGTTCAGCCGCGTTGCCCGTGCCGGTTCAAGCGGCATTGCCTGCCAGCAGTACCAGCCCGATCACTACGCTGACTCTCAACACGACCGATATTCAAACCGCGATCACTCAGTCCGTTCAAAAAGTCGGGCCCGCGGTCGTGACGGTGGTCGGCACCATTCCGGGACAGAACACATTCTTCGGTTCGAGCGGCAGCGAAACCGTCAGCGGGAGCGGCCTCTTCATTTCCAATCAGGGCTACATTCTCACAAACAATCATGTGATCGAGAATGCCCAAAACATCAATATCATCTTAGCCGATGGCACTCAACAAAAAGCGACACTCGTCGGCACCGATCCGTATTCTGATATTGCCGTATTGAAGACTGACGGAAAAGTTCCGGCGGTAGCAACGCTTGGAAATTCGGATTTGCTCAAGCCCGGTGAGACCGCGATTGCCATCGGTTCGCCGCTCGGAGACTTCAAGAATACGGTAACCGTGGGCGTGGTCAGCGCAACCGGACGTTCCATCGACACCGGTAACGGATACGAGATCGAAGGTCTGATACAAACTGACGCGGCCATCAATCAAGGCAATTCCGGCGGCCCATTGGTTGATCTCGTCGGAGAAGTGATCGGCATCAACACTTTGATCGTGCGTAACACCGGAACCGGAACGGTCGCGGAAGGATTGGGATTCTCGATCCCGATCAACACCGCACAAGCCGTCGCAACGCAGATCATCCAAAAAGGGTATGTATCCCATCCGTATCTTGGAATCAGTTACCAGCCCATCACGCCGGATGTCGCTGCCGCATATAGCCTGCCAATTCAATGGGGCGTTTACGTGACCCAAGTGGCAGTGAGCAGCCCCGCCGCGCAAGCCGGATTGCAACCCGGCGATATGATCAACCAAATTGACAATGTGCCTCTCGATGCCACCCATTCGTATCTAAACACAATATTTGCGTATAAGCCCGGCGATCAAGTCACGCTTTCTGTCATCCGCAACGGCCAAACTTTTCAAGCGAAAGTCACGCTCAGCGAAGCAAGCCATAACTAAATATCACTAGTCACCGGACAGTTTAACAAATGAATAGTTGATCGGCAAGGAGAATCGGGTAAAGTTGCTTTGCGACAAACGACTTTGCCAGGAGGTTCCCATGCCGATCAACGAGACCTATCGTACTTGGATTCAGCGAATCTGTGTACTGTGGCCGAAGCAGCGCATCACCCAGGTTCAGAATTTTGTTTGGTTGGTGGTAGGCATTTATCATAGTCATTCGGTGCACCTCAGTAAGATCGCAGGAAAGGTGATAGTGGAGGCCAGGAACGAAAGCACGGTACGCCGCTTGAGCCGATTTCTGGCAAACGGAGCGATCGATGTTCGTAGTTGGTACAAACCAATCGCCCAAGAGTGGCTGAGCTCGCAATTCAAACGGGTCGGCGAGATCCGCCTAATTGTCGATGGCACAAAAGTTGGATTTGGACACCAGCTGTTGATGGTCAGCCTAGCCTACCGACATCGGGCGGTACCCATCGCCTGGAGCTGGGTCAAGTACGTCCGTGGACATAGTACGGCAAAACAACAGCTGAGCTTATTACGGTATGTTGGAACACTTTTGCCTTCCCCAGCGCCCATTTTTCTAGTTGGAGACAGCGAATTTGGCTCGATTGCTGTTCTCCGTCAGTTGGATGCTTGGCACTGGTTCTATGTTTTGCGACAAAAGCCCAACCTGGATCTCTGGCTCAACGAACCGACGGGCTGGAGAAAGCTAGGCAGTTTGGTTCAGCGAGCCGGACAAAGTGCTTGGTTCCCAAAAGCGTATCTGACCCAGCAGGAGATCTATCCCGTGTCCGTCTTGATTTATTGGGAAATTGGCGAGAAGGATCCCTGGTATCTTGCCACCAACCTTCCCGATCCGACCTTGACGGTGCGTTATTATCGCCGCCGGATGTGGATCGAAGAAATGTTCGGTGATTTTAAAAAACATGGTTTTGATTTGGAGAGCACCATGTTGCATCATGTGCCACGCTTATCGCGTTTGACCTTGGCCGTTGCTTTTCTTTACGTTTGGCTCCTTTCCGTTGGCAGTCGCACGATCCGGGCTGGCCTTCGTCACCTCGTCGATCGCAAAGATCGTCGTGACCTGAGCCTTTTCCAGATCGGCTGGCGTTTTATCGACAGAAAATTACTGCACTCCGTTCCATTCTCGGTATCACTTTGTGCTCATTCTTGAAACTGTCCGGTGACTAGAATAAATTCAGCAATAATCAAAATGGACGAAGCGAACGCTTCGTCCATTTTGATGTGCGCCCAGCATGGGCGTTGACTTGAGGGTGAAAGTCCCTTATGGAGGTTGATTGCACCAACCATTAGCCAAGAGCAAGGGCGTCACTGCGAGGTGAAGTCCGAAGGAAGCTGGCGGCAAACTTGCGACTTGATGAACAAGAATTCCATCAGAGGCTGTAAGGCTGGGCGAGCTGGCATCAAACAGTGAAACCCAATGCGATCAAAGGCCAAAGCAGTAAATGGAACAAGGATGCAGGGAAAGTCAATGCTCTTACCTGGGGAGACCTGCCATCTAACCGAAGATGGTAACCCCGATTGAGAAATCGGATTGAAATGGCAGGGGTCAGCCGAGGCCATACTACCACTCCCGTTTGAGTGGGAAGGGCCGAACATTAAACAGGAATAGTAACTTGAGCAGCTTGCAGGATGAACACAGAAGGCCGTCTTTCCCGGATAGGGATACTGCGGAGCCAACGAAGTCGGTGAATCCGACGGGAGTGGAACCGAGAGCCGAGCCGTCCTCAGTGCGAGACGAGCGAACATCCGACGCAGGGCTATGGGAAAAGATTTTGGAAAGACAGAACTTGCTCATAGCGATGAAGCGAGTAGAGAGCAACGGCGGGGCGCCAGGCATCGATGGGATGATGGCGAAAGAACTTCGTCCATACCTGAAGGAACATTGGTTGGAGATCAGGGCAGCTCTCGAAAGCGAAACCTATCAGCCGAGCCCAGTCAGGCGGGTGGAGATTTCCAAACCTGATGGTGGGACAAGGCAGTTAGGGATACCGAATGTAATGGATCGCTTACTCCAACAAGCGATATCGCAGGTGTTGGTCCCATTATTCGAACCGCTCTTTTCAGAGCATAGCCATGGGTTTCGACCTGGCCGCAGTGCGCATGGAGCCGTGAGGCAAGCCCAAACGTACGTGCAAGAAGGATACGAATGGTGTGTGGATATCGATCTGGAGAAATATTTTGATCGAGTGAACCACGATATGCTGATGGCCCGCGTGGCACGGGTGGTGAAAGACAAACGAGTGCTCAAGCTGATCCGAGCCTATCTGGAATCGGGAGTGATGATCAATGGAGTAGTAATGGATGTAGAAGAAGGCGTGCCGCAAGGCGGCCCACTTTCCCCATTGCTATCCAATATCATGCTGGACGATTTAGACAAAGAACTGGAAAAGCGCGGGCACAAGTTTGTACGCTACGCTGATGATTGTAACATTTATGTCAAGACGCCGCGAGCGGGCGAACGAGTAATGGAAAGCGTGAAAGGGTTTCTGGAGAAGAAGCTGAAGTTGAAAGTCAATCCCAAGAAGAGTAAGGTTGAGAAAGTGGGGAAGGTGAAAATACTTGGGTTCAGTTTCTTCAAGCGCAAAGGAATGGTGCTGATCCGAATAGCGAACCGAACGAAGGAACGCTTTAAGGAGAAGCTATGTAACCTGACGAAGCGCACTCGGAGTGGCACACTGGAACAGATCTTGGAAGAGATCAACCGTTATATCATTGGTTGGATTGGATACTACCGGCTGGCTGACACACCGAGCCTATTTGAGGAGCTGGACAGTTGGATACGACGACGATTGAGGCAACTGATTTGGAAACGCTGGAAACGAGGTCCAACCCGCTACCGAGAATTAGTGAAGCTGGGCGTCCCAAAGCAAAGGGCACAAGAAGGAGCTGGAGGCAGAAGCCCCTGGCGTATCTCTGCCTCACCTGTGATAAACGAAGCCCTGAGCAATACCTATTGGCATAACTCAGGGCTGAAAAGTATCAAAACACGGTATCAAGAACTGCGTTCTGCTTGATGAACCGCCGGATGCGGACCCGCATGTCCGGTGGTGTGAGAGGAGGCGGTTAGCCGCCGCCTCCTACTCGATTATTCACGGAATATCCTCACATGTCTTCTTGGTTCTTTGCCATAGGAATGACTCACCAATTCGGCATTGCGCGCCATCTCGTGTTCCAAGCGTCGCACTAATGATGGACCCGGAGGCAAGTCCACCCAGCGCTCACCGTTCAAAACAGCTTGGATGGCTTGTTGAGTCTGTTCCTTCACGCCGTCAATATCAGAAGATGAAGCAACCTGCTCGCCTCTCACATTGAACAAGTCGCCCAAAAATTGTTCCATCTGTCCCACCGTGCTCGAACGCAGCACATAAATCGGCAAGCCGCGATGTTCTGCATCCAAAATCGTCTGCTGGCGGTCTCGGTAATACGTCCGCAGAGTCACCAGCGTGTCAGCTTCGGTCGGCTCTTTGACGACGATCACCGGCACGCCGAGTCGCTTGGCGGCTTGCATCAGACGATTGCGTGCCACGCCGTACGGATAAATCTTAATCGTTTGCATCACGCCGCGCATCAACTCGAAGCGAGGAGGCACGGATGCTGGATAAGTTTCTTCGGACGGTACGACAAGCTGACGTTCCATCGAAGACCCTGGTGTTCTTCCAGGGCGCCGTGGCGTTTTCGTTTCCTTTGCATCCATTCTCGACGTTGAAACAAGCGCGGCTTTCTCGATTTAAATCTTGCCTTCAGCATCGCGGGTGCGAATCTCCGGCACCAGCGGATAACCGCGCAGAAGCGCATCCACGGACGCCATCACATCCGGATGAACCGCGAAACGATCGCGGGTTTGGATCTCGATCAACACATCGAACGTGGGCGGAGCGCGTCGTTCGAGGACTGTTTTCTGCGTGCCGCGTCGACGCGCTTCTTCATCCGATAACGTCACGGCTTCGATGCCGCCGACGAGATCGCTCAAGGTCGGATTCAATAAAAGGTTGTCGAGGGTTCGTCCATGCGCCGTGCCGATGAGTTGCACGCCGCGCTCGGCGATAGTGCGCGCCGCGGCCGCTTCGAGTTCACGCCCGATCTCATCAATGACGATCACTTCGGGGTTATGATTTTCAACGGCTTCAATCATCACTTCGTGTTGAAGCGTAGGCACCCTGACTTGCATGCGCCGCGCTTTGCCGACGGCTGGATGGGGCACATCGCCGTCGCCGCCGATTTCATTCGAAGTATCCACAATCACCACGCGTTTTGATTCAGCGAGGATGCGCGCGGCTTCTCGTAACAGAGTCGTTTTGCCAACACCGGGTTGGCCGAGGATCAAAACCGACTTACCCGACTCGATGATATCTTGAATAATATCCACGGTGCCGTACACAGCGCGCCCCACGCGCAGAGTCAAGCCGACGATGTGTGTGCGTCGGTTGCGAATGGCTGAGATGCGATGCAGTGTGCGTTCGATACCCGCGCGGTTATCCGCGTCGAACTCGCCAGTGCGTTCATCTACGTAATCGATTTCAGCGCGCGTCACTTCTGATTTCGCGTAAGACGATTTCACGATCCACGAAACGCGCAGTGGGCACGCGGCCTAAATCTAAAATAATCTCGAGCAGGTTCTCGCTATCATCTGCTTTCTCCACCGCGCGGCGGATGTCGGTAGGCAGCACATCGAGAAGAGCTTCGAGATCATCGGTAATTCTTAGTTGTGTCATTTTGATTCTCTTTCAGACACGGTTTGTCCGTGCCTGCTCAATTATACAATACTTAGTAAGGCGCACGCTGAACGTTGCGCTTCCTTCAATTCGTTAATCATTACTGATGAGAAACTTATTTATGTATCCTGCTCACGCGCGACGGCTGAACACTCACTCCCGAGGGTTGCGTTGCCAAAGCATTCTGTTCATCCTTCACTAACCGCGTCAGGTGCTTGACCATCACTGCCTGACGTTCTCCGGCGTGGGCCCCTAAATCTTCCAAGGCAGGTTCCAACCACGCTTGATAGGAACGAATCAATAAATAAATGGGGCGATTGCGCCGGTTAGGTAAATGACTTACCAACGAAGTCAATTTTGAACTAACATCCGCAACTTCAGGATGAATAAGCGGCGTTAGAACAATTCCATAAATGCCCTGAGTTACACTCACATAACACTTCATACTCGTATCGTACATCCAGCCAACTGCATGAATGGGAATCGGCTCAACCGGATGGAGCAAGGGAGGAACAATTTGTTGATAC
Source organism: uncultured Chloroflexia bacterium (assembly GCA_963752775.1). Lineage (GTDB taxonomy): Bacteria > Chloroflexota > Anaerolineae > Anaerolineales > Villigracilaceae > Fen-1038. Next base: position 42,350 of record CAVVZL010000004.1, read on the forward strand.
AGACTTTGGATCGCGTTCCAGTGAATTGCATCAACACGTGCCCAGCCTGACTTTGAGTTTGCCCCAGGCACCTGACTGATATCCCACATTCTTTGCCATGCGTATACCGAGAAGCCTGCTTTACGCAAACCATCAAATGCATGGCTCGATTCGTCCACTTCAGCAAGAACGTGAAAGGCTCCCCAGCTTCCAGCTTCGGAAGACAGGTGATCAATCAAAGCGGGCAAACCCGGATGATCGAGTCGAGATGACGGCGCGAGATAAAGCAGTTTTGCAAACGATTCGCCGCGGGCGTGGATAATGCCTCCAAGCAAGCTCACACCATTCCCGTCCGCGATGGACGCGTAAATATGGCGCGCGGGATTGACATAGGCCATCAAGCCGACCGCACCTAATGGGTTGCCGCGCGTAAGCGTGCGCGTCGAATCCAAACCGACTGCGTCGCCGCGTAAGCGATATAACTGGGGCAAATCTCTGAGATCAAGGGAGCGAATTGTCATAAGGAATGTTGCTATCGTTTCGACTAATTCTACTTCTTTCCAGGCGTGAATTGCCAATCTTTTTTGAAAGTTAGGCGCATAAAGCCTATTTTCCTTCAGAATCATGAATTTCCTGAGAAAAGGAGCATTGACCGAACAACCATTATCGGTTATTTTTAATGCGTTTCCTTGTTCGGCGGGGTGGTATCCTTGCCGACAGTCTTGAATAAAGAGAAAGGTTCAACATGAAACTTCTAAAATTGTTCGTTTTGTCTGCCATGGTTCTGATGGCGACCGTAGGTGCTTCCAATGGCGCGCCGGCCTCCATTCTGACAGCACAGCCTGGCGAAGTTGGCGCTGTCTATCCAACAAACGGAGAGCTGATTTATATTACCCCCCAACCCAATTTACATGGACCAGCGCTGGAAGCATGGCAGATACCTCTTATGATTTTGAAGTTTCCGCCGACCCCAATTTTGTAACCACTGCATTAGACAGCAATGACGCAAATCATACGGCAAGTAATTGTGGTAAAACCAATCAACTCCCCTACTACGGCAGTCGCGCATTTGTTTCAGCACAACAACCTATTATTGGCGCGTTCAGGCTTATACCAATGGCCTCTGCAATGGGGACTTTGTAACCGGCGGTTCTGGATGGGCAGTATTTAGCTTCAGTACATCGATCCCCGCCCCGGTTTATGTTTCACCAATCGGAGGCACCCTCACGGACAATTTGCATAATGATCCAAGTACGACGCCGCCTCACCCGTTTCCATTATTTCAGTGGACATCGGTAAGTGGTGCAACCGGCTATGTTTTGGAAGTGTCAACAGTTGCCACGTTTAACACATTATACTTGGATGTAACCGTTCCATATTCGGATACCTTTGATGGAGGACTGTACGCCGGCTATTCTCCCTCTTCGGATTTGCCTGCGAATACCCAGTTATTCTGGCGCGTTGAAGCACTAAATAGCCCCTACGGTCCGAGCGCTTGGTCAGGTACTCCGGTAGCCTGTCAACCTGGTTATTGTACGTTCTATACGGCCAATACGTCAGCTGCGCCTGTGCCGATATCGATTAATTCGGGCGGCACCACCGGCGAGGCCAAATCAGGAAAAGTAACGAATGATTTTACACCGGGGATTAGCTGGAGGGAAATCGCCCTGCCCGCCGGCGCCACCTTCACTCAGTACGAAGTCGAGGCCTCGACTGACTCAACCTTCGATGACCCGACTCAGCTGTGTTTTGATGTTAACAGCGGGCAAGTCAGCGGCCTTCAGTATCAAACGTATCAAAACAATACGAATCTGACCTACGCTCAGCTTGATACACAGCAGGCTTTGGTATACATTCCAGGAGGCAGCAGTTGCCCCTATCAAACTGTCGGTGGCGTTAATAAATTTGTTCCAGCCACGCAGTATTACTGGCGCGTCCGCGCCCAAGATAGCGGCGGTTATAGCGACTGGTCAAATGTTTTTAGTTTCAAAACTTCTTACGCCAAGGTGGTTGCGGGATTTACCGTAACTAAGGACCCAGTTAACAGAACTGTTACATTTGCCTGGACAAATCCTACTCCCATCCCGCCCGATTATAGCCTTGCAGTGTGCTTTGATGCCAATTTTAGCGAGGGAGACTGCGTCCTAGGCATTAACCAGGCAACCAACCCGTACCTTTGGTATATTAAGAGAAATAAATTAGCCCCCGGTCAGTCGCTCTGGTGGAGTGTAAGACCCGAGGGCCCTTGGGGTCCCGGCTTATGGTCAGACGCGCAAAACTTTATTGCTCCGTGATTACAGTGTCTTTAGAATCTTTCCGCGAAATATAACTATTCATAGCTAGCTCTATAATCTCGTCAGCTAGTAGACCGAATATCAGCAATGACAACTCCGAAGTTTTACCTTCGGAGTTGTCTAATTGCTTGCTTGTCCTCGATATAGATTTGCTCATCCTTAATCCGCGAATGCCGCAATGAAACGTATCTGATCCCTTGTAATCGTTTTGCTAAACTCCATCGAGACTTTAATCGAAGTCTCTCGATTGGTATGGCCCGACAATCCGGAATTCCTGCCTGACTGATAACGCCGTATTCGGCGGCCAAGCGCAGCATTACTGCCGACGTCAAAGCGAAAGATAAAAGCAGTAGTCTACAATTATGAAAGTTGGGTAAGTCTTTGCCTATTATGCCTTGACAAATTCTGATCTATGGTAAAATGCTTCCGCATTGGAAATATATCAGAATGAAAGTAAAATCTCAAGCGCACACCGAACTGATCGCCGGGCAATTCATTGACTTATTACAAAACTTCATCCAGTTGCATCCCAACTTGGTCATGCCGGAGCACATCGTCCGTTTCAAACAACAAATGGAAAAGTTGCGAGGATCGGGCAATTCAGAGGACCACACCTTCCTGGTACGGGTTTTTATTGTCTTGGCACATTCCGAAACCCCTCTAACGATGGGCGAATTAAGCGCCACGCTTAAAATCCCTTTGAGTTCTGCTACCCGGATCGTTGACTGGCTGGTGCGCGGAAAATTTTTAGAACGCACCTACGACCCCGATGACCGCCGTGTAGTGCTTGTACGAATGACTAAAACTGGCGAGCATTTTTTTCAAACCGCCATGAACTATAACAAAAAACGGATCGTGCACTTGATGGAAAAATTTTCGCCGGAAGAACGGGAACAATTATTGCGTCTTATGAGTAAATTGCTGAACAAATTACAGGAAGAAAACTAAGGCTCTATTTATTTTCTTCCATCCCTCTTCATACCCAATTCACGATTGAATCTTATACTTGCATTCACGATTTACAAAAGGAGTAAATCATATGAGAAGATTTAGAGCATTGATCAAAAAGGAAATCACCCACATGATCCGGGATCCGCGTACCTTGATATTTATTTTTATTATGCCAATCTTGCAGTTGGTTTTGTTGGGTTATGCCAACACTACGGATATAAAGAATGTTTCTACGGTGATCTTCAACCAGGACAACACCCCTGCCAGCCGGGATTTACTCGACTCATTTCAGTCAACTGGTTATTTTTCTTTTTAATTATACGGCTTCTAGTCAAGCCGAAGTTGATAATTTAATTGGTGGCGGGGAGGCCAAAGTGGGAATTGTGATTCCGCCAAACTACGGTCAAGGTTTGACTTCCGGTCAGGGTTCCGAAGCGTTGGTCCTGATAGACGGTTCCGATCCAACCGTTGCCAGCGCGGCTCTTTCTGCGGCTGAGTTGGCAGGTCAAGCTCATGGGGTGAGCATCAAAACTCAACAACTATCTCTTGAAGGCGCGGCCATCGGAGGAGACTCAAACCCGGTTGATGTCCGCACGGATGTCCTCTATAATCCAGATTTGCTCGGAGCATACAGCATTGTTCCCGGCTTAATTGCCCTGATTCTTTTTCAGACGGCAACCAGCCTCACGGCGCTCGCCATAGTCCGTGAGCGTGAGCGGGGAACGATGGAGCAATTAATCGTCACTCCTATTCGTTCTTGGGAACTGATCCTGGCCAAGATCACGCCATACATTCTGGTTTCTTTTGCGGATACCCTTTTGATTTTAGTGTTGGGAACCCTTATTTTCGGCGTTCCTATTCGAGGCAGCATAATCCTGCTCTTTGCTATGACAGGCCTGTACTTGCTGCCTACACTTGGCTATGGCCTTGTGATCTCAACTATAGCGCGTACGCAACAGCAAGCGCAATTAATGGTGATGCCTTTAATGTTGCCAGCCATGATGCTTTCAGGATACATTTTTCCAATCGCATCTTTGCCGATAGTCCTTCAATATGTTGGGGCACTGCTTCCTACAACCTATTTTATCTATATCATGCGCGCGGTGGTCATCAAAGGCGTTGGCATAGGCTTGATCCTTCCTCAAATTCTCGCTTTAAGTATTTTTGCTGTCGCCCTGCTTGGACTGGCAATGTGGCGTTTCCGCAAAAATTTGGATTAAAAAAATAATATATAACGAAGGAGTAAAGAAATGCAAAACAGAAGACCATCCCCAGTGATAGTGATCATCGTGATACTGGTGGTAGCGGCGATTGGATATTTTGTTTATCAACAGTGGAGCCAGAATAATGCGGCATCCCAACTGGGTGCTTCGGGGACGATCGAAGCGACGGATGTGAACGTGGCGCCGGAAGAGGCGGGCAAAGTCAAGGATGTGCTGACGGATGAAGGCCAAACGGTCAAGACGGGGGATGTGCTGATGCATCTGGACGATAGCCTGCTTCAGGCTCAGAAAGAGCAAGCGGTTGCAGCGCTGAATGTGGCGCAGGCAGCAGCGGCTACTGCGGATGCGGCGTTGGCCTCGGCGCAGAACCAATACAATCTGACGATGCAAGCTTCGTTGAAAACGGGTGACACCCTGACGACGGAGTGGTTGACGAACCGGCCATCGGATTTCAATGTGCCACAGTGGTATTTCACGCAATCGGAACAGACGGCGGCTGCGCAGACGGAAGTGGATGCGGCGCAGAAAGCATTGACGGATGCGCAGAACAATCTGACAGCCATCGAGACATCTGCAGCGGGCAGTAGTTTCTTGGAAATTGAGACGAACCTTGCGAATGCGGAAGCCAGCTACAACGTGGCGAACAATTTGAACAATTTTGCTCAGAATGGCACGAACATTGATCAGCTGAGCCGGTTTGGGTTGTACCAACTGGCAAAGCAGGAACGCCAACCGACCGCGAAACAGGACTCCCGGGATTATCTGATCAATAGCAGTAACATAGATCAGGATATCAAGGATTATGCGCTGCAGCTATTCGATGATTCCAAGTCGACCCTGCGAGATGCGCAGAATGCATATAACGATGCGTTGACTTCGGATGGAGCCAAAGACGTTCAGAAAGCGCGTGCGAATGTCACTTTGGCGCAGGAACGCTACAACACGGCCTTGGATTACGTGACCGACGTTCAGACGGGCAACAATTCACCTGCGGTTATCAGTGCCCAGGCTGCGCTCAACCAAGCCAAAGCTGCCGACGCACAAGCGCAAAGTGGTGTTCAGCAGGCTCAAGCCAGTGTGGATTTGATCAACACCCAGCTCACCAAGTTGACGGTGTATGCGCCGATGGACGGGGTGATCCTGACCCGCAATATTGAACCGGGTGAATATGTCCAGCCGGGAGCGGATGCCTTGACCATGGCGGATATCAGCCATTTGACGATCACGGTGTATGTGCCGGAAGACTTATATGGCAAGATCAGTCTGGGAATGCCTGCGACCATGAAAGCGAACTCGTTCCCGGGAGAGGTGTTCAGTGCGCAGGTGAGTTATATCTCGGATCAAGCGGAATACACGCCGCGCAATGTGCAGACGGTGGAGGGACGCTCATCCACGGTATATGCCATCAAGCTGACGGTGAGCAATCCCCAAGGCCAACTCAAACCCGGCATGCCTGCCGATGTCACTTTCCAATAAAGCTTCCAACTAATGGTGCGTCACTTTAAAGGATAATTCTTTTTCAAACACAAAGGATACGAAGATCATGAAGGAAAGAATCCTGAAATAAGCTGTATTCTTCTCTTTGTGTCTTTTGTGGTCAACATAAAAAAATGGAATCTGAACTTTTGCTCGAAACGAAAAATTTAGTTCGAACCTTTGGCAGCCTGCGCGCAGTAGATGGTCTCGACCTGCAAGTCCGTGCTGGAGAAATGATTGGCTTGGTTGGGCCGGACGGAGCGGGCAAAACCACTACAATGCGTTTGCTTTGCGGCGCACTTCAACCCACCAGCGGTACGCTTCGCGTCGCAGGATATGACATCCCAGCTCAAGTTGAAAAGGCGCGCGAAGAGATTGGCTACCTTGCTCAGCGATTCAGCCTATACGGAGATTTAACTGTTCAGGAGAATCTTGAATTCTTTGGTGAAGTATTTGATATGTCTGAAGCTGACCGTAAACAGCGCTCAAAAGATTTATTGCGCTTTGCCGGTCTGGAAGAATTCGCCAATCGTCCTGCCATTGCACTATCCGGCGGAATGCAGAAAAAACTTGGATTGGCCTGCGCATTGGTGCATCGCCCCAAAGTTCTTTTATTGGATGAACCCACTGGCGGTGTGGATCCTGTTGCGCGGCAGGAATTCTGGCATCTGTTGATTGGTCTACTTCGCGAAGGATCGGCAGTATTGGTCAGCACTCCGTATATGGATGAAGCGATGCGCTTCAATCGAGTCATCTTTATGAATCACGGTCGCGCATTGACCCAAGGCGCGCCGCGCGACCTCATCAATCATCTCAACGGACGAATTCTCGAACTTGCCGCTGATCCGCAGATGGCTGCGCGTCAAATCGCCGCTGATGATCCGGATGTCGAAGACGTTCACACGTTTGGCGAATATGTGCATCTGCGGGTGCGGAAAGCGGAAGGTCCATTAACCCGTATCCCACAACGACTGGCAGAGGCAGGCATCACCTTGCATCATCTTCATGCGGTGGTTCCCACGTTGGAAGATGTATTCATCCAACTCCTTGAGAAAGAAGGAGCAATCGATGGCGACTGAAATCATTCCGCTCGATGTGCAGGGATTGACCAAACGCTTTGGAAGCTTTACTGCCGTGGATCATGTTGCTTTTACGGTACAGCCCGGAGAGGTGATCGGTTACCTCGGTCCGAACGGAAGCGGAAAGACAACTACCATTCGAATGTTATGTGGATTATTGATCCCCACCGAAGGCACTGCCAAGATCATGGGTATTGACGTAGTGCAGGATCCTGAAGGTATCAAGCCGCACATCGGCTATATGTCTCAAAAATTTTCACTCTATGACGATTTGACCGTATTGGAAAACATTGAGTTCTATGCGGGTGTCTACGACATTCCGAGAGAAAATGAAAAGGCGCGTATTCAAGAGATTCTTCAGATGGCCGGATTGGAATCCCGACCCAAGACGCTGACTGCCGAATTATCAGGTGGGTGGCGTCAGCGCCTAGCTCTTGGTTGTGCGCTAATCCACAAGCCGCCGCTTCTCTTCCTCGACGAACCCACCTCCGGTGTGGACCCGGTGGCGCGCCGCGAGTTCTGGGATTTGATCTATCAATTGGCGTCGCAGGGCACAACGGTATTCATCACTACCCATTACATGGATGAAGCCGAACACTGCAACCGTGTGGGCTTTATGTACCGCAGTAAGCTATTGGCTTTCGATTCGCCCACGGCACTCAAATCTACTTACTTGCATGGCGCGGCATGGGATCTGGACGCCGACCCTCTGCTTGAAACCGTGGAAGAATTAAGCGCCATGGATGGCGTGGCACAAGCCAGCCTTCACGGCGACCGCGCGCACGTCATCGTTGATCCCGATGTTTGGACGGTCGATTCCCTCGAAAAAAGATTGTCGGCTAAGGGAATCATCATCCGAGGGATAGACACGGTTCAATCCACGCTGGAAGATGTGTTCACGTTGTTGGCACATCGAGGCAAGACTGCTGCTGAAATGGATTAATGTAAAAATGGATGGCATTCACGCCATCCATTTTTTTTGATGGATTGGTTATCCGCCTGCAAGGATCGGGTCAATCATGGATTTGAATTGAGTGAATGATGCTGGACCGATCACCTTTCGCCCATTGACTATAAATGAGGGCGTTCCGATAAACCCATAACTCCTCGCTTCTGCCATGCTTTGATTGACCTTCGCTTGATCTTGCCCCGAATCGAGACATCGATCAAATTGTGCCGTGTTCAACCCAATCTGCGCCGGCGTAGGATTTCAAATCGTCGATGCTTAACGCGGGCGCTTTGGCATATAACAGATCGTGATATTCCCAAAACTTGCCTTGATCAAATGCGCATTGACCCGCCTCCGCCGCCTGCGGTGATTGAGCCGTAATGATCGGATAATCCCTCCAGACAAAATGAACTTGATCGCCATACGATGCGACGATTTGTTTCAAGACGCCAGCTTGCTCCCAGCCGCGGCAAGTCGGACAGCCAAATCGCCATACTCGATGATGGTCACTTTGGCGGATGGCGAACCCAGCGATGGGTCGGAGGCCAGGCGCGCTGTGCTTAGTGGCTGGACCTTTGATTGAGACCAGAAAATCAGTGCAACGACGATAACGATCACTGCAATCACGCCCGCAGTGAAGATCAAACGCAAAGTTGATTTTGGATGATTTGTTTTCAAGATGTTCTTAAACGGAAAGAGAATTTATAGAATTGATTTTATTCCTTTTAGGACGTGACGCGGGTAAGAGTTCTCTAATCTTGCCCATCAGAGAACTATATGAAATTCAAACTAACCATTTTTTCAGACTATATATGACCGTGGTGCTATGTCGGCCAGGGTGTGGTCGAGAAGCTAAAAGCGGAACACGACATCGAACTGGAGTGGCGCCCGTTCTATTTATATTGGGACACGCCGCCCGAAGGCCGGGAATTGCCCGATCATGTTAAGCAGGCACGCGCCAAAGGTTCGGAAGAGCGATTAATTCAGATCGCCAATTCGTACGGGATGGAGTTCACGTCCGCGAAACGCATCTATAACACGCGTCTCGCCCACGAAGCGACAGAGTACGCCCGTGAGCATGGCAAAGCCAACGAATTTCACAAGTTATCTTTCGCAAAATCTATGCCGAGGGACAGGATATCAGCCAATGGGATATGTTGCGTTCCTCCGCGGGAGAGGTCGATTTGGATGCGGATGAAATGCAAAGCGAAGTGCAAAGCGGCAAATATACAGAAGAGGTTGCGGCTCAGGTTCAGGAAGCTTATCAGATCGGCGTTACTGGCGTGCCAACTTATGTGATCAATAATCGTTATGCCATTGTCGGTGCGCAACCGTATGAAGTATTCAAGAACGTATTGGCGCAAATATTGGACAACAAAGAGAATTCATGACATAACAATCTCCGAGGCAAAAACTTCGGAGATTAATTATGCTTTATCTTTTCAAAGATGGAAAATGAAATTATGCTGAAACCCGTCTCCGCTGAAGAATAGCATAAACTGCCAGTCCCAATGCGACCACCGCAGCGACCCAGGCGGAATTCGCAACCAAAGGCGTAGCGGCTTGTTTGACGGCGATCCCGGCGAAGGCCCAAACAAACACGAACAGGTAGCCGCTGTCCCTGCGCAAGAGCGCCATCAATAAACCAAGCAAACTCGCGACGATCAGCATGATTACACCCCAAGCTTGCGGCGCAATGCCGAATCCATTCCAATGGACGAAATACAACCAGTCCGAGATGTTCGCGATGGTGGCAACACTGATCCAGCCGAGATAAACGCTGATGGGAATATCCACACACCAGCTTCTCAGCGTTGCTGACCGAAGTGCGCCCGATGTTCAGTTTGAGATAACATGCAATCAGCAAGCCAAGTAGAATGAGCATGACGAGCACGCTCAACGTGAAATGATTAAATTGCCAGCAGAACAGCCAGGCCGCATTGAAAACGCCGGTCAGCGCAAATAAGTATCCCAAGCTGCGCAAGCGCGGACTTTCCTTGTGCGCTGGCAGGAACTGATAGATTGCGAATGCGATCCAGCCGATATAGATGATGCCCCAAATGGCGAAGACATACCCGGCGGGGACAAAAAATACTTTGAAGCGATCAGATATCTGAGCTGTGGTTTGATTATTCAAAGGCAAGGCGGTAGCCAGAATATTGACTGTCAGCGCAAGGAGCACGCTCAACAGATTGGCGGTTTGACGTAAATTATCTTTGGTCATGAGAACCTCCGTTGAAAATACTATATCATAAAACACTGCTAACAAAACCATAACCTGCTGTTAACAACAATTGCGGTTGAGAGTCAATATAATCACTGGGCTTACAAGAATAACAGGTGATGAAACATGGAACTCCAATACAGCAAATGGGATAACGATATCCGCATGATCAAGTTGGTCGGAAAGTTGGATATCATCGGAACGGGCGAGATCGAAACCAAATTTACGGGGTATTGCGCCGGAGATAAAGTCCGCGTGATCGTGGATCTATCCGAAGTGAACTTTCTGGCATCCATCGGCATTCGGCTTTTGTTGTTGACGGCTAAATCCATTGCCAAGCGCGGCGGGAAAATGGTCATTCTGAACCCAATCCCTAATGTGCAAAATGTGCTCGAAGTGACCGGCATTCCCAGCCATCATCCCCATTTATTCTTCTCTTGAGTCCGCCGAAACAGATATTGACAGTGCCACAAAAATAATTACTAACCTAAACACAAAACGGTCTCGGTGATACTAGATACGAGACCATTTTTATTTTTCAAAGGGTGGTAATATAATCGAGCCCATTCATGTTCACTCATAGTTAAGAAGGAAATGTCACGATGAAACATCTTATCGGTAGTTTGATTCTGATTGGGGCATTGTTTCTAACGGGGTGTCAGTCCGGAGGGGCGCAGCACTCCGCAACAAGCTGCAACAATTTCCCCAACTACGAGCATACCCACTGCCAGCGTGGCAAGTGCGTCGGTATCATTTCCATCGACGCTGATCAAACACGTGGTCAAGAATGCTGTTCAACGTCAGGCAGTCTGCAACGATGGTTCTCCGGCAGTTTATTATTTCAAGCGCGGTTCCGGCGCGGACGCCGCGCATTGGATCATCTTCTTTCAGGGCGGCGGCTGGTGCAGCAACGGTCCAGCCTGCGCCTTGCGTTGGAGCAGCCAGCATTATCTGATGACTTCACGGAATGCACTCGCCGTCATGCCAGCAGGCGGTATCTTTTCCATTTCCGCTCAAGTGAACCCGGACTTCCTCGACTTCACACAGGTGTATATCAAGTATTGCAGTTCGGATATCTATTCCGGTGAATGGGGAGCGGCAAGTCAACGGCATGACAAATGCAGTTCCGTGGACACAAGATCGTGACGGCGATCATCGCCGATTTGGAAGACTCCAACGGTAACCCCATCGCCTAATTTGAAAGAAGCGACTCAAGTTCTCGTGAGCGGATCATCCGCAGGAAGTTATGGTGCGGCGAGCAATATCGATTGGATCGCTTCCCAGTTGACTTGGGCCAAAGTGAAAGGCGTGCTCGATAGCAGTTGGGTGCCGCCGTTACCGGATTACGGTTCGGGTCCGCTGTGAGCCGATGCCAGGCTCCGTTGACTATTACGATTATTTTTCAGCCGTTCGCGGATCAATCCTGTACGGAAGCGAATCCCAGCCAGCCGCAGATCTGCCTTTCGACCGATTGCAACTCTATCCTTATCATAACCGCGCCGGTCTTTATCTATGCCGAACAACGCGACCCGACGCTGAGCCAAATCAAGGGTGTGACGGATCCGAATGACCCGACGCAAGCAGCTTATATGAATCAATATGCTGTCTCCTTGCGGCAGTCGCTCCAAAACGTGACCGCCGTCTTCAGCCCATCGGTGGGAATCCATACTGCGCTGACCGACGACAATTTCACCGCCATCAAGGTCAACGGCTATGACTTTCAACAGATTTTGGGCAATTGGTATTTTGGACGCTCGGGACCTATAAGAATTATCGCAGGCGAAACGCCTTAGGCAGGAGAACCTATAGATTCGAGCTTGCCGCGAGAGTGAGATGGTTATAGGATGGATATAGGATTTATCGGATGAGCGAAGGAAGAACGAACGACGAACAAAGGATGAGTTGCCTATAGCCCCAGCCGCGGCGGGAAAATGGTGATTGTCAACCTGATTTTCAAAGAATACATTAGACTATCTCAATAATTTCACCTTATAGTTTATCAATTGCACGAAGAATAATTTTTACGCTGTATTCAAATTATGATTGATGTCATATTCCTACAAACGAATTTCTTTCTATCCTTTGGAGCGCAATTCTTTTGTTCCTTGCTTATCACGTTTTTTGATTTCGAGCAATTCTATTAGACCAATATTCATGTTTGAAGAATAATTCAAACTGACTTTTAAATTCTGCAGGCATATCTTCATTAAAAAGAACTCAAAGTAATTTATCTTACGTGATTGATTGCCAGAAACAGAAGATTGCGTTCTTTGACTTCTTCAACAAGTGACTGATAGTCGGTTTTAATTTCCATTTCTCCTCCAAAATGCTACCAAGTTAATGATAACGCGTAATATGAGACTTGCTCATTAATTATTTCTGTTTTTTCAAAACCATGTTTGATAATGGATTGAAAATAGCTGTCATTTAGAAGTCATCTCAAAAACGTGATCTGAGCAAAATAGTCATGCAGCCCAACAAGACAAAGCCGAGATAGTTCTCAAGAATCCGATCATGACGCACCTGTATTCTTCGAAAGTTTTGGAGCCAGGCAAACAACCGCTCGATCTTCCAGCGTTTGCGATAACGTCGCAAAGCCCGGCCGTCCTGGGTGTTCGCCTTCGTGCGATTGGTCTTGTGCGGGGCGATCATCAGGATACCCTGCTTGCGCAGCCTCTCATCCAAAGGGTCGCTGTCGTAAGCTCGATCACCGATCAGTCGCTCCGGCCGCTCCTTCGTAAACCGGCTTCTCAGGGTCGTCTCGACCAATTTCACTTCATGCGGCGAAGCACTCCCAACGGATATGGCGATAGGAAGACCAGCGCCACCTGCCACTGCCATGAGCTTTGTACCCTTGCCCCGCTTGGTTTTTCCCACCCCTCGGCCCCCTTTTTGCGATGACAAAGCTGCCATCGAAAGTGGTTTGTAGTGTGACCATAAAACACTCCGTCAGGTCCAACCCGCCCCGCTCCTTGACATCCTTCACCAGTGCCCGCAGGAGCTTTTCAAAAACACCTGCCTTAACCCATTCTTGCGAAGTGACTGCGACTTTCAGTCGGAAGCGTCGGTGGCAGGTTTGGTATGGCGGGTATCGGTCCGGCATGTCATGCCAGGGCGCACCGGTATGCATGATCCACAAAATCCCATTCAGGATCTCCCGGTCATCGACCCGGGGCCTACCCTTGCCATCTGTTCGCTTCGCAACTCTCGGCAAAAGGCGTTTGACCACCGCCCATTGTTCGTCTTTGAGGTCCATTGGCTCGCTCCCATTTTTGGGTTTGAGCCGAGTTTATCATTTTTGAGACAGGTTCTAGTTGTTTTTGCTAAATTACTAACGACTGTAAGTACATAGTCGCTTTTATACTCTCTGGCTTTTCTATATTCATTCTCTGTCAATTTGATTCCGCCATGCGATAATCGTATTCCTTTGACCTCGCTAAAATAAACCTTGCGTTTATTTGAATTTGAAAATCAAATCCATCTCCCAACAATCTAGCATCTTCCAAGATGCCGGCTTTGAATAGTTCAAGTTCCGACAACTGCGGTCGTTTGTCGCCTACAAAGCCAAGCGGGCCGGTGTACCAGTGGTGCTGGTTGACCCCCGCAACACGAGCCGCACTTGCCCGAAGTGTGGGCATATTGACAAAGCCAATCGCAAAAGCCAAAGCGTTTTTTTCTGCGCGGTGTGCGGTCACTCTGGACTGGCCGACCACATCGCGGCGATCAATATTGGTCGCTGGGCGGCAGTCAATCCGCCAATCGTAGCGTGTGCAGCCTCCAAGGTCGTACCTAAACCTGCGAGCGCAGCTACAAGCCACCCGCTATAAGCTGCTGCGTAGCTGATGACAAAAAGCGGTTTTTGTAGAAAAGCCAAACGCTCTGACAAAGTGCGTGTCAAACATTGCTAAGCCATAGCCTATTAGATTCAGTATTTCATAATTTTTATGGCGATTGTCAGGCATTGTTCCTCACATTTCAAATGGGACGGCAACTTTCGGCCGTCCCATTCAATATTGCCTGTTCACTTTCTCTTACAACTTTGCAACCTGCTCAGCACCTTCGCTGCAGTAACAGGACGATCCAAGACGCCCCCAAGGTAAATACGATTTGGCATGGCTGCAACTTTTACTTTTTCTTCTGTTGTTGTTCCTGCTGACGCAGTCTTTTCTTCTGTTCCTGCTCCAAATGCTGCTGTTCTTGTCTCTGCAGCTTCTGTTTCTGCTCCAGTTGCACCTGCTCCTGTTGTCGCAGTTTCAGTTTCTGTACCTGTTCCTGTTCCAGTTGTACCTGCTCCTGTTGTCGCAGTTTCAGTTTCTGTACCTGTTCCTGTTCCAGCTGCACCCGTTCCTCTTTTTGCAGTTTTTCTTTCTGCTCCTGTTCCAGCTCCAGTTGCACCCGCTGCTCTCTTTGCAGTTTTTGTTTCCGTTCCTGTTCAGATTCCTCTTGTTGTTTCTGTGTCATTATGCTTTCCTCTTTCATCCTCTACAACTTCGCGAACCTGCTAACTACCTTGGCCGCCGTGGCAGGGCGATCCATCACGCCGCCTTGATAAATGAGAATCGGCGTGCCTTCGGCGCTGTACGGCAATTCGATGAATGCCTGACCTGTCAAGAAACGTTCGCTGTCAATGGCGCAAGACGTGACCCAACCGATGGTCTTGCCGTTAGCATTGGTCACCGGGTCGCTGTTATGCGCGGGTCGCACGCTCTGTTCATCGAAGCGGAAGCGCACCACCACGCCCTTGCGTTCCTTCTCACGCGCCACATACGCCTCGCGCCCGATGAACCACGGCTTATACGGCTTGACGTATGAACCGAATCCGCCTTCGGCCACACCGAGATCGCGCTGTCCATGTTTGCCGGAGCCAAGGCCCATCTCATCACCGTAAAGGGGCAAGCCCGCTTCGGTGCGCAACGAATCGCGAGCGCCCAATCCAATCGGCTTGATGCCAAACTTTTCGCCTGCTTTCAAGATTGCTTTCCAGAATTCTACGGCGCGCTCGGGATGGACGAACAACTCGAACGCCATCTTCTCGCCAGTGTAGCCTGTGCGCGAAACGATCAAATCGAATCCACCGGCCACGCCATCACAAAGTTCAGTTCGCTTTAATTTCATCACACGCGCTTTGGTCTTATCGTCCATGCCCATCGCCAGCAAGATGTCGCGGCTCTTCGGGCCTTGCAGTGCAATGTCCACTCGCATATCGGTGCCCGCTTTCGGGTCGCGTAAGTTGCGGATGATGGCATCATACCCATATGTGCGTGCAAATGGGCGGGAGTTATCGATCTTCACCTTGCCATCGCGCACCGATTCAAACCACGTGCGATCCTTGTCATCGTTCGAGGCGTTGACCACCACCAGATATTTATCCCACCCACGACGATACACGAGCGTATCGTCAATCACATCCGCGTCGGGCGTAAGGAACTGGCTGTACAAACTTTCACCGGGCAAGAGCCCGCCGCAATCGTTGGCGCAGATCGAATCGAGGAACGACGCCGCGTCCGCGCCCTTCACTTCATATACGCCCATGTGCGAGACATCGAACAGTCCCACCGCCTGCCGCGTGGCAAGATGTTCTTCATAGATGCTAGTGTATACGACCGGCATTTCCCAACCCGCGAACGGAACCATCCTGCCTCCAAGGTCACGATGGACTTGATTCAGACGAGTCTTCTTCAACTCGCCTTCAACTTCCTTCCAGACGAATGGCGGTTTCTCGGCCGCGCCCTTCTTTGACGCCGGCTGGGCACTGATAAACCACGGCTTCTCTTCGCCTTTGGTTTGTAGGGGCGAAGCATGCATTGCCCGTACCTTTACACCATTGACCACAAATGGACCAGGCATTCTCTTGGCGTCGAAATCTTTTTTGCCATGCAGGTTGAACGACGTGTACCCATCGGATAGGTCACGCAACCACGTTGCCCACCACGCCGGCTTTGGCGGTTGGCACTTCAAGTGGTAGGTATTCGCATCCTCGCAGGTCAGCATGCCATTGACCACGCCCTTTGGTGTGGCAATGGATGTCTGCCAGTGACTTGCCCTTCTTCAATGCCGACATATCCGCTCGAGACTGCATAATCCAAAACCTGTCTCACGCGATCACCGCTTAATTCGAATACGCCCTCTTGCTCTTATCGTCAATGTAATAGAAATGCGGATAGCTTGCTTTTCTCTATATTTGAAATCAATGCCTGCGGCTGCTGCCAACTTCCTCACCTTCAGCTTGGCATCATTCAACACCTGGAAATCCAGCTTGGCGCGTTTGACCCGTCCTTTATGGGGCGTATCCACGAAGTGCGGCGCACAAGCCAGCAACACATCCGACATAACGTCCGCCAATTGACGGGCAGTCGTCTCGGTAAAGCCGCGCTGTGTGATCCACGGTGTGCCCATGCGGATACCGGAAGGATCGAGTGAATTCTTGTCGCCGGGAATTGTATTGCGATTGACGACAACACCAACAATATCCAAAATGCGTGCGGCTTGATCGCCAGTGAGATTTGAGCCATCCTCGCCTTTGATCGTTCTGCAATCCACATTGAGCATGTGGCAATTCGTGCCGCCAAACGGGACGCGCAGTCCACGCTTGGTGAATTGGTCCGCCATCGCTTGCGCGTTCTTAATCGTCTGCGCTTGGAGTTTTTTGAATTGTTTTGTTTGAGCAAATTTGAAAGTCAGCGCCAGCGCCGCAAAGACATTGACATGCGGGCCGCCCTGCTCGCCGGGGAACACAGCTTTATCAATCTTCTTAGCAATCTCGGCATCGGTGGTCATCAAGACTGCGCCGCGCGGCCCATCCAGACTCTTATGAGTGGTAGACATCACCACGTGTGCGATGCCAATCGGCGAGGGCACCACGCCCGCCGCAACGAGTCCGCCGATATGGGATATGTCGGCCAGGAAGTACGCGCCGACCTCGTCGGCGATCTCTCGGAACTTCTTCCAATCGGGGACCCATGAATACGATGAATAACCAGCAATCAGCAGTTTGGGTTTCGCTTCCAATGCCAGTTTGCGGATGGCTGCGTAATCCAGACGTTCGTGATCGTCGATGGTGTAATGCACGGCTTTGAACCATTTGCCACTGCGATTTACCGACGAACCATGTGAAAGGTGACCGCCGTGCAGGAGGTTGAGTCCCATCACGGTATCGCCGAGATTGATGAGAGCTTGATACACAGCATTGTTGGCAGGCCCGCCGGAAAGCGCTTGTACGTTGACATAGATCTGATCGGCGGAATATCCGTTGGCGGCGAAGGCTTGCGCGGCGCGTCCGACGGGCCAGCAATTCGACCAAGTCTGCATATTCCACGCCTTTGTAATAGCGCGGGTCACCACTGCGACGATAATGACTCAAACGCGCCGGATAATCGAGAATCTCTTCTTCGGTCATCCAGCGCATCTCTTCATCGGGATAACCTTCCGCATAGATATTTTGGAAGGCAGAGCCAAGCGCTTCGCGAACGGCGTGCGGGGCCTGGCTTTCAGACGGAATCAAAATCAATTTGCGGGCTTGACGCTCCTGCTCCAACTGTGTGAGTTCAAAAACGTCGGGGTCAAGGTCAGCAAGTTTGCCGCGGAATAAGAAGTCGGCCATATCCAATCTCCTTTTGATCTGTCAATCTTTAGGTTGTTAGACAGTTAAATTGTAGGACGTTCAGGGAGAAGGGTCAAGTGAGAAATATCCTGCATAAAACAATAGACTTCCGATGCCTTTTGGATCTCGGAAGCCTATGATTGGACATTTAGCGAATCTTTCTAGATTGTAATTGATCAATGAATATTATAACAGTGCATCTATGATGCGTTGCGCGGCTTGGTGGCCAGAGACCATGGCGGTCGGCATGCCGGTGCCGGGGCGCGTACTTGCGCCAGCGAAATACAGATTTCGATAACGCGGATGCTGAAGATCCGGGCGGAAATAACCCAACTGCATTAGGTTATGACACAATCCGTGTGTTGAGCCTTTCATCAGGTTGTAGCGTTTGCGCCATGAAAGCGGCGTGAAATTGATTTCGAACTTGATATGCGCTTCAAGATCGTTAATTCCCAAAGATGATAATCGGCGAAAGACATGCCCGCGTGCTTCATCGCGAAGCCGATTCCAATCCTGTCCGCCGTCCCCGCCCATGTGTCCGACCGGGACAATGGCAATGATCGTGTCCTGACCAGCCGGAGCCATGGATGAGTTGAGTCGGGCTGGGGCATGGATATAGAGACTGGGATTGGCTGGCAGGCTCAGGTCACGAATGATGCGGTCGAAATTTTCGCGGTAGTCGCTGGCGAGGAAAAGTGTATGAGGTCCGAGGGTTTCGTATGTTTTATCTAATCCCCAATAGAAACTGATGACCGAACAGGAATATCGTTTTGCGGGAAAGTTTTTCTGCCTGTCCATCCTGCGGAAGCAGGTGTTGATAAACATATGGCAGATCAGCATTGGCAAGAACCGCATCCGCTTCCAATAAGTTGACCGTTCACCATGACGCCGCGCGCGGACGCGCCGTTCGATATCAATTCTCTCGACCGCCGTATCGAAGATGAACTCCACGCCTGCATCGCAGGCAAGTTTCGTAAGTGCCTCGACCACGCTATACATACCGCCTTTGGGATACCAGACGCCGTGTGCCAGTTCGGTATAAGGCATCATCGAAAAAGTAGCTGGGGCTTCGAAAGGACTCAGCCCCATGTACACATCCTGAAACGTAAATGCGGCTTTGAGGCGCGGATCATCGAAATACGCCGACATGTTGCGATAGTGATTTACAAGCGGCTTGACTTGATAAAGAAGTGGCAGGTTATCCAGAGTAAAGAAATCCGAAGCCTTGCGAAAATCACGCTTGACCAGTTTCTCGATGCCAAGATGGTAATGACGATACCCCTCATCCATGTAACGCATGAGACTTTGAAAGCTTCCGTGCTCGAATGTTTCAAGTTGTTCCTGCAAAGACTTCATATCCGACGTGAGGGCAAGCTGACTGCCGTCATCGAAAACCAGATGATACGTTGGGTCAACTCGTTGCAAGTCGAGGACATCCCAGATTGACGCGCCCAGCGCGGCGAATTCAGACTCATACAACAAAGGCATGACCAGCAACGTGGGACCCGTATCAAAATGATGCCCATCGCGGCTGATGCGGTCACAGCGCCCGCCTGGGTGGGAGTTCTTTTCAATAATGGTCACATGCAAACCGTGCTTTGCCAAATGAGTCGCGGCAGTGATTCCTCCAATGCCCGCGCCGATCATAATCACAGACTTTGTTTTCATTGTTTATCAACCCGGACAGATTGTGGCGCTAGACGATGTGTCTCATTTTGTGTCCATGAAGTGGTGAACAGGGATGAAAGCGTTGACCAGCCCATCCATAAACCGGTCCATAATGCTTTTTCGTTCAGGATATTCACAATGCAAGCAATAATGATCGCCTTCAATGGCATTCAACATCCATTCGAAGCGTGAGGTATATGCAAATCCCGCGAGACGGCAACGGAAATTCTATGACTCGTGCGGTGCATTCGTGCCCCGCTTTGAAATAACAGCGCGCCAATTGAACTTGTCCACAAACCCATTCGCGGTACGCATCGCTCGTCACATCCTGCGGAGAAATTCCGCGCGACTGCGAGAACTTCGCTTGGAATGTTGAAATAACCATTATCGACATCTTCCAACGTATCCCTCAGCATGTGAGTAATGTGTGCGGCAGTCACTGCCAGATAACGCGCCTCGTGACATGGCGATGGATCATCATGCCCAATAAAGAAATATATCGCCTCAGTGGCTGCTGTTGCCAGTTTCCGCGTATATTCGGTTAGCTCCGCTTGTGAGATCACGCGGCCGCGTCTTCCGGCGTCAAAGACCATTACATCCATCATGTTGCGGAGATACATTTGCAATCCGCTATTCTTTTCATGGTCGTTGCGGACCAAGTCAACCAGCATACATTCTTCCGGACGAAGTCCTTGCATCACTTCGCCGCGATAACAAGACTCCAACAAAGACTTTTGGCGATTGGCAAAAAGGATTCTTTCTGCGCTTGAATCGATTTCTGAATCGATCATATCATCCACCCACCGAAAGTAAGCATATGCCCGGTATGCATCGGCAACGCGGTCACAATCTGCAAAAAAGCGAATCGTATAATATGCCTGCTTGCTGGCCGATTTTGTAATAGCGGCAGCCAGTGATCCGCTGGATTGAAGCTTCCTGTCCATCGTTCCCTCGAGATTTTCTATCATTACAAATGATACGTATTTGCGTACCCACTGCGATATACGGAGGACAAGTTTCAAAGTTTCATAAGATGCCGTCGATTGTGTAAAATCGAGAAGGATTGATCAAGGATCAATCCCTGCTTTTATTATATTTTGGCGGCGGAAATCATTCGCTTCAGCGCGTGGAGGGAGCCGTCCTACTCCTTTCTGTAGCCTAATAAGTATCAAACTGCACTGGTGTTTGCAGGAAGTACGAGAAATCCTTGCAAGTTGGGCTGTTGTGGGACTGAGGGCCCCCACTCCCTTTCATAAGGGAAGTCAACCAGCCGAAACGCCACAGGGTACACCAGCGCATAACCCTGATTACTACTGGCGAATGTGTTGGAAAAGAGCAATAGCTTTGTAACTATGGCACTCTTCACTCCAGATGCAAGCCACCTGCTTCAGCGGGTGGTAGTTGACAAGTCCTCATCCATGCGAAGGGATGAGGAAAATTGATTCAGTATGGCTTCAGGGAATCACTTCTTTTCAATTGGAATTCCCTAACGTAATAGGCCAACATCTCAGCAGGTATAAGCCTATTTCAATCAGGCACAATAATGATGTATGTTCTTTAGCAAGTGTGCGGGAATCCACTAAATAAGGGAGTGGGGGCAAAAGGCGACACTCTTCTCGCTGAGAATCCGTGCGGATGACTAGCCAGCCCAGGCAAAATACACTTTTCGCAAGATAGAAAAACTACACGACAATGCAATTCATGATGAGTAGATTGGTACCGACGTGGGATTGTGCCGTTTGGTATCCTCCTTATAATCTGCTTCTGTTCGATTTATCAAGCGTTTATTGCTCAAGGAAAGAGAATTGATATGAACATTCCTCAAGGCTCGCAAGACGGAAAACAGGTATCTCCGCGGCGCCCCGGCATGGTGACCGCCCTTGCTTTATTGGTCGCTCTGGATGCCATTGCTGAAGGTTGCGGAGGACTTACAGATGCTATAAAGTCAAGCAACAGTTTGGTAGGAGGAGTTACCGCCATATTCATGTTGGTGCTGATTGCGGTCGTGTTAGCACTGGCTTGGGGATTATGGCAAATGAAGAATTGGGCGTGTGTCGGCGTGATCATTGTGATCATAATTAGTTTTCTGTTATCCATTCCGCAATTCATAACCGATACGTCTGAAAATCCCGGCCTATTATTTTTTGTCATTCTTCTCGCCCTCGTATTTCATGGGGCGATCATCTACTGGCTGGCTGTGAATGGAAAGTATTTCAATAACGCAGTAAAGCAAGTAGTAATCACTGGAAACGAAGCAACCCCGGCGGTTGGAGATGCAGGAAGCGGAATGGCCATGGCAATTGCGAATGCCGGAGGCAGCGGCGGCATCTCCCGTAAAACGATTATTGGTTTAATCGCGGGAGTCAGTCTAATCGTGATCATCGCGTGCGTTGTGATTGGTTATTTCATCTATATGAACACACGACCCATCGCGACTCAAACGATGACCTTTGGCTCATCGGCCGTGGAGCAAGGTGCATTGAACGAACCACATGTGATCGGCGTGGATGGAAACGGGAATACTGTCGTGGGTGATCTTAAAGATGGGCAAGTGCGAACTTTTGACTCCAGCGGAAAGGTCATCTCATCGTTTAGCATACCCAAAGGCACTGCAGGGTATACCTATATTCTGGGTATGGCTGTCAGCCGTGATGGCAAGATTTATATTGCCGGAGACGTTGATAATGCAATCCTGATTTTTGATGAGAGCGGACATTCACTGGGAGAGATCGCAGTGAATCAGGATGATTATTTGGACGTCGCCATCGCCCCGGATGGAACTTTGTATGCTCTTGGAGACACTGATCTGGTGCGCTTTAATAAAGATGGTTCAGTTGCGCTCAAGGTGCAAATTTCAGATACAGTTGACACAACCTTCTCTGATTTGGCAGTGGATGGCTTGGGCAATATTTATATAGCCGAACGGTATGGGAAAGTATATAAATTTTCACCAAGTGGCACCCTGCTTAGCCAATTTTCACGAGAGACTGACAACTCGTATACTGAGAAAATTGCTGTGGACGAATATGGACGCATTTTCGTCACCGATCTATCGAAAAAAAGTATACAAGTCTTTGATTCAAGCGGCAATCACCTCAGTGACATTCCTGGAATATATGATGGAATCGCATTCGACCAGCAAAATAATCTGTATGCTAACGAAGCTGCTGGCAATGTGGTGAAGTTTAAGGTTCAGTCAGGCGCGGCGCCGATTGCGAACTATGCAAGCGGCAATTCGAACAACCCGGTCGTTCCAACACCCACTCCGGCTTTTGCCAACAACACTGTTGCCCTGAGTGGAACAGAGCCTCTGCCCGTGTCAAATATGATGCTGACCAACGATGGCCATCTTGTGTTGGGCTATGCGGATGGGCATGTACAGGTGTTGGACACTGGCGGCAATATCATTTCGACTCTGCCGCTGGCGTTACAGGATCCGGGCGATGCTGGCAGCGGTTTTGAATCGATTGCCATGGATAAGAACGGAAACGTGTACGCGGTGGAAGTTAGCAATATCTATGTCTTTGACAATACTGGTAAACTGGTGAAGACGATACAAGGCCGTCAACATTACTACCGCACTGTGATCTTGGGTCCCGACGATACACTCTATGCCTACAGCGACCAAGACAGTACGATCGTACATTTTGATGCCAAACTGAAAATAGACTTTGAAATTCCGAATATCCTCAGTCCAAAAAACAATGGTTTTTTCAACCGCGCTTGTCTTGCCATCGATCAGCAGGGCAATATCTACGCGGCTGGCGAGCAAAATGGCCTAGTGCTTAAGTTTACACCGCAAGGACATGCGGTGAAATCGTTCAACCTGCAAACCTCGCTGTCGCAGGGCGCGCTTCTGCGAGCAATCGCGGTAGATGGGTATGGACGAATCTACGTTGGGTCGGGGAATGGCGTTCAGGTCTACGATCCCACAGGCACTTACCTCAATTCCGTTGATACTGACGGATTCTCGCTCGCTGTGGACAGCCAGGGCAATCTCTATGCGCTGGATGATAACGGTAAAGTACAGGTCTTTCAGCTTGCAAAACCATTAGGACAATAAAGCGAGCTTTTGGTCTGTGTCAATAGCTAAAAAAAATTTCGCAGAAACGTGGAATAAGGAGGATACAATGGATGAGCCGAGCAGCCAAACAGCAGGCATTTCAGGTGCAAAATCTATCCGGGCAATTAATGCTGCCTAAAGATCGGCGAGCGGACAATAAGATTATACGGGTCAACCCAAACCCTCTTTTAGGGTTTGGGTTGACCCGTATCATTAAAGAATGGGTTAGAAGGGGTCTGCTGTAGTGCAGAAGATCCTCGTAAAGGAGATCCCTGACTTGTGCTCATCAGAATCAAAAGTGGGCGCAAAGGGACTCGAACCCCTGACCTCTTCTGTGTAAGAGAAGCGCTCTAACCAACTGAGCTATGCGCCCGTGTCCGTAATTATACATCATGTTACACTTGGGGCCGGAGAAAAAATGCGCATTATCCGCTATCAAATACAAAATGAATCCCCGAAATATGGATGGTTGTTAGATAACAAGATCGGCGAGATCGAAGGCGACCCTTTCGGTGCCTACCGAAGAGCGGAGGCTAAAACACCTCTGGCAGCTGTGAAACTGCTTGCCCCGTCGAAGCCGAGCAAGATCATCTGTGTGGGACGCAATTACGTGGAACATGCCAAAGAGTTGGGCAACGAAGTTCCCAAAAATTCCACTCCTCTTTTTGAAGCCGCCGTCTTCGATTATCAATCCAGGTGAGACCATTATCTTGCCGCCGCAGTCGAAGCAGGTGGAACATGAAGGAGAGTTGGTGGTCGTAATCGGCAAGCGCGCCCGCAACGTCACGGCGGAAGATGCGAAGAGTTACATCTATGGTTATACTATCGGTAATGACGTCACCGCTCGCGATCTGCAACGAACGGATGATCAATGGACACGCTCCAAAGGCTTCGACACCTTCTGCCCTTTCGGCCCGTGGATTGATACCGACTTCGATATCTCGGACGCGCTCATTACTTGCAAGGTGAGCAGTGAGCCCCGCCAGATGGCTTCGACGCGCGATATGGTTTTCAGCGTGCCAACCTTGATAGCATATATTTCGTCGGTGATGACGCTCGAGCCGGGCGATATTATTTTTACTGGCACGCCATCCGGCGTTGGACCATTGAAGGATGGCGATGAAGTGATGGTGGAAATCGAAGGATTAGGTGTGTTGAAGAATCCAGTTATAATCGGAAATTAATTTGTGTCAAACAACTCGATGGGAAATCGGATGAATCTATTACAGACGATTAAGCAAAGACTTCTCCTGATCTTTGGAAATAGGGAAACGTTGATTGCACTTCTGGCTTTTCTGCTCCAGATGCTTTTTTCACTTTATCGGTTCTTTCCCACTTTGCAGGATATTAATCTATGGGACGAAGCGGTTTACATCAATACGGGGCGCCAATTTGCAAATGGGATATTGCCAACTTTTTCACATAATCCACTGATCGGGATAATATATGCTTTTACTTACCTTCCGTTTAGGAGTTCTCCATATTGGTTGATGCAGAGCGATGCGCTGGGGCGCGTCATCTTGTTTGCTCTGGTGTGGTGGAGTGGGTATCTGATTGCCAAACGCTTTGCCGATATTTTTCCTCCTTTGGTCTGGGTCGGTCTGTTGTTTTCTACAACCATAGTGACGGATGTTTTGCCAAACCCAAGTGATTCTTTGTTTGCGGCAATGTCTGCGCTTGCTTTTTGGAAATTGATAACCTACTATCAAACTCGCCAGGCGAGAGAAATTGGCTGGGCGTCGTGCTTTGTTGGATTGGCAGCGCTTTCAAGAAACGATGGGCTTGTTCTCTTTGTCATCTTTGTATTGATTTCATTATTTTTCCTCCGCCCGCCTGAAAATCGAAGGAAGCGCGTGCTCGCAACGATCCTGCCATTTTGCGTGCTGGTAGGCGGGTATCTTCTCCTTTATCATTTTGTCACAGGTAGCTCCTTGATCGGAACGACGGAAAGATCCTATGTTGCATTTCAACAAGGTAAGTCGTCCGTCTATCAGGGGAATCCATCTTGTCAGCAAAGCGATATCCGTTGTGCAGTGATCGAATCAAAGAGCTTGTATGGAACTCCTCAAGAAAATAACGACTCAATCCTGAAGGCAATCGAACACAACCCCCCAGCCTTTTTGGCAAGGGTAATAAATACCATTAAGACATTGCCCAAAATGATTTACACGGTGTATGGGAAGACAGAAGCCTATTTGCTCTTTTTGCTTGGCTTTCTGGGAATATATGAACTTATCAGGCAAAAGCGATTTGCCCTGCTGGGAATACTGCTAGCCTGGACTGCTTATATGGGCGTTTACTTTTTCACCTTCTTCAAAAATGCTTATTTGCAGACACCTTATTTCATTTTATTCACACTGGTTGCGATTGGCATCCAATCCCTGATATCCTCGTTTGCTGATCATAACCGCCTTTTCCTATGGAGCGCCATCCTGGTTGCGCTGACAGCCGTAGGCATTGTGCAATCTTTGAATTATCTTTATTTCGATACACTTATTTTGCTTGGCATGATCTGGTTCGGATATCTCGTATATCGACAAGTTCCAAGCTCCTCTTATGCGAGTCTTTACCTGGTCTTTTTGGCAGGCGGCTTGATGGTGGGGGGATCCTTTAGCCCGCCTCAAATTCAGATGTGGGGACAGATTCCCGAAGAACACGCTGTTCTTCTTCTCCAACAACGGCTTCCACCGGATTCCCTCGTAGCTGCTGCGGCGCCGGGGGCGGCGTTAGCGGCCCGGATGAATTATTATAATATAGAGGATACGGGCCAAGCCATAACATCAGCGGAGGAATTACATTCGCAACTCCTTAACCTGGGCGTAAAGGCAATTTATGTGGACGACATTTTGGTTGAGCAAGAGAGATACGAGTGGGGTCTGATCGAGCCTGGCATCGGGAAAGACTATGATCAAATTTTTAGCGGCGACAATGGCCTGGTTCGTGTGCTATTGGTAAAGCCCTGACCATTGCACTGCAAATATGCAAGCCTTTGAATTGATCCAAATCATCAAACAGCAATCGCGAAGCGGAAAACCATATTTTGAATTCCTGCACGTCCTGATTTAAGCATGGGAGTTTATCAACTGCTCGTGGGCGATACCGATATCCAATCGCCGCACACGGAAGATGAAGTGTATTATGTGGTGGAAGGTAAGGCGAAGATTAAAGTGGCGGATGAAGACCGCGATGTGCGAGCAGGCTCAGTAATTTATGTGGGTAAGAATGTTGTGCATCGCTTCCATTCGATTGAGGAAGATTTGATTGTGCTGGTATTTTTTGCGCCTGCGGAGTATTCTAAAAAGTAAATGATTTTTACACTTTGTCTTGTATCTTTGATAATACAAAAGAGAGCAATAGCCAGACTGCAATTGACTGGATACCAGATAAAATTAAAGCAAAGCAATCTTTTAACGCTTTGACCTTTTTGGGGAAACCTTTAAACTCAATCAAAAAGAATATAATCTGCAAAAGAGAGGAAGAGAGCAACGTAAGAAATTGTGGTCGGCACAGCTAGAGCGGAACTTTGAGTTTGTTTAGCAAGATAAGTAATTACTCCAAAAGCAAGTATCCATTGAATCCAATCAAACCATACCGGCGTAAAATTTTTTCAAGAAACCGTAAATTGCTTCTTGCCGGTGTATTTTCGTATTTCTTGCCTTTTGGTCAACTTTCATTTTCTCCAATATCGACTGATCCTTGCATAAATATCTTAACAATGATTAGATCGGGGTCATGGCCCCGAGAGAGAAAACGAAATGGAAAGTGGAACGGCGAAAACGAGCCTGGGCGTTGTACCAAGCCGGTTGGGAACAAGACGACATTGCGGAAGCGATGGGCGTGAGTACGGCGGCGGTAAGCCAATGGGTCAAACGCGGCCGAGCCGGTGGCAGCCAAGCTTTGGAAACCGAGCACACCGGTGGTCGCCCCGCGGGTTTGAGCGAGGCGGACTTGAAACGACTAGTGAAGCTACTCGCCAAAGGTGCCGAATTTTTTGGGTTTCGGGGAGCGGTATGGAACAATCCCCGGGTCGCCCAACTGATCCAGTGCGAATTTGGGATCCGATACCATCCCGCACATGTCAGCCGTATTCTGAAGCGTTTGGGATGGACGCCGCAGAAGCCCAGCGTGCGTGCCAAACAACGGGATCCAAAGGAGGTCGAACGTTCGTGGCGCGAGCGCTGGCCAAAGTTGAAAAAAAGATCCGCCAGGAAGGCTGGACGCTCGTATTCGTAGATAAATCTGGGTTTTACCTGTTGCCGATGGTCATCCGCAGTTATGCGCCGCGGGGCCTGACACCCCTGCTCAAAGAGTTCTTGTCGCGAGATCATCTGGCGGTATTGGGAGCGATCACCCCGCAGGGCAAGTTGTTCCTGAGCACGCATTCCCAGGCGATCTCGACGCAGGAAGTGATCGAGTTTCTGGGTCTCTTGCAAAAGCGCATTCCCGGTCGACTGCTGATCTTGTGGGACAACAGTCCAACTCACCGCTCGAAGAAACTCAAAGCCTATCTGGCTCAGGGGGCTGACAGACGCCTCCATCTCGAGCAGTTGCCTAGCTATGCGCCGGACCTGAACCCCATCGAGTGGATTTGGAGCTACATGAAAGTCGTTCAGCTGGCCAACGTCGCCTGTGACACCCTTCCTTAACTGGAGCGATTGGTTCTGCAAGGGAAGCGACGTTTGCAACATAAACCCGATCTCATCAAATCTTTCATTCAACATGTCGGCTACACACTTTAGTTAATTATGCAAGGATCAGTAGTTCGCTACAGTAAATCATAAGATCAAGCAAGTGTAGTAAAGACCGTATCTTATCCAGAGGCAATAATTTTTGCACTATTCGCAATTTCAAATCAAAGGGATGTTTATGCAACAACGACGTTCAAACCCGTTTCGCAAGCGAACATCCAAACTCTACCTGCCGCAAAAAATTATTTTTCCAAATACCAAATCAACCAAGCTCTGTTTTAAGTCTTTTTTGCAAGTTGATTGAATATCCATTTTGCGCCAGGCTTTGAACTAGGGCTTCAAACCATGGTCGCAGTCCATAGACTTTGGCAGAGACAGTCTCTGCCGCGGCGCGTTTCCATGCGGTGAAAAAATCATAGCTCAATTTACTCGGCAGAAGGTGATGAATATAATTCTTTAGCAAAATCGTTTGCAATTCCTCCACGTCCAGCCCTGAGCGAAAGTAGGTGCTGAAGACCAGCGCCCTCCATCTTCCATCCTCCTTGCCACATTTCTAACCAATTTCTTCCAAAAGGGTCGGACGTGCCTTCGTTAATCAAGCCGCCGGGTAAAACACATTGCGCCAATCTTTTGTAGCAAAGAATGAAATCTTTTTCTTCGTATTTACAGAGCACAATGAAAGCTTGGATCAATCGAATGATTTCATTTTCCTTCATTGGCAAGTTGAATCCGCCAAGGCGAACGAAAGTATTATCATCGGTCTAAGGAAGCGCGGCATCTACGCGTTCCTTGTCAAATTCAACGCCTACGATTTTTGACGAGAGGATTCACGTCTCGAAGACCCGTCCTGCGCGCTTCGAAGCCTTGCCAAGGTTAACGAACAGAGAATCAGCCGTCGGTCCGCGAAACAAGCGAAGGCTCGTAAAGCAGAATAAGATTATCGACGCGGCGGAGTCCATTCGAAGCGGTCTTGCGACGTGTCGGCTGACCTTCTGGTTTCTTGGAAAAAAATCGGGAACAAATCATAAAAACAAAGGGACAGGTTTGAAGCCTGTCCCTACTGATTTTGGTTAGTCGGCGGATGCGCTATCGCCGATCTCCATCCATTGGGAGGATGCGCCATCGCTGACTGCATCTTTAAATCGACCCAGAGTAAAGCCCGACCCGGCGGGGATCAGCTTACCGATGATAACGTTTTCCTTCAACCCATAGAGTGGGTCGGAGGTCGAGCCGATGGCGGCGCCTGCCAGCACTTTGATTGTGTGCTGGAAGGATGAAGCAGAGAGCCATGAGTCGGTGCTGAGGGAAGCCTTGGTAACACCAAGCAGGGTTTCGAGGAGCTTGGCAGGCTGTTTGCCTTCCGAAAGCAATTGCTCATTCAGCCGACGCAATTCCTGGCGATCCACTGCGTCGCCGGGCAGGTATTTGCTATCACCAGGTCGGCTGACCGCGACCTTGCTCATCATCTTACGGATGATGACCTCGAAATGTTTATCGTGAATGTTCTGTCCTTGTGAGCGATAAACTTTTTGAATTTCGCTCAGCAGATACATTTGAGCAGCTTCGCGTCCCTGAATGCGGAGAACACGATGAGGGTTGAGTGAACCTTCGGTCAAGGGCTGACCAGCATCAACATGGTCGCCTTCCTTTACGAGCAGGCGGGACGTGGAAGGAATGTCGTATGTCTTTTCTTCGCGCTGTTCGTACGAGACCATGATCTTATGATCTTTCTTTTCAACCGCTACCTTGCCGCCGTGTTGAGCAACAACGGTGGCTTTCTCTTTGGTCGCCAACACATCGCCGGGTTTGGCTTCCGTTGCATCAACAGCAACATATTTCCAATCTTCAGGCACGGCATATTCATCGTGAACCATTTCAGCGTGTTCAATTCGGACTTCGCGCAAATCGGCAAATTTATCCGATTGAACGATGCGCACCACGCCTCCGATCTCGGCGACAACGGCCTCACCTTTCGGTTGCTTGCGGGCCTCGAACAACTCTTCCACGCGCGGCAGACCGGTCGTGATATCTGCGCCGCCCGCGACCACACCACCGGTATGGAAGGTGCGCAACGTCAACTGCGTGCCCGGCTCACCAATGGATTGAGCAGCGACGATTCCAACTGCCGCACCGAGGTCCACCATGTCACCGCGGCCCAAATCGAGGCCGTAGCATTTGGCGCAGATGCCGTGCTGAAGTTCACAGGTCAGTGGCGAACGGACTTTGACTTCGGCAATGCCGGAAGCAGAAATCTTACGTGCCAATTCATGATCAATCACTTCATCACGTTCAGCAATCACTTCACCAGTCTTTGGATCAATCACGCCCTCGGCCAGCAAGCGGCTATAGAGACGGCTGGCCATGGATTGCCCCGCGACATCATCTGTGCGGCGGATATACACGCCTTCTTTTGTTTCGCAGTCATGTTCGTTGATGATGATATCCTGTGCAATATCCACAAGACGACGCGTGAGATAACCGGCATCTGCGGTACGCAGAGCGGTATCTGCCAAACCTTTGCGCGCGCCATGCGTCGAGATGAAGTATTCAAGCGCAGTCAGACCTTCACGGAAGTTGGAGCGAATGGGCAATGGAATAATACGACCGGATGGATCAGCCATGAGGCCGCGCATGCCAGCCAACTGCGAGACAGTTGAGAAACCGCCTTTGGTTGCGCCGGATGCGGCCATGATGGAAAGGTTGCCATCGGGGTCCATGTGTTTCTTAACCGCTTCAGCAACCATGATCAGTGGTCATCTGCCAGACTTCAATCACGCGTTCGTTCTGTTCCTGCTCGGTCAGCAGGCCACGGCGGAAATCGCGTTCCACCACTTCAACTTGCTTTTGCGCCTCGTCAAGAATACCTTTTCGTTCCGGCGGAATGGAAATATCGGCCACAGCCAGCGTGGTACCGGAGCGCATGGCAAATTCAAAGCCCATCGTCTTGATCTTGTCAGCCACATCTGTGGTTGGATCTCGTCCGCATAATTCATAGACATCGGCGATCAAGTCTTTCACGCCGCCTTTATCCAGTTTTTCGTTGGTGAACTGAACTTCGGGAGGCAGAATTCGATTGAAGAGCACGCGCCCGATCGTCGTGTCGATGAGACGCGTTTCAGCCTCAGGCAAGCGGTCGCCCTTATCGTTATACCAGGTCGTCACCCGCATTTTGATTTTGGTGTGAACCTCCACCTGATCGAGTTGGTATGCAAGTTCCACCTCGTCCATATCGGCAAAGGCGCGGCCATCACCTTTATGAGCGGCTTTCTGCTCCATGGTCAGGTAATACACACCGAGCACCATGTCTTTCGAAGGAGAAATGATCGGCTCGCCATCCGCAGGCTTGAGCAGATTCTTGGAAGCGAGCATCAGCTCACGCGCTTCCTGCACAGCCTTTTGCGAAAGAGGCACATGCACGGCCATCTGGTCGCCATCGAAGTCCGCGTTGAAAGCCGTGGTAACGAGCGGATGAAGTTGAATGGCTGAACCTTCAATGAGGATTGGCTCAAAGGCTTGGATGCCGAGACGATGCAGAGTCGGCGCGCGATTAAGAAGCACAGGACGATCTTTGATCACATCTTCGAGTGCTTCCCAGACTTCAGGTCGATTGCGCTCAATCAAACGGCGCGCGCCTTTGACGTTCGCGGCGTAACCATTCTGAACGAGACGCGCGATCACGAACGGGCGATAGAGTTCCAGCGCCATGGCCTTCGGCAGACCGCATTGATAAAGTTTGAGTTGCGGACCAACGACGATCACGGAACGACCGGAATAATCCACGCGCTTGCCAAGCAGGTTTCGGCGGAAGCGGCCTTTCTTGCCTTTGAGCATATCGCTCAAAGATTTGAGTTCGCGGCGGCCGCGGCGGCTAAGCGCCTTGCCGCGCTGGGAATTATCAATGAGGCTATCCACCGCTTCCTGCAACATGCGCTTCTCGTTGCGGATGATGACATCCGGCGCGCCCAATTCAAGCAAACGCTTGAGGCGGTTGTTGCGGTTGATCACACGGCGATACAAATCGTTAAGGTCGGAGGTGGCAAAGCGCCCGCCATCGAGTTGAACCATCGGGCGCAGGTCAGGAGGAATGACCGGCAGAACAGTCAGGATCATCCATTCGGGGCGATTGCCCGAGCGGCGGAATGCTTCGACAACTTTTAGACGGGTCGTGGCTTTCTTGCGCTTCTGCTTGGACTTTGTGGTGCGGACTTCCTTCCAGAGTTCCACGGCCAGCTTATCGAGATCGAGGCGTTCGAGAATATCATAGAAGGCTTCAGCGCCCATATCGGCGCGGAAGACTTGTCCCCAGCGCTGTTTGAGTTCGCGATAACGAGCTTCGCTGATGAAGGTAAAAGGACGGAGTTCCATCAACTCGTCACGTTGACGCGAGGATTGATTGGCTGAAACCGAAGTCTGATCTTCCAACTGTGAACGCAAAGCCTCCATCTTCATATCCGCATCGGCTTTGACACGGCCAGACTCCATCTTGAGGTCTTCGAGTTCCTTGGCGCGCTTATCCTTGAGTTCGTTCTCGAGGGTTTCCAATTTCTTCTGAACGATCTTCTGAACCTGACTGATCTGTTTGCTGGCAACCTTATCGTTTGCATCCAAAATCTTCTCGCCGGTTAATTCGAAGACAACATCTTTCTTTGCAGGCTGGCCCATTTGATCCTGCAGTAGCTTCTCCAGTTTTTGGCCTTCTCGGATAACAGGGTCGAGTTGCTCGGCAATGTATTCGTCATAACCTTGTTCAAGAGCTGACTTCTTCTGATTGATTTCATTTAATCGGTGATCGCGCTTGGTCTTGATCTCAGCGATCTTTGCATTGACGTCCGCGGCTTGCTCGCGCTCAGAAACGGAAATCTCATCCTCGAGGCGTTGCAAAGCTTTCTTGCGGGCCTCTTCGTCAACATAGGTGACAATGTATTGGGCAAAATAAAGCACACGGTCCAGGTTGCGGCGTGAGATATCAAGCAACATTCCCAACTGAGATGGGATGCGGCGCGTGTACCAAATATGCGCCACAGGCGTGGCCAATGCGATGTGTCCCATGCGCTCACGGCGAACCGCGGCGCGCGTCACTTCCACGCCGCATTTTTCACAGATGATGCCCTTTGTAGCGGGGGTTCTTATATTTTCCGCAATAACACTGCCAATCACGGGTCGGACCAAAAATGGCCTCGCAGAATAACCCGTCTTTTTCCGGGCGAAGGCGGCGGTAGTTGATCGTTTCTGGCTTTAGTACTTCACCATATGACCACGATAGAATTGTTTGGGGGGATGCCAAGCTGATGCGAAGTGCAGTTAATCCTTTAGTTTCCACTGTTCTCTCCTCGTCGCGAAATACGAAGCTCTAACTCATGTTTTGATCTAGCGTGTAGTCGGCATGAACGAGAGACAAACAAAGGCAAGCGCTTCGAGGCCTTTATCCTCAAGCGCTTGCTGCTTCTAGTCAATTTTTACATTCAACAAACGTAATTATACGCTGAATTGCCTTGAAGTCAAGACAGCAACCTTAAAGAAGTTTAAGGTTTAGTAGCCCGGTTTCGATAAAGGCGCTCATTCGGGACAGCCAGCATTTTTGAAACATCAACCGGGATGGCAAGAAAGTCTGCGATGGCTTGGCAGTATTTCTCTGGCGTCAAGATCATTTTGTTGTAATCAACATACATCACTTCCATATTGGGCTGTCTGGCAAGCCAATATTTGATCGCGGCCAAATGCTTTTGGAATTGCTCCCGCATTTCAGCGTCGCCGATCTCCGATTTCTCGTTTCGATTCGCAAGCATCTTCTGCTGGGAAGCCAGTATCTCGCTCGGCTCTCGTTCCATGAAAATTATTTTGTAACGATAATTGGTGGGGAGATGTTCAAGTAGAGCAGAAATGATTTTTACAACTTTATGATTTGCGTCAGCTAGCCATTTGTTCTGACCCTCAGGCAGTTTTTTTACAAGTTCAAATTCATAATACCCATTGGGATTATCATCATCTGCTGCACGCAGTGCATCCGTCAAAATCGGGAGGCCGCTTTCCGCGAGCATCTTCATCATCATGGATGTTCCGGAGCGAGGCAAACCTGAAACAACGATGATCGTTTTATCATCATTTCTTTGCGATGTTTTGTGTTAAATATATTTTTTAACATCGCGATCTTTATAACAAAATCGAACAGGTGCTTCGTCTAAAGATAGCCCAAGCCTTTCAATCTCTCTTCCAAATCTTTCTGTCCGTGCGAACCAGTTTGAGAAGGCGGCTTGATATAGGATTGGTCGAGATGTTTACCCAAGCGCAAGGAACGGGATATCCCTGAATGAAATTCCGGGCATGTTTCGGATATCGCGATTGGCAAAGATCACTCCCGGCACCATCAGCGAATCGATGCAATGATCGGCGCCCCAATGACCTTGATTTGCTTCCATCGACACCGGTGCGGATTTTCCGAGACCGGTTTCAGATGAGGCGCGGAATCCGGGTGCGTAACCGATCACAAGGTCCGGGCCAAGACGCGTGTAAGGGCCATTGAAAGCTTCATGCTTCAATCAACACGCGGCTGATGATCTGCTTGCCATCCGAAGTTTTCCAATTCAAAAGTTTGGTTTTGATTTCATCCAAAAGATTTTCGATTTCTTCCGGCTTGACAATTCCCTTGCCTTCGCGGCTTGCGATGTTGAGATAGAGGCTGTTGAGGCCCAAGCGCATACGCTTTGGTTTTATCCCAATCCACATCGTTGAGTTCCGGCGTTTCGGTTTGACGCGATAAATTCATATATCCGTTTTCAACCAGCCAGCGATTGATGTGAACTTTTTGCTCGAAGGTGCGGAAGCCGTGATCGGAAAGAATAAGGAAACGATATTTCTGCAAGCCAAGTTTATTGATTTTCGATCTTGGACTTCGCCCACAAATTGATCGAGCTTTAGATACCAGCTATCCACAATCTCTTGATTGGTTCGCAGGAACATATGCTGGACGCGATCCAGATCATCGAAAATTCCAGCCAACACACCTTCTTTGAAATTATCCAACAAACGGAAATAAATTTTCTTGCGGGATTCAAAAATCGATTCGCACAGGCTGAGGAATTGCTCGTCGGTGATGCAATCATCTTCGAGCGCATTCGTATCTTGAGGCCAGCCCAAAGTCAGGAACGGACCGATTTTATTCCACAAATCTTTTACAAGCGATGACGGCGTGGCATACAGCCAGAGTGAATGCAACGGATGAATCTGCAGAGGCAGAAAATATAAGCTGACTTTGTCTTTTCACTTCGGTCAGGATGACTTGCGTGATGGCTTGAATAGAAAATGCAAAGCCTGCCGCGAATTTGAGTTCGATGATGGGACTCCATGTGCCGAGCGATAATTGAAATCTTTTGATTATCAATCGTCAAGGTTGCGGTTTTATCATCTAAAACTTCAATTGTCACTGGAAAAGTCGCCGCGCGCATGCCCTTCTTTCGACTTGACGTTTGGTCCTTCAATCGTCGCAGTGAATTTTTTATCGACACCGATGATTTAAGCTTAACGACTTTAACTTTTTTCTTTTCAGTCGGTTCGGTTGTCAAGATAAATGCCAACGCCTAATTGGCCTCGAATATCCGGCGTGCCCAAGCCGGGAATCGTCGCGACCGGAATATCGGGACGCGCGGGAAATAAAGCTGGCCACCATAAGGCAGTCGCCGGATATCCCATCGAGGTTGCTTCTTCAAAAAAAGTTTTGGTGGTGTAAGGCGGCTGGTATTGCTCGCCTAACGCGGTCACCTTAGTCGGCAGGATGGAAACGTATGGAATGTACGTTTCCGGATCGCGATGAACGAAATCGAAAATCCCATGCGAACCTGGGTCAACGCCAGTTGCGATGCACGTCCACGATACTTCGGTTTGAGGAGGCGAGCAAACCTCCAGACGCGAATATCCGCCCTGATCTACAAACTTGGTTAAGTTGGGCATTCGTCCGGCATTTTGAAGCCGTTCAAAGGTTGCCGGGTCGAATGAGTCGAAACCGAGGATAACCGTCTTCATCTATTCTTCGTCTTCAGTTTTATCTTTTCTCATTTTTCGGCGGAGTTGTGCAAAGAATCCTGCGGATCTTGCCTGAAAATACAAGCAAAACACCTGAAATTACGACTAAGGATGCTGCCAAAATCTGGAACAACATTCCGCCGGTATTGGGATCAATATACATTTTTCCTCACAATCTTTATAGATGCAATTTTATTGACAACTTGGAATTGTAACAGCATTTTAAGTTGTGCCAATCCATGATTATGAAATTTCTATGAGAATATCATTCGAACTTTAATAATTGTAAAATATCTTCAAGGCAGGCGGCAAAAAGTTCATGCATGATATCATCGCTCGACTGCGATATGCTCCGCCAAACGATCCATCGCCATAAACTCCACGCGCGGTTTTGGCATCCATGATCGCACTTGGGACTTGAGGTGGCGTTTTATTTCCTTCGGGCATTTCGCCCACAACTGTAAATGGAAAAGCCTCAAGCCAATTGGCATGAGCTGACTTGAGATTATGCTTCTGTGCCATTGCTTCCACAGAATGCGACAGCCACCAATCGTACCAGTTCAAGTTTCAAATCGGGTAAATCATTATTGACTTGATGCAGATGATTCCGCGCGGGTGAATTGCCTCCATGCCCGTTGAGGATGAGGATGCGGCGGAAACCA
Organism: uncultured Chloroflexia bacterium; assembly: GCA_963752775.1. Classification (GTDB taxonomy): domain Bacteria; phylum Chloroflexota; class Anaerolineae; order Anaerolineales; family Villigracilaceae; genus Fen-1038. The sequence goes on from CAVVZL010000004.1 coordinate 79,222, forward strand.
TGCCCATACGCCGAACGGACAATATCCTCTGCCGCGGCAATCAACGTGCTGACTTTCAAACTCAGTGTTCCGGGATAGGATAAGAAATAAGGCGAGACACCGAAATTCAACGGTGGCGCAACCAGCACGCCGCTTGCCTTTGAAGCTGAGTCAGCAAGCGCCAATGGAACTTTGACATCCGTTAGCAGGCTGAGATAACCATGCTGTTCCGTCGCACCGAAAATCAACATCAAACGATCTTCATGTTGAAGGTATTTTTCAACATCCATCCAATTTAAATCTTCAAGACGCATTTTGAACTCCAGGTTGGAAAATGAAATTCTTTTATGGCGTTGCTGTATTGAACGGAGTATCCGTCAGCGCGGGAGTATAAGTTGGGAACGGAGTAAGTGGGGTCGGAGTTGGAGGAACAGGCGTATTCGTTGGAATGATTGGAACCGAAGTATTTGTCGGCGGAGGCAAAGGCGTGAATGTCGACGGTGGAGGCTGGTGGAGGTGGCGGAGGTGGAAGTTCAACCATAAAGTGAATGATCTTTTCAGCATAACCGTTCGTACCGATCACATGCAAACGCAAAGCAATTACGTATTCCCCGACAAATTCGATAAATTCCAATTAGACAGAAGACCATTATTCACCGGCTGGTTTCCTTGCGCTAACGTAGTCCAAGTAAGAGGTGTATCGGTCAAACCAAAGTCCAGTTTCCATGATTGAAAGTCTGCGGTCGCATTGGCAGTGCCGGTGACCGATAATGTATTTTGGGAAATGATACTCCCATCGTTGATACTCAAATCCAGTTCGGGATGCGGATCGTTTTTCGTGCATTCGCGTTGCGGCGCGTAAACCGGCGGGATGGGAAAATCATTGGCGCTTAACCAATTTTTCCATCCTTCGTCCCGAACCATTTCTGCTGCCCACGGATCGGTCACGTTCATCACGATTTGACTCGGCGTGGTGTAATCATTGCAATCGGGAGAAGATTCCAGACCCGTCCAGGTATCGATTGAAACGGAACGGCGCAAATCCTGACCTGCAGGCAAGGGCAATTGATCCGATTCGAAAATTTCGGTGCGTGTTCCGCCTTTGCACCACTGCGATGGCAGGGTGCCGGATTGTGCGCAAATGGCTTCTTCCACAATTCCCGCTGGACGCGTGAACCATGTTGGGTGTCCGTTTGTTTCATATGGGACAGCGTATCGCATGAACTGCGACCAGATTGGCGCGGCGCCTGTTACTCCGGTGGTATTGACCATCGGTGTGTAATCCGCATTGCCGACCCAAACACCCGCAACAAGATCTGGTGTGTAACCGAGAGTCCAATTATCGCGAAAATCATTCGTCGTTCCGGTCTTGGCCGCGGCCGAAAACGGAAGGTTCAAAACCGAGTTGGTTCCAAACATCGGCGCACGCGCCTGGTTATCTGAAAGAATCGATGTGATGAGATAAGCATGTTCGGGGCTGATCGCTTGTTCGCCCTGCGGCGGCTTGTATTGATAAACCACGTTGCCTTGGTAATCGACAATCTTCAAAATGGAAACAGGCGGCACTCGCACACCGCTATTGGCAAAGACAGAAAACATGCCGGTCATTTCCAGCACGCTGACATCGCCGCCGCCAAGCGTGAGAGAGAGTCCATAATCGTTGCGAGTCAACGATGTGATGCCCAGTCGCTGAGCCATGGCGATAAAGCCATGATCGCCATACACACCGACAAATTGCAAAGTTTTCACCGCGGGAATGTTATATGAATTTGCCAACGCAGTTCGGACGGTAACCGGTCCGTGAAATTTGTTGTCATAATTATTCGGGATGTACGGTGGATGCGTATCGTTCGGATCGCCGGATGGCGGGAACTGCGAAGGCACGTCCCAAATCAATGTGGCTGGTGTCCAGCCTTTTTCAAAGGCCGCGACATAATTGACCGGTTTGATGGATGAACCCGGCTGGCGCGTCTCGCTGACCGCCATGTTGACTTGTCCCGAGATCGCAGCGTTGTTGAAATCCGCCGAACCGACCATCGCTAGAATCTCACCGGTGGATGGACGAATGGCAACTAGCGCGCCATCGGTCGCATTGTTGTTTGCCAACGCGGCGACTTGATTGGTGACAAGTTGTTGTGCGTAATCCTGAAGAGTCGGATCGAGTGTTGTATAAATCGTAAAGCCTGAACGATAAATCGTTTGCGGATCGTAACTGGCTTCCAACTGTGAGCGGACATAATTGACCCAATGTGGATATCGCATATTCACGCTCGGCGGCTGGAACGTGTAATTGCGCGTCTCCGCCGCGGCGGAGGCGACATCTGCCGGTGTCACACAAACCGGTTGATTGCTGTTGCTGACATAAATGCAGTTTTGTTCATAACTCACCTGCATCATTAAGTTCAACACTTCCTGTTCGACGTGCGAGAGTCGCATCACGGTTGGTATAAATATCGTAAACGGATGGAGACTGCGGAAGTCCCGCGAGAAACGCCGCCTGAGCCAGAGTTAATTTATCGGCAGTCGTCCCAAAATAGGTTTCGGATGCGGCTTCGATTCCGTAGGAAAGATTCCCGTAATAAATTTCGTTGAGATAAATCTCGAGAATTTGGTCTTTGGAATAACGCTGCGTGATCTCCGCGGCTAAAATAATTTCGCGCGCTTTGCGTAAGTAGGTTTGTTGGTGTTGCTCCGGGGAAAGCAAAAGTGAGCGGGCCAGTTGTTGCGTAATGGTGGACGCCCCTGAAACAATCTCGCCGCTGGTATAGTTCTGCCAAATGGCACGGATGATCGCCCACACATCATAACCGGGATGGCTGTAATAATCCTTATCTTCGGTGGCAATCGTCGCCGCGACGAGCGCCGGCGAAATTTTATTGAGCGGTACATAAGTGCGAAGTCCTGCATTGGGATCGAGGATCTCATAAAGCAAATCGCCATTGCGGTCGAGGATGCGCGTGGTTTCGAATTGCGGAGTATGTTGCTGCAAATCACTGACGGAAGGAAGTGAGCTTGCAATGGAATAATATTCATACACGCCGAGTGAAAGAAGAGATAAACCAGCGATGACCAGAAGAAAGACAAGCGCGATCAAGACTTGAATCACGCAACCGATGGTTCCGAATCGAGAAAACAAATTTCCGCTTCTTTGCCGGACGTTTTGTCTGTTTGCGTTTCGACGCCTGGTGGTCGGCTCGAAAGCTGCCGGCGTGACGCGTGTGCCTTCCTTATCAATTTGATTTACGCGGCGCGGCAAGGGCATAGCATCCTTATCCAAACTGGAACGGAATGACTCCGCCGCATCCACGGCTGGGAAGGAGGCTCGGCGTGTGTTTCCTCCTCGGAGTTGATCAGTCTGCGAAATCGCTCTGGATCCTGATTGTCCGTCATAGCTACTGGAATTTTATGATTGTGACTCTTTCGGCTTCGATAGAACCAGAATATTCCAAGAGCCTTTCATGCAAACTTCATCTTTCTGATTCTTCAACTGAGCCTCAAGCACAACGGCACCTCCGCCGATGCGCGGCAAGGCTTTTGTTTCAGCCACACTCAACTCGGCATGGACTTGATCGCCGATAAAAATGGGTTTAACAAATTTCCATTCGTTCACTTCGCGGAACAGCGATCACGGTGCCATCGAGAATCCCCGTCTGCCAGGCAAGGCCCGATGCAAGCGACAAGCCCAAAAGTCCATGTGCGATGCGCTGACCAAAAGGCGTGGTCTTGCTGAACTCTGCATCCGTATGGATGCGATTATTGTCGCCGGTCAAATTGGCAAATTTCATAATGTCATCGGACGTGACGGTTCGCTCTCCGGTCACGATCTTTTTTCCGACACTGAATTCTTCGAAATACATGCCCATATTCATCTCCTCATCACAAGAATCTAACCAAATTATACCCTTTGACCTTCTGTCCATCTGACCGTACAATAGAACTATGCGTGATTGGAATCTCCGTCCTGGCGACCCACTTTCTCTCACTTTGGCGGCTGACTTTCGTTTGTCGAAACCAGATTACGCCAATGATCAGATCTGGGAAGTTGGAAATCGGCGCGGGCGAACCTGCCGCGCTGGCAGATCCGCACAACGTATGGATTGCGCGCTCGCGCTATGCGCCTCTTTTATCGCTTTGGGGAACTGGGCAAACAATTACCAACCCTGCTGAATTTTCCGCATCACCATACCTGCGGCGATTTTATCCGAACTTTCTCTGGCTGGAATGTTCTCCGCTCGAAGGCCTGGAAGTCACCGCTGAATATTGGGTTCCCGATCTCACGCCTTAGCTGGAAGACTTACGCTTAACAATCGTACAACCTTTGCTCGCAAGATTACAATTGATTTGTGCGGAATGCTCACTCCGCTCGATGGACAGCCCCTGAAAAGATACTCAACAGCAAATGGTCAACATTCTCGCGGGACAAACCAGCGGGCTCTTCCCGGTTATCTTTATGACCGGCGGCCCGCAGTTTGGTTCCGGGTCCATATCCATCGCTCACATTGGCACTGGATTTCGATCCCGGCTCAAGTCGTCAAGTGAGTTGGTCGATTGCCTCGGCTGATTCTGCGGAAGCTTCATTCGATTTAGCGCGGCGCAGCGCAGGTCGTTCTTGGGAAGCGGAACGCGCTCACATTGAATTGTTAGATGCGGGCGATACGCTCGATATTCACACCGGTGATATAGATTGGGATGCGGCTTTCGCTTTCAGTCAGCGCGCCGCGCTTGGATTATTCTTTACCCCCGATAAGCAATTACCGAATCCATCGTTTGTGCAATCCCGTCAGCCGGATCACGGCTTTTCCCCAAAAGGTGATGGACGCGATTATGCACCCGGCTGGAGCGGACAATCGCCGCTCGAAAGTTATTACCTTACCAATGTGATTCCCGCTTCGTCTCAATTAACACGCGGAATAATCAGTAATTTTCTCTTCACGCAAACTGAAGACGGTTCGATCGATTATAAACCTGGCATTGCCGGTCAACGTGGAAAATTAACCGCTGCGCCGATGCTGGCGAGTTTAGCGTGGAGATATTTTCAACAAACGGAAGATGAAGCTTTTCTTGGACGAAGCCTTTCCCAAGCTACTTGCTTTTTTCATGGACTGGATTTCGCCGCAACACGATCGTCGGCCATGACGGCTTGCCTGCTTGGGATCACGTGCTTCAAACTGGCTTTGAAGATAATCCGCTTTTTGATGTCTGGCATCCTTGGTCCCAAGGCGCAGATATTTCTGTCATGCATGGACCTGCATTGGAAGCCCTGCTGCATAAAGAAGCACAAAGTCTCATTCAAATCGCAAAGCTATTAAACAAGAATAATGAAATTGCCTTGCTCGAAACACAGGCAAATAAACTCAAATCATCCGTTGAAGCATCGTGGGATGCAAGCGCCGTGTTATATAGTTATCAGGACCATATCACCAATATCTGTCAGACCGGCAAAATAATTGCAAAGCACAAAGGCCCGGGCAATATGCGTCCCAAGTTAGAGTTCGAGCATCCAGTTCGTTTGTTGATCGAGGTGCAGACGAAAAACCCAGCGGCCCAACGGCCAACGGTCGAGATCAGTGATCTGGTTACCAAAGGCCGGGGTGAGGTCGAGGCGATTGAAGAAAATCAATTCCAGTGGCGAAGCGGTGGTCTCGTTGCCACAACTCAAAAGGTCTTTACAAAAATCGGGCGTATTAGCATTAAAGATTTGGACGAACAAGATCAGGTCTTGATTAGCATGGTCAATATGGCAGGCGAAGACATCACGCTTTTCATGCCGTTATGGGCGCACATCCCTGATTCGGAACGTGCCGAAGCTATGATTGAACGTTCGCTTGAGGACGCAGAATATTTTGGTCGACGCTTTGGGATCCCCGCTTTGCCGTCTGTTCCGGAACCCGAAGCGGACGCGATTGCAATGAGCGTTCATCTGCCTTGGAACATATTGGTCGGCGAAGGATTGCTGGCCTATGGATTTAGAGATAGAGCTGCGCAATTGACCGTGCGTCTCATGAATGCAGTGATTCAAAGCCTTAAGCAAAACCATGCTTTCTATCAGCGTTATCATGCCGAGACGGGTAGCGGCCTCGGTGAACGCGGCGCCTTGAACGGATTGGCTCCTGTTGGTCTCTTTTTACAAACATTAGGTGTAACCGTTCTGTCGAATGATCGCGTGCGGCTCGAGGGTAAGAATCCATTCGCCTGGCCTGCGACCATTCTATATAAAGGCTTGAAGATCGTACGGAACCTCGAACAAACTGAAATCACTTTTCGAAACGGTAAAACCATCACGATTACGGATAACAATCCGTTAATAGTATCCATGACCTAAATGTGATATGCTAATAATAGATGATCTGCCAATGAGGAGTAGATTATGGACAATCCGATTCGTCTCTTGATGCTGGCGATTGTGCAGGAGCAGGATTTGGACATTGCAACGCGTGCGGTAAGTTCTTTCGGTGCGCCTGTGGTTTATCTGGCAAGCGCGGGCGGGTTTCTCGGACGACGCAACGCGACGATATTGATCGGTTTGCCGAAGGGGCGTGAGGAAGATGTATTGAGGGAATTACGCAAATCCTGCCGTCAACGCGTGGAATATTTATCCATGCCGCTGGAAGGTTCGCCTTTACCCATGCCGACGCCTATCCCCGTAACAGTGGGCGGTGCAACCGTATTCGCATTGCCGGTTGAACGCTTTGAGGAGATATAGCCATGAAAATGATTATCCTGATTGTCAAAGACAGCGAAGCCGACGCGCTGACCCGTGCCCTGACTAGTGCCGAATACAGGGTCACACGCATCGCCTCGACGGGCAGCTTTCTGCGAAGCGGCGTGGCAACTTTATTGCTCGGTGTTAACGATACTCAAGTAGACCCAGCTATTCAACTCGTTCGCGAAACAATTGCAATGGGCGGGCCTGCCGAGAAACGTGTCTCGCTCTTTGTAGTGCCTGTGGAGCGATTTGAACAAGTTTCCCAATAAAGCAGGGCGGAGCATGCTCCGCCTTTGCAAATTCACCCCAGCACAAAATTATCAATCAATCTTGTCTTCCCAAAGAATACCGCCATCGAGAGCAAGGTCATGCCGGTTACTTTCTCCAACTCCTGCAACGTTTCATAATCTGCGCAGGAAACATATTGCATTTGCGCCAACGGTTCGGTTGCAATCGTCGCTTTTACGATTTGCCGCAATTTCTCGGCGTCGCGTTCGCCGTGTTCATACGCAGTCTTTGCCGCGGTTAACGAACGATATAGAACGGTCGCGGCTTTGCGTTGTTCCGGATAAAGATACACATTGCGGCTGGACATGGCGAGACCGTCCGGCTCGCGCACGATTGGACAAACCACGATCTCAATCGGGAAATTTAGATCCTTCGTCATTTGGCGAATGACCGCGGCCTGTTGTGCGTCCTTCTGGCCGAAATAAGCTTTCGTCGGCTGGACGGCATTGAACAACTTAGCGACGATGGTTGTAACGCCGCGAAAATGACCGGGGCGCTGTGCGCCTTCGAAGGGGCGCGTCATCTCTTCGGCTTCGACCCAGGTCTGATACCCAGTAGGATACATCACCTCAGGCGTTGGCGTCCAAACCAAGTCTATGCTTGCCGCTTCGAGCAGATGCAGGTCGCGATCCAAGTCACGCGGATACTTGGCTAGATCCTCGTTCGGGCCAAACTGAGTCGGGTTGACGAAGATGCTCACGGTGACGTAGTCACATTCAGCTTTGGCACGGCGGGCAAGCGAGATATGCCCTTCGTGGAGATAACCCATCGTCGGCACGAGACCCAGCCTGCCGTCTAGAAGGGAGCGGGCGGAACGCAATTCTTCGAGCGTGGAAACGATCATCATATACTGCATTATCCTTTCATAATGAGTAAAACTTGCTTCATTGCCTCTCTAGCAAGAAAATGCTCATCCCTTTCCAATCTCTGCGCAGTACTATATAGTACAAAATTCCTAGTTGACAAGAATAGAAAATCTGTGCTACACTTTTAACATCCTAATATTAGAAAAGGAGCAATGAATGGCTTACTCACATAACAACTCGAAAGGCAACACCTACTATCTGCACTCCAACGGCAAGATGTTCTACTTCTCGAAGGAGATCAAGGAAGGCGCGCTTGATGCAGTACCTGCCGGTTATCATGTCGTGGAGATGAAAACGGGCATGCTGGTCTTGAAGCGAAATGAAGCGGCCAGTGCGGCGCCATCCGCCGAAAGCCAGCCATGAACAAAGTATAACCCGTTCGACACATTCATACTGTTCTTTTAGAGAAAAAGGAGACCTGATATGACCCAAAACATGAACTCTAAAAGTCTGAAGGAAAGGAGGGAAACATGCCAGCATTAAACCGTGTTCAACTGATTGGATATCTAGGCAAGGAACCGGAAAGCCGCTTCACGCCTAATGGAAAGAAAGTGGTTCATTTCAGCCTTGCGGTGACCCAACGCCGGAAGAGTGGGAACGAGACTAAAGAATATACCGAGTGGATCAATGTCGAGGCTTGGGGACGGCTGAGCGAGGTCGCCCAAAAGTATCTCAGGAAAGGCAGTCTCGTGTACGTCGAAGGGCGGCTCAAGACCGACAAGTACGAAGACAAAGGCGGCGAGACCAAATATTTCAGCAAAGTCGTTGCCCAGCTGATGCAGCTGCTCGATAAGAAGCATGTCGATGAGCCTGTGACGACGGCGGACGAAGAACAGGTAGAGTACGAGACCGCATAAGTTGATAGAATAGCGTACTGAATAAAATTCCAGTACGCTATTCTTCTTGTGACTCATGATCGCTTGGTCGCTGGTAGGCGGAATTTGTCCTCGCGAACTTGATATGATCGCGCCCGTTTATTTGACGGCGATCCCATGAACTCAAAACAGGGCAGGCTATGCCACTTGCGCTGCTCTTAATGAGAAAAGACACATGAAAAAAGGGGGTGAATAACTGTACAATAAGGCAGCAATGAATATCAATTTTATGTGTAATCGCCTAATCCCCTAAATTTGGGTTATTATCCAGCGACCACCTATAGACCCTTATGCGGCCGTCGCATACCCGATAGTTAGCCCGCCCCATGCATGAGAGATTACGTATGAAATCAAAATCAAAAGGTTTGAAAAAAAACGCACCTGCCAAGCAAGTTTCCCTTAGACGTGTGCTTGACAATAACAAGAAAATCAAAAAGAATGTCAAGCATGCTGCAAGTGAACTCACCTCGATAAATGAAGTTCTAAATCATGGGATAAAAGTCAATGTCCCTGTTCAGACTATCGAAAAGGCAATCACTCGGAACGAAGATGTCGAGCACAAAGTGGCGAGGGCCGCAGACGATTTGCATCAGGTTAACATCGAACTTGCCAAGCAAGTGGATGAACGAGTAGTAATCGAATCCGAACTCACATACACGAAGACCGATCTTGCCAAAGTGCGCGACGATTTATCGAAATCCCAGGCCCAAGAAAAAGAAACACGAAGACTTACGTTTCAGGATCCACTCACAGGCCTTCCGAATCGTGTGTTATTTGAACAGCATCTCGAGCAAGGGTTAATCCAGGCAAAACGGCATGGTTGGGGACTCGCAGTCCTGTTTATTGACATCGACAAATTCAAGAGCATTAATGACTCGTATGGTCATGATCTGGGAGATAAGGTGCTGCTCATGGCTGCAAACCGTTTGCAGTCTTTAATCCGCGACGAAGACACGGTCAGTCGCTGGGGAGGCGACGAGTTTATGTGCCTATTATTGGAAGTCAAAAAGGAAATCGATGTGACTCGCCTTGCAAAGAAAATGGTGAATCGGATTGCTGTGGCCTGCAAGTTTAATGGGATTGTTCTTTCAATAAGAGCGAGTATCGGTATTGCTATATATCCCGCAGATGGAGAAACCGCGGACATCCTCTTCAAAAATGCCGACACGGCGATGTTTAGAGCTAAGGGAACTGAGACAAGAGTTGCTCTGTACCACCAATCCTTGTGACTCATCCGTGACATCTGGATCATCATTGCATACGAGTACCCCTCAGCATCGATCATAGAACTTCCGCGAACATTAGCACGGCTACAGCGTGCACGTGATTGGTCAGAATTCGCACCGATAAATCGTAGCCGAACTGTTAGCATTCAACATCCCTGCTAAAGGGATGGCCGGGTAGGTTTGGGAGTAGACTTCCCGTGGTTAGGGAACGGGAACGTCTCTACTTCGGGCGTTGACGTTTGGGCCAGCCGACAAATCCATGAGATGCCTCTGGCAAGCTCGACGAACTGTTTGGCTGCCCGTTCAAATTCGCTAACCTGGGAGGCTCTATCGAGCCAGCCCGAGTCCGTGTGTGATGTCTCGCCCAAAGTCCCTGTGCTCTTCAGGGATAAATCAACCTGCCCGGCCTAAATCCATTTTCACGGAGGTGTTGATATGGCAAGAAGTCCGACACGGTTCGTTGGTCTGGATATCCACAAAGAATACTTTGTGGCTGTGGGGGTCAATGCGGAGCGCGAGGTGATCTTCGGTCCCCAAAGGGCCTCAAACTACCAACTAGATGAATGGATCCAGCGTTATCTCACAGGCGAAGATGCAGTGGTACTGGAGATGACAGCCAATGCGTATCTTTTCTATGATAGCCTGCTGCCACATGTTCACTCAGTGATCGTGGTTCATCCGGCCAACGTGGCGTTGGTGACCAAGGCCCAAGTCAAAACAGACAAGAAGGCAGCTCTTGCACTGGCTCAGTTGCATGCAGCGGGATTGCTCACCGGTGTCTGGATCCCGCCGCATAAGGTACGCGACTTGCGATCCTTGATTGCCCAGCGGGGGAAGATGGTACGCCTCTCCACCATGGCCAAGAATCGTCTGCATGCCATGCTGCACCGCAAACACTTGGTTATCGAGGGAAAACCCTTTTCACTGGAACATCGAGTCTGTTGGGAAAGCTTGCCGCTCTCGGAGACCGAACAGTTCTTGGTCCATTCGGATCTTGAGACCCTTGATTTTGCCCAAAGGCAGATTGAACAGGTCGAGGCCTGCTTAAAGCAGGAGAGCGCCAAGGATGATCGGATTCCGTTGCTCGTGCAGCTCCCGGGCGTCGCTATGCTCACGGCCATCACAATTCTAGCTGCAATCGGCGACATTTCTCGCTTCGAGACCGCCAAAAAGCTGGTGGGCTATGCCGGACTGGGAACCCGTGTCCATGACAGTGGCATGACCCATTCTTCCGGTCGGATTACCAAGGCGGGCAGAAAAGATCTGCGCCAAGCCATGGTAGACGCGGCCAATAACGCTGTGCAACATCACGTACACTGGAAGAATGAAATGGCCCGGCTGGAACTTCGTTTGGGTCGCTCTAAAGCCATCGTGGCCATTGCACACAAATTGCTGGTGGCCGTCTGGCACGTGCTGAGCAAACCCCAAGCCGATCGTTATGCGGACCCGCAGGATGTGGCCCGCTCGCTCTTTGCCCATGCTTATAAGGTGGGTGTGAAAAACCTACCTAAAGGACAATCTGCATTGGTCTTCACCCGGGAACAATTGGACCGGCTGGAAATTGGGAAAGACTTGAAGGAAATCTCTTGGGGCTCGAAGCCACACAGGCTTCCCCCTTCAAAACTGCCCCATGAAAAAGAGTGAGCGGTGTCCCAAGTAGGTTGGCGCTCCTGAGATCAGGATATATTCCGGACGCCCCGGGACAAAAACCTTAACCCGGTATTTGGAAACGGGCTCACCGCTGGCCTCCATTATAGTACGGGTGTCAGGAAAAACAACGTTTCGGCGGATGTCGAAGCGATCTGGAAGGATTGGCCTGTTATCAGACAAGGTGATATCATGTCGAAAATCATAACTCGGTGTTTCTATCCTTGACAAGATTGTTGAGTCCGTGGATTTGAACCAGAATACGCTTGGTCGCTGGTCCCACGAAAGGCAATAGCTTATGAAGAAGTGGGAAGGAACTGCATGGAGATTATTAGCCATCGTCCTCATTATCTTCTTGGGGGGATGGTTTTTGGGTTGCCTGTTGAATACACTCCTAATAGTGAGCCGCGGTGGTTTAGCCCACTCTTTTGCCCATCAGGAAGTACTGCAACAATCGGATACAGCCCTGACCAGCCAAATCAGAATGAATTGGCGCTAATGTGCCAGGATCACAATGGTCAAATTGTGTTAACGTTCCCGGACGATGAAAGTCAAGCTTTACAACACAAATACTTCTATAGATCAAGTAGCATTATCATGATAATGCTTATTGCTGGCTGGTTTGGAGTGTCGTATATTCGGAGAAAGAAAAAGAAGCACTCGAGCTTATAGCCGAATTGGGCAGAAGTCAAGGCAAGGAAATAATGAATTTGTAGCCGAGCTGAATACGCTTGATTATTAATCAGCCTAGCAAATCCTCGGCAACATTTCACCCGTTACATATCCATCTTCGTAGATGAATCTGGGTTTTACCTGTTGCCAATAATCATCCGCAACTATGTGCCACGGGGCCTGTCACCTCTGCTCAAAGAGTTCTTGTCGCGAGATCATCTGGCGGCGCTGGGAGCGATCACCCCGCAGGGCAAGTTATTACTGAGCATGCGTTCCCAGGCGATCTCGAGGCAGGAAGTGATCAAGTTTCTGGGTTTCTTGCAAAAGCGCATTCCCGGTCGACTGCTGATCGTGTGGGACAACAGTCCAACTTACCGCTCGAAGAAACTCAAAGGCTATCTGGCTCAGGGTGCTGCAAGACGCATCCAACTCGAGTAGTTGCCAGGCTATGCGCCGGAACTGAACCCGATCGAGTGGATTTGGAGCTACATGAAAGTCGTTCAACTGGCCAACGTCGCGTGTGACACCCTTCCTCAACTGGAGCGATTGGTTCAGCAAGGGAAGCGACGTTAGCAACATAAATCCGATCTCATCAAAACTTTCATTCAAATTAGTGAATTATGCAGGAATCAGTAGCCCGCAAAGGTAGATATGAAAACTTCCCCATCCGTTAACGGTATGCGTTCCTTCTTTACGATCTGGGTCGGTCAACTGGTTTCATTGATCGGTTCTCAGTTGACGGGCTTCGCGCTGGGGGTTTGGATTTACGACCAAACTCATTCCGTCTCGTTGTTGGCGGTCAGTCAAGTTGCACTTAGTGCGCCGTTCGTTTTTTTCTCGCCGCTGGCAGGCGTGCTGGCCGACCGTTGGAATCGCCGTACCGTAATGATCCTCAGTGATTTCGGCGCGGGATTGGCGGTACTGGGCGTGGCGACCTTATATCTCACGCATTCACTCCAGCCGTGGATGGTCATCCCGATCAACTTTTTCATCGCGGCCTTCAACTCATTGATGTGGCCGGCCTTCACATCTTCTGTCACCCTGCTGGTTCCGAAAGAACAATACGGACGGGCGAATGGCTTCGTCCAATTGGGTGAGGCTCTGCCGCAGATAGCAGGCCCTGCCATCGCCGGTATATTGTACGTGGCGATCAAGCTTGGCAATATGGCACTAATCGATTTTTTGACCTACATCTTCTCAGTCATGGTGATGATTCTTTTTGTCCGCATCCCCAACCCGCCGACCACGGACGACGGAAATCAAGCCAAAGGATCGATCTGGAAAGAAATAAGATATGGCTGGGACTACATCCTGGCGCGTAAGGGACTATTTTCCCTGCTGATGTTTTTCCTTGCCATCAATTTTCTTGGTGGGGTGATGCAACCCCTGTTCATCCCGTTGATCCTGGATAATTGGAAAGCCGATGTGCTCGGTTATCTCAGCACGATCATGGGCGTTGGGATGCTGGCCGGTACGGTCGTGATGAGCGCATGGGGCGGTGGGAAACGCAAAATCTATACATTGTTGGGCGCGGGCCTGGTTAGCGGCTTGTTCCTTTCGGCGGTTGCATTGAGAGTTTCCATTCCATTGCTTGCAGTCTGCGGCTTCGGCTTTATGTTCAGTGTGCCGTTGATGAATGCAGCTAGTCAGGCTATCTGGCAATCGAAGGTCGCACCCGATGTGCAGGGGCGCGTCTTCGCTGTGCGCCGCACGATTGCTTGGTCGAGCCAAATGGTGGCTCCGTTGCTGGCTGCGCCGCTGGCAGATTATGTGTTCAAGCCGGGGATGTTGGCAGGCGGCGCATTAGCCGCAATCTTTGGCCCAATCATCGGCATTGGGTCCAATCATGGTATTGGTTTGTTAATCGGTTTACTTGGAGTGCTTACAGCGTTGGTCGCGATCCTGGCATTATTCAATCCCGTGATTCGCAATGTGGAGACTGACCTGCCCGATCACATTCCTGGTTGAATGAAGATTTCTTTCGTCGTCCCCGAAGCAAACGATTAAATTTCAATCGAGTGTAAAGAAAAAGACAGCGCCTTAAAATCAGGCGCTCTCAGCATCGTATCTGCTTGCATCGGTAACTGCTTAGCAAATCCTCGGCAACATTTCCCCTGCCAGCATATCCACCACGCGCTGACTTCCGATGGCGGTCTTCATCAACACGCGTCCACGCGGTTCAGCGGTCACTTCACCGATGATGACTGCGCCTTCTCCGTAACGCGTCTGACGCATGGCTTTCAGCACAGCCTCCGCAGTCTTCACGCGCGACCATCGCAATCAACTTGCCTTCATTGGCAATATACAGCGGATCAAATCCCAGCATCTCACAAGCCGCGTTGACATCCGAATGAACCGGAATCGTTAATTCATTCAACACGATGCCGATGTTCGATTGAGATGCGATTTCATTCAGCGTGGTTCCCAGTCCACCGCGCGTCGGATCGCGTAGCACATGAATATTTTGGCTTGCATCCAGCATGGCATCAATGAGATGATTGAGCGGAGCCACATCGCTTTGAATGCTGGACTGGAATCCCAATTCGCCGCGCGCGCCGAGCACCGCAATACCATGATCGCCAATCGAGCCGGAGAAAATCACAACATCGCCCGGCTTGGCCTCGCGCGCCGCCAACCTTCAAGCCCGGTCGCACCAAACCCACGCCCGCAGTCGTGATATAAAGTCCATCGGCTTTGCCCTTTTGCACAACTTTCGTATCGCCCGCCACGATCTGAACATTCGCTTCCTGCGCGGCCACTTTCATTGACTCAATGACACGCTGAAGCGTTTCGATGGACAACCCTTCTTCAAGAATAAAACCCGCCGTCAAATAAAGCGGCGTCGCGCCCAGCATCGCCACATCATTGACCGTGCCGCACACTGCCAGACGTCCGATGTCGCCGCCAGGGAAAAACAAAGGCCAAACCACATGTGCGTCGGTGCTGATCGAAAGTTGCACGCCAGCCTTTGGTTCCAACACCGCCGCATCGTCTCCGGCACGCAGCGCAGAATTATCGAACGCGGGCAGAAAGGATTTTTGAATCAATTGGTGCGTCATGCGTCCGCCCGCGCCGTGTCCCATGACGATTTGTTCGTTATGCGGCAAAGGCGGCGCGCAAACCGCGCCTTCGATGTTCACCGTTTCATCGCTCATGACGCAACCAAATCCTTCATTTCAATTCGACCATACTTATAATACGCCGCGCACGCGCCTTCGGACGAAACCATCGTCGCACCCAGCGGATGTTCGGGATTGCAGATCGTTCCAAACGCGGAACATTGATGCGGCTTCTTCAGCCCTTGCAAAATCTGCCCCGCGATGCACAACGGCAACTCATCTGCCGTAATCGTTTCCACATTGAATCGTTTTTCAGCATTGAACGCATCAAACTCCGGACGCAGACACCAGCCGCTCATCGGGATCATGCCGATGCCGCGCCACTTGCGGTCACATTCCATAAAAACTTTTTGAATCGTTTTCTGCGCGGGCTGATTGCCTTCCAACGTTACCACCCGCGAATAGGCGTTACCGACTTCCACTTTATGTGCTTCGAGCAATTGGACGGTTTGTAAAATTCCATTGGCAATGTCGAGCGGCTCGAAGCCCGTGACCACCATCGGCACATTGAATTTTTTCGCGAGCGACGGATATTCCCAATATCCCATCACCGCGCAGACATGACCCGCCAGCAAAAATCCCTGCACGCGATTCTCGGGCGATGAAAGAATGGCGTTGATGGCGGGCGGCACACGCACATGCGAAACCAGAATGGAATAATTTTTCAATCCAAGCCTCTGCGCTTGCAAAACGCTCATCACATTTGGCGGCGCGGTCGTCTCAAAGCCAATCGCAAAGAAGACAACTTGTTTATCCGGATTCTGCTCGGCAATCTGCACCGCGTCCAGCGGCGAATAAACGACGCGCACATCTCCGCCTTGTGCCTTGACCGAAAATAAATCGCGTCCGGAACCTGGCACGCGCAGCATGTCGCCGTAGGAACAAAAGATCACGATCCGGACGCGCAGCGATGACAAGAGCTTTATCAATCAACTCAAGCGGAGTCACGCAAACGGGACAGCCCGGCCCGTGCACCAATTCAATTTCAGGCGGAAGCAGTTGATCGAGTCCGTGACGCACGATGGCGTGAGTCTGCCCGCCGCAGATTTCCATCATCGTCCACGGGCGCGTTACCGTGCGGCGAATCTCTTCGATCACGCCTTTCACTAAAGCCGCATCGCGATATTCGCTAACGTATTTCATGTTGCCGTTTCCGGTCCAAGTTCCGTTTCGATGTTGGAAATTTCCTTGAGCAAATCGAGCGTCTCCATCGCTTCCTGCTCACTCAATAGGCTGATCGCAAATCCAACGTGGATCACACAATAATCATTGATCTTCGCTTCGGGAACATAATCCAAACAAGCCTCGCGGAAGATTCCGCCGAAGTCCACCTTCGCCATATTCAAGTCCGCCCTTTTCGTAAATCTCAACAATCTTTCCTGGCACAGCCAGACACATCTTATCCTCGCAATCTGCTTGCGGCAATCACCGCTTGTCCAAGCGACAGGCCGCCGTCATTCGTTGGCACCTGTCTATGTAGGTATACCGTAAATCCATCTGTGCGTAATAGTGACAAAGTTCGTCCAATTAAGGTGAGATTCTGCCACACTCCGCCGGATAGCGCAACGGAGCGAATGCCCGTTTCGCGATTCATTTTATTAACCGTCATTCGAACCGTTTCAGCCAATCCGTTATGAAAGCGCGCCGAAATTTTGGATATATGGATACCCGCCATCACATCTTTTATCAACGCTTCAATTCCGCTTCTTACTTCGACTTCATTTTGATTCAACCCAAATGAATAACTTTCCCGCTTCATCCGGATCTGCCAAAGCTTCGAACTCAATCGCGGCTTGTCCTTCGTAATTGACGATTTGCCGAACGCCCGCCAGCGCCGCGGCCGCGTCGAACAAACGGCCCATGCTGGAAGTCATTGGCGTATTGATTTTCTTTTCCAATTGGGCATGCAAAAGTTTCTGTTCTTCTTTATTGAATTCTGCAACCGGAGCGAGACGTTCATCCCATTCAAGTCCCAGCGACCAAAGCAAAGCCAATGCCGTGCGCGCCGGTTTCTTGATGGACGCGTCTCCGCCGGGCAGCGGAAAATATTGTAGATGAAATGGCCTTTGATACGATTTGTAATCTGCAATCAAAAATTCGCCGCCCCAGATCGCACCATCTTCGCCATAACCCGTTCCATCAAAAGACACTCCGATGACGGGTTGAGAGCCGTCCAATCCATGTTCGGCCATGCAAGCCGCGATGTGCGCGTGATGATGCTGAACTCCAATCGCCGGCAGGTTCTCGCGCTCGGCGCGTTCCAGTGCGTACCGCGTGGCTAAATAATTCGGATGCAGATCATAAGCAATGGCTTCGGGCTTGACACGGAATAACCGCTCGAAATGTTCCACGCCCTGCTCGAACGATTTCAGCGTTTCATAATTTTCCATGTCGCCAATATGATGACTCAGGAAAGCATAATTTTTATTTGTAATGCAAAATGTATTTTTCAGTTCAGAGCCAGCTGCCAGCAACGGCGGAACTTCCCACGGCAGTTTGACAGGAAACGGCGCATATCCGCGCGAGCGGCGGATGGGATAGATTTCCTTTTCAAAGACGCGCACAACCGAATCATCACAACGAATATAAATATCGCGATTATGCATCAGGAACGCATCAGCCAATGAGTGCTAATCTTTGGCGTGCTTCATCGTTGTCGGTGGCAATCGGTTCTTCGCTTAAGTTGCCGCTGGTCATTACGAGGGCTTGCGGAAAACCATCCAGCTTTTTCAAGAAGCAAATAATGCAACGGCGTGTACGGTAACATCACGCCGATGAAATCCTGTCCCGGCGCAACTTCTTTGCAGATATTTGATTCCGATTTGCGGCGTAACAAAACAATCGGTCGAGCAGTGGATTGCAGCAACTCGCGTTCGGCTTCATTGACAAAGCAATGTTCTTCAATCGCTGCAAGATCAGGCATCATCAAGGCAAAAGGTTTGTCCACGCGCAATTTACGTCTGCGAAGTTCGGCAACAGACTCAGCGTTTGTCGCGTCGCAGGCGAGATGAAATCCGCCCAAGCCTTTGATGGCGATGATTTTTCCTTCGGCTAATAATTGCCGCGTTTTTTGAAGCATCGTTGTCGTCTCTTGTGTTTTGCTCATTATGTATCTCCAACCAAACGTGCGGACCGCAAACGGGACACGCGACGGGTTGGGCATGAAAACGTCGATTCGATGGATCGGTATATTCGCGTTCGCAATCGGGACACATGGCGAAAGGCTGCCATCGTTGTTTTGGGACGGTCATAAGGAATATCTTTGATGATCGTGAAACGCGGTCCGCAGTTGGTGCAGTTGATGAACGGATAACGATAGCGGCGATCCGATGGATCGAATAGCTCGCGCAAGCAATCGTCGCAGATGGCAACATCAGGCGAGATCGGCTGGAAGGCGGAGTCAATGGATTCAGAGTGGACAATCTCGAATGAACGAAAGCCGTTGGCAGGTCCGAAGGAGGCGGTCAATTCATCAATATGGGAAAGCGTTCGGGGCTTCGTCACGCAAGTGCTTTGACGAAATGTATCCAACACATCGCGTTCGCCGTCCACCTCAATATCCACACCCGCGGAGGTGTTCCGCACCCAGCCTTTGAGATTCAAGCGTGTGGCAAGATTATAAACAAAAGGTCGGAAGCCGACGCCTTGAACGATACCGCTAATGTGAATGCGTGCGCTTTGATTTGACATATTGTTCGAAAGTATACATCATCCAAGGAAAAAACAAACCGTACCCCACCGACCTTCGAGGCGCAGCTCTCCCCATTTTACAAATGGAAAATGGGGGAGGCAGGAGGGGGTTAAGGTTGAGAAGCCGGTCCTGGTGTGGGATGAATCGGCAGAATGAACGGAGACCGAGGCGTTTGAGTAAAATCAAAATCACTGAGCAGGTTGCCGAGGATGGATACATCCTCGCGCACATCGGGACGCGGATCGGGTCGGCCATCGGTTGATGGATCGATTCGTTGCTCATTGATGAAAATATCTTCGATCAATTTTACATACGCATCATGACTTAGGGTTTGATGGTCAATGTAACCTTGCTTGGCGTACGGGCTGATGACGATTCCCGGCACACGCAAGCCATAACCGTTTTCGTCCACGTGCGGCGGAACCACATGATCGTAGAATCCGCCCCAATCATCCCACGAAAGGAAAATAGCAGTGCTATCCCAATCGGGACTCTGCATCACGGCATTGATCAAACTGGCTGTCCAAGCTTGACCATCTGTCAAGAGAGCCGGTGGATGCTCGCTATTCGCACCGCTGGGCGTGATCCAACTCACAGCAGGCAGAGTTCCGTTCTTCGCATCCTTATAGAAATTTGTAACATCGGTGATGTTTTGAAGTTGTCCATCCTGTTTGACCGTGTCGAAGTAGGGCAATGGATTCCAAATGCCGGGCGTCTTCGCATCCTGATGAACGGGAGCACACTCCGCCTCATCATCTTCGCAATCGGGCTCGGTGCCGGTTTGAACATAATATTTCCAACTAACTTGATTCTTGAAAAGCAAATAGGTTAAATCCGTCCAGGCATAATCAGGCGCAGGACGAGTGACACCTGGGTTGACGGGATTAAAGTCGGGCGGATAGCTGGGAGCCTGCAAGGCATTAATACAACTCATCGGATCATGCGCAATACTACACTTGGCTGACCACTCTGAAACCATGAAGAGATGGGCTGGCAAACTCCAGGAAGAGTTCGGCTCGAACAGGTTATCCTGCAGGACAAAGTTTTGTGCAAGCGCCCAGTAGTTCGGAATTTCGCGCGGCATCGTGATAACCCATCACATCCGTCTGTCTGCTGCCGCCGCCGCAATCCGGATTGTCAGTTGCGGCGCAACCGGCTTTACCCTTCTCAGCTTCCGCAACAAAGCCATCCATTTTGCCGCCGTCGATATCTTTGGCAGCATCAACCTGGCCATGCGGACCGCCATAATTTAAATTTGCGGGATCATGATAGGGATAGACGCAATTTCCGGTCGCCGGATCGTTCACGCAGACCGTGAACTTGCCATTGGATGTTGGAAATCCATTCGCGCCAGGGTATGTTCCGAAGTATGAATCGAATGAACGATTTTCCTGCATGATGATCACGATGTGCTTGATCTTTTCACGTGCGACTGCGAGAGTTTCAGAGGCTGTCGGCGCGGGAGATGCAGCTTGCACCGTCGGTACAGAAGACACAGCTTGAACTGTTGGCGCTGGAATGTCGTTGAACTCGGATTTGGCGTGGCTGTCACAACCACGACTACCGGCGTTGAAGTTGAGAACAAGCCGGTTACCGCATTACAGGCAAGCAGAATGAGAACAGATAGGGCCAAAAGAAAATATTTGATTGGTCTCATGGGTATTCACCTCACGATTACATATTAATCAAACCATATGAGACCAATATTAATGGAGGAAATAATTTCATACTATAAAAACTGCGACTGAATCACAGTCGCAGTTTGGTCCTGTTTATCATTAACTTTCTAATTCGCCAATTATTGATTTGTTAAATCATTACCTGAATCATTCTTCTTTCGGCGGCGCGGCCGGGCCATAATTCAGCACCTGCCTCACCTGCGTATTCCCCTCCGGCGGGCCGACAACGCCTCGTTCTTCCATCACATCCATCAAGCGCGCCGCGCGCGTATAACCGATCCGCATCCTGCGCTGCAACATCGAAACCGAGGCGCGGCCTTCGCGTCGGATGATATCAATCTGCATCGTTGAGAAGCGGATCGCCATCGGTTGATTGTTCTTCTTCCCATAATGGCTTTTGTTTAAGCGGAACATTCTCCGGCAATGCATCAATAGTTACGCCGGTCACCGCATACGGAGCTGGAAGCCGCGGCCTGCGTTTTCCAGTATTCAACTAATTTTTGAATCTCATGATCGGAGACAAACACGCCTTGCAAACGAACCGGTGCAGGGGCATCAGGGGCTTGGTATAACATGTCGCCGCGGCCTAACAATCGTTCTGCGCCGGGTTGATCGAGAATCACGCGGCTGTCCACGCCCGATGCAACCGCAAATGCAATGCGCGCCGGAAAGTTGGCTTTGATCAAACCGGTCACCACATCCACGGATGGACGCTGGGTTGCTAAAATCATATGAATGCCTGTGGCGCGCGGCAAGTTGTGCGAGGCGAGTGATCGTACTCTCGGTTTCGTTCGGCGCAACCATCATCAAATCGGCCAATTCATCAATCACGATCAGCAGGAATGGAAGTTTCTTTCTACCTTCCGCTTTCATGCGTCCGTTGTAATCGGTGATATTGCGTGCGCCCACTTTGAGCAAATTCGTGATAGCGTTTATCCATTTCGCGCGTCATCCATTGCAACATGCTAACAACGCGTTCCACCTCGACCACCACCGGCGCCAGCAAATGCGGGATGCCGTTGTAACCGGTTAATTCCACACGCTTGGGATCCACCAACACCAAGCGCAAATCGTCCGGCGTGTTATTCAACAGAAAACAGGAAAGGATCGAGTTTACGCATACTGACTTGCCCGAACCGGTTGTGCCTGCGATCAACATATGCGGCATCGCCTCCAAATTGGCGGCAATGGGATGTCCGGCCACATCCTGTCCAAGTGCGAAACGCAACAGCGTTTTATTTCGCTGGAACGTTTCATTCTCCAACACATCGCGCAAAGCAACCAGCGTCATCTCCTCGTTTGGAACTTCGATGCCGACGTAGCTGTGTCCCGGAACAGGCGCTTGAATGCGGATGCGCGGCGCAGCGAGCGCCAATGCCAGATCATCGGCGAGCGATGCGATCTTGCTGACGCGCACACGTGTTCGTCCGCCTCTGGTCTCGACGAAAAGCGGCTCGACGCCAAATTGCGTGATCGTCGGCCCACGGCTGATCTCAACTACCTGTGCGGGTGCACCGAAGGATGCCAATGTTTCTTCGATCAAATGGCCGCGCTGATTAATGAATTCTTCATTCACCGATGGTGCGTTGCCCGCGTCGAGGATGTCATTGATTTGCGGCAAAATCCATTGAATGGTTGGTGCGCTAACGGTTGTGGTCACAGTTGGAAAGTTAGGCGGCGGGGAACGAAGAGATGGCGCGCCGGGATTCTCTTTCAGTGGAGTATAACCATTTGTCTGCACATCCGCTTCCGTTGGCGTGGGAAGCGAAGATGGCTTGATCACCAAAGATCTTGAGTTGCGTGAACGAGGTTCCAATCCAGCGAAATAAATCCTGGATGGTTATATCCAATGTCATCGTCAATGCAATCAAGAGCCAAGCCATCAGAGCAATGATCGCGCCCCAAAATCCAAGCCCGAAAAAGAGCAGGCGCTCGAAAATGCCGCCGATATAACCGCCGCCCGCGCCATCCAGCGCCGCCACGTCCGCCATCACTGGCTGCGCAATGATGCTGTGCATGATGGTCAGCAACCAAACGAAAAGCAAAATGCTTCCAACGGTTCGTTCAAGTGACAATGCCGGAAGCCGTTCATTGCGGCGAAGGATGAGCCAAATGCCAAAGATGAATAACGCAATTGGCAGGATGTAAATCCCCCAGCCAAATATCTGACCGAGAAAGTGCACCAGGTCTGCTGTCAACGTTGAGCGCGATGAAGCAAAGAGCGTAAGCAGAATCAAAATGCCAGCGATCGCGAGGACAATGCCGGTTAGATCAAGCCTGCGTTCCGAAGATAATCTTTCCCAAAACGATGGCTCAGGAGGTAATGGCTCCGGCTCTGGTGGTTTTGAGTTTACTGGATGGTTTGGCGCGCGCTGGCGCTTTCGGAGGAGTTTTCCGTTGAGGTTTGCGTTTCTTGGATCGAGGAAAGAAATTAAAGAAAGACATTCTTCATCGCTCACTACATCAAAGGAGCAATGAAAAATTATAGCACAAATGGTCTGTTTTCTTTAAGGTACAATTGAAAAACAATTCAAAAACGTAAAACGTAAATCTCAAGGCTTCGTCTTGCGTATCTTGCGTTTTGTTTATAAACCTTCTACAAGGATTCATCGTTGTTCGAAATTCTATTTCTCGGTACCTCTGCCTCCGCGCCGTCGGCAAAACGCGGGCTTTCAGCTCAAATCGTAACGCATAACGAATATCGTTTTCTCATTGACTGCGGCGAAGGAACACAACGTCAGATTTTGCAAGCGGGTGTCGGCTTCAGACATTTGACGCGTATTCTGCTTACACATGGCCACCTCGATCATATCCTCGGTCTCGGGGGTCTGGTCAGTACCTTTATGCGCTGGGAGGCAATTGATCAGCTCGAAATCTTCGGCGGACGCGGCACACTTGATCGTGTACGCACTTTGATTGATGATGTTGTCTTACGCGGCAATCAGACGCCCATGCCGCTCCATTTTCGGGAAATCAAGCCGGGGATGTTCTTCGAGGCGGATGATTTTACGATCACGGCCTTTCCAGTGACGCATCGCGGGTCGGATTGTCTCGGTTACGTTTTTGAAACAAAAGCACGACGACCATTTTTATCAGAGAAGGCTGACGGGCTTGGCGTTCCGTTCGGACCCGAACGAAGTGATCTGGTGGCGGGCAAGGAGATTACTTTATCAAACGGCAAACGTGTTGCACCGGACGATGTACTGGGGCCAATTGAAAAAGGAGTCAAACTAGTCGTAGTGGGCGATTCTGGTAAGACGGATAACCTGCTCGAAGTCTGTAAAGACGCGGATGCACTGGTGATCGAGTCCACCTATCTTGAAGAAGAAGCGGAAATGGCACATGAGTTTTCGCATCTCACTGCAAAACAGGGCGCAGAACTGGCCGTTCAGGCTAATGTTAAAAAATTGATCCTTACACACATTTCGCGCCGCTACCGCGAGAAGGATGTATTGAAGGAAGCCCAATCCATTCATCCGAATGCGGCGGTGGCGCGCGATTTTGATATTTACCAAATAAAGAGAGATGAAAAAAATGGAAATGAATAAACTTTTTACAATAGGGGTGTTGACTTCGGGCGGGGATTCACCCGGCATGAATGCCGCCATCCGCGCCGTGGTACGGGCGGCCCATACAAATAATGCAGATGTATTGGGGGTCGTGGATGGCTATGAAGGATTGCTCAATGGCGAGTTTCGTCACCTCGGCGTGCGCGACGTAAGTGGCATTCTGCAACGCGGCGGAACGATTTTACAAACCAGCCGCAGTCCGCGCTTTATGGAGCCGAAGGGACAACGCGAAGCCATCCGCCGTATGAACGAAGCGGGCATGGATGCGTTGATCGTGATCGGAGGCGAGGGTTCGCTGAAGGGCGCAAATGCTTTGCATCAACAGGGTGTCAAGGTGGTCGGTCTGCCCGGTAGTATTGATAACGATGTATGGGGAACAGACATTTCCATCGGCACGGACACGGCCATGAACACGATCATGGATGCAGTGGATAAATTGCGCGACACAGCTTCTTCGCATCGCCGCGCCTTTCTGATCGAAACGATGGGACGCAATTGCGGCTATCTGGCCGTGATGACTGGCATCGTATGCGGCGCAGAAATCGTGTTGATTCCAGAAGTTCATGTAACCGTGGAAGAGGTCGGCAAGATCATCGAGGATGCTTATACGCGCGGCAAGACCCACGCCATTATTATCAATGCAGAAGGTTCAGGGCATAACACCACAGAACTTGCCAATGCGCTCGAAGCGATGGATGTCGGCTTTACCACGCGCGTGACCATCCTTGGACACATCCAGCGCGGGGGTTCTCCAACGGCGTATGATCGTCTATTGGCTTGCCGCATGGGAGTGAAAGCGGTCGAGGGTTTGCTGGAAGGCAAGAGCGGAGTAATGACAGGGCTTAAGGGCCAGGACATTGAATTTATCCCGCTTGACGATGTAATTAGCAACAAGCGCACCGCGAACCTTGAGTATTATCAAATGACAAGGGTGTTGGCGCGCTAGATCATCGTCGGCTCTTCGTAGACTCCGAACACTTCTTTCATCACCTGGATGATTTCGCCGAGCGTCACATAGGCGTGAACACATTCCATTAAATATGGCATCGTGTTCTCGGTGCCCTGCAATGCAATGCGAAGCTTATCCATTGCCTGACCCACTCGTCCGTTATCGCGCGTCTTACGGATTTCAGTCAAACGATCAATCTGACGTTTATAGCCGTTCGGATCCATTTCCAAAATCGGAACCGTGAGTGGCTTATCTTCCGTCGTACGCATTCACACCGATAATTTTTCGCGTCGCCGTTATCAATCTCTCGTTGATAGCGATACGCCGCGTCGGCAATTTCGCTTTGGAAGAATCCTTTTTCGATGGCGGGAATAACTCCGCCCAATTCTTCGATGCGATGAAAATAATCATAGGCTTGCTTTTCAATTCTATCGGTCTGGGCTTCAACGAAGAAACTGCCTCCGAGCGGATCAATCGTATTTGCCACTCCCGATTCTTCGGCGATGATCTGTTGCGTGCGCAAGGCAATGGTCACCGCGTGTTCGGATGGAAGCGCCAATGCTTCATCGAGTGAATTCGTATGGAGACTTTGTGTTCCACCAAGAACAGCGGCCAATGCTTGAATCGCGACACGCACTACATTATTTTCCGGTTGTTGCGCGGTGAGTGACACACCCGCCGTTTGTGTATGAAATCTTAATAACCACGAACGCGGATTCTTGGCTTTGAATGTTTCCTTCATCTCGCGCGCCCAAATGCGGCGCGCGGCGCGGTACTTGGCGATCTCTTCAAAGAAATCATTGTGTGCGTTGAAGAAGAACGACAGGCGCGGCGCAAACTCATCCACATCCATGCCGCGCTCGATTCCCCAGCGGACATATTCCATGCCATCCGCAAGCGTAAACGCCAATTCCTGTGCGGCGGTCGAACCCGCTTCACGAATGTGATAACCGCTGATCGAAATCGTATTCCACTGCGGAACTTTTTGTGAGCCGAATTCCATCGTGTCAACCACCAGCCGCATCGAAGGCTTAGGCGGAAAGATATATTCTTTTTGTGCGATGAATTCTTTAAGGATGTCATTTTGAAGCGTGCCGCGTAATTGATCGGATCGCACGCCTTGTTTTTCCGCCGCCGCAATATACATCGCCCAAATGATGGCAGCGGGTGAATTGATCGTCATGCTGGTGGAAACTTTATCGAGCGGAATTCCATCGAGCAGAATTTCCATGTCTTTCAACGACGAAACCGCCACACCGCATTTGCCGAACTCGCCGAGCGCTTCGGGTTGGTCGGTGTCGTAGCCCATGAGCGTAGCGAGGTCGAACGCAATCGAAAGTCCGGTTTGACCCTGATCAAGCAGATATTTGAATCGCTTGTTGGTTTCCTCCGCTGTTCCAAATCCGGCGAACATGCGCATCGTCCACAACTTGCCGCGATGCAGCGTCGGATGAATACCGCGCGTATATGGATATTCGCCGGGCAAGCCGAGGTCTTTTTGATAATCTAAATTTTGGACATCGAGTGGAGTGTAAAGCTGGTTGATGGGTTCGGACGAGGTGGTAATGAATTGGTTTTGTCGCTCCGGCATGGACGCCAGAGTTTTTTTCAGGGAAGTCTCTTCCCACTTTTCAAGAGAATCTTTTAACGTGTTCAGTTTCTTTTTATCGTACATAACTCTCTCCTCGTTTGGCGAACGATGGACGAGATTATACTTTCATTCACCTGAAATCGAATCTGGTATACTCGCTTTTGATGTTACCAAAGGTTTTCTATGCCAAGTTCTGAAATTGACGTTGATCCCTGCGATCACATTACCAGCGATGCCATCGGCAAACCCGGGCCAGCGTGTTTTTTACATTCAAGCCTTTCGCGCGGAAAAGACTTACACCGTGATCATTGAAAAAACTCAACTGCTTTCAATGGCCGTCGGTGTTGAAAAATTTTTGGCGGAAGTGGCGCGGCAAAATCCTAATCTCGAGGAAGCTGCGTCGGATTACGTCGAGGACAGATGCGAATCAATCCGCCCGTTGATCCGATGTTCCGCGTCGGCGAGATCGGACTCGGCTATGATCAAGTCCGCGACCGCGTCGTGCTGTTGGTGCGTGAACTGCTGACGGAGGATCAAGATCCCGAATCGGGCGCAGTTATCCGCTTTTGGTGCACGCGCGAACAAATTCACAAAATGGCGCGCTGGGGCGCGGAAGTTTCACAGACGCGGACGCCCGCTTTGCCCGCAATGCGGACAGCCGATGGAACCCGAAGGTCACTTCTGCCCGAAGAAGAATGGGCATTTGCATTAACAATTCACAGTGACCAGCACTCAATCCCACGATTTGCAATCTGCCTTTCAACAAGGCAAAATTAAACTCAAGGGCCAGTTCATGCTCGGCTCCAATTACACATTCTCTGGTTGACGTTCATTATGAAAATAAGACCTATCCAGCTGTGTATAAACCCTCGCGCGGCGAGCAACCGCTGTGGGATTTTCCCGAGAGTACGCTGGCCTTCCGCGAGGTCGCTGCGTACGTGGTCAGCGAGGCGCTGGGCTTTCACTTCGTCCCGTTCACCACGCTGCGCGCCGACGGTCCGCATGGCTCCGGTTCGCTCCAACAATACATCGAATACGATCCCGAATATCATTACTTCAGTTTCAGCGAAGAAGACAAAGCAAAATTAAAGCCGGTTGTTTTGTTCGACCTGCTGGTCAACAACGCCGACCGCAAAGGCAGCCACGTTTTCTTCGATACCGACTTGCATAAGCTTTGGGCAATTGATCATGGAATTTGTTTCCACGAATATGATAAACTGCGGACGGTCATTTGGGATTTTGCGGGTGAGCCGATTCCCGACGATTTATTATCGTGCATTTCGCATCTCTCCGCGAACCAAAGCCTGCTAGCTGGCCTTCAGCCTTATCTCAGACCGCGCGAGATTACTGCACTCAAGTCCCGTGCCAAAGCACTGATCGCCTCGCGCGTTTTTCCACGTCTGCCGCAGGGACGCAGATCGTTTCCATATCCACCAGTATAGGAAAATAATATGGCCCACTATAAACTGGCATTCATCGGTTTCGGCAATGTTGCCCAAGCGTTGATCCATTTATTGGAACGAAAGCGCGCAACCTTAAAAAATCAATACGACATCACGTTCTCCGTGACCGGCATCGCCACAGGTAAACACGGATTCGCTGTCAATCCAGATGGACTCGATATCGAGAAAGCAATATCGCTTGTCAAATCCGGTCAATCGGTTGCGAGTCTTTCGTCAAAGCCGGTGGATGATTCATTATCGGTCATCAAGCAATCTGAAGCGGATGTGATGTTTGAAAATTCTCCGGTGAATGTTGCGATCGGTCAGCCCGCTATTGACCACGTGCGTGCGGCATTGAATGCGAACATGCACGCCATCACCGCTAACAAAGGCACAGTGGTTCATGGTTATCGCGAATTGACCGCGCTTGCAAAATCAAAAAACAAAAAGTTTTATTTTGAGGCAACGGTGTTGGGCGGCACGCCGGTTTTTTCGGTGTTTCGCGAAGCGATGCCCGCCGCGGAGTTGATTTCGTTCAAAGGCATTATCAATTCGACCACCAATATCATTTTGACGCGCATGGGAAACGGCGAGACGTTCGACCAAGCTGTGAAATATTGTCAGAGCATTGGCGTGGCGGAAACCGACCCATCCAACGATGTGGATGGCTGGGATGCGGCGATCAAAGTCGCGGCGCTGATCACGGTTTTGATGGATGCTCCATTCACGCCGCAGGAAGTGAATCGAACCGGCATCCGCAGCATCATGCCAGAAATGATTCGAAGCGCAAAAGAAAGAGGTCAGCGGTGGAAACTGGTCGCGTCAGCGGAACGAAACGGGAATCAAATCAAAGGTCGCGTCGCGCCGGAATTAGTTGATGCGTCTTCGCGTTTGTATGGAATGGAAAGCGCCAGCGCCGGGCTTGAATTCCGTACCGATGTGCTGGGCGACTTGGCGATCATCCAGACCGAACGCGAAGGCATGGGCGCCGGACCCGAAGAAACAGCTTACGGCCTTTTCGCGGATTTCATCAATGCGGTGAATGGATAAATAGAAGGAGCTCGGGAAATTCACTAGCTCGTTTTGAGGCTGATAATAATGTTGTGTCAAACCTCCTTCTTTATTTATACTGCCTACCTTTTTCCCTAATATATTGGATGGATTTCAAAGTACTTTCAAAACCTTTGGTATCAGCGGGCTGTCTCGCAGAATAAGCTGGATTAGGTGGACCGTCCCATGCTCGATCAATCAAGGCTGACCAAGGAGGATCTAAATTATGCTGAGCCCACTCGGTAACTGCAAGTTTAGAACCAGGGTATTCATTATGAAGATCATGCAACATGCGACAATAATTCGAAACGATAAATGTTTGATAGAAATGATCTTTGTGGAGGTCTGGGTTGGCAAGGGCTTCTTGTCCCCATCCGTTAATGGATTCGAATATTTCCCTTCGTAATAAATCAACTGCTCTTGGATCAACTATTGTATTTGGCTGAGGTCCAGGCAAAG
Organism: uncultured Chloroflexia bacterium; assembly: GCA_963752775.1. GTDB lineage: Bacteria > Chloroflexota > Anaerolineae > Anaerolineales > Villigracilaceae > Fen-1038. Next base: position 109,030 of record CAVVZL010000004.1, read on the forward strand.
TTACACCTTTCTCACAAACCACACAACGGACATGAATGACGTTGCAATAATTCGATGCAACAGGTGATCGCGCACCGAGATCAAGATATCAGAGATTCTTACCACGCTGCTGAAAACGCTTTCCTATAATCTTTAGGAAAATAAGAACCATCCCAATGTTGAGCCCAAGAATACTTGGGAAAGATGTCTGCGTCATATGCTGTCCGCGACAAAATCTTGGCAGGCTGGCTTTGTTTTATTTGATTTCCTGGTTTGATGTTAGACTATCGTGTTAAACAAAAAAATATTGCAACTTATAGGAGTATTCAATGAACTCAATTCAAGGCAAGCGTGTTATTGTTACGGGCCCGACCTCGGGTGTGGGAAAGGAGATCGCAATACAGTTAGCTGCATTCGGTGCAGAATTAATTCTTGCTTGCCGCGATCTCCAAAAGGGGAATCAAACTGCAGCTGAGATTATGCAACGTACCGGCTCATCCAAACCGGCTGTGATGAATATGGATGCCTCCAGCCAGAAATCCATCCGGGAATTCGCAAAAGAGATCCAACAGAAATATCCACGCCTTGATGTGCTGGTTAACAATGCGGCAGGCAATCGAGGCACGCTCCCCAAAACCAACAGCGCCGACGGCATTGAGACAACGTTCGCGACGAATGTGCTTGGCTACTTTTTGTTGACTCGGGAATTACTGGATCTGCTAAAGAAGAGTGCGCCCGCTCGCATTGTCAATGTGGCTTCGACCTATGCCAGCGATCTCGATTTGGATGATTTGCAATTCGAGCGCCGTCCGTTTGAGAGCTTCAAAGCCTACGCTCAATCCAAGGTTTGCAACCGGTTGTTGATCTTGGGCGTTCGCGCGGCGTTTGGAAGGAAGCGGTGTGACGGTCAACGCCATGACTCCGGGGCTGATTACTGAAACTGGTCTTTATCGCAATGCCGCACCGGAATTGGTCAAGCGCCTGAACCAATATTCTGGAGGACGCACAAGCGCGCAGGGTGCGGATACTGCCGTCTGGCTGGCAAGCGATTCCGAAGTGGAGGAAGTTACTGACAGGTTCTTTGAAGATCGCAAAGAGCTTTCCTGTGAATTTCGGAATGAAAAGAATGAAGAAAAACTTTGGAGTATTTGTGAAGGATTCGTAAACCGATAACGCAATCAAGCGAGTGCAGGTTATAGAATATTTTTCACCAAATATAACTCACCGCGCTCGAAGCCGCGTTCGAGATAGTATTCGCGTGTCCCTACGGCTGAAATCACCGCCATGCGCTGAAAGCCATTTTCTTTCGCGATCTGATCTGCTTGATGAAGAAGATTCGTTCCCAGCCCCGCGTGCTGCGCCGCGCCGGTTTTTTCCTCACCAACCGGCAAGGACTGTCCGTAGACGTGAACCTCGCGGATCAGTGCCGCGCCATCGAGATCATTCAATTGAGTCTGCGGCGCATCTTTGGATGGCAAAGATAAACGGATGAAACCAGCTAGCTTTTCATCGGGAGCGTTGTAAGAAATGAAATGCTCTTCGGCATGGTCGGCATCATAAATAAGGTCATCCAACTTGAGCAATTCTGGGTCAACCTGTTTCCCTCTGACTTCGCGGCAGCGGATACATTCGCATCGTGTTCCGCGTCGCTTCATTTCATCGTGGACATCCTGCCGTAGACTTGTGCGGCGATTGCCTTCAACTACATTTGTCGAAGGGATATCGCGGATGACGCGATTCACGCGGCAGTAACGCGGGATGGTCGTTTTAACATCCGCAATCAAATCAATCAACTGTTCGGTGGTATATGGGCGAAACTCACCACGTTGCCAGTATTCATAGAGCTCCGCATTCGCCAATAATTGATTCGGATAGATCTTGATCTCATCGGGACAAAAGCCCTGCCACAGCTTCGCGAAATCTTCGCGATCTGATTCAGGCGTGGCACCGTGCAGGTTGGGCATCCAATGCAAGACGATTTTGAATCCTGCCGCGCGCAGGAGTGCCGTCGCACGCCGCGTGCATTCCACGTCATGTCCGCGTTTGTTCATCTCGAGGATGCGGTCGTCCAAACTCTGTGCGCCCATTTGGACTTTCGTTACGCCCAGATGTCTCAGCCAGCGGATTTCATCAGGCGTAATCTCATCCGGACGTGTTTCGATCACAAGCCCCACGTTGCGATGCAAGGCGGATTCATTAAACGCTTGTGCTTCAGTTAATCTCACCGCCCTCTCTCTCCTCTCCCTAATTTCAAAGAATTTGGGGAGAGCTGGAGGGGAGTTCATTCATGGCGTCGAAGCAGCGCTTCACGAACCATTCCTGATAATCTCGGCGATATGAACTCCATGTTCCGCCCAAAATCAGCAATTCGATTTTGTCGGTAGGATGACCCAATGATTCCAGAGCTTGAATGCGCGACTTCACTTGCAGGTACGGATCGAAGTCATGCTCAAGGCCGCGCATCGCGCCTGGCTCATCAACCAGATAGGATTTCGGCATTCGCACATCGGTCGGACAAAAAATACATTTGCCGGGACACGGATAAGGCTTGGTTAACACCGTGACGGTCGTCACGCCCGAGAGCGTGCGCATTGGCTTCATCCGCAGGCTTTCCAGCAGACGCGCATCGGCATGCATTTCGTTGTTTCGCACCATCTCATGGTACGCGGCTACCAAAACATATTTACCCAGATAACCGCCATTCTTGAGCGGATAATGTCGAAGCGCATCCATTACCGCGAGTCCATTGCGGATTTCGTCAATAGCCTGACGCGCCAAAACCATCCATTCAGGTCGGATGGTATGAGTTGTGACCCATTCTTCCTGCTTAGGCGATCTCATTTTGATTCCTCAGGCTTCAACACAAATTGATCTTTCACTTCGGCCAACTCTTTGTGCTTGAATAAATCGGTGTGGAGTTCGCGTCCGGCCCAACATCCCGCGCGATCGTCGTTTTTCGATCCAACCGCGATAGTGCCTGTTGCGCATCCGATACTCAGATAGCCGCGTTCATACAATGGATGCGTTGGCAAATGGTATTCTTCCATATAACCTGTACATCGCGCTTTGTCCAGTTGAGTAGCGGATTTACTTTCAGCGAGCCGTCATCCTGCAAGTCCAAAATTTTAGCTTGCGAACGTTCCACGGTTTGGTCGTGTCGAATACCGCTGATCCACACACACGATCCGCTTGACGCTTTTTGGGCCGGCTTGACTTTATGAATGTAACGACACAGGTTCAGGTCCTGCACGGGCAGGATGCGCGGGTGCTGACGGGTAAAAATGTCCCAGCGCGGGTCGCAATAAAGCTCAACAATGTTGAGATTCCATGCATGCTGGATTTTTTCCCGGAAGATTAGCGTGGCCCAAAAGTGATAGCCAGTGTCGAGGAAGAAGATGCGAAGCGTGGGCATAATGCTTACTGCCATGTGCAGCAGCGGCATGCTTTGCGTTTGGAAGGAGATGCTCATGGAAATATCCGGCGCGAAGGATTTCACCCCCATTGAATGATCTCCTGCGGCGCCTTCGCTTCAAACTGCGCCGAAAGCGCACCCACCTCACTTTTGCTGAACATGGCCTAAAATTATACCCGTTATAATTGTGGCGTGAACAAAATCATTACAAAGCAGTTACTGGATTTGAACCGTCGCTTCTATACGGAATACGGAGGTGATTTTTCGGCCACACGTGGGCGTCTGCAAACAGGCGTTCTGCGCGTGATCGAATCCTTGCACGGCGATGAATCGATTCTGGATTTGGGGTGCGGCAACGGGGAACTGGCGCGGACCTTATCGCGGCGCGGCCATCATGGTTCGTATCTCGGCCTCGACTTCAGTTTGTCGCTCCTCAAAGAGGTTGAGCGCGAGGCTTTTGCTTTTCCTGTTCAATTCATGCAAGCCGATTTGGTTTCCAGCGGTTGGGATGTCATTGCGAGGAATGCCGAAGGCATGACGAAGCAGTCTCAACCAAATTCCAAACAAGATATTGCTTCGGGGAAGTACCCCCCTCGCAATGACGCGTTTGACATTGTTTTTTCTTTTGCCGTCCTTCACCACATTCCGAGCATTGAATTCCGTTTGCAAATCGTCCAAAAGATTCATGGACGATTGAAACGAGATGGAATGTTCATTCATTCCGATTGGCAATTCCTGAACAGCCAGCGTTTGACGGCAAGGATTTTGCCGTGGGAAAGCATCGGCTTGAAAGAAACGGATGTTGACGCCAACGATTATCTGCTCGATTGGAGGCGCGGCGGAAAAGGTCTGCGCTATGTGCATCATTTCGATAAGTCGGAGCTGGCAGAATTGGCGAAGGCCAGCGGATTTGAAATCACCGAAACGTTTTATTCAGATGGCGAAAATAAGAAATTAAGTCTTTATCAGGTTTGGAAAAAAGTTAAAGAAATTTAATATTACCAGCATCACTAATATTCTTTTGAGCGGCTTGAATCCCTCACCTACTGCTTCATGCGCCTGACCGATCACCATGAAAGCCTGCGGATCAACTTCCTGCAGGATGGCCTTCAGTTGAGAAACTTCCGAACGGCTGATAACGCAATATAGAACGGGACGTTCCGCACCAGTGTACGCGCCTTTGCCCTGCAGGATGGTCATGCCGCGTTCCATATCTGTTAGGACCCGTTGAGCTACCGCGTCGGGACGATTGGTAATGATTAACGCTGTACGTATCGTGCCGGGACCTTCAAGGACAGTCTCCGAAACGATACCACTGACATATAACGTGATGATGGCATAAAGGGCCTGCTTCCAACCAAAGACAAATCCGGCCGCGAGGATTACAGCCGAATCCACCAGTAGATAACTTTGAGTCATAGGAATACTGCGATAATGATTCAGGATGCGGGCGAGAATATCGGAGCCGCCGCTCGTGGCACGTGCACGATAGACCAATCCATATCCCACGCCGCAGACCACTGCACCGTAAAGGGAATTCAAAAAAATATCATCGGTAAGGCCTTGTGCGGGAAAAAAATTCAGGCGCGGAATTAAGTCCACGAAAAAAGAATAAACCACAACTGCAAACGCGGTGCGAAGCGCAAAGCGCCACCCACCTAAAAAACGCCAGCCTAGGATGAATAACGGAATATTCCCAATCAAAACCATTAGCCCAATCGGCCAATGGGTATAGTGATTGATCAGTTGCGATATTCCGCTCACGCCGCCGCTTGCCAGATTTGCTGGGACGAGAAATAAGCGCAACGCAACGGCTTGTACGCCCGCCCCAATGAAGATAAAGGCGTAATCAAAGAAGAACGGCAAAAAACGTTTCGGCGAATTCATTGCATTGATTATTGATCTAGCAAATTCACGCCAGTCAGTTTCTCGATCACGCCGATCACGGCTGAGTTGTCCAATTCGCCCATGCCAAGTTCGATCATCTTTTCAAAAAGTTTTGTATTCTCTGCCGCCGACGGTAATGGCATTGCATATTCGCGCGCTGTGTCCATCACGATCTTCAAATCCTTCAGCTGCATATAGGCCTTGAAGCCCGGCGAGCGATTGCCCGCGAACAACCGTGGCGGCTTGACGTCTAGGGTCCAGCATTGGGCCGCGCCGCCTTTGATCGCTTCCACCACTTTTTGCGGATCAACGCCGGCTTTGCGCGCGAAGATCAGCAGTTCGCCCATTGCCGTCATCTGCGCCGCGACCATGATCTGATTCGCAGCTTTCGCGACTTGTCCCGCGCCCGATTCGCCGACATGTGTGACGGTCTTGCCCATCGCATTGAAAATCGGCATGACTTTTTCAAGGGCTTCTGATGGACCACCGACCATGATAGTCAGCGTACCGTTCTTTGCACCGATATCTCCGCCGGAAACAGGTGCGTCCAACGATAACACGCCTTTGGCTGATAGCTTTTCCGCAATCATGCGCGCTGACGCTGGCTTAATGGTGGAATTATCAACAAAGATCAAACCCGGATGTGCACCCTCGATGATTCCCTTTTCACCAAGAACGACTTTCTCAACATCAGGCGAATCCGGTAAATTGGTAAACACAACATCCACTTGTGATGCAACTTCAGCTGGTGAGTTCGCGGCAACTGCACCTTCACGAACCAATTCCTCTACTGATGCACTCGAACGGTTATGAACAACCAACGGGAAGCCTGCCTTTAAAATATTGCGGGCAACAGACTTGCCCATCAATCCGAGACCGATATATCCAACCTTAAGCATAATTACTCCTGTTCGTTATGGTAAAGAGATATTTATGTGATTATACCAATGAGCAAGATTGTCTTATTGGAGAATAAAAGAGAACCCGCCTCCAACGGCGGAAGCGGGTCAAAGGTCAAGGACTGAAGCGTTACTTAATCTCGTAAGTCATATCAACGGTGACCGTTAATGTCAATTGTCCTGTATTGATTGGTACAGACGCTGGCGCCGCCGCAAGACCGCCGCCACCTTTGCCATATACATCCGTCACGGGCTGTGGAATATTATTCGTGAAGCTAATAGTCTGCACATTGCCAAGCGTCACGCCTGATGCAGATGCAAGCCCCTGTGCTTGTTCTTGAGCATCTTTGACAGCTTGATCGCGAGCTTGTTGGATCGCTGTGCTTTTATCAGCGACATCGAATTGAATGTTGTTCACACTGTTAGCACCTGCCTGAACGGTGGCGTCCAGCAAATTGCCGAGCTTGTCCAGTTGATGGACCGTCACGTAAACAGTGTTATCCACAACATACGTTGTGCTTCCGGGCTTTCCGGTTTGTTGATCGTATTGCGTATTGGGGTAGATGCTGAAGTTGGTGGTACGAATGTCTTTTGCGTCCACGCCAGAATTTTCCAAGGCATTGACTACTTGTTGGGTTTGAGTGTTATTGGCTGAAACAGCTTCAGAGGCGGTTGGCTGTTCAGTATGCACGCCGATATTGATGTACGCCACATCCGGTGTGAGATAGACTAGCCCTGTTCCAGTCACATTCAATGTCCGTTGGGGTGGAGCGGGATTGGCTGCAACAGTTGTCGCACTGCAGGCACTCAAAATAGCTGCGGCAAGCAAAATGGCTGATATGAAAAGAAGTTTGATTCGCATGATAATCTCCTTATGTCTGGTTATCTTCAAGACGCTGATTTATCCGAAAAGTTCCCACTTATTTTAACAGACGATTGTTTCCTGAAGAATAGTGGATAAACAGAAAACGACCTTGGATGGTCGTTTTCTGCTGTTGGTAAACCTCGATTTTATTTTCGCACGATGCGATTTTCGCCATAGGATCGAGCGCTCATGCCAACTGGATGATAAGTTGGTTCGGGCGAAGCAACGGGCCGAGACAATTCAAAGGCGGGAGCAGGGAAGCCGGACGAATATAAGTCGGTGTCTGAACGACGATTGGAGGACGCGATTGAAGGACGGGACGAATCGCCTTGGAGTCTGATGGCTGGATCTCTGCCATAGTAAAAATATTCTCGCCTGCAATCGAGAATGTTCCGATGATCAGAACGCGAATCAACCAGACCATTACAGCTACAAAGATAGGCACTACTTTCGTAAGTGTGGCTTCGCCGATCAATATACTGCCATGGGAAGTATGATCCATAATTGCCACTGAGACTCCCCACCATGTGAGTGTCGCGTTGAACAACGCCGCCGTCAGCCACGCGCCGAAAAGATACCAGACTTCGGTGGGTTCATCGCGTCCTCGTTGGGGCGTGAAGATGCGTGCAATACCGGCAAAGTCTATACCGCAAAAGGCAATGGCGAGGACGGTAGCCCAAGTGATGCCTGCAAACTTTAAATTCCCAAGCAAGTCTGTGAGTGCGAAGGCAGTGGTCGAATAGTTAAAGACTTCAAAAGCAAGCAACGCGCTGAGAAGAATAGCGCCAAAGATTGCGCCGCGCCTCGACGCTGTTCCGCGCAGGAAGGGCATAAGCTTAGTAGAGAAGGATCGGTTCATGGAAATCTCCTTTTGCTTTGCCAGCACTTGGAGCAAAGCTGTTCCAAATATAGAACAAATATTCTAAAATGTCAAGCCCGAAATCCTGAGACACAATCCTGAGATTCGCTTGACAGCATTCAGTACCTGAATTATAGTTGCTCTATAAAGTCTATAATCTCAATAGACATTCTATGAGGCTTTCAAAGCGCGGCGAATACGGTTTACGAGCCATGATTATGCTGGCAACGCCGGGACCCAGCGGGCACCCAGTGGTAATCCAGATTCGAGAAATCTCGGAGCGGGAGAAGATCCCTGCCAAGTTTCTCGAGCAGATTCTTCTCACCCTTAAGAACGCTGGATTATTGCATAGCAAAATGGGCGTGGGCGGAGGCTATCATTTGGCAAAGCCTGCCAGTGAGATCAGTCTCGGCCATATCGTTCGAGTTCTAGACGGTCCGTTGGCGCCAGTCAAATGTGTCAGCCAGATGGCCTATGAACCGTGCGGTTGTCCGGATGAGGAAACCTGTGGCTTGCGATTGGCAATGGGTGATGTGCGCAACTCGATTGCAAAGATTCTCGATGGCACTTCGTTGGAAGATGTTACGCGCCGCGTAAGTAAAGCCCGCAAATTGCAAAAATCTCGTTGAGCTAATTTCTTTATCAACGTTTTTTTGCAACCTAAAACTCTATTAGTCTTATAGACTATATAATAATTCTATATCCTGGAGGTAGAATGAAAAACATGTTCTTCAAATTATTCAGTCTGGTTGTGGTAGGCATGCTGGCGCTTTCCGCCTGCGGAAGCCCAGCGACAGCGACGCCTGCCGTTCCTTCCGCCGCCCAACCCACCGCCGCTCCGGTTGCCGCCTCTACCACTGCAGCCCCCACGGCTCAACCGCTCAGTGGAACGATTAACATTTCCGGAGCGTTTGCCCTCTATCCCATGATGACCGTTTGGGCCGCTGAGTACACCAAGCTGAACCCCGGCGTTCAATTCAACGTTCAGGGGGGCGGAGCCGGTAAAGGTATGACAGATGCCTTGGCAGGTGCGGTCGATATCGGCATGGTTTCGCGCGCTATCCAGCCCGCAGAGGAAGCCAAGGGTGCGTATTGGGTACCGGTGGCGAAGGATGCGGTTTTCCCAGTCATCAGTGCACAAAATCCGGAATTGGCAGACATTCTCGCCAAGGGAATCAGCCAAGCCACTTTCAACAAGATTTTTATAACTGGTGAGATCACAACTTGGGGCCAGGTGGTTGGCGACTCTAAAAATACGGATGCAATCCATCTCTACACTCGTTCAGACTCAGCAGGCGCCGCGGATGAGTGGGCGCTGTTTTGCGGTGGAAAGGTTCAAGCTGACATTTTGAAAACCGCTATCGGAGTCAATGGCGAACCGGCATTGGTCTCAACGGTCATCAAAGATCCACTCGGAATCTCTTACAGCAACTTGAACAGTGTATTCGATGTGACCAGCGGGAATATCGTGACGGGTGCTGCAGTGCCGCCGATTGATGCCAGTGGCACTGGTCAAATAACGCCAGATGAGGTATATAAGACCACAGCGGACGCGGTCAACGCAGTCGCATCAGGTAAATATCCCTCACCTCCGGCTCGCTTTGAGAATCTGGTGACCAAAGGCAAACCCACTGGTGTTGTACAAGCCTTTATGCTTTGCGATTTTACGGACGGTCAAAAAGACCTTAGCCAGGCGGGGTATGTGCCCCTGACAGCGGATCAACAAACAGCCGCTCTGGCAAAGGTTAAGTCGAATCGACAAATTCAAACAGATAGAAATAAAGCAAATCAAGAAACAGAAGGCCGGCCAAGCCGGCCTTCTGTGGTTGCCCGTAACAAGCAAAATCAATTAGCCAAACGTACATTTTTCATCATTACTTTATTGCCGATGATCCTTATCTCGGCAATAACTCTTGTGTTGGCTGTGCGTTCATGGCCTATTCTCAGTACATATTCCTTTAAAGATTTATTCTTAGGCTCAACCTGGAGACCGGACCATGGGCTCTTTGGCTTTTGGCCTTATATTACAGGCACCTTCTGGGTAACCATTGTGGGCATACTTCTTTCGGTTCCGCCCTGTCTGCTCTCAGCTCTCTATCTATCTGAATATTCTCGTTCATTTACTCGTTCCATCGCAAAACCAATCCTTGATTTGCTGGCCGCCATTCCCCCGGTAGTATACGGCGTGTGGGGGCTGCTTGCCATCGTTCCGCTTGTGGAAGATGTGCTTGCGCCTTTCTCCAAACGGTGGCTCAGCTTTATTCCGATCTTTGAAGTCAATCAGCCAACCGGCTTTAGTATTATCGCGGGCGGTATTGTGCTGGCGGTCATGATCGCCCCGTTGATCATTTCGGTTGTATATGAAATCTTGAGAACCGTACCGGACGATCTTCGGCATGCCTCCCTGGCGGTTGGAGCCACACAATGGCAGACAATTCGTCAAATTGTGATTCCGCGCGTTGTTCCGGGTATGGTCGCAGCGGTTGTATTGGCGGCCTCACGGGCCCTAGGCGAAACGATGGCCGTGCTCATGGTGGTCGGAAACGTGGCGCAGGTTCCGAAGTCCATCTTCGACGCGGGCTATCCGCTTCCGGCGCTGATCGCCAACAATTACGGCGACATGATGTCCATTCCGCTTTACGATGCGGCCCTGCTGTGTGCGGCGCTCATCCTGCTCATCGTTATCTTGATCTTCAATATTCTTTCAACTCTTGTACTCCAACGAATGCTGGGAAAAAATTGGGCATGATGAAAAAACGCTGGCAACGACGGCACATTGTTGAAGCTTTTGTTAAAGGCTTGATGCTTGTTTCATTTCTTGTGGTGGCTGCATGCCTGGGTGCAATCCTTTGGACTATTCTTGTCCAAGGGCTGCCGGCATTGACATGGGCCATGGTCACACAGGTGCCCCAGGGCGGCTTCTATCTTGGAAAAGGCGGCGGCGTATTGAACGCCATCCTCGGTTCGCTGTATCTGGCGGGCGGAGGCACATTGCTTGCGCTGATATTCAGTTTGCCCATTGCGCTTTACCTTGAGACTTATCTCGGTGACTCAGATTGGGGCCGCTATGTTCGCCTCTCGCTGGATGTGCTGTGGGGCATCCCGACCATTGTCTATGGCGTGTTTGGATTCATCATCATGCTGGCAATTGGCCTGCGCGCCTCACTGCTGGCAGGTATTGTGGTCCTATCGCTGATCGAGCTGCCGATCATGGTACGCGCCATGGATGAAGTGATCCGCCGCATGCCCGTTGACCTTGAACAGGCCGCGCTGGCCCTCGGCTCGACCAAGCTGGAAGTTGCGGTGCGCGTCGTGACGCGCCAAATGCTTCCCGGCATTATCACTGCCATCCTCCTGGCTTTCGGACGCGGCATCGGCGATGCGGCCTCTGTTTTGTTTACAGCGGGATATACCGACCGCATTCCAACATCGTTGATGGAACCGACGGCCTCCCTGCCGCTGGCGGTATTCTTCCAGTTGGGCACACCTTACCCGGTAGTACAACAACGCGGTTACGCCTCGGCTCTGATCCTCACCATCATCGTCCTGATCATCAGCATTAGTTCGCGCTGGATCTCGGCTAATTTGAATAAATACACAGTGAAATAGAGAGCAAATATATTTTATGGATACACATATCCGGGTTCGCAACTTGAACGCCTTCTATGGCAAACAACAAGCGCTGAAAGACGTCAACATTGAGATTCCCAAAAAGCAGGTCACGGTCATCATGGGACCCTCGGGTTGTGGCAAGTCTACCCTGCTGAAGACTCTCAATCGCTTCCTCGAGTTGACCGATGATACGAGGATTTCCGGTGAAGTGCTCGTGGATGAACAGGATATTTATGCCAGCGATGTGGATGTGACGGAAGTCCGCAAACGCGTCGGTTTGCTGGCACAGCGTCCTTCTCCATTGCCCATGTCCATTTACGAAAACGTGGTTTACGGCATGCATATTCATCAGATGCACAAGGACCGCACATCCTATAAGAAGGCCGTCAAGGCATTATCTTGAGATTGCCGGATTATGGGATGAAGTCAGCAAGCGATTGCATGACCCGGCGACCAGCCTTTCGATCGGCCAGCAACAGCGGCTATGTTTGGCGCGCGGGTTGGCGGTTGAGCCCGAGATCATCTTGGGCGACGAACCGACTTCGGCGCTTGACCCGATTTCGGCGCAGAATGTCGAACAGCGTTTGCTCGATCTGAAAGAGCATTACACCATCGTCATTGTGACTCACACGTTGCGTCAAGCCAAGCGTCTCGCGGATTATGTGATTTACATGTACCTCGGTGAAGTCGTCGAAGCAGGGCCAGCCCATGAAGTCTTTAACAATCCACAACATCAACGAACACGCGCATATCTCGAAGGACAGTTCTAATCAACCCTGCGAAGACCTTGAATCTTTGCAGGTTGTACACGCTTTCAAAAGGCACTGACCTTGAAAAAGGTGAGCATGCCTTTATCGAAAGCATATCCTATACGTTCAGCCATGGCAAAAGTATTACGAACGTCCGCGCTTAAAAAATAGCGCATACGTTTTCGTGAAAAGCCCCTTAGAAATAGGGTGTGGACACGGTCTTAATGAAAAAGGCTAAAGTCAGGCCCTTGCCAGGAATTTGTACCCTCTTGCGAAAACTGAACGGGCAACCAGTGATGATCAGCGCCGGTCTGGCCCATCACGAACACATCTACCGACGAACAACGGTGCCAGCCTGGTGATCAATGGACGTGCCATCGTGGCGGAGAAGATCCGACGGGAGAAGAAGCGTGCCTACCAGAAGGCGTACCAGGCCCGTCGGAAACCCGGTTCCCGGCGCCTGAAGAAGACCAAGTGGACAATGGCCCGGCAGAAGGCAAAACCGGTCCGCAGGATGCGGGACGTCAATCATAAGGTCTCGCGCCAAGTTGTGGATTGGGGCGTCGAGACTGGCCAGACCAGGATGATCCTGAGCCAACCGACCGGCATTGCCAAAGCCAAAGGTCGGAAATCCCAAAAACAACGCAACGGGTATTGGGAATACGGTGAACAATCCCGCATGATCGAGTACAAGGCCGAAGGATGGATCGAGATCGAACGGGAAGAGGAACGCGGGACGAGTTCTACCTGTCCCCAATGCAATTATTGCTATCACCCTTTGGGCAGGACATTTCTCTGCCCGAACTGCGGCTGGAGCGGACACCGCGATCTGGTGGGGTCCGGAAACCAGCTTGGCCGGCATGAACCCCATGCTGACGTCGCGGCGCTGATAGAACAGGCGCATCCAAAGGATCTCCGTCCCTGGCAACCGGTTAGGAGTATCGTCCATGAAACCGATCGTCCGACAGGCAGACCATCAACTCGCCCGGAGGAACTGGCGCACTACAAAGCCGTCGGAAGTGGCTCGCCGGGCACTACGGCGGGAGGGCGGCACTAGGAAACCGTAGCCGGGAGGCTGCCGCTCACCGTCTATGGTGCGAGGAAAACTCTTGGAACAAGGCTGGACCCGAGCATGGCTCTCCCCGCAAGGTGCGGCGGACTACCGCAAGAACCCCTGGGCTTCAGCCTAGGGAGTTTCAGCTGCAGAATTCAACTTCCGTAAGCTACCGTTAATATATGATCCCCAAGCGTCTGAACAGCTATCGAAACGCTCAAATTGGGGAACCAAGCCTACGTGAGTGAAGCGGATTTCGGTTTGATTGCCCCTTTTAGAGATTTCAAAAGTAATTTTTGTGCCCTTCCACTCGTTTTTTTCTTTAGTAAAATTAAGGCGGGTGTCCAACACAAGCCAAACGACTTTTTTACTAGGAACTAATTCTTTTACCTTCTGTTTGGAAGAATGGACATCTTCGTAACGATAATTAAATTCATCATCGAGTTTGTCCGTGCTACCTTCAACACCCGGTTTCCCTGCCACCATCCACGAACATTATTAATGGCCACGAAAACTTCTTCCGGGGTTTGGTCTTCCGTAATCGTAGTGGTGTAATTTTGAGCCATATCTCTCTCCTTACCCTTAAATTTATGGTTATTAAATTTTCGGCTATCATAATCAGTATGGCTATAAGGCCCTTCGTTCGATGTTTATTTCATTTGTAAATGAGCTGGCGGTTAGTTTATTTGGTGCCTTCACATTGGCACAGACTGCCCTGCCAATGCGTTCCTGCTGGACAGCCGCCAGAGGGTTGTTGACAACTTCCACCGCCACCACCACCACCACCCCCTCCTCCTCCACCTCCTCCACCTCCTCCACTCGAACAAGTTCCGTAGCTTTCCGCCGACACATTACATAGGGGCGGCGGGACAGGTGATAAAGCACCATTAGGAATAGTGCATTGTTCGATAGAAAAATCTGCACCAGCGGGGCCGACAAAGAACCAAGTAGGTGGGTTTTTATCGATTGCATCGTTAGGTCCCGACACCACCGTCATGGTATAAGGACCACCTCCCGTCTCCTGTAAAGCGACGCCACCTAAATTCTTGGCTGGATCCGCACAATATTTTTAAATCTCAGTATAATTTGGCATAAAACTTATAGGAGTCTCCGTGGGCACATTTGTTGGAGGGGGAGCATGCGTGAATCCGGCCGGGATACAAACACAATCGTGTCCCGTCTTCCAATCCGGGCATGCCACATTGAGAGTTCCCTGAAGAACGGGAGCAGAACCTGGCTGGCAACTGCCAGTTGCAGGGATATAAGGCCAAGGAGGTTGGAAGCCAGGTGCGATGCAGTACGCAATTGGATTAAGATTTGAAGGATTACTCAGGCTAGGTACGACCATTTCGGGCTGGCCATCAGGACCCAAAATAGCATCGCCACCGGGAAGAGTAGCATCATAACTGGCAAACCCGGAATAACCGTAAGGGGTCACACCCGCTTCAAAGACCGCCTCCCATCCGCCAGGACAATTATTCCAACCATTTGCCTGGGAGAACGAATTAGAACACAAGCCGGAAAGCCAGCAGGGATTTGGAATCCCCGATGAATCAATGCCGCATCCGCTAGCCAACACGCTGACAGCAAACAAAACCACGAGTAAAGCATATTTGTTTGTCTTCATTTTATTTTACCTTTGCTACGAGATTTAAATCTTTAACACCACCCGCAGCGCAACTTTATTACGAGTAATACGAGCCAAGATTTCTTATATAGAATATGCTATCGGTAAGCCTTTGTCAATAGTACAAAAGGGTGAAGGTATTTAAACTGTCCACTTTTCAGCCTTTTTTACAGTGACAGCTGATCTAGTACAACCAACAATTTCAGTAAACTCTTCTTAGGTGTGGTCGTGTAAGATCGCGATTCTGTTGGCGAAGTCATGCTTGGGAGAGAAGCGCAGCAAACGCCGCGCTGTGATGACTTACGGGTCGAAAGCCTTCCGCCCATTGGATAACTCGCAGAACATTTATGGCAGCAGCCGTAGCCAAATGTTGCAAGCGAACCTTCGCCAAACTTCGATAACGCGCCTTCCTCAATCCGAAACAGCGAACAGTTTCAGAAATCGTTCCTTAAATCCCGGCTCGCAATCTATAAAGCTTCGTCTCGGTCACGCCAAACGATACAAGCCGAAGATGATACGCACGCGGGTCAGATCACGTTTGCGGTGCCACAAGTGCGAGAGGGCAGTTTCTATCCACTGGCCTTGGAGAAAAGTTTGCGAAGTGAACTAATATTAATTCTGGAATGTCAGGATCAGCCGACTCTAAAGGGCGAGGTGTGCGAGGGCGACATCGTCCCCGAAGAGAGAAGAGTAAGCTTGTCCAACTAGATGGAAAAGGTATGCGCAGAACAATTTTAATGTAGGGACACGGCGCCGTTATATCCCTACCGCAACAATATATTGGGGTTATAATCTTTTTCGGAGTCCCTATGAAACAAATCAGCCTTTTATTGGTTTTCCTAGCCGAATTGTTTTTTACATTTCACTGTGCTCATGCTCAAACGGCGCAGCCGCTCATTCTTGTGATGAACGCAAATGGGACGATTGAGCTTGCCATGCAGGAGTATTTTGAGCGCGGAATTCATACTGCTGAGGGGAGCAATGCGGAAGCCCTCATCATCCAACTGGATACACCCGGCGGCGATCTGCAAAGCATGGACAATATCATTCAGGATATACGCGCCAGCACCGTGCCTGTGGTGGTTTATGTCGCGCCGAATAGTGCGATGGCTGGCAGTGCCGGGGCGTTGATCACAATTTCAGCTGATGTTGCGGCGATGGCTCCCGAGGCAGCTATTGGTGCATCCAGCCCGATTGATTCGAGCGGTCAAAACCTCGACTCAACTCTCGCAACCAAGCAAAAAGAAATCATGAAGGCGACCATCCGACCGCTGGTTGAACGGCGTGGCGCTGATGCGACTCAATTGGCACAGGATATGATTGATAATGCTAAAGCAGTTTCTGCATCCGAGGCTTTACAGGCCCACCTTATAGATTTCACTGCAACAGATGTCAACGATGTGATCAAAAAACTTGATGGTTTCATTGTGACCATGCCCAGTGGCACACTCACGCTTCATACGGCCAACGCGATGGTTGAGCCGCTCGATATGAATGTGATTGAACAGCTTTTGTTGATCCTGACCAACTCGAACATCGTCTTCATTTTGCTCTCGCTCGGCGCGTATGCATTGTTGACCGAATTGTCCCATCCCGGCACTTGGGTGTCCGGTTTTGTTGGTGTGGTCTGCCTGGCGCTCGCGATCTATGGCATGGGACTGCTCTCGGTCAACTGGTTTGGTTTGATTTTTATTGTCACCGCGTTTGTTCTGTTCATACTCGATATCAAAGCACCAACACATGGTGCACTCACGATAGTAGGGATTGCGTCATTTATATTCGGCGCGCTGATGTTGTTCAACTCGCCGAGCGTGCCGCAATTCCAGCGCGTGTCCGTTCCACTGGTTGTTGCAGTCGGCATTCTCTTTGGTTTGATATTTGCTGCAATCTTGACATTCGCCTTGCGCACTTTGCATTCTCCATTGCAATCGGGTGTACAAACATTGATCGGCAAAACAGGTTTCGCGAAAAGCGATTTTGGTGCGGCGGGACAAGTTCAGGTTGGGTCCGAGCTCTGGAGCGCGGAACCCGTTGACGGGTCAAGTCAGATTCGCACAGGCGAGAGCGTCGAAGTAGTCGAAGTGAAAGGCTTAAGACTAAAGGTCCGAAAAAAATGACTGTGCGAGATATGTCTTATTCCAATTCTTAGAGCTTCTCTGCAATCAATCTCATGACCAATACTCCTACTCGAAATCGAGTCAATCCCGATAATTTAAATGCTCGCCCATTGCGCCGCCCGGAATGGATCAAGGTGCGCGCACCTTCAGGCGAGACTTACCAGCGTCTCCAAACTTTGATGCGCTCGAAAGAATTGCATACGGTATGCGAAGAGGCCATGTGCCCGAACATGGGGGAGTGCTGGGGATCAGGCACTGCGACATTTCTCATGCTCGGCGATGTCTGCACGCGTACCTGCGGGTTTTGCGATATCAAGCATGGCAAGCCCGCTCTTATGGATTGGGGCGAAGCCGAGCGCGTAGCCCAGGCTGTGAAATCCATGAATCTGAAACATGTGGTGATCACTTCGGTCAACCGTGATGACCGGCGTGATGGGGGCGCGCCGATTTTTGCAATGGTCATCCATCGCATCCGCGAACTCTTGCCGGGTTGCTCGATTGAAGTGTTGATCCCGGATTTCAAAGGTTCGCTCGAAGCGTTGAAGATCGTAATGGAGGCGCGGCCTGAGATTTTAAATCACAACGTTGAAACGGTACAGCGATTATTCAAACAAGTCCAGCCGCAGGATAATTACGATTGGGCTGCGGCCACGTTATCCAATGCCAAGAAACTTGATCCAGAAGTGTTGACCAAATCCGGCATCATGGTCGGGCTCGGTGAAACGATGGATGAAGTCAAAGCCGTGATGTGCGATCAGCGTTCATGGGGTGTGGATATCCTGACTATTGGGCAGTATCTCCAGCCGAGTAAGAAGCATCTTCCGATGGATCGGTACTACACAATGGAGGAGTTTGTTGAGTTGAAACGCTACGGAATGGAGATCGGCTTCAAGTGGGTGGAGTCGGCGCCGCTGGTTCGGTCGTCTTATCATGCCGCGGAACAGGTGCGTGCATTGAGCATCGTGCATCGCAAGCTTTACGGAGAGCAAATCAACTAGCGATAGGCTATCCCCTTAAATCGTATTTTGCCATGCTCGTTGCATCGGGCCGGGCCCAGATTGATTCCGGGCTTTTTTATCTATTGTTTAGCGTAAATTAGGGGATCTA
This sequence comes from uncultured Chloroflexia bacterium, assembly GCA_963752775.1. GTDB lineage: Bacteria > Chloroflexota > Anaerolineae > Anaerolineales > Villigracilaceae > Fen-1038. The sequence goes on from CAVVZL010000004.1 coordinate 127,197, forward strand.
GAGTTAGAGTCGCTAAAGCGATTACAAAGCGTAATTATGTTACTGTATTATAATGGTGAAAATATCCCCACCATAATGACTTGCCCACACAGTTAGCAAGGATTCATCCGGGGCCAATTCCTGTGCAATCTAGTTGTTGGTAAAAATGGAATATAGACATTTAGGAGCGAACTTGCCATGAAGGTGCTTTTGATTTATCCCGAATTCCCAGATACTTTCTGGAGTTTTAAGCATGCCTTGAAATTCATTCGTAAGAAAGCCTCTCTGCCTCCTCTGGGCTTGATGACTGTGGCGGCCATGCTACCCTCTGAGTGGAAAAAACGCATGGTTGATTTGAACGTTGGAAAACTCAATGAGAAAGATCTGGCCTGGGCCGATATTGCCTTCGTCAGTGCAATGGTGATACAACGCGAAATCGGCCCGGCAAGTGATTGCGCGGTGTAAAGTTGCTGGTCTCAAAGTTGTGGCAGGGGGACCGCTGTTTACCGAGGAGTACGAGCAATTCAAAGACGTGGATTATTTCGTATTGAATGAAGCTGAAATGACTTTGCCTCCATTTCTAAAAGATCTGGAGCAGGGTTATGCAAAACATATCTATACTTCAACTGAGTTCCCGGATATCCACCAAACTCCTGCCCCTCTATGGGAACTGGCCGATTTGAAGCGTTACACGACCATGGCCATTCAATATTCGCGGGGTTGTCCTTTCGATTGCGAATTTTGCAATATCACTTCTCTGCTGGGACACCGGCCGCGCGTCAAAACCTCCGAACAAATTATTCGAGAACTGGATGGACTTTATCGTCTCGGGTGGCGCGGAGTGGTTTTCTTCGTGGACGATAACCTGATCGGAAACAAGCGACATCTCAAAGAAAGTCTCCTGCCCGCGTTAATCGAATGGCGAAAGGATAAGAGGGGCTTCGTGTTCACCACCGAGGTTTCAATCAACCTCGCCGACGATCAGGAGCTGCTCGATTTAATGGCCGAGGCAGGTTTCGACACGGTCTTTATCGGTGTTGAAACGCCAGATAATGACAGCCTAGCAGAATGCAATAAGAAGCAAAATCAACGCCGCGATCTGGTGGAGGATGTCAAACGCATCCAGCGCAGTGGATTGCAGGTTCAGGGCGGGTTCATCATCGGCTTCGATAGCGACACACCGTCCATCTTCCAGAGACAGATCGAATTCATCCAAAAAAGTGGCATTGTGACCGCCATGGTCGGGTTATTGCAGGCGCCTATCGGCACAAGATTACATGAACGCCTGATGCGTGAAGGCCGCTTATTGGGTTCGATGTCGGGCGATAATGTCGATGGCACGACCAACATCATTCCAAAGATGAACATTGACATCCTGCATAAAGGTTACAAAACCGTCATCAACTCGTTATATGCGCCCAAAAACTACTATGCGCGCGTCATTACACTTTTAACGGAATACAAAACCCCCAAGATTGCCGTCCCGTTGGATTTCGAACATTTCATGGCTTTCTTTCGTTCCATCCTGCGGCTGGGGATCATTGATAAGGAACGGATCCATTACTGGAAGCTTTTCTTCTGGACGTTGTTCCGCCGCCCGCAGTTGTTCCCGCTGGCTATCACCTTTGCCATTTACGGGTATCATTTCCGCCAGGTAATGGATTTGCATGTTCTTTAGGTTTTCCTTCTCGTGGCCGCATAATGGAGTATATCGGCCAGCGACGAGTCGGCAAGTGATTTCAATTTAAAGATACTCACCTTTAAACGGCAGCAACGATGTAGTCGGATTCGGCACAAGTACCACGGTGATTCCCGCGGCATTTGCCGCTTCGATTCCGTCGGGGGAATCTTCGAATACTAGCGCTTCATTTGCTTTGACGTTTAGTTGATTCAGCGCCTTCAAGAATAGATCAGGCTTTGGCTTGGTTCTGCCAGGCGCGACATCGTCGCCGCAGATGATCTTATCGAACTGCTGGAACAAGCCGAGGCGAGTCAGATTCGTATCCACCCATGAATGCGGAGAACTTGAAGCGACAGCAAGTTTCATATTTCGGCGCTCTGCTTCATTCAATATATTGTTTACACCGGGAAGAATCGGACTGCGCCGAATTTCATCTCCGCTCTCATTTCGAAAGCGGGTACGCAAGACATCAGCATTGAGCGAACCGCGCATCAGGCCATGCAGATGGAGCGCCGCGTCGAATGTCGAGATGCCGTACCCGCCAATAGTTTTGATGAATTCATCCTGTGGAAAAGGATAGCCGTATTCGGCGTAGATGTTTTGCCAAGTGCGGATTTCAGCTGTTTCGGTATCAAGGATGAGGCCATCGAAGTCAAAGATCAGTGCGTTAATCATATGCCGCATTATACCTGACTGTTTTTCATCCAAACTATTGTGGTTCAGCAATACAGAACCATTATGCTATAATGCGCCCAATTGCATCACATCCGCCGAAAGCATAGATGAGGTGAACATGTATAATTTCAACAATGTGGGAAAAGGCGTCTATATTTGGCAACCAGCGGCCATCGAAAGCGGCAATCCCTATCAAATTCTTGCCCGCTTGCAAATGGCAGGCGTCCAATCGGTAGTGCTTAAGATCTGCGATGGTTTCACAATTTTGGGAGGATTAGAATTATTGATCCAGGTATTAAGACAGAATAATATTACGGTTGCGGCTTGGGGATATTCCTATCTTACAAAAGCGCCACAGCAGGAGGCACAGGTTGTTACTAGCGCTTGCCAGCGCTACAATCCGGATTTTTATTTGATTGATGTAGAGGCGGAAGTCGAGAATAATTATACAGGCGCAGCTTTATTCATGAATGTGTTGCGCCCAGCCTTGTCGAGTTTGCCACTTGGATTGAATACGTTTTGGGATCCATTCCAACATCCGCTCTTTCCATGGGCAACGTTCTTAAGCAAGGTGGATTTTGTCTGCCCGCAGGTTTATTGGAGAGGCGTAGACCCCATCGGTAAATTGAAACAGAGCCAGCAACATTATGCCAGCATTCCAAATGCACCTCAAGTTCCGATGCCGATTGTAGCGGGAGATATGTATACCGACCTTGGGGTCGAGCCAACACCGGATCAGATAACCCAGTTCTTATCGACGGTGAATGCCGACCCAACTCTTCATGGAGTTTTTATGTGGGCCGCCGACGACACTCAAACCACGCCGGAACTCTGGCAAGCATTTTCCCTGTATCAATGGAATGGAGGTGCTACTATTCCATCCCAGCCCATTGGCTGGGCGCAGGTCAAAACGCCACTCGGGCTCTACATCCGTTCCACTCCTTCGGGAAGCAAAATCGGAGCACTTACCAAAGATCAATTGGCGCCGATTTGGTTTATCACTGATGATCAATGGGGCGCGATCACACCCGCCCACGATCAGTGGATTTATGTGGGCAACCCAAGCTACGCGATACTGGTTATAAATCCCTCCAGCATTCCCCCGACCCCTCCTCTGCCTCCCAATCTATTTCAAGCCAAAGTGATTCCCGCGGCGGGACTTAATGTGCGCGATAATCCCGACGGAAATAAAATTGGCGCCCTTCCCGCCAATACGATTGTGCAGGTATATGCGGAGAGCGATGGATGGGCAAAAATTAATCCCACACAAAGCCAATGGGTCAACGAAACATACTTGAGTAAACCGGATTGATGAAATTTGCGCCCAGCATGGGCGTTGACTAGAAGGTGAAATACCTTTACGGAGGTGGACTGCACCAACCGTTAGCCAAGAGCAAGGGCGTCACCGAGAGGTGGGGTCTGGAGGAAGCTGGAGGCAAATCTGCGACCTGATGAACAAGAAGCCCATAAGAGGCTGTGAGGTCGGGCGAGTTGGCAAACTACAACGAAGCCCAATGCAGTCAAAGGCCGAAGCAGTAAATGGGACAGGGGTGCAGGGAAAGTCAACGGTTCTTACCTGGGGAGGCCTGTCGTCCGGCTATCAAAGCAACCCTGGCAGAGATGTCAGATTGAGACGACAGGAGTCAGCCGAGGTCATAGTACTGAATTATTTATTCAGGAAGGGCTGAACATCGAGAGGATGAGTACGATGAGCAGTTCGAGGGACGAACATAGAAGACCGAATATCTCAGATAGAGATAGTGCTGTGCAAACGAAATGGGTGAAGCCTATGGGAGTTGTGCAGAGGGTCGAGCTGTCCTCGGCACGAGACAGAAGAAAGTCCAGCGCAAGCAATTCTGCGTCATTCTCGGTGAACCGCCGGATGCGGCCCCGCATGTCCGGTGGTGTGAGAGGGAGCGGTTAGCCGCCGCTCCCTACTCGATTATACCGTCATTGGGGCCCGGCGATATCGCTTCAGAAAATTCCAGCCGACCATCCTGCCACTCTCTTCATCCCAAAGGCGCAAGCGGAGCGATTTGAGACTGAAGAGCAGAGTCATCGGCTTGACATGGAAGATGGGATTCTCTTTGTGGCATTCGGGCAATTTGTAATTCGGGATTTTCGGACTCAAATGATGGATATGATGAAACCCGATATTGCCCGTAAACCATTGCAGTACAACAGGTAGTTTGTAGAACGAACTGCCGTCCAGGCCGGCCTTGGCAAATTCCCATTGATCTTGATGTTCCCAATAGGTCGGATCAAAATTGTGCTGAACGTAGAATAACCAAACCCCAACGGAGGTGGCAAGCATCAAAACTGGCAATTGCACCAACAGATAGGTTTTCCAGCCGATCAGCCAGATGAGTGAACCAACCAATGCAACCAGAGCCAAATTGGTCCACCATACGCTGGCAATTTCGCGTTTGCCTTTGGCAGGTGGAATCCGCTCTACGATCACGAACACTATCAAGGGGCCAATCAGAAACAACGCCAGCGGATTACGCATCATGCGATAACCGAACTTCTTCCACCACGGCGCATCAAGATATTCCTTTACCGTCATGGTGTAAACGTCGCCAATGCCGCGCCGATCCAGGTCACCGGCAGTGGCGTGATGAATGGCATGTTCGTGGCGCCAGCGATAGTATGGAGTAAAGTTTAGCAGGCCGGTGATAATCCCAAGTGTGTCATTGGCTTTCTTCGATTTGAAGAACGAACCGTGGCCGCAGTCGTGGAAGATGATAAAAGAGCGCACCATGAATCCAGCAGTGGGAATTGCGAGAAGTAAAGTTAGCCAGTAAGTGATTTCCACACTGCGGATCATCAAATACCAAAGAGCAAAGAACGGCACGAGCGTATTGACCACTTGCCACAAACTGCGCCGCAAGTCGGAGCTTGCATAACGGGCGACTACATCCTGCCAGCGAATATTTTTTGCCCCGTTTGTTATTTCTAAAGTTTCATTCATATGAACCATCCAATCGAAGATTGGATTGTACCTTGAAAGCAAGTTTTAAAGATTAGAAAAATGGTTTGGAAGTGGATAAACGATTGGGCAAGGTCACTGAATAAAAAGAAAAGCCAAAGGATGAAACCTTTGGCTTTTTACAAACAACTTACTCCCACAACCTCTTCACCTTCTCGAACACTTCATTCGCGCTCATTGAATTTGAATCAATCACCACGGCATTTTCGGCAGCACGCAAAGGCGCGACATCACGCGTCGAATCAATTCGGTCGCGCTCGATCACGCTGGCAAGGATGTCCTCGTAATCGGCTTTGCCGCCGCGCGCTTTGATCTCATTGGAACGCCTGCGGGCGCGTTCCTGCGCTGACGCATCGAGATAGATTTTCAAATTTGCTTCAGGCAAAACCACTGTGCCGATATCGCGTCCGACCATGACCACGCGTCCGCGCTGGCCGATGCGTCGCTGTTGTTTGCTCATCGCGCTTCTCACCCCGCGATACGCCGAGACGATGGAAACGTTCGCATCCACTTCAAGTCGACGCGTTTCCCACGTGACATCTTTGCCTTCAACGATCACGTCACAGACGCGTCCGTCTGGTATTGAGGCGGGCGACACATCAATCTGGATTTTCTCTGCCAAGTCGGTAACCGCTGCCTCGTCTCGGACATTCAGGCCGCGTTGCAAAGTGGTCCACGTCACGGCGCGATACATCACGCCCGTATCAAAAAAAAGATAACCTAGCGAATCAGCCAGCCGCCGCCCGAGCGTGGATTTGCCCGAGGCGGCTGGCCCGTCAATTGCAATAATATTTGGAGCAATTTTTGTCATCGAAATCATTCCACCGCACTCGAGTCCTTTCGGGAGGACAGTGTCAAGATTATGGCTTCGTACTCTTCGTATCAAGGAAAAGATCATTGCGCATCCAGAAAATGACTGTCTCTGAATTCTGCGGCATCTGATGATAGGCCAGCCAACGCATCCAATCCGATGGGGCGGCATTATCCCATAGAGAGGCCTGCCTCCAAACAAATGACTCGCCGCGATACGCCTTCGCCAAAGTCGGATCATTTTGATTTGCCGTAATGGCAAACGGAGGTGAAGCAGAATTGCTCAACACGCTGACCAAGGATATTTGATGCCCCCGCAGAAGCCATTCCAGCGCGGGGAAATCGACTCCGACGATCGTGATTGGTTGAGCATTGATATTGTCGTTGCTCCAATCCGACATTTCATTGACGACTGTCAAAAGCAAACTGGCTTGTGCCGGAGTTTTATCTGCAGTCCACATCTCCTGATCCTGTGTGACGCGAAGATTCCCCCGCGCTAAGCATTGCACCAAACGAATAGATTCCCAAGGCCAGCGCAATTCCCCACGTCGCACCGAACTGCGCAGTGCGGGCCGACCATCCCACGCCCACCAGTAAAATGCAAATGACCAGCAGTGCCAATGAACCAGCCATCAGCCAAATGCTATCGCTGGCTTGTGAAGAAGGAATCGGCAATGTGGTAATGGCCAGAAATTGAAGCCAGACGAAGAATAGAATGAAGATACTTAATCCAGCCACGCCAACCACCTGCCGTCGTTCAGCAGGCAGTATGTTCACTGCGCCCGCCAATTCCAGCGCCGCTAGCGACCACAGCGGAATGAGCATCCAAACCAGATCGCTCACCTGATGGAATGGATAAAACACAGCGAGCAATAATGCAACCAACATCCAGATGCTCAGCCGCATCGCACGTTTGCTTCCATATATCCAGCCGCGCACGATGGCGATCAATCCCAGAATCACTGCCAATGGTTGGTAAGCGATCAACGAGGCCAGCATCATGCCTGCGGATATTCCTGATGGATGAATCCAGCCGCTCAGATATTCCGGCAAGGACGATAACCATGCGCTCAGTCCATTCGGTGATAAAAAGAACAATGTCCCGCCGACGAGCAGAGTCCCGATTCCAAACCACAATGCAGACAACCATTCGCTACTTTCCGAATTTTTAGCGTTCTCCGTTTTCCCGCGCGCCTCCAGCGCCTGACAAATTGCCCATGCAAGTACGAGACCAAGCAAGCCTTCCCAAAGTGCTGATCCCGAAAGCAAAGCCAACGCGGCAAATACCCCGGCCAAACGAGGCTGCTTCCGTTGCCAGAAGCCCCATGCAAAAAGAAGGAATGTTACGGCGAGGATCGAACTGCCAGCTTGACGCGATAGCGCAACCAAGCCCGGATCGAATGCGAGGAAAAAGGCGGAGAATCAAACTCGGGCGGGGTTTGAGGCGTTCACGAAAAAGAAATGGAACGAAGACAAGGAATGATCCGGCGAGCGCCGGAACAAATCGCGCCAGAAAATTTGTCCCGCCGCCATAGAAAAAGAAAACGATGCTGGTTAATAAAACATAGGCGGGTTGTGAACCCAGCACGGGATGCGCACCTTGCACAACGCCAAGCGCTTGCAGTGCCCATTGAGCCTCAGTATCGGTCAGTGTCCACGTGCCTAGACGGATCAAACGAACAGCGAGTGCCAAAAGAAAGGCGGCGACATAAAGAGCAGTTTGATGACGGAAGGGTTTCATTGGTTATATTTTACTTGACTTCGTAGATTGTCACATTGCCGTGCTGAAAAACCTGAGTGAGATGAGTTCCGGAACTTGTCGTCCTGCACGGTGTACGTGGAGCTCTCGAGATCGCCAATGTAGATGTATCGAATATTGTATTGATTGATAATCGCCAGCGCGGCCTGCCAGTCGGGTGTGCTATATAGAGTTTTGATATCATCCTGACGCGTGCCCATATTAGCGCCGGTGCGTCCCCATTGGGATTCGTGGTCGGGCCAATTGATCACGGTTGGCAAACCGGTATATTCGGAGATGCGTCCATAACTGGTATAGCCTCCGCCGACCGCTTCCGCAACCACGCCATACGGCGCGGACTTGAGCCATTCAATAGCGGCAGCTTCATCGGGAGCGTTGCGCTGGAAGCGAACGAAGTCGTCGAGCGTCCAGCCAAAGGTTGGATTGAAATTATTGGTCTTATTTGCCACCCCCAGAACCGGATAAGTCAACGCGATAAACATTAAAATCACAAGACCGATGCGAAATATCCAATCCCATGCGCCGCGCAAGTTTTGAAGAAGGATCGCCGTGCCAAACGCCGCGGCGATGCTCCACAACAGCCATGCCTGATAGTAGAATTTGAAGATCGTGTTCATACGTGTGCCGAACTCGTCGTGCAAATAAAAGAATTCGGGAGCAATTACCAGGAGGGATGCAATGACTATAAGGAGGAGAACAAATGTCGATGATTGACGGTTAATGGTTGATGGTTGAAGGTTGACGGCGGAGGAAGATAGGTCGCCTTCGGGAATTGTCTTACAATTTGCAATAATAAATGCAAGTGGCGGAACAAGAATCACAAGGAGAGTTAATATTCCACCGATGTCTGAGAGACGCCGCACAGTGGCCTCCATAAATAGCGACTGAAGATCAGCGGCACCTTGCGATTGGAGAAATTGCTGGGCAGTCAGCGGGTCAATGAATTTAACGCCCAAGCTCAAGAGCCACGAGAAGCCCCAAAGCAAAAGGACAAGGCCGGCAGCTAGTAGAATTGCCAGTGACCAGCGCGCCCTTCGCTTTTCAACGAATGAGAGATAAATGAGGTATGCGATCAGCGGAATGAAAAATGACGCAAACATCACCCATAACTGCACGCCGCGTGTCGGGTTGATGATGTTCGGCAAGATGCCGCTGGCTTGCGATGAAAAGCCGAAATAAAACGGCAGATACAAAATAAACGCAAACAAGCCGAGCGGGATCCCAAACACGAAGACATCTTCGGCGCGCGACCAAGACCAACCATCCTCATAGACACGGAATAGAACGTAAGCGAGAATAATCAAGGCCGCATCGACGAGAATATCCCAAGGGTTGAGAAAAGCCAGACCACCGAATGTCAACGCCGCGAACAGGAAGCCTGTTTTACTGATGTTCAAATGAAAGCCTAAGAATTCAATCTCACCGCGCCAACCGCCGAGAAAAAATTCAATGCTATTGCCACAGCAAGTAGATTGAATGGAATTGCCAGCACATGCGGATGCAGGTCACCCAGCAGGAAGGAGAAGAATGGGAACTCGTCAATGATCTCCTGAAAGTTGCCCCTCAAATCAAAGTCAGAGACGACGCGTGAAGCGCGCCACCACCACCAGAAGCGATCCGGAATCCAAGCCAGAGGCTGAGTCGGTGGATCGCTTAGATCCTTGATTCCAAGCCATGTCCAGAAATTGGAGGTTGATTGGGCCGGCCAAAAGATTCCATGACGATGCAGGATTTCCAAAAAACCTTCGATGTTGCTGACGAAAAGCAGAAACAGAGGAGCCAGAGAAAGCAGAGAAGATGGTTCGAAAACTGGGAATTGTGAGGCGGTTTTCGATTTTTGGCTTCCAAACTGCCAATAAGTTGTACAGAATCCCATACACGCCGATACGCGGCCAATGCAAAGATGAGCGACGTCATCAGGTTGTGAGCGATACTGCCGGTGAGCCCCGCGAGCTTGGCGAGCATAGCAGTCATCACATAACCGAAGTAATAATAAGAAATGGCGTAACCGGAAAGCCATGAGTCATGAGGGGGAAATGTCGGCGAGCGCAGGATGGCATTGATGAACATCAATTCCATAGGACGTTCCGTGCCATCGAGTTCAGGATTTCCGGCACGCAAAATGGCCAGAAAGGCAAATGCGATTAGAAATAAAACTTCAACGGTGACCACGAGGCGCAGGTTCGTTTTCAGCCAGGAGAATATACTTGATATTCGATTTTCGATATTGGATAACGCCCATGCGCTCAGACCAATCAAAACCAGCAACGCAAATAAAATCCCGCCGACGTTGTTTTGAGTTCAATCCAAGCGAGGTGAAGATCCAAAAGACGTAGCCCCAGATCAACAGCCCTGCGACGCGTGAAAGACTGTAGCCGCGATCTGCCAGTGCAGGAAAGAGAAAATAGGCCAGCGGAAATGTCAGCCAGCCCAAGAGTGTGATGATGGCGTACCACGAGACAAATGCAAGAATGGAACTCATGTCAATTCCTTATTTATGGAAGCGTCGGCAAAATGAATTTTCCATCCGCGGTGAACTCAAAATCGATGACTTGAACAACGGCATCCAGATTAATCGGTCCATAAATATGAGGGAACGAATCGCCTACGGGAACTCCGGTTGGAGGTGCGCCATCGAAGGGCGGCTCCCACTTCAGCTCAGCGGCGAGACGCGTTGAATCAATAACGAGCAAATCAGTCCAGCTTGTCCCTTATAAAACTTTTCAGCAACCGGCAAAACTTGTTCACGGGTCGAACAATGAATAAATCTATCGCCTGTCAAACTCGAGGCGTCATATTGACCTTGCTCTTGAGCAGTCTTCCATGCCCCACGCGACGTGATATGCAAAATGGTTTCGCTCATGGATTGACCTGATAGATAACAGTATTGCCCTCGCGATAAATTGAGTTCCAAAGTTTGCCGTTCTGCGATTCGAATTTGTCGAGTCCCGGACCAGCATATTCCGCGCGCTCCAATTGTCCTACGATTATATATTTGACATTGTACTTTTTCAAGAAAGCGAGGGCAGACTGAATATCAGTGGTGGTGTAGAACTCGTCTACCTCGCTGACTCGATCCTCCACGAGCTCTGTCGTGAGGGTACGTTGTTGCCGCTCGTGCCAATTCCATCCTACCACACCGGGCAGGCCGGTATAAATGGTAAAGCGCGTGCACCAGCGATATTCCGGGCAGTTGGCTTCGACGATGACCGGCGAGCCTTGTACATTATCCTGCATCCAGCGGATGGCTTCGTAATCCTGAACCAAATTCATGGTTACACCAAAGTCGGCATATTGCGCGTACTTCATGTATGTGATGCTATCGAGAGTAAACGGCACATTGTTTGCCATGCGGTCCGAAACTTTATCAACTGTCGCGGTCAATGTGAATGCGAATGCGCCTGCCAAGAACAAGGACGTTCCAATCTGGAAGAAGTTCCGCCAGCCTGGATTCCATTGATAGAGCCCCTGCACAATCCACACAAACGCGGCTCCAGAGCAAACCGCAAGCAACAACCACGCTTGCAGATAAAACTTGAAAATCGTGTTCATACGGCCAATGTCGCCGTGCACCGCGACCAGCTCGACCATGATTGTGATCATTAGCGCTGTGCCGATCCAGAACAGAACAATTCGTTTCACGTCCAACAAGTTGGGACGCAGAAGCAAAATGCCGGCCCATACTGCCAACGGCAACGCCACCCAGCCAATCTCCACTTGGTGATAAGCTAGATAAAGCAGCGCCATCAGGAAAATGGCAACAGCCGCATCAATCAGGATTTGATATCGGCGCAGTTTATTCAGTGCCGAGACCGGTGTTTCTGCCATCCATTGACGTGTTTCCCATGCCAGCCACATCGTGATCAGGAACAAGAACACGCCCCAATGGGTGAGATAAGACCAGATCGGCGTTTCCGAGGCTGTCCAGAGAATCCACCCACGTGTATCCCTGGCTGTACGTGGCACGATAAGGTTCATATAGGCCATAGGAAAGTACTATCAACAAAACAAACGCTCCCATGATCAATGCCATTTTCTTGAAGACTGTTGGAATCTCAATCACCCAGCGCGCCTTGACAATATCTGAGTAATTCCATATCGCATATGCCAGCGCCGCCAATGAAAGGGGAAGATAGGTGTAAATGTCAGAAAGGTTTGTCGGATATAACGCGCCAATCGCCAATCCGCCGATTAGGAAACCCAGCGCGGCAGCATATTTATTCCGCCAGCGGGCGCGCGCCAGCACAATGGATAATGCCCACGCCACCACAAACAATGCAATCGGCATGACCATCATGTGCGCATGTAGGTCGCTATAGAGGAACGTAAAGAACGGGAATTCAGTAATCTCGTTGCCGGGTCCGGGCGGAATGACCCGGCTTGGGTCCCAATACCAGTCACCGCGTCCGTACGGAAGCGGTTGCCCCATCACCGCTTTTCCCAATCCCTCCGCTGCCCAAACAATTCTTTGAGGAATATTGGCATTGACAATCCTGCCTCCAGGCGCAGCCATTTCTTCAAAGCCCTGATACACCATGCGGATCGTGCCAAGATTTCCAAGCACGACCATCAATAGTGCGGCCATCAAGCCGGCGATGAATCGGAAATCGAAGATCGTTTTTCGGGATTCGTTCTCTATTCCTGATTCCCGATTCCCATCCACCAAATTCCACGCGATGCAGAACGCGCCTATCGCCACCATCGCAAACAATGTTGGCAGAATAAAGTTATACGCGATTGTCGGCACAATGCCGAGAAGTTTCACCGGCATTCCCACCAGGACAAAACCGTAATAATAATAGTTAATATAACCGCCAGCGAACCACGGATCATACGGCGGGAAACTCGTACTTTTCATAATGGCATTGAAAAACGAGAAGTCCATCGGGCGCTCGCCACCTTTGGATGGATGCCACAAATCCGGATTACCGATGCGGATGAGCAGATCGAAGAGGAAGAAGGCGAGGAACAAGCCTTCGATCATTAAGAATATTTTTTCTTTGACTTCCACTCCGTGAGAAGTTCATCTCTTTGCATCCATCCGAGACTGAGGCCGGCCACCGCTACAAGAACAAATATCACACCGACAGTGACTCGCGTGACCGGCACCCCGAGCGATCCGCTTATCCAGCACAAGAATCCGAACAGAATCAATCCGAGCGCGCGCGAAAGCGGATAGCCCTTATCGCCCAGTCCCGGCAATGCCAGGCGGACGATTGGGTAGGCCAACAGTCCAAGGATAAAGATAAATAAATACCAAATGATCAAACCAAGGATGGGATAACGATTTTGAATCCAATCGTAATTGAACAACTGCGACCAGGTTCCCCCTTCCTGTTGTTGAGCCAGCTTATCGGTAGGAAGCATCAGGCTTTTGTAGCTGTTGGCTTGCTTGGGCGTGAGGCGAACCACATTGCTCAAGTCCACCGCGCCGAGCAAAGCCTGGACTTTTGCAGGATCGAAATTCGAAGTCTTTTGGAAGATCAATACTTTCGGATGATCGTAAACAGTAAAAGCTTCTTCTGCGAATTGATCATTGGCTTGCCAATTAATAACCCCAGGAATATCAAGCGTTGGGAATGACTCAAAGACCTGAACTAGTTTGTAGCCGAGCTGTCCCTGGAACATGCCTGGCGTGGCAACGTTATAGCACCAAATGACATCCTTATCAGCTGGGCAGCCGATGAGGGCACGATAATAGACGCTGGTCAGCGGATAACGCTCTGGCACGCGGGTGACCGATGCCCATTGACGGTTGGATGACATAAAAATGTAATCACCCTAAGTCAGGGTGTCAACGAAGCGCGTCAGCTTAGCAGCATTATCGTCCCAATATATTTGTAAATTAAGTCCGCCCTGATAAATTCCGCCGAAGCCATCGTAGTTTCCGTAACGGAGAGGCAATCCATCATCGAAATCCGATTCGTTGATGGGCGCCGCACCGACCAGGGTCACCACCTCAGTCGTATCCAGGCGCATGAAATATGTCTGACCATCGAACACCTTAAGCGGATGATTAAGAGTCAGAACATAGTCTCTGCCGCGTGGATTACTTGCTGGAGCAGAGAAATCAGAGGTGAAGGATGAGGTAGCCAGATATTGATCCGGCGTGGCATTAGGGTCGAGCGTAAGATCTAGACTAAAAGTCTGGGCCGAGGCGGGATTGGAGTCTGGCCCCCAGCCTGGCAGGACCGGATTCGAAGTGAATGTTTGCGTTGATGTTGAAATAGCAGTAGCTGGCTGCATGCCTGAAGGCATCAGGGCTTCGATATGCGGAAAATAAACTTCAGTCAATGTGCCGCTGGCGTTGGCTGTAAATGGAAAGATATCGGGTGCTGGTGCTTGAATCAAACTGCCGGATGGAAACGGCAGGGGTTGTTGATATACGGTACCGGCCGAGGTTGTGATGCGTAGGTTGATGGGGCCCGGAACGTTTTGATAAATCCAAGCTGTTGCCGCGACGCGCGTCACAGGCCGGGTATAGATTCTTGTGAAAGCGTAAGCCCAGCCCAAAGTTAAGGCCAGTACGATGGCGCCAATGGCAATAGATGATAGACGATAAACCATTTTCCACAATCGCCGATCCGCCTTTTGCGCCTGATTCCAAAGATAAATCACAAACCATCCCGCCATCATGCACAACAGCGGATAAATCGGCAGTTGATAACGCATGGTCGGGTTGAAGGCCATGGATTGCCACACAAAGAAAATTGCAGTCCAACCCCACAGCAAAAGATGCTGCAATTCGCCTTTGATAATTCTCCAAAGCATGACGAGAAAGCCAATCCAGGCTAAAATACCGAGTGGCAAACCAAGTCCCCAAGTCGTCAAATTGTCAAACGAGAAAAGGTGTGAGCGCCGCGCCCATTGCAATGCGAACGGCACATCTACATCGCCGCCGGATTGTCCCACCAGTTCTTTCATGTTTTCAACCCATGCGGGATTTAAACCAAGTCCATGAAAGGCATACGGCATGAAAATGCGGAACGAGATGATCGAAGCGACCGCGCCAGCGATTAAGTAAATAGCAACGAGAGTCCAGTATTCACTGGATGGTGAGCGGTTGAGGGTATCATCGCTCACCGATTTACGATCTACAATCCAATAACGCAGGAGGAATGCGCCCGGCAAAAGAATCGCAAGGGGAGCCGCATCGAGTTTGGAGGCCGCGGCCATTCCGAACGAAACGCCGAATCCAAGACTGAGAAGCAAGAGTGGGTCTTTGATAACTCGTAAAACGTAATAGGCTATTCGGGATTTAAGATTTGAGAACTGGGATTCGGAGTTGAGCTGTAAACTTGATTCCTGATCCCGCCTGGCAAAAATCTCCACGGCAAAATAAATCGCCAGGAAAATAAATAGATTTGCGAACGTATCCACCGTAAAGAAATGCGATTGTTGAATTTGCAACACCGCCAGCGCAGAAAATGTCGCTCCCAACAAGGCTACGCGGCGATTATACAAACGCGCCGCGATGATATAGATCAACAGGATCGTTAGCAAATCCCCAAGGGCAGAAACTTGTCTTCCAACCAGGTTAAACTTGATCGTAGCCGGTCTGTCCGACCCAGCCCGCGATATATCGGACAACGACGATTGGCAAATCGCCGTAAACAAAAAAACTGTAACCGCGGTTTTGCGGGTTCAATGGTGAACAATAGGTGTCGAAATATCCGCCCCACTTTTGGCAGTCTGGCATCACGCCGAAATAAGCCTGGCGCCATTGCTGATTTGCGGCAGTCGGCGGCGGACCCAATAATGGATCCTGTGAATTGCTCGCTGGTTCAAGAGCACTCTCCACCATCGTTAGGAACCGTTCGTCAGGATGCAGATGCTCGTTCTGATCCCAGTTCAAACCAATCACGCGAAAATAAGTCCCGATTCCTAATACAAGGATCAAGAGAACATCATAGAGCCAGGCACGCTTTTCGTTAGGTATCATAGTTTGTAATTTATCATCTAAGCCTTAATCCGTTCTGAGAGATGACAAGTGATTGTTATCTCCGAATCTTGTTTATTGTGATGGCACAAGGTAAATCCAAAAGTCATGTCCGGGGACGGGCGAATGATGCAAACTGACCATTCCCTGCGGGTACAGCTGTTTGAGAATGTCAAGCGACTTCTGATCATTTGCATTCGGGTCTTGCAGATTGGCCTTGACCATGAACAACTTCGTACCTGGCACGGGTACTGTATCAGGCAGCTGCTCGGGGAATATGGCAAAGTCGCGGTTCGGAATTCCCGCCCAGACTCCGGGCAGGCGCGTATCCACCCAAAACGGAAACGGCACGATCCAGACCGTATCCGTCTCGCCATAGACCAAACCGAATTGCTTAATGACCGCGCCCATCTCGGACGAATTCCACGAATTGAGGCGAAACTGTTGATCAAATTGATTGAAGACCAGGTCATAATTCTGTGCGGCGGAACAGAACAATACCACGCCCACCAAAATCCAGGCTAAAACCTTTCGCTTCTTTTCGGACCCGAAGGCGTTGATTAAACCATCGAGCGCCAGGGCAACGATGATAAACGTTGGGACGAACGCGCCTGCGGCGCGGTTAAGAGCTGGGTTCTCATCGGGGAACGCTAGAGAAAGAGTTGATGGGAGTTGAAGGATAGGAACGGAGAGAAGCAAAAACAGGTCGAGCCAGTGGTGCTTTTGAAGATATCGCGCGAGGATAAGTACAATTCCAATTAGGAACAACGCGCCCGAAACAATGTCCAGCGCGGGCCGATGTGGCACGGAAGCGACCCAAATGTTGCCGTCGTCCCAGTTGAACATTTTCAATCCGTTCCAGACATTGGACACGAAGACTTGATACCACGGCCCTGGCAAGGGTTGTTCGATAGTTCCGATGCGCGTAAGAGCGCGGTAAGAAAACATTTCCGGATTCTCAGTCACATAACGCAAAAGCGGAATGAAGACCATCAAGGAAGTTAGACCAACAATGACGAACCAAATCAGCGTGTCGCGTCGTGCGCCTTTGGATTGTGCGTGAATGACATATAAAATGATCGCAGCTGCGGCCAGGAACGGCACAATGCGATAAGGGGTGTAACCATTCAATCCCAGTCCCAGAAAGATTCCAGAAAGGATAAAATCGTTACGGTTGTGAGTTCGCAGGCCGCGGATGAGATACAGCATCATCGGCGCGACAAACAACGGGTAAAGTGGAAAGCGTAAGCCGATCCGGGAAATCATATTCGGCCAGTAACTAATTCCCGCGATAAAAAAGGCCAGAATCCAACGCGCCGACCGCCGATCTCTTTGCCGAGCAAATACATGTATGGTAGAGTTAAAAGACCAAACCCAATCGTATCAATCTTCAAAGTCAGGAACGACAGGCCGGTGCCAAAGATCCAGTTCATCAAGACCGTCCAATAGAATTGGATGGCTTCGCGCCCTGCGTTGCGCGGGAAG
This sequence comes from uncultured Chloroflexia bacterium, assembly GCA_963752775.1. Lineage (GTDB taxonomy): Bacteria > Chloroflexota > Anaerolineae > Anaerolineales > Villigracilaceae > Fen-1038. The sequence goes on from CAVVZL010000004.1 coordinate 144,514, forward strand.
AAGATGTGCGTTAGCCCCTGGGTCACATCATAGACATCGAGCAGTTTTTCAGCGTGATCGCTAAATGGCTCGGCGGGTGTTTGCTGGATGTGATAAACACGAAAGAAGATCACGATCCCGCTCAAGGCGAGGATCAAAAGCGTCCAGCGTGTAAAGCGGATTTGCCATTCGCGGCGTGAAATGATTTCGATGATTCGTTGCCAAAGCGAGGGTTTGTTTGGATTACGCAGCCACAACGACCAAACGAACGCCACTAACGCTATCAACCAAAGTGTAAGATTGAAAATTGTGAATAAATTACCGGAGAAGAAAAAGAAAGCCAGAACTGCAAACGGAATAGAAATTAAAAAGGCGGCTAGATGAAAGGTGAGCGGATCATTTCCCGCCGATGATTCGGGGAATGCAAGGAGCGTCCATTCGCCGCGCAGGATGGCCCACAATAAAAACGCCAGCGCCATCAAATAAAGAGCAATACCGATCATGGCGGAAGGATTCGGCGGCTCAAACATCCTTTGACCAAGAAGAGCCAAACCGAGTGCGACCAACGCCAACCACGGAAATGGTGTTGATGATGGATGGTTAATAGTTAATAGTTGGACGGGTTTGGTCTCGATCCCTTCCGGTACAACAAATTCCGCTGCGCTTTCTGCAATGTGCGGTTCGGGAATCTCGATCTTCGGTCTGCGTCCAAATGATAATTTGGATTTGACATAATCTAATACAGAGGGTTCGTTAAATTTGGGACGATTATCGTTCATACCATTCACTATTCAACAATTATTTTTTTCTGGCAATCACAATTACGCTTTCGCCCCAGCGCACGGGAAGAAAGACAAAGGTGCTGATCGCCTGAAATCCGCCGAGCGATCCGAAAAATAATTTTTGAATCGAATTCGGAATCAACGGAATATAAGGCGTGTTCCAAAAACCGTCGGCAAACGCGCAGACGAATTTAATCCTACACTATGAACCAACTCAAACCATTCAGCAGGTGGCTTCAGTGAAATATGAGTTGGGTCCAGATAGCCGATCCATTGATCGCCTTTCCACGGCTTGAGAAGCGAATCGAGATTCGGCGTGGCGAGGATCAGGATTCCGTTTGGCTCGAGAACGCGGCCAATTTCGCTCATCGCCCGCGCCGGGTCTGGCAGATGCTCGACGATGTGTTTGATGATGACGATGCCGAAAGTCGAATCCGCAAAAGGCAGATCCTGTGCGCTGGCTGTCTGCAATTGCGTCCGCCTCGCTTCGAACTTGGAGCGGGCGACTGCCCAATGATTTAAATCCAACCCGAATGTTTCGAAGCGGTCTTCCAACTGGCCAACGAGGTGACCCAGTCCCGAACCAATTTCCAGCAGACGCGAACCGTGCCGGCCGTAGCGGCGTGCCAGCGCGGCAAAGAATCGATTCGACCACCAATACTGGCCGTATTTGGCGAATGAAACGTTGGTATACGTGTTGGTCGAAAAATATTTTTCGTCGAATGACATGTTGTTTCAGCATGTCATTCTGAGCGACCGCAGGTAGGAAGAATCTCGGGTAACCTGTGAACGAGAACTCTTCAGTCGTTGCGCTCCCTCAGATTGACATAGTTTGTTATGTTTTTCTCGCAATATAAAAAGTAAACGTTCCATTCTGAATGGCCTCTGGTGACGCGTACTTCTTTACATATCGTTCTGTCGCCCACAGATTCCATTTTGTCGGAGCGATAATCCATCGGCCCGTTAGGACACGCGCAAATACAGACGGAACGCCAAAATAATGTCCCCATTCTAACACGCGCATTGCCGACGGAGAAAAATAATTCCACCAGCGCACCAACTCAAAGCCGGCCCTCTCCAAACGTGTCTGCCAGACGTCCGGCTCATCCGCATGAGAGACGCGCGAAATTTTGCGGAACCATTCAGTATATCCCTTCCCCAGCACGTGTGAAACCGAAAGCTCCGAAAGATAGCGCGTATTTGGCACACAGAAATAAAACGGCGCGCTTGGTTTCAACACACGCACGGTCTCGGTCAGAACCGCATCAATATGCGGGATGTGTTCTAGCACCGAGTTGCTGAATCCGCTCGCGAAATAATTCCCTGGAAAAGGCGAATGGGCACCATCCGCCTCGACCAAAGATCGATACGCGCCATGCCTCTTCGCCTCGTGAATTGGGCCATGCCACGGATCGAGACCCACATCAATTTTTTTATCAAAGGTCAAGGAAGCGAAATGCCCGTCCCCACAACCGACATCATAAACCGGCGCAGGCAAAGGCAAATCCTGATAATAGGATGATTCAACCGCGCGCAGGAAGGCGCGGAAGTACGGAAGATCACGCAGTTGGAGAAAAAGAAAATCTTTCATAGGCGTCAGGTCAATGACGTTTATTTTTTCATCAGCCTTTCAAAGAATTTTTCGTATTCCGCCGCGACGGTATCTGGATCATACGTTTTCTTGATGGATTCGATATTGCCGCGGAATTTATCCGGTTTATTCAGGACTTCGAGAACGGACTCAGCCAAAAATCCAAATCACCAATCTTAGATACGCATCCCGTTCCATGCATCTGAACCGGCATCCGCACGCCGGGCAACGCAGAAGGAACACATGGCACACCTTTCATCATGGCTTCAATTTGAACCAGGCCAAACGCCTCGGTCGAATTGAGCGACGGCACAACCAGCACATCCAGGTTAGGATAAAATGCCGACATCTGAACCGGATTGAGATTGCCGAGAAACTTCCAATGACCGGCAGTCTCGTATTGGCGAATACGCGGCATCAAACGATCATAGTAAGCCTGTTCGCCCATCACATTTTGATATTGTCCCGCGAACAAAACCTGTGCGTTCGGATATCTCTCTAAGATAACCGGCAACGCGTCAAGCAGAACCTCGACTCCTTTTTCAGCTGCGAAGCGGGCCGCCATACCGATGACCGGTTTATGGTCAGAGCAATGATGCGCTTCCGCAAATGATTGGATTGCATTTTTGTCAGCGTTTGGCAGCTCAACCGGTGGAAGAATCGTCTGCAATTTATATCGATAACGGGAAAGATATGATGAATGGTCGGCGTAATCCTGCGTGTAGGTCACGATTTGATTCGAAAGAAGCGCAGCCATGTTGTTTTGCCACTTGACCACGAGATTGACGAAGCGATTGAACAGGCCGGGTGGAAGCAAAAGATCGCAATGATACGTGAGGATGGCGGGCTTGCCGAATAATCGGCTACGTAATGCAACACCGGGCGCATCAAATTGAGGGAGATGCAGTTGAACCACATCATGATCGGCAACCAGTTTGGTTGCGGCCCAACCAAAAGTCGGTGCAATGACTCCTTTGCTCAGTCGAAACATCACTGGCACGCGGATGATCTTCACGCCATCCATATTTTCTTCGCGCGGCAAAGACGGATCATATTGCGTGGTCATCACCGTCACTTCATGGCCACGTTGGACGAAGGCGCGCGCCAGTCGTTCTGCATAAATCGTCAGGCCGGAGGTGTGAGGCCGATAATAGGTAAGGACGGTTAGGATTTTCATAAAGCGCAAGGATTATACCCCACTGAATATTGAGAAACCAACAGCTTACCGATACATTTCCCCGCAACTTTGTGAATTAAAAGTGTTTATTAATGTGAAGTTGGAATTCAAATCTTTGTATAAAGGAGAAATACTTATGCCAGCAAAGAAAGCGGCAACATCGGCTCCACAAAAGGCCTCAGCTTCCAACGCGGGATGGGCCATGTGGGTGTTTCTGATCGGCGTCATCGTCGCAGGTTTGGCGGGAGCATTTGCGAGCATCAGTTTCATGGCATCCCTCCAGCCCTACCTGGGGTGGCTATTACTGCTCGCCGGAATCCTGTCTGGAATTTTCTTCCTTGACTCGGGCGATGTCGTGAACTTTGCCATTCGCTTCCTGTTATTAGGTGCCGTGTCAAGAGCATTGGACGCGGTCCCAGCTGTGGGCACATATCTTTCAGGCTTTTTCAGCGGCGTATTCGGATTCCTTGCCCCCGTAGGCCTGACGTTGCTTGTCATCTACTTCTGGAAGAAGTACTTCGCGAACATGATGTAGTCCACGCATCAACCAAGAACCGCCGAAACTTCGGCGGTTCTCAAATTAAAACAAATTCCTATTTTCTTTCACCCAATTAAACAATCGTTCAATTCCTTCTTCCAAGCCAATCTTTGGCTCCCAACCTAATTCATTCTTGGCTTTGCTGAAATCCGCATAAAAGACCCGTTGATCGCCAGGACGCCAATCGGCGCGGGCAACTTCGATCTTCTTGCCTAACAATTTTTCAAGCATCGGCCCAAACTCCGCCCAAACTGCGAGCACGTTACTTGGTCCGCCTCCGACGTTATAAACCCGGCCTTTGGCAACCTCGATCTTTTCAATCGCGGCGTCATAGGCATCGAGCAAATCATCTACATGCAAAACATCGCGTACTTGCTTGCCGTCGCCATAAATTGTGATCTTGCGTCCGGTCACCGCGGCAATCGTCATCCACGCCAGCCAGCCTTGATCTTCAATCCCAAATTGGCGCGGACCATAAATACAGGATTGACGAAAGACGACAGACCGTAGCTCATAAATGCGAGCGTAATCACGGACATATTGGTCGCCTGTTCCTTTTGAACAACCGTACGGTGAATGAAAATCGAGTGGCTGGGATTCGGGACAGCCATTGACCAAGTCGGCATAATGCCAGCGCGTCGCGTCCTCCACAACTTTTACATCATCCATGCCGCCGTAAACTTTATTTGTTGACGCAAAAATAAAAACTGGATTGCGCTCTGAAAGACGTGCAGCTTCGAGTGTGTTGAATGTTCCGATGGCATTGGCCTCAAAGTCATCGCGTGGATTCGTTACGGAGGTGGTGACTGCCACTTGTCCCGCGAGATGAACGATCACATCCGCTCCGCGAGCGGCATCCGCTATCGAAGCCGCGTCGCGTACATCTGCGACGATCACCTTTAATGAACTCGCGTCAATATTCTTTTTCAACCAATCCAGATTGCGCGGTGCGCCCGCGCGGCTGAGATTATCGTAAATGGTCACGTTCTCGCCGCGCCTCAGTAAACGATACACATAATTCGAGCCGATGAATCCAGCTCCGCCTGTGACAAGATAATCTTTTGCCATGTTATTCCTTCTTTGACCGAAGCGCGGTCAACTGCTGATAAATTCCTGAAAGCGATTGCCCTTCGTGGATGAGAGCGTAGCCGCCCAGAATGAAGGAAGTTAGATAGTTGAGCAAATGACTGGTCAATGCCATTGCAAGCGAAGTGGATTGATCGCCTGAAAGCAAAGTCATGGCACCACCGAGAGCACCCTCATAAGTCCCGACTGCGCCAGGCAATGAAGGGACCGCGTTGCCAAATGCGCCTGCACCGAGTCCAAACATGGCCCATATCCATTGCGCCTGCGGAAAGAAAGCGCGAGCGATCAAATAAAAACTGACGATAGACATACCCCAATTCAATAGCATCCAAAACATGAAACGGGCGAAGAGCCAGCCGTCGGTCAACGCGCCGAGACCGGTGAGGAATGATTTCGAGAATGTCACCGCCGAATCGTTGAATCGAGGGCCAACGTGCACTGATTTTATGGAAGGTGTCAAGTGCCCATTGATCATTTCGAGCAAGGATGTATAGAAAAAGCAATCCAGCAAAAACCACCACACCAAGGATAATTGCAATGCGATCCGCACCTTTTGCGCCAACCACGAATGGCAATGAGCTGAGAAAGAGCACGGCCGTGATTGCCAAATCTATCGAGCGCTCGATGACAATGGTCGGCAGAATTTCAACGAACTTCAAATCCGTTTTGAGGCTGAGCAGGTAGGCGCGTCCAAGTTCTCCAAGACGAAACGGCAAAATAGCATTGAGCAAATAACCGGCATTCAGACTATTGAATACATCCCAATACGACGCACGTTCGCGCAAGAGCGTTCGCCACACAATAGCGCGCACCCATAACCACGAGAACCCCAGCACAACTGCCACCGCAATGAAGCGATAATCTGCCGAACGAAGCGCGGCGAACATTTTAGGCAGGTTAACAAAATATAAAATTGCGACAACGATCAGAATACTAACCAACGCGCCGGGAAGCCAACGTTTGATATCTTTCATTTTTTCTTAACCATGAGGGTGTTAATTATTCCTCTTCCAATTTGAGTACGGCCATGAAAGCCTCTTGAGGGATTTCCACATTTCCAACCATCTTGAGGCGCTTTTTGCCGCGCTTTTGTTTTTCCAGCAATTTCTTCTTGCGTGTGATGTCACCGCCATAACATTTCGCCAGCACATCCTTGCGCGTGGCTTTGACATTTGCGCGGCTGATGACTCGTCCGCCTGCCGCGGCCTGGATTGCGACATCGAACAATTGACGCGGGATGATTTCCTTTAACTTAGTGATCATCCGCTGGCCTTTGTAGAACGCATCTTTCTTGTGAACGATAGCTGCCAACGCATCCACCGGCTCGCCATTAACGAGGATTTCCAGCTTCTGTAATTCATCTGGACGATATTCCAGAAATTGATAATCCAGCGAGGCATAACCTTTTGTGCGGGATTTTAATTCATCAAAGAAGTCCACGATGATTTCAGAGAGCGGGATTTCAAAATTGAGCTGAACACGATGCGGCGCAGGATATTCCTGACTCTTATAGATGCCGCGTCGCTTGGTGACCAAATCCATGATAGGGCCATAATAATCTGTCGGTGTGATGATCTCTATGGTCATCCACGGTTCGCGGATTTCAACAATCTTTGATTCATCCTCTGGTAATTCGGCCGGCAAATCCACTGTGATGATTTCATCGCCAATCATCAACACTTCGTATTCTACCGATGGCGCCGTAAACAGTACATCGAGCAGATATTCACGCTCAATCCGCTCTTGAATAATTTCCATGTGAAACAAGCCGAGAAAGCCAGCGCGGAAGCCGAAGCCCAAAGCCTGCGAAGTTTCGGGTTGGAAAGTCAGCGAGGCATCATTGAGTTGAAGTTTATCGAGCGACTCGCGCAATTCGGGATAATCGTCTGCTTCGACAGGATAGATGCCAGCGAAGACCATCGGCTTGGGATGACGGTAACCCGGCAACGGGTCCGAGGCGGGATGCGATGTCAGCGTGATGGTGTCGCCCACGCGGCAATCGTGAACGGTCTTGAGTCCCGTTGCGATATAACCGACTTCGCCCGCCGTCAAACTTTGAACCGGCGTCATGATCGGTGCGAAGATACCAATCTCGACCGGTTTCACATCTGCTTGTGTGGCGAACATATGCAATGTATCCGTCGGTTTGATCGAGCCCTCGATCACGCGGATGTAAGCAATTACACCTTTATATGAGTCATAATGCGAGTCAAAAATCAATGCCCGCATTGGTTTATCCGATTCATCCTTCGGCGGGGGCACGCGCGCGACGATGGCTTCGAGTACTTGATCCACATTCAAGCCGTCTTTGGCAGAGATGCGTATCACTCCATCGGCTTTGACACCAAGCAACGATGCAATATCTTGCGCCACTTCATCGGGACGAGCGGAGGGTAGATCAATTTTGTTGATGACAGGAATAATGATCAAGTCGGCATCCAGCGCCTGATAAAGATTGGCGAGTGTCTGCGCTTCGATGCCCTGCGTGGCGTCTACGACCAGCACAGCACCTTCACACGCCTTAAGTGCGCGGCTTACTTCGTAACCAAAGTCCACGTGGCCGGGCGTATCAATCAAGTTGAGCTCGTAGGCATTGCCATCTTTTGCTGCGTAATTCATCCGCACCGCGGAGGCCTTGATGGTCACGCCCTTTTTCGCGCTCAAGGTCCATCGTATCCAAAATTTGTTCGGTGGTATCGCGATCGGAAATCGTGCCTGTTAAATGCAACAAGCGATCTGCAAGTGTGGATTTGCCATGATCCACATGCGCGATGATACAGAAGTTACGAATATGTGTGGTCATACAAGCGCCGAAAGTATAACCGATTTTTAAAGAGCAACGCGCCGCAAGGCGCGTTATTTATTTAGTTCGCGATTTTAAGTTCCGATTTGCGCCAGGAGCTGGCGGTAATCTTCGGCGTTGGGCGGATTTATCAACAGAATTTGGTTGACGACCTCCACCGCTTCTTTCTTTTTTCCACTAGTCAGCAGGGTTTCTCCCAGCGCATCCAGTTGAGCGACTGCTTCTTCGGTACGCCCAAGCTGATGAAGTTGTTCAGCCAGCAGCCTACTGAAGACCAGTTGATCTTCATGTTCTTTGATCAAGTCTTCCAGGAACGGCAGAGCGTCATTTCCCTTCCCCTTAGAATCTAAATAGCTAATGAAACTTTCCAATTCAGCTGTGACTTGGGCTTGCTGTCCCATGTGCATGTAAAGCTCAACCAACTGCTTGCGCGATACTTGATCGTCCGGGCGCAAGGTGCGGATCTGCTCGAAAACGCGCACGGCCTGTTTCCAGTCAAGCCTTTGCATGTCAATGTCGGCCATACGCTGAAGGATATGAACGTTCCATTGGCGGTCCGCACTGGCTTGCTGGACGAGACGCAAAGCGGTTGTGTAGGTTTTGCGTGCCATATCGAGTTCTGCCAGGCGATAATAGATTTCCGCCAGTTCAAGATATTCATTGATCGCTTCATCTATCTGACCACGCGCCACCAGCTGATCAATCGAGACGCGTCCGTGCGGACAAATCCATTGGCGCGATCTGAATAACGCGGCGTAGTAATTTGGTGGCTTGCACCACTTCGCCGCGCACACTGTACGCATGAGCCACAACCGAAAACTTAGCAATTGCATCCTGCGTGCGGCCATCTTTAATCAACAAGTCGCCCATCAACGTATGAAGTGGCAGGTACGTGGGCGCATGTTGAATTGCGTCATAGGCTTCATCCATTGCGGAGCGGAGAGTTCCATTACGCGCCATTTGATGAATGTGGTTCATCAATTCGATCACACTGCTCGATTGCGCCTGCAATACAACTTCCGCCAACGGGATCGGCATGTCGCCGCCCTGTGTTCTGCGCATTTGCTCGCGCGTTTTGTGAACCTGATCGCGCCAATCTGAGCGCATCAACATCTTGCTAACATTTTCGCACAAACGGCGGTTGACCGTTTCATCCTTTTGATTCTGTTGGGCTTCAAGCAGCGGTTCATACAATTGGTTGATTGCATCGGCCTCCTCCGCGGAGACAGTCATCGCATCAGCCAGCTTCAACGCTTCGAGATATTCCACTGCGGCGGGTTTGACCTGCCCCTTTTTGAACAGAATATCTCCCAGCAAAAGCCGCGAGCCGAGGCCATAATCATTGTGCCTGACTGCGTGAGCCAAATGACGGATCGCGCTTTCCAAACGGTCGTTCTTCGCACGCAAATAACCAAGATTGAAATGTAAAGCCGGATGTGAGAAGCCTGCCTCTAACGCATGCTCCAGTTCATCCGCTGCGAGCGCCTCTTGTTTTTTCGTCTGCGCATCAATGGCCTGGCCCAAATGCAAAACGACTTTGGTTTGTTCGGCTTGTTGAAGTGAAAGTTGTCCCGTTCCTTTCATAATCGTGGAAAGGTCGCGTCGTTCCTGTGCCGATGGACTTTCGTCTGAATAATCGAAGAGCATCTCTGCCAGCTTGGTCAAAGCTTTTTGACGCGCCTCGGCCACCGGGTCCAGACCCGAGGCGGTTTGTTGTTCGGCTTGCGTTGTTTCCAACTGTTTTAGTTTTGCCATCGTGATCGGTCCCGTCGCGCCTCTGGGCCGGATCGGTTTGGGCAATAACTGTCCCGATTTCAATAGGATCTGCGCTTGTTTGCCTTCTGGACTTTGCGGCAGGAGCTGCAAAGATTTCGTTATCAATTCCTGCGCTTTATCTGGGTTACCCGAACGTTGAAGAATACTGGCAAGCGCCAGATATTCCGTAACCGCTTGTTGCGCATGGCCTAGTCGCTCATGAACCATCCCAAGCCGAGAATGCGCGGCGAGATCATCGGGCTGCAGGGTGGTGACGCGCGTCCAATTCTCGATGGCTTTATCTACCTCACGCTGATTGAAAAATTTTTCAGCGGCTTGAGCGGATGCTTTAACCGCTCCATTCAAATCGCCGAGTCGCTCTGAAATTTGTGCGGCTTTCTCGAAAGGTGCCGGATCATCCGGCGAAAGGCGGGCAACTTGCTGATACGTACGAAGAGCTTCTTCCAGCTCATTTAATTGATACAACGCCAGCCCCAGACTATTGAGTGCTTTTGGTTGATCGGGAATTTCTTGCAGGGCCTTGCGATATGCTGCGGCGGCTTTTCCCCAATCCTGATCCCAGGCCGCGGAATGGCCTTCATTCATCGCTTTCTGGAAAACATCAACTTGTCCGGGCATGGTCATATTGTACCGCTGGATTTTTATATTGGCGGCTCTTAACGATCTCATATTGGAATTCCCTAAGAGAGTGTTTTGAAATTGGTTGGATAAACTTGATGTTGTGGACAAACAAGCTTACCCAACCGATCTGAATGATACTCAATGAGCGCTAATTGCGCCACTCCTGCCGAAACGGCAGACGATTGTGGGCCGGTCTCGGAAGTGGACCGACCGCGACATTCTCGACGGGATTTTGTACATCGTACGAGGCGGTTGCAGCTGGCGTCTTACCCTGGAAGGGCGCAGGGCGTTGCCTCATGATCTTCCACCTTGGCAAACGGCCTATGGCTACTATTGGCATTGGCGCAACCACGGGCTGTGGGAAGAGATCAATGAAGTTTTGGTGCGGAAGGTGCGCACGAGTCAGGGGCGGGAACCGCAACCCAGTGCGGTAGTAATCGACAGCCAGAGTGTCAAAACGTCGGAAGGCGGTGAAGAACGGGGCGTGGATGTGCACAAGCAAACCCGGGCAGGAAACGGCACTGCGTGGATGTCTTGGGGCTGGTTTTGCTGGTGGTCGTACACAGCGCCAGTGTCCAGGACGGTGCGGGAAGCCTGCTGACCTTGCAGAAACTGTTTGACCGCATTAATCACAATGTCCATAATCGCTGGTGCCGCCTCAAATTGATCTGAGCCGACGGCGGTTATACCTCCATCGTAGAGAAGGTCCGCCAACAATTCGGCTGAGTCCTGGAAATTGTGAAGCGTTCTGATGATATGAAAGGCTTTCAAGTTTTACCTTGGCGCTGGGTCGTGGAGCGGACATTCGGATGGTTGGGTCGTTACCGTCGTCTGGCTCGCGACTATGAACATACAACCTCATCGAGTGAGAGCATGGTCTACGTCGCCAGCATCCATCGCATGTTAAGATTGCTATCATGTCAAACTTGAGTTTCAAAACGCTCTCTAAGCACAAATAGAAATGAAAAAAGATCTAGAAGTTTCCAAAAACTGCTCTGGCTATCAAATTTAGATCTTTTAAATAACCTTCATCTCACCCCAATTCGTGCCGAAACGAGCTTCTGTCGAAAGAGGAATATCCAGCTTATATGCCGATCCCATTATCTCCTGCACGAGCCTAACCGTTTTATCCAATTCCTCTTTTGGAACTTCCAAAACCAATTCATCATGCACCTGTAATAACATTTTGGCACGTAATCCAGCCATCTTCAAAGCAGATGGAATATGAAGCATGGCAATTTTCATAATATCGGCCGCGGTACCTTGAATGGGCACGTTGATGGCTTCGCGTTCCTCGCGTTTTTTCATTTGCACATTTTGTTTGATTTGCAATGCCGGAAAATATCGGCGGCGACCGAGCAAGGTTTCCACATAACCATCTTGGGCGGCCTGCTTGCAAATCCCATCCAAATATTTTTTGACACCGGGAAATCGCTCGAAGTAAGCATCGACAAATTCACCAGCTTCAGCCAATGTTAATTCAGTGGAACGAGTCAATCCGAATGCGGACATGCCATAGATCAGTCCGAAGTTGATTGCTTTAGCATGACGGCGCATTTCATTGGTCACTTGATCCAAAGGAATATTGTAAATCGCGGCCGCAGTGGTCGCGTGAATGTCCTGTCCCGCTCGGAAGGCATCCAGCATGGCTTGATCCTGCGCCATATGTGCCACAATGCGAAGCTCGATCTGTGAATAATCAACCGATAGAAGCACGTTGCCTTTCGCGGCAACAAATCCGCTGCGGACGCGGCGTCCTTCGTCGGTGCGAATGGGAATGTTTTGCAGATTCGGATTCGATGAAGATAAGCGTCCAGTAACTGCGCCTGTTTGACTGTAAGAGGTGTGAACGCGTCCGCTCTTTGAATCAACCACGGCTGGCAGAGCATCCACATATGTGGATTTGAGCTTCGACAATTCGCGGTGTTCGATGACCCAATCTACCACTGGATGTTTGCCGCTCAGCGCATCCAACACATCGCCCGAAGTAGAGTAATGTCCGCTGGCTGTTTTGCGTCCGCGATCCGGCGGCTCGAGGCGCAGGCGATTGAACAGCACATCCGACAGTTGCTGTGTCGAGTTGATGTTAAATGGTTTCCCGACCGCATCAAAGACCTGCTTCTCGATGTCAGCCATTCGTCGCGTCAATTCCTCGGATAACTTCTTAAAAAAGGAAGGTCAAGAAGAACGCCGGTCATTTCCATTTCAGCCAGCACCGGGACGAGCGGCATTTCGATTTCGGCCATTAACTTTTCAGCGTTCACGCGCTTGACTTCGGCTTGCATGAGCGGCAGCAGACGCAAGGTGGTTTCGGCATCGGCGGCTGCATAAGGAGCGACCGACCCAATCGCCACTTCTGCCATGCTAATTTGCTTTTTGCCTTTACCAATCAACTCTTCAATGTGAGTCATCTCATCGCCTAAACGCGCAAAAACCAAATTCTTAAGTCCGAGGTTATGCGAGGAAGGATCAACGATAAATTCAGCAATCATCGTATCGAAAGTAATTGGCGTTACTACGAGTCCGTGACGAGCCAAAACGATGTAATCGTATTTGGCATTGTGAGCAACTTTGGAAATGCGAGGATTGGTCAATGGTTCATGAAGAATAGAGATTGCTTGCTCTAACGAAAGATTGTTTCCGGCCGAATGACCAATGGGGATGTAATACCCTTCACCTTCTTTGATTGCCAATGAGATGCCGACAATTTCTGCTTGCACCTCTTGGGTGGAGGTCGTTTCGGTATCAAACGCGATTACATCCGCTGATGAAAGTTGTTTAGCAAGGCCGCTAAGTTTTTCAGGCGTGTCAATGATCTTGACGTCAATGGACGATGCAGAATGAACTACAGAAACGATCTTTGGCGCGGATTCGAATAATGAAAGCTGTCCGCTGGATTGTTTGGATGACGCGGAAGAAGTCTCTTTGCCTGTCAGCCGCTCAAGGGTTTTGATGAGTGTACGAAATTCTAATTCCTTAAAGAATTCTTCGACCTTCGCTGAATTAAATTCACGTGCTTTAGCATCCTCCAGATCTTAATTTGATGTCCAAGTCCGTATGAATTTGTGCGAGGTCGCGGCTGAGGTACGCCGTATCTTTGGCGGCTTCAAGTTTTGTCTTCCAACGATTTTCAACTTGACCGATATTTTTATAAATCGCATCAAGTGTGCCGAATTTTTCCAGCAGAGAAACAGCGGTCTTTTCGCCTACGCCAACCACGCCGGGGATGTTATCCGATTTATCGCCGACGATGGCCTTGTAATCCACAACTTGATTCGGGCGAACGCCAAGTTTTCGGATGACATCTTCGTCTGTGATGTAGTTCTGGTCATCGCCCGCGAGATATACTGCGGTTCTTTTATTGACCAATTGCAGGAGGTCGCGGTCGCCGGTAATAATCTTAACGCCCAAGCCTTGTGCAGCAACGAGACGCGCCACCGAGCCAAGCACGTCATCAGCTTCATAGCCTTCCATCTCAAGCCGCGGAATATTAACGCGTCCACCAATTGGCGAATCCGTTCAATTTGCGGACGCAAGTCTTCGGGCATTTTAGCTCGTGTGGCTTTATATTCGGGGAAGAGCTTGTCACGAAAAGTTTTGCCGGTATCAAATGCAACCGCGATGTATTCGGGTTTTTCCTGCTCCAGGATTCGCATGAGTTCACGTGCGAAGCCATAAATGCCCGCGGTCGGCTCACCCTTGGAAGTCTGCCAGCGCTGCGTGTTTGAACCGGCAGTCAACGCAAAATACATGCGATAAGCTAGCGCGTGACCGTCGATTAAATATAAAGTTGGAGGCATAATGGAGGATTCAAAATGCGAAGCCTATGACTTCGCATTTTACTTGTGTGAGTTTTCGATTCCCTGCCGCTGGCGAATTTGTTTGATGTAATCCTTGACGAGCTGCGATGGATGCGGTTTCATCCCGCCCATAATGAGATAACCGGGTGCCCAGAAATCGCCGGAGGGATTTTCCTTCTTAAAACGTGGGAGATTGGCAAATACTTTTTCCGAAGTCTGCTGGCGGATAATGCGCATCAAATAGCCTGGCGAGGTGGCAGGCGGAACATTCACGACCCATTGCAGATATTCCGGACGGACAGCCAGATATTCTAGTCGCCAGCCAAATGCAACGCAGATATTCGGTAGCCATTCAGAAAGACGATCTGCAATATCTCCAGTCAAATAATGGGATGATAAGCGCGGCACCAATAAACAAGCATAGGTCAAATTGTAGACACCCGCGCTGATCGGCTCAAGAACGATGCGTTCGGCACCTTCATCCATGGAATGCGGGCGGGTCTCATCCAATTCACCGGGTTGAGCGCACCGGAGTTAACGGACGCGGCCGGGACTTGGACGGCATAGTAACATCCAATTCTTCTACGGATTTTGTCCGTGACGAAATGGTTTGATCCAAGTCAGTCGATTGCTGCGAGACGAGTAATTCTTTTAGAGGAATGGGCGACGATAACTCGTGGCTAAAGATGGAACGGTAAGTCCGCTCGGGATCAACCACGAACTCAGGTTGTTGCGGCCGCGGTATTTCGGGCGAGGAAACGCCACCGGGTGGTGTGCGCTTCGGATCCGGCACGGGGACGTCAACAATGATTTCAGAGATGGACGGAATCTCAATATCGTCTTCCTCATCATCACCGATTTCACTGGTCAAGACATCCTCAGATTTTTTTGGTAAGGGCAAGTGGGTCTTGTCTTCCTTTGTATCGTCTTCACCCAGTGAGGTGACCAGTTGCCCAGCTTGAGAACGAATGGTGCTGAATGGCGTCTCGGCATCGAAGACCATGGCAAGCAAAACGCTTTCAGCCAGTTGAGTAGCATAAAGCATATGTTCCGCCTTGGTACTTTCGAGACGGATAAATCGCAGGAGGTCACTACCTTCTCCTCCGCTCCAATTGTGGGCCAATGTGCTAGCAATTTCGATTGCGGCGTTTTGCGATAACTGGCACGGCATATGCCCATAATGCGTTGTTACGAGTAATGAGTGCGGCCTGCGATGATGTTCCCAAGGTTCAGACGCGTCAGGTGTTGAGCAGCTTTTGTAACATCACTCAACCACATAAGGTCTGAAGAGTCAGCCGGAGAAGTGGGTGAAGCAGTCGAATTGGAAAGCGGCAGTTCAAGAGTGCGAAATAAATCGCTAGATTCGATTGGTTTGCGGACGAGTGTCCAAGGACGAATTAAATCAAGCAGAGGCGGTGTCTCGTTATCTGCTAAAATGATCAATTTAATTTCTGGTGAAACGGTGCGGAGCGATCGGCCAATATCTTCCACCCACTGGGCGCTCAAATTTAGGTCGAGGAATGCGGCGCGGCAGTTATCTTCATCCGCACGGACCACGGCCGCGGCCTTGTTGTTGACAACCAAAACGCCATAGTCTCCACTTTCTTCGAGAGTGCGGCGCAAGTTTTCCCCAAAACTCGGGCTGGGAGTTACCACAAGCAGATTGGTGATCATCTCATATATAGTTTATCACGGCACACGTTCAAGAGCAAGTGAATCCGTTGCGAGATTTACGGTTTCGTAAGCCAAGCCTAAAACCATTATATAATCAAAAAAGACTATGCTTTAGCAAAGGATCTTTTATGCATATCCTTGTTACAAATGACGACGGCGTTCAAGCACCCGGTCTGCTTGCTCTGGCGCAGGAAATGCGCCTGCTTGGGCGCGTGACGGTCTTTGCCCCCGACCACAACTGGTCTGCGTCGGGCCATGTCAAGACGATGGACCGGCCATTGCGAGTGCGTGAAACAACTCTGGCGGATGGATCCACCGCGTTCATGTCCGATGGTGCGCCATCCGATTGTGTAGCGCTCCCGATGCTCGGTCTGACTGATCCGATTGATATCGTGCTGTCCGGCATCAATCCCAATGCCAACATCGGCCACGATGTTACCTACTCCGGCACGGTCACTGCCGCGATGGAAGCTGTTATCGATGGAGTAAAAGGTATCGCTATTTCGCTCAATTCGCCTCAGGGCTTCAAAGGTTTACTTGATTATTCGATCGCAGCCACCGTGGCGCGCCGTGTGGCCGAGAAGGTAATGGCAGATGGATTGCCCGAAGGCGTGGTGTTGAATGTCAACGTGCCTTACCTTAAAGAAAATGAATTTAAAGGATATATGATTACGCGCCAGGGATTGCGCGTTTATCGCGACGCGCTTGATGAACGCATCGACCCTCGCGGCCGTCCGTATTACTGGATCGGCGGCGAAGCACCGACCGGCGTGGACGAACCCGGTACCGACTTCGGCGCGCTGACCGCTGGCTACGTATCCATCACACCCTTGCAACTGGATATGACGAATTACAAGGCAATGGATATATTGAAAAAGTGGAAATTCAAATAGACGATGCACACATGGTCTATCGTCTATAGTCAAATCAGGAGCATAAATAAATCAACTTAATCCATATCTTCCAGTAAAGACGCGTTACGATCACATGCTCTACAACCGCGTTGGACGAAGTGGATTGAAACTTCCGGCCATCTCGCTTGGCTGGTGGTACAACTTCGGCGGCCTTGATGTGTTCGAGAACGGACGTGCCATCGCACGCCGCGCATTTGAGCTCGGCATCACACATTTTGATCTCGCCAATAACTATGGCCCGCCGCCCGGCTCCGCTGAAAAAAATTTTGGAACGCTCTTCAAACAGGATTTTCGTTCGTATCGAGATGAACTTATAATCTCCACCAAAGCTGGTTACGACATGTGGCCCGGCCCGTATGGAGAATGGGATTCGCGCAAAAACTTGTTAGCCAGTCTCGATCAATCGCTCAAGCGTATGGGGCTGGAGTACGTTGATATTTTCTATAGCCATCGTCCCGACCCTGATACGCCGCTCGAAGAGACGATGGGTGCGCTTGATTTCGCTGTCAGACAAGGAAAAGCTTTATATGTCGGCATCTCCAACTACAGTCCCGAACAGACCAGGCACGCAGCGCAGATCTTAAAGAATCTCGGCACGCCGTGTTTGATCCATCAGCCGCGCTATAGCATGTTGGATCGCTGGATCGAAGGCGAATTGTTGGACGTGTTGACCGAGGAGGGAATCGGATGTATCGTCTTCTCGCCTCTCGCACAGGGGCAGCTGACCGACCGTTACCTGAACGGAATCCCGTCTGGCGCGCGTGCCACCAAAACTGAACGCGTGTGGTTGACTTCCGGACGATGTCGAAAAAGAATCTTCCAAAGACTTAAAAGTTGAATGAACTTGCCAAGAAACGCCAACAATCACTGGCGCAGATGGCGCTGGCCTGGGTGCTTCGCAAACCCGCCGTGACCTCGGCATTGATCGGCGCAAGCAGTGTCAAGCAATTGGAAGATAATCTAGCCGCGTTGAACAACTTGAAGTTTTCACAGGATGAGTTGGATAAGATCGAAATCATCTTGAAAGGATAGCGATGGATTTTCTTAAGAAAGTTTTTAGTAACGTGCCGACCGAGCGCGGAAAGCGATATTATATTTTTGAAGTGAAATGCAACCGCTGTGGAAAGATCATCGAAGGCCGGGTGGATTTGGACAACGACCTCAGCGTGGAATATGAGGGTAACAACGCGGTCTATTTCGGACGGAAAGTGTTGATGAGTTCGAACGGCCAATGCTTTCAGCAGATTGAGGTCGAATTGAAATTCAACATCGATAGGAAATTATTGGAACGGCAATCCACTGGCGGACAGTTTGTCGAAGGTGATTGATGCAATTCACGTCGCCTCCCCATCCGCAGGAATTCAACGAACGTGTCTGGCAATTGGTTCGTCAGGTACCGCGTGGCAAAGTCGCGACCTATGGTCAGATCGCGTTAATGTTGCCCGCGCCAAATGGTGTTGATCTTGAAACCTATAAAACCTACGGTCCGCGTTGGGTGGGAGGCGCGATGGCGGCTTGCCCCGAAGATGTGCCGTGGCAGCGCGTGATCAATTCGCAGGGCAAGATCAGCGAACGTCCTGGCGCGGTGAAACAACGTCAATTGTTGGAAGCGGAAGGAATCGAGTTTGTCAAAGAGAAAGTGGATTTGAAGAAATACGGCTGGCACGGACTCGATGAAGCCAATGAACCGCGACAGGAAAAACTTTTCTAATAGAACCAACGTCCTTTCCAATCCTTGAATTGGACTCCACGCGTAAAGCCATGATCGAACCTTCACGTGTTTTTCAACCGCGCGATGTTCCAGAGCATTGCGTTATCTGATTCTTCGGAGAAGTGATTGAAAAGATTGTCAACGAGAAACATGCCAAAATAGTCGCAACGAATCTATAGGAAGATCGGTCGTATCATCTTTATGAGATTGAACATCTAGGCAAACGATTGGCTTTCGTTCATCCTGGCGTCCGTGGGCCGATGGCAGCTGGAATAATGGAGGATGAAATTGCTTATGGCTGTCGAAAATTTATCGTCTGTGATGGGTGCAGCGTTTAGAAAAAGGAATCGCGGTTGGACTTTTGATCGTGGTCTCCAGCGCGATACGCGATGAAGGAGCTTCCTATCATTATTTGCCCCCGATTCGCGAAGTGATCGCAAATCCTCTTAGTGTTGCCACACTTGAAACGGCGGTGAAACAAAAAGGCTGGCCCTACATAGTTGGAAAAACATGGACGACCGACGCGCCGTATCGCGAAACGGCATCGAAAGTCGCCCTACGAAAGAACGAAGGATGTTTGACTGTCGAAATGGAAGCCGCCAGCTTCATAGCCGTTGCTGAATTTAGAAAGGTCGTTCTCGTCAGGTGCTTTATGGGGGCGACGACCTTAGGAGCAACGAATGGAGTGATCGTGACTGGGTATCACAACAGGATGTGCGTGAAAATTTGTTTTGGCTTTCCGCTGAAGCTTGTTTGAGTTTATAAACACAATCAGTACTAACGTGTCATTCTAAATATCCAACTAGGCATATATACTGGTATCTACGATATCGGTAAAGTTTTTATATCAGGCTCTGGAGGAAACCATGAGCGACCAGCAATTGATGAGCTATTTCAAATTCGATGAATCCGATTTGCAAGCGAATCGAAATGGGCAGTTAACTGAAAAACAAAAGGGGCGGCTAGTTAGAGAAGACAAGCGGGATAAAACGTGGAGCGTGGTCGGCGGAGGATTTCTGATCCTCATCGGCTTGATTGGCTTGGTCATCGCCATCGCCGCGGGAATGGCGGATCCGGATTGGGGTTTTCGAATTGGGTTTGGACTCGGCTTTGGCTGCATCTGGCCGGTGGTTTGGGGCGGAATTGGCTACTTCATCCTGAGCCGTGCTTTTGCCAAATTCCAGGTTCAACTCAAACGGGCGGAAGGACCCGTTAACATAATCAAGGCGGAAAGGACATCCACCCACACGGATTCAGATGGTTTCAGTCACACTTCTCACTACTTTGTGCACGAGTTGCATATTGGAGGAAAATCATTTGATGTCGAGTCGGGCCTTGCTGACTTCATTATGCAGGGAGACACATACGCGGTTTATTTTACAGAAGGCAGTGAAAACGATATCCTCTCCGCAGAATTTATATCAAAAGCAAAATAAAGTCATCTGAGGCTAAAATGCAAGATCAAAAACTGATGGATTATTCAAGTTCGATGAAGCCGATTTATTCGCCAATCGAAGCGGACACTTAACGAGAAGCAGAAAAATAATATTGTAAAGCGAAGGAGTGACTTTAAGACTAGCGGCATCAAATATTCTGTGATTCTGATTGCTATCAGTTTAAGTATCGCTCTTGTTGATTGGGTAATTTCACGATAAGAAATGCGCCGCTTCCCGATACCGGTGCGCCGATTATGGCGGGCGTGATCTTTCTACTCGGTATTCTATTGCCTTAGCTAACACTTGGCAGCGAGAATGGAAATACGGATGTTTCCAAAGATGTTGTCAAAAAGCCGAGGGACCCGTGAACATCGTCAAGGTAGAGAGGATTAGATCGGGTGCCACCGAGCACTTTCCCCTCGAACATTATTTTGCCTACGAATTACATGTTGGCGAGAAAACTTTCGAGACGGATGGAAATCTAGGAAACAAAATGATGCAGAATGATGAGTGTGCTTTCTATCATGATGAATTCAACAACAGCGTCTTGTCTGCTGAATTGATCTCAAAGGCAAAATAAAACCATATGAAGCTAAAATGCAAGACCAAAAACTGATGGATTATTTGAAGTTCGACGAAGTTGGCCTGCAAGCAAATCGAAATGGTGACACTCCACAGCCGCTGAAGCGGCGTGGCTTCTCGCCTGAGCGAGCCATTTACTCTGTGCCAAAGAGACTACGCAATGCAACCGATTGCGATACTTTCGAGTGCGGACGAAAGAAGAAAGGATTAGGCGCTTCTACCTGGATAATTCCCCATAGCAAAAACGGGAAAGAATGTTGGCAGCCCCTCCCACATCCCGGTGATAGGTTCGCCTACATTCGGGCGATTGACAAGCGTAAAGTCTTCCCTTTGGCTTCTGTCTCGTTCCACAATAAACGCAAGTCTGAGTGGTATAGGATTCATCAATCTCATCGTCCACGACGATGCCTTCCGCTTCAGCTTTGTATGCGATATAGCGGCGTATTTGACCATGCGACCAATTACTCACCTTTTGCTGGCTTTTCCGATTTAGCCGCTTGCCATCCGCCACATCCCGCACATCGCCCATCACGAGAGTCCCCACTTGATGAAGAACACTCCAATCCACGACAGCCCTGCTGATCTTGTGCTCCAAATCCCGGCGTTGTTGTTTGTTCTGCGCCAGGAAACGATTGATCCTTCGTTGGATCCTCCACCACCTGCGGGATTGTTTCTTCTTGCTGGATTGTAGGCTCTTGAGCTCTGCGAATCTCTTGTTGCGATATTGATTGAGTGAGCGCAATTCGCGACAAGAAATGATTATGGATTGTTGCCCATCGGTGATCGCTGCCGGATGGATTTCTCCCAAGTCCACGCCTGCCATGTTCGTCCCCGAACTCAAGCGCGCTTGCATGCCCGTCTCAATCACCACATGCCATGCGTATTTCCCGTAGGCTTTGTCGTAGACCAATCGCACTTCAAGAAATTGTTCACCCTCCAGTTTGGACAACTCACTTGATAGCCGAAGAGGGACCGGTTCATTTCCCCTGGCCAAAGCCAATAACAGCTGACTGCCGCACTTGCGAATGCCGGTATTCTTCCAAAGGGTGGTCCGGTAGGATTTCTTCTTATGCGGATAGCTCGCCCCATCGTCTCGGTTCGCTCGGGCGGTCTTGCACGCTTTATAAAACGCTTCCTGCGCCGCATCTATCGAGTGAGCATGAAGGAAGGAAGATTGAGATATCCGATCATGGTACTTTTGCATCTGCGGATTGTTCAACCAAACATCGTGATTGCGATACACCCGATAATGCTCAATCATTACTTCCGTGTAGATCCGTCCACTCTCTCGATTGAGCGCATCGGCTGTTTTGTTTGAAAGCTTGCAGGGCAGAATGAGCGTTCGTATCATTGGAAGTCAGTATCTACTCACACTGATCACGGAGTTGCCTTCCCTGTGGCAACAATTGGCGAAGCTCGTCACTTTTGGCTATGGCTGGCGCTGCCAGCTGTAGGCAACGTGGCTCCACTTGGGCATAGCATCCCATCAGTGCTACATAAACGACAACACTGTGAGTAGATACGGAAGTCAAGTAGAACAAGTGTTCTTTTATAGTTTATCACTTTTCCCTGTGTTTGTCCAATAAAGTTCTGTTGAAACATTCGAGAAACCCGGCTTATCCACTGCCGTTAAAACAGCGTGGCTTGCAGCGGGTTTCATTCGGTCAGGTTACGGAAAAATAAAAGGTGCGCATGATCAAGGATGCGAAATCGAGAATAACGGACAACCTCTTTGCCTATCTTTTACTATTCATTGGCCTAATTGGGTTTGTCATTGCCGTGGTCACAGGAATCTCAGTTCCAGATTGGACGTATCGAATCAGTTTCGGCGTCGGCTTTGGCTGCATCTGGCCACTGGTTTGGGGCGGCATGGCAGTCCGGTCTCTGCTCGATTCGTCTTCTTCACCCCATCAGTTCACAGTAGCGAGAATACAAGGCGCCGTCAATATTGGTAGCAGACAAACTTATGACATTAACAACCGCCCGGATATCGTGGTGCATACACTCCGCATTGGTGGCAAGAGCTTCCATGTAGAACCCGGCTTGGCTAATGCCATGGCGCTGGGCGCTCAATATATTATTTATTACTACAGCATGGATAATCTGGACACGCTCGTCACTACAAAGAATATCTTATCTGCGGAAATCATTGGACCCGCATAACAATCACGCAGTCAGTTCAACCACCAACATTTCCATTGCCAGGTCCAATGTGATCTGGCTGCTTTTTGCGGCTTCATCGATTTCCAAAAGCTTGTGATAAATCTGTTCCAAAGCGGGAAGCGAAAATCGCTTGGCTTGCGAAAAAACTTTTTCCGCCACAAAGCTGTGAATTCCCAATGCTTGTTCCACTTCACAGCGGTCCGCCGCGATTTTCGATCACCTCGCGCGCCTGTAGCAACAAACGGAATTGCCGCACCACCATTCCCCATACGCTGAATGGATCATCGGACTCCAACAAACGATGCAATAATTTTTGTGCCGATTGGCCATTTCCGGATGCGAGCGCGTCGACCATGATAAAGATTTCCGGCTCGGCAGTGACGATGCTAACCGCTTCCACATCTGCGACTTTGATTGGCCGCGCCCAATTGACATACGTCAACAACTTCGAGATTTCCTCCGCGGCCTGACGCGTGTCCGCGCCGACCATCTCGACCAATTTTTCCGCCGCGGCTTTTTCGATTTGACCGTTTTGATTTTTGGTTTCGTTAAAAATCCGTCCACTCATATCTTTCACGCGCGGCGATATAAAAGCTTGTGTCTGTACCAGCTTGGTTTTTTCAGCCCACTTATTCAGCCAGTGTTTCTCGGCATCGCGCGGCTCAACGGATTCGTATATCACGAGCCGCGTGCTCTCCGGAAATCTCTCAATGAATTCCAAAAACTTTTTACGCGCCTCGGCTTTGTTATATCGCGCCGATGGGTTTGCCATCAACACCAATCTTTGACTTTCTAGAAATGGCATCGAATTGACCGCGTTGTTCAATTCATCTTCGCTCATAGTCCGCGCGTCGAGGCGTGCCGTATTCATGCCCCCGCTGGTGGGATTGGTGAAGATCGAACTGAATTCCGCAAGTCGGCGCGTAATGGCAAATTCGTCGTTGCCGTAGAGAAAGATAATGTTAGGCATAATTCATTTTAAACATAAAGGGCACGAAGTACACCAAGTTTTTGAAAACCATTGTGTCTTTGGTGTCCTTCGTGTTAAATCATTTCGTAATTATGCGATGAGCGGTGACGCGCCCGCGCAAAGATGGACGTACCTCGACTATTTGCAGATTGCCTGTTTCAGCATCGGTCGTTATCTTTTGTTGGATGATCGGTCCGAGCGGACGACTGACCAAAGCACCAAGCAATGCAAACGCAACCGCAAATGGAATGCGGATGATTCGCCCGAGGGTGGATTTCGCTCCACGCATCGTAAGCCAAGCCAAGGTCCCGGCCACAAGCGCAGTGGTAGCAATGTTGGTTCCGCAGCCGGGATGGATGGCGAGTTCGCTTTCGCCAGTGCGTAGACGCGTCAAGGCTTGAGCCGCGGCGGATCGAACATCTTCCGTTGGGAGATCGCCGAGGATGAAGAAGCCAGTTGGGTTTGAATGTCCAGCCATGGATTGATTTGGATGTGTCTCCGCCAGCACATGAAGCGTGGCATGTTCGAGGGCGTGATTGCGACGTGTTTCGAGAATGAAGGGAAGATCTAAAATAGAATTCGACATGCGATGATTATACTCTTTGACCTCGCCCATCCTCACCGCTTTCCTCTCCTGTTAGGAGAGGATGCCGCATAGCAGCAGGAGGGGTTAGTTGAGGTTTATGATAACGATTCAAACGTCTCGAGCAGATGAAGCAAAATCAAATCAGTGAAAGCATTGACCTTGCGCAGAATTTCTCCCCAAGCCTGCCCCGATGGGACATTGGCCTCCTGATAGGCTTGGATAACGGATTGAAGCAGAGCATCGCGGAAAAACAAAAAGGCGCGCGCTGCATCGGCGCTGTTGAGTCCGTAACGATGGGCGCGCGAAGCGTATTCGTATCCAATGGAATGCGCTTCCGATGTCGCATCCTCGCTTTCGGAGGCGAGATAATTGATCAGTCCTTGAAAGAGCGTGCGTGCGCTTTGACGATATTGATCGCGCGCCTCCTGATCCAGCTTTTGATACCACGATTGGGCTTCGAGATGTCCTTCCGCAATTTGCATGCGGATATGACGAAACGCAGTTTGGATGACGCTGATCGGTTCGATGGTCGGTTGAGTGCGCGCAGTCTGCGCCCACAGTTCGACCTCGCTTCTTTTATAACGGCGATGGCCGCCTTGCGTGCGATGCACCGGCAGGGCGCCTCTATCGGACCACTGCCGCACAGTGCTGGGATGCACGCCCAATAATTTGGCGGCTTCACTGAGGGAAAGCCAATCGGAATTTGCAGAAGATGTCATGAGAAATAAACGCCCTTGCCAGGAGCAAAGGAATAATTCCATCATATCACGAGATGGATACGGGAATGCAGCATTACATAAAGAAGCATGGAGACGGGCACGGTGGCCACAATAAAGATAGAAGCTAGAATGTACGAAGGAAGTACGAACGAAGTACGAATGGATCATATAGCACCTTATAGTCACCCCCTGCCATCAGATTGGCATATCGAAGGATCCTCAAAGGATGGTTAGCTTTGCCTATCCACCGAATTTGACAGCGGCTTCACTCACGGAAAGCCAACTGATTTAGAAGATGCAGTCGTAAGTATTGAATGTCATTGCAAGGAGCCGAAGGCGACGAACAATCTCCCTAACCTTCAAACAATCAATTGCATGATAATATGAGATTGCCACGACCAGCTTCGTGGGTCTCGCAATGACATTTTGAGATTAGGCGAACGCCGAGTAGTTTGGCGCATTCACCGAGAGAAAGCCGATCGGAGTTAGCATGAAGAGGCATTGGTTCTGCGCCATATTGTATGCGCGAAACTTAATGGATGGAGCAGATAGGGGCTGATGGTTAGGGAATTGGGGAATTGACCGCAATTTCGCGCGGTAGTGATGACAGGTAAAGATCCAAATCCAAGTGAGGTTCTTTATCTGCTGGTTTTCGATCTTTGGATTACCACTTCTGTCTGAATGCCTGCTTGTCTCATCTTCCGCGCCCAAAAGTATGCCCATACGCCAAACAAGAAAAACAGCAGACCTAGAAAAGTGAACAAGAAACCTTCCCCGAATTCTCCCACGATTCCGGCGAATTGAGCGTGGTTTGGATTTTGCGGATCGTATAAAACCTGGATGGTTTGACCCACCGGATAACGCGGTGGGTTTGCACAAAAATCGGAAGCCTCATAATAGACAGCCTGTCCATTTGCGGCGGTGAAGTTAACTACCGGACACTTAACGGGATTACCACTACTGTCCAGATCGGAGGCAAGGCTGGTCACGGTCGCGGTGGCCGATAAAACGTTACTGAGAAATGCCTTCTCGCGGATTAAGAGAAAAGCGCCAATCGCCAGCATGATGATCCCCAGTCCGGCAAACATTATCGAAAGAGATCTAATCATAATTCTGCTCCTCGTGGTTCAATTTGAATCACTTATAGCCGGAGGAGAATCTTATGGCAATCCCCCATGCAGGGGATGTCAGAACATGAGATGCACGCCGAGCAGTTCGGCGGCTTTGCTAAGGGAAAGCCAATTATGAAGAGGTGTTCATAACTCAGTAGTTCGAAACACTATTTTCTTCAAGTTACGCTTTAACCTATCTCAATTGTTAACTACTTTGATAATTAAATTGCATATATAGAATTCCGGGTATGACCAAAATATCTGAGGCGATTCGGATGGCAAAAAGAAAGTGTCTCGAATGTCAATTACTGCGGCGAAGAACGGCAAAGGTTTATAAGCGAAGCGCTGAATAGCTCTTGATCCAAGAAATTCTTTGAATCGCGAACTCAACTTCACCGGATGTATCAGGGTTATAAATCCATATTCGGCGTAGCAGAGCGCCCTATAATGTTCCGACGCCATACAGCAAGCAAAAGAAGGTATCAGAAGAAGGTAGAGAGTAACCGATAATAAAGATATTTTCTGCACCTGAAAGTTCTTGAGCGGCAACGGACCAAACGTGGGAAAGGGCGTTTTAGTATTCTGGTTTATTCTAAGTAGGGCGAACAATCATTGACTCTTCTAATACACCATGATTCTCGTGTTTCAATTCTCGAATCTCCGAATCAATATTGAATGTGAAATAGCCTGGGTTGGGTTTTCCTGAAGCGATCTGATAATCTCTGAAACGTGTTTTGAAATAGTTAGATAATTTCCACTTACTTCGCGCTCTTGATCATCTGCCGCGCCATTTGAGTTAATTCATGCGCGGAGCGCAATGTGCCCTCGCCAACCTCGCCGAGCATCTGCGAAAGTTCAAGCAATTGCGGCTCGCCGCTGAGTCGCTCGACGCGCGTCAACGTGCGATTGCCTTGAATCAATTTCTGCACCTGATAATGTTCATCACCGAAGACTGCCAACTGCGGCAGGTGCGTCACGCAAAAGACCTGATGGTTGCGTCCGAGATGCCAGAGCTTGAATCCGACCACCAGCCCGACTCGTCCGCCGATGCCCTGATCAATTTCATCGAAGATCAACGATGGGATTTGGTCAGCGCTCGCTAAAATATTTTTCAAGGCCAGCATCAAGCGCGAAGTCTCACCGCCGGACGCAATCTTGACCAGCGGCTTGAGGCCTTCGCCGGGATTCGGCGCAACGAGAAACTCGACGCGGTCATAACCATTTTGATCGAATGCGATGCGCGTTCCGTCCGATAATGGAATGCCGTTCGGGTCGGAGCGCGTTTGAAATTCCACACCGAAGCGCGCCGCGGCCATCTTCAAATCATCGAGCTCCACTTCAATGGCTTTGCTCAATTTTCCCGCGGCGGATTTACGCTTCTCTGAAA
This sequence comes from uncultured Chloroflexia bacterium, assembly GCA_963752775.1. Taxonomy (GTDB): domain Bacteria; phylum Chloroflexota; class Anaerolineae; order Anaerolineales; family Villigracilaceae; genus Fen-1038. Next base: position 171,921 of record CAVVZL010000004.1, read on the forward strand.
GCGTCTGCGCCTGCTTGGAACAAGTTTGAAGGAATTGATCCTCTTCAGCTTCGAGCGCGGTGATGCGTTCGCTGGCATTGGAAATATTTTCCAACTGTTTGCGGGCGTTTTCGCCAGAGGTAATGACTGCGGGAATCGAACCGCCATATTTGCGCACTAGATTGTGAATTAAATTCAAGCGTTCTTCCACTTCATCGAGTCGCTTCGGATTGAATTCGATTTCATCGAGATAATTGCGTAGAGAACGTACGATCTCTGCGAGTGTATCTTCCAGCGCCGCGGCCTGATCTGCAAGTTCCTCCTGCCCCTTGTCAATTTTTGCAAGTCCCGCCAGCGCTTGCGCGGCCTGTCCCACTAGATCGCTGGCCGCCGTGGATTCCTGCGAGCCTTCATCCAAAATTTCCAGAGCTTGTTGCGCGTATTGCGCGAGCGACTCAGCGTTCGCTAAACGGTCGCGTTCCTTTTTCAACTCTTCATCTTCGCCGGGCTTCAACTTCGCGGCTTCGATCTCCTCGGCCTGGAATGTCAGCATCTCAACACGGCGATCCGCGTCGGCTTGGGCCTGACGAATCTCGTTCAACTCGCGGCGCACATTCATCAGCTTGTGATACGTCTGGCGATAATCAGTCAGCGGATTAGCAACGTCCGCATAACGATCCAACAAACCGAGGTGCGCACGCGGGTCGAGCAATGACAAATGCTCGGATTGTCCGTGAATATCAACTAGCGACGCGCCCAGTTCTTTTAGCAATGAGACGCTTGCGGTCCGCCCGTTGACGCGTGCGATACTTCGTCCTTCGCGCCGCACTTCGCGTGCCATCGTTAGATAATTTGGATCATCCAATAATTCTTCACGCCTCAGAATCTCATCCACTGCTTCTTTTTCCGGACCCGTGAGATGGAATACGCCCTCGACCATGGCCGCGTCCGAATCGGTTCGGATCACGCTCGCATCCGCACGCCCGCCGACCAGCATCTCAACCGCATCAAGGATGATCGATTTGCCCGCGCCGGTCTCGCCGGTCAGGATAATGAGACCGTGACCGAGTTTGAGATCGAGTTTGTCAATGATGGCAAAGTTTTGGATGTGAAGTTCGGTGAGCATTTATCCCCCGATGCGAATGCCGGAGATTTGGGTGTATGCCGCGGGCACCGCCATGAATAGATAAACAACTTCCCAGATTGCGGGCAGAATTGTTCCCAGACCCATTCCCAAGGTTCCGGACAACAAATTCAGCAAAATGGGAATGGCAAACATTAGCAAGGCCGGCACTGCGCCAGCGACAATTCCAATCGCAGCCGTTAAGAAGAGTGCGCGCGATCTTCTGTTTTTAATAAAGCGCAAAACAATATTTCCGATCACGATGCCTGCGCCGGGTGCGAGGAACAGCACCAAAATCCCAAAGAAGAATTGACTAGCAAAGAATACCAGCACGCTGGTGATTTCTGAACCAATCGCGGCGACGATGAAAGCAACGATGTAGTCGTACCATTGCGCCGTGTCAAATTTTTTCTGCTGTTCGCGCACACAATTCTTACAGCGATAACCGGTGGGAGTCAGCACCGCTGTCCTCCGCACAAATCGGCCTCTCACAGCGATTGCAGCGCAGGGTGGTGGGGCGATTTGGATGAATATAGCAGTAGAGAGTTTCGTTTGTCATTGAATGTTCCTATATCCGTGGTGTATTCATGTGTGCGTTCAAGTTGCGGTAAAAATATCCGGGATCGCCAAAACGCACAAACTGTGCTGTGTATTCGGAGGATCGAATATCCACGTGATCATCTTCCGCTAACGGCATAGGCGCCTGGCCGTCTACGCTCAGCACAGTGTTCTCGCTCTTGACCATGATGCTGACCGACGCGCCTTCCGATAGAACCACCGCGCGATCCACAGAAAGATGAGGCGCAATCGGCACTAGCAGCATGTTATGCAAATCGGGCGGCAGGATCGGTCCTCCCACCGCTAGCGCATACGCGGTTGAACCCGTTGCAGTGGAAGCGATCAAGCCATCGCAAACATAAGAGGTGAGCAGGCGTCCGTCTACGCTGGCGGACAGATGCACCGGGCGGAGATTTCCTCCGCGGCTGACCACCGCCTCGTTGAGCGCATGCCAGCTTCCCAGCGTTTCACCAGCGCGAACATGCTGGACGAACAACATCATGCGATATTCAATCCACGCTTCGCCTTTGAGTAACCGCTCGAACATCTCGCGCCATTCGCCGCGCTCGATCTGAATCAAAAAACCAAGTCGTCCAAAATTGATTCCCAAAATTGGAACGCCGCACGGTGCACACAAATGCCCGGCCCGCAGCATCGTCCCATCGCCGCCGACCGCAATCATCATATCGAACTCATTCTTCTTGACGCGCGTTCGAATCTCTTCATCATACAGCGATCCATAAGGCACCTCGAAGCCCTTGCCCTTCAGGAACTTCATGATCGCTTCCGCTTCGGCCTGCGAGTCGACTATGCGCGGATACGTGACAATGACCGGCTTTTTGGGAATGAATGAGTCAGGCATAAAACAGATTATACCTTGTTGGCCTTACACCAAGGATTGATCGCAAACTTTTCTGAACCCGCATCGGCGGCAGCGCGCCGCGTCTTCGTGCGAACGCGGGACGTTAGGACGAAGTTCGTCGCGCCGCATTTCGGCCAAATGATCAAGCAGAGCCAATTCAAGTTGCGGCGTGTAATCCACGGCAAAGTCGCGGTTGGAATAATGAAGGATGCCGTATGGCGGACGTTTGCCATATGTCTTTTCAACCAACAGGCAATATGCCGCCAATTGAAAGATATGTGAATCGTAAGGCGCATCGGGAACGCGTCCAGTCTTCACCTCGACCGGAATCAGTTTCCCATTTTGTTCCACCAGATAATCAGGCTTGCCCGTTAAACCAAGTTCATTACTAAACAGCGGTTTCTCTACAATTCCCCAAGCGCGCGTATCTGTGTAGATGACGCGTCCACCGGGTAATCCGGCTTCGCGTCGCTGACGACTTGATTGCCACAAGAAAATAATGGCAACGATAAAAAGAACGAGGGCAATATAAAGAATCATATAAATCGAAAAGCAAGATAAGCAACGAGCAGAATCAACGCGATCAGAAACAGAACCAGACTCAAAGTCCGGAGCAGACCCGCCGCCAAAACTTTGCGTCCGTGCCGACGATGAAGCTCCGTCCCGGTTGCCATCTCGGCGCGGTTTTCCGATTCCACTCCTGCTGATCGATACCACCAGGCGCGGCGGCAATAAAGATACGCTCCAATGTCAGAAGCACGAAGTACTGGCGGCATAAACCGAGTATAGCACAAATTTTCTAGGTCCAGATTGTATCTACTCACAGTGTTGTCGTTTATGTAGCACTGATGGGATGCTATGCCCAAGTGGAGCCACGTTGCCTACAGCTGGCAGCGCCAGCCATAGCCAAAAGTGACGAGCTTCGCCAATTGTTGCCACAGGGAAGGCAACTCCGTGATCAGTGTGAGTAGATACTCCAGATTCGGGTGACTGTTTCAAAATTGGTAAAGTGAACATGAGGGGGCGCGCTTGCAGAACCCCTTATGGAATTTGAAGTCACGTAACCAAAGTTGCCAAGCTCAATCCCTCCGCAAGATGATTGCCGCAGTAGGCAATCAACCGACAGACATTCAAAGCTGAACGCTCGCGTTTGTATCCGCGCATGGTTCGATAACGTTCCTTTATCCACCAGCCAATGGCCCTTTCGGTGGCATTATTCGTGCCATCCAAAATAGGCTTGCCATCTTGATCTTTCCATGTGCGATAAAAGGTGAGGCGCGGCCATAAGTTCCAACGGTCAAGGAATAAGTTGCGCATGCGGTAGGTAATACTGGCGGCTTTCTTTTTCTTGGGAGCAGGGGCAGCCGCATAGCGTTCATATAAGGCTTGTACTTCTGCCTGTTGCTCGGGTCGTCGCTCGTGAATGAGTTCTCCCAAACGACGCAAATCCGCCAAGGCTTGCGGTGAGTCAATCTGCAAATTTGCCAACGATGCATCATTTCCGCTTTCGATCAAAGCACTCAGGATGGCAATCAACTCTTCGGTATTGCGGGCCACGTGGCTCTTGCAGATTTGATGATCCAAGCCGCTCCGATCGGCTACTTCTTTAAATGCATCGGCGTCATCGGTGACGAGAGTTTCGGCTCCAACTTGATCGGCAATCGGTTCCACCCAAGCCTTCAAGGTCTGAGCATCTTCGCCATCTAAATGGTCGATACTGAGTACCAAGCCTTGATGGATCGGATCCACGATGACCCCGATCGGCAACCATTGCCCCTTGCATTTCACGCTCGTCAAATCCCCGCCAATCGCTTTTGTGCGATAGCCCTGCAAGAGTTCCGTACGCTTCATCCCCGGCACGGCTTCCGCCGTTGCCTGTACCGTTCGATAGATGCTACTCTTGCTCTCAAACACTCTCAATGCTTCCAGCATCAACGAGGCCGCTCCATAACTGAGCCCCAACACATATAACAAGACTCCCATCCCTTTGACCCGCTGCGACATCTGACTCTTCTGCACTCCTTGCGGGTACACTCGAAATGTACATCCGCAGCGCAAACACTTATACCGCCGGGCGATAACTTCTTCGTACTCCGTATCCCGTACGTTCTTCCTCACTTCCTGCCATGGCACAAAGCGCTTGCCGCTACATTTCGGATCGACGCAGTGAGTTGGTTCTTTATATTGACCTGGATCGACTTCAGGTAAAATCAATTTGAGGCGCATCTTCGTTACGCCTTTCTTTGGGATTCCGGAACGATCGCAACTCGTTCCGGTTATCCTTTTTTATACACCCCTTCCACCAATTTTGAAACAGTCACAGATTCGGTTGTTTTTAAATTGCCGAGGCGTCTAACTACTTGAGTTTAGAGTTCGTGGAACCTTAACAGAAATGGAACTTGCTGATAAAGTTTTTGTGTGAAGAAAAGCAAAATCAGCGAGTTCCGAAAAGCAGTATACCAAAGTCTGAAGAAACGAGCGGATATCTTATTCGACTTGATGGACGCCCTGACGGTGGCAGGCCAGCTGAGTTCGCCCGTGGCCTTGAGCGAACAGAAGGCGTTCCGGCGGAAGTTCGAGAGTGTGTACGACGGATTAGAAAACGGCGAGATGGATATTGGGGAAATTCTTTCGCTCTTGCCAGGTTGTGTGCCGGAGGACAGCGAAACGATTGCAGGCTATAAAGTGTATGCGGTGGACGCTACTCCCAACGAACATGAAGAAGCCGAAACCCTGCCGGATCGCAGTGTGTTGAAATCCAATCAGAGTGAGCCGTTGCGCTACGGTCATAAGTATTCCTGGGTGGCACGATTAATCCATTTCGGGACTTCGTGGGTAGCGCCGGTGGATGTGGAACGCATTAGTACCGAGAGTACGGATACGAAGCTGGCAGCAGGCAAGTACAGGAATTGGATCTGCGGGATAAGCAAGCGAAAGTCATCGTGGCGGACAGTCGGTACCAAGACTGCCAGTTTCTAGGTATTTTCGAGCAGTTCCAGCATACTTTTGCTCTGATCCGCCTGCGTGGCAATGGTGTCTTGTATGAAGAGCCGAAGCGGAAACCGAAAGGTAGTCGCGGCGCTCCCCGCAAGCATGGTCCGTCTTTCAAATTGAATAGCGCTCATCGTACCGCCGATCGAGAAGAGACCTTCCAGCTCGGAGAGCAGACCGTACGGGTGCAAGCCTGGCAGAAACTCCACTTCAAGAAACTGGCCGCTTTCGTCGGCACACTGGTTCAGATCGAATTTCTCAAAGCCGATGGCACGCCGCGTTATAAACGACCGATGTGGTTATGGTGGACCGGACCACAGAGCGTGGCGCTTTCCGATCTTTGCCGCATGTATCTTTGGAGGTTCGCGATTGAGCATCTGTTTCGATTTCTCAAACAGCACATGGGACTCAATTCCAATCGTTCGCCCAATCTGGTGAGTGCCGGGCAGTGGATGTGGCTGTGTGCCTTGGCCTATTGGCAGTTATTACTGATGCGCGATCAAGTGAAGGCGAATCGTCCGGCTTGGTACCCACAAAGAGCCGATGACCTCACAACCCTCACGCCTTATCAGGTACAACGTTCGGCTTTTGCATTTTTGTTGGAGTTGGGCACACCGGCCGCGACTGCCAGACCCGCCGGAAAAGGTACGGGCAGACCCAAGAATTATCATCCGGCTCCGCGCCCTCGCTATCCAGTGATTTTCAAGAGCAAAAAAACATCCAAATCCCTGGTTGCCAGTCCGTAATTGGTATTTGCTTTTCTGTTTTTAAGGTTCAATTCGATTGCACTTTCTTTGGGTTCTATTTGGCCGGTTAACGACAATTAGAATTACCCGTTAACGACAACTAAAAATGCCCACGAAAAAATAGAGGCAAAGCGGCTAAACTCTCCCCCGAAGGAGAGCGGATGACAGCCACGGATGCCCAAGTGAGGCTAATCATGAACGAACGAGCAAAAGGGAAAACGCAAGAACAAGCGGCGGCGAAAGCCAATATTGGCAGCCGGAAAACGGTTCGGAAATATGAACGAATGAAACGCTTGCCGAGCGAGCTGAAACCGTCGCGACGCTATCGAACGCGCCAGGATCCGTTTGAAGCGGATTGGGCGGAAGTGGAACGGAAGTTGGAAGAAGCGCCGGAATTGGAAGCGAAGACATTGTTTGAATGGTTGAGAGGGGAAGGGCGCAATTATCCGGATGGACAATTGCGAACCTTGCAACGTCGAGTGAGTGCGTGGCGAGCGGTGCGGCATACTCAAGTGTTAAGTCTGGATCAAGTTCGACACGCAGGGGAAGTCTTGCAAACGGATGGGACTTGGATGAACGAACTGGGGATCACGCTGCAAGGCGAAGCATTTCCACATCTCTTGATCCATAGCGTATTGCCGTATTCGAATTGGGAATGGGGACGCGTGGCGCAAAGTAAATCGTTATTAGCGATCCGGCTGGGATTACAAAGCGCCTTGATGAAACTGGGGGCTGTCCCTAAAGCGCATCAAACCGATCATTCCAGCGCCGCCACGCATGTCATCAACCCGGAAGGCGGATTGGGGTTCAACGAAGAATATCTGCAGCTTCTGGAACATTATGGACTGGAACGCGCGTCACCCATGTCAGCAGTCCGAACGAAAATGGCGATGTGGAATCCTCGAACGGTAGTTTGAAGCGTGCGGTGGAGCAACATCTGCTGTTGCGCGGCAGCCGGGACTTTGAAGGCCTGGAGCAGTATGAAGCCTTTCTGTTCGAGATCATGGAACAACGTAATGAGCGGCGCAAAGAAAAACTGGCGGAAGAAATCGCAGTGATGAAACCGCTGAACGTGACCCCCTGGCCGTTGATGCGCAAACTGGCGGTCCGCGTGGGCCAGAATGGCATGATCCGGGTCGGTGCCAATGGCTACACCGTTCCGAGCGGATTGAAAGGCAAGCGCGTGAGTGTGCGGGTCTATGAATGGAAGATTGAGATCTGGTATGCCAATCAGCAGGTGGAAACGCTGCCCAAAATGACGGGCGTTCAGCGCTGTCACGTCAATTATCGGCATGTGATTGATAGCCTGTTACGCAAACCGGGCGGATTTCGTAATTATCGCTATCGGGACGATCTCTTTCCCGGGCAGGTCTTTCGCCAAACCTGGGAACGATTGAACCAAACTTTTCAACCACGCAAAGCCGATTTGTTGTATTTGCGCATCTTGAAGCAAGCCGCTACCGGATTGAAATCGGAAGTGGCGCAGCACTTGCAGGAACTGCTGGCCGAGCCTGCGGCATGGAACGAAGAGCAGATCACCCGCCTGATCGCAGCGCCGCCTACCGCCTCGCAGGTTTCGTGTGCCCTGCCCGTGCAAACAGTGAATTTGTTGGCTTATGATCAATTGCTCACGCGGGAGGGATCATATGTCCACGCTTGAAGAGATCCAGGTGGACCTGCGCCTCTTGCGCATGCCGACGGCGGTGAATGTGGTGGCAGATTTGTTGAGTTCCGCACAGCGCGACAATTGGACCATCGAAACCTTCCTCAAGGAATTGTTGCAACAAGAACGCGAAGGACGCCAATTGCGGCGCATTGATCGGCTACAACATTCCGCCCATTTACCCAGCGGAAAAACCCTCGCCACGTTTGACCAGAACGATCTGCCTGTGCGTCTTCGCCGCCAACTGGCTCAACTGTGTACGGGCGAATTCGTGACCCGTTCCGATAATCTATTGATCTTCGGATTACCGGGCCGTGGAAAAACCCACTTCGCTTCGGCGGTGGGACACCAACTCGTGCAAGCGGGAATTAGTGTGCTGTTCACGCCCACCTTCCGTCTCGTGGATGATCTCTTGCGCGCCAAACGCGACTTACTGCTCGAAAGTGAACTGCGTCGTCTCGATACGTTCGACGTGTTGATTCTCGATGATCTCGGTTATGTTCAACAATCCCGTGATGAAATGGAAGTGCTTTTCACACTGCTGGCTGAACGCTATGAACGACGAAGTGTGATCATTACTTCCAATTTAGTCTTCTCCCAATGGGATCAAATCTTCAAAGATCCTATGACCACTGCGGCTGCGATTGATCGCGTGGTCCATCATAGTGTCATCGTGGAATTCGGAAAGGAGGTTCCCAGCCATCGCGCTCAACAAGCATCTCTTCACATGACCGATGATCTCGAACATTCCCTCAGGAATGATCCTCCTGTTCTTGAGTAACAGGAGTGCACACCGTATGGGCATTTCTAATTGTCGCCATGTCCATTTCTAATTGTCGTTG
>CAVVZL010000005.1:0-354605 GCA_963752775.1 uncultured Chloroflexia bacterium
AGAGCTTCCGAAGCCAACTTCGGAAGCTTTTATTTACTTATCCATTTCTTCGTCCAAACAAATGATACAACGCCCGGGCAATAGTGATAATAATCAACATGCCCGAAACCACACTGGCAAAGATCATGAACAATCTTCTCCAATCTTGGAGTTCGAGTCGCGATTTCCTCGCGCGGCGGAAAGTGAATGTGGCCGCGCAAGCGCCGGACAAAATCGCGTCGAGGCGCGACCCGTCTCAGGGTCCCAGCCAGATGCGTTTCAAGTTCATCCAATTGCGGTTCGGAAGAAGTTAAATCTGGCTTGTTCATCATTCAACCGGATACAACACCAACCCCACCGTCCCGGGTCCGAGATTTGCGGCAACGGAAATCGAAAGTTCAGTTAACACAGGTTCGTCTTGCACATTGAAATGTTTTCTCGCTTCCTCAAGCAGTGCTTCGCCTGATGGTTTATCATTGGCTTGCAGTACCCCAAGATAAATCCGGGTTTTACCAAATTCCTGTTCAGCCATTTCAATTACGCGCGCAATGGATGCTTTGCGTGTTCGGACTCGCTCGGTCATGTTGAGCACGCCATCTCTCATCACTGCAATCGGCTTGACGTTCAACGCCGAGGCCAACGCGGCCTGCAATGTGCCGACGCGTCCACTCATCCTGGCGAATTCGAGATTATCCAAGGTAAAGAAGGCACGCACCCGTTCGCGAACGCCCTCCAATGTTTTTACGATCTCATCTGGATTTTTACCGGCGCGTCCCATCTTGCGGGTTTCGCGGCACATCAAGCCGATCCCAATCGAACCGGTCATCGAGTTCGACCGGATAAACCTTGAACTCGTCCTTGACTTCTGCTGCCGCCGATACCGCTGAGGCGTATGTTCCGGACAATTTGCTGGTGACGTGAATGGAAATGATCGCATCACCTTTTTGGGCAACCTTGCGATAGAACTCCACAAACTGATGCGGAGAGGGTTGAGAAGTTTTGGGTATTGTTTTTGTTTCGTTCACCATCGCGTAAAAGCGTGCAGTATCAATATCCACATTTTGCAAATAGGTTTTATCGCCGAATTGAATATTGATGGGAATGGTTTGAATATCAAATTCCTTTTCCCATTGCGGCGGCATGTCCGCGGCGCCATCGGTCACAACTCTCAACATCACTCATTCTCCTTCGAGATTGATCTTTTGATCGCCGATCTCGTCACGCAAAGCCAGCAGAGTCCGATGATAAAGACTCTTGACGGCTCCTTCGCTGCGTCCCATGATCTGACCGATCTCCGCGTTCGACAGATTTTCAACAAACTTCAGGATCAGCAACGTCTGTCGCTCCGCTGGCAATTGGCGGATGAGTTTCAGAAGCGCATCCTGTTCCTGCGAACGCACCAAACTCAATTCAGGACGATCCACTTTGGCGGATGCAACCGGCAAATCATCCAGCGGAATTTCCTGTTTGCGACTGCGATCTCTATGCCAGTTGGCTACGAGGTTATGGGCGATGCGATATAACCAAGCAGAGAATGGAATGCCGCGATTCGTATAACTCCGAATGTGATTCATCGCACGCTGAAACACGCGTGCAGTGAGGTCCTCCGCGTCATGAATATTTCCCGTCCGGTAATAGATGTAGTTGAAAATGCGATCAATATATCGTTCGTAAAGCATGCCAAAAGCTTCGCGGTCGCCTTCCGAAGCGCGCAATAAAACTTCTTCTTCGTTAAACTCTATTTCCGGCACGGACCAACCTTACCGGCGGGGTTTAATAAACATAACCCTACCGGATTTGAAAAGTTACATAAAATGGCCTTCAAGTCAAAGTATATCATGTGCAATTGTTCTAAGGAGACACGGGACATGAAGGCCAAACTTTCATCTATAATCATAAGAACCAATAAGGCGAGATCTGATTATGCAATCCAAAAACAATAGAACTGCATACATTCTTCCAGGCGCTGTGATCCTACTGACCCTTTCTGGAATAATGATTTTATTCTTACGGAGATCATCGACGAATAACCGGGCTACACCTACCTTCAATGTGGAGGCGATATACACTTCTGCTTATCAAACCATCGCGGTCCAACAGACCGAGCAACCAGCCTCCATTTCTCCAACGACAACACCAGTATCGAGTCCATCCGCAACGTCCCTGGTGGCTTCACCACTGCCAATAAACACTCTTGTCTTAGCCAGCCCAACATCCGGGGCTGCGCAAGGGTGTGACGGTTCGACGTATGTCAACGACGTTACGATTCCAGACGGCACAGTGATGACTCCTGGTCAGGAATTCACCAAGACTTGGGCTGTGCAAAACACGGGCACCTGCGCTTGGAACACAAGCTATAGACTTGTATTCTCGTTTGGCACTGCCATGAATGGAACTTCCACTGGCATTACCCAATCCGTTGCACCGGGTGGCCAAACACAAATCTCGGTCAACTTGGTCGCCCCTTCCGGTTTGGGCAACTACACAGGGAATTGGAAGATGCAAAATGCACAGGGACAGTACTTCGGTACCTTATTGACCGTTGTAATCAATGTGGTGCCTTCCACCGCGACCCCCACCATGCCCACCTCCACACTTATATCCACATCCACAACTGCCCCTACAAGTACAAACACGCCCGCCATCACAAACACGCCATCAGACACGGCGACACCCACTCCCTGATGGGCTGCCAAAAACCAGATCAGAATTGGCAGCAGTTCTTGCGCTAAGAATCCCCGTTGGTATAATTAAAGTTTGCATATTTGCCCAATACATATTGATAATTGAAAACAAATGTGCTATAATCGAATTTCCAAAGGTGCCTATGTCTCCTAATGTCATTCGCGTCGTGGGCGCACGCGTCCACAATCTGAAAAATATCACGGTTGAGATTCCACGCGACAAGTTGGTGATCATCACCGGCTTATCTGGCTCCGGCAAATCATCGCTGGCATTCGATACCATCTTTGCCGAAGGCCAGCGCCGATATGTTAAATCGCTCTCGGCATACGCTCGCCAATTCCTCGGACAGATGAATAAGCCCGATGTGGATTATATTGACGGCTTATCTCCAGCCGTTTCGATTGACCAAAAAGGCACGTCTCACAATCCGCGCTCGACGGTGGGAACCGTTACCGAAATCTATGATTATCTCCGCTTGCTTTACGCGCGCGCCGGGATTCCTCATTGCCCGATTTGCGGACGGGAAGTGGTGAAACAATCTGCGCAGGAAATCGTGGACGCCATCGAATTGCTTCCGGACGCTAGCCGAATCCTGATTCTCGCTCCGGTCGTACGCGGACGAAAAGGAACCTATCAAGCGGTCTTTGAGGAAATCCGCAAATCAGGCTTTGTGCGCGCTCGCGTGGATGGGACGGTCTATTCGCTTGATGATGAAATCAATCTCGACCGATATAAACAACATAACATCGATGCAGTTGTGGATCGGCTTGTCATTTCGCATGATGGCACTGATGAGGATAAAAAAGCTGCGCGCTCGCGCTTGACCGATTCTATCGAAACAGCCTTGAAATTCGGCGAGGGATTCCTTATTGTTTCAAAAGTTGATGGCAAAGATAATGATCTGCACTTCTCCGAAAATCTTTCGTGTCCTGTTCACGGCATCAGCATACCGGAGATCGAACCGCGCACCTTTTCCTTTAACACGCCGCATGGCGCCTGCCCGGATTGCCAGGGCTTGGGAAACAAATTGGAGATTGATCCCGATTTATTGATACCCGATAGGGATATTTCGTTCAACGAAGGTGCAATCGTCGCCATGGAATGGGGCGGCCCAAAAGAGGAAGGCGGCTATTACTGGCAGTCATTGGAGGCCGCGGCGCGTTTCTTTGATATTGATTTCGATAAGGCCGTCAAAGATTTATCCAAAGAGCAACTTGAAATCATTCTTTACGGCACCCGCGGCAAAGAGATTCCGATCAAATACAAAAGCGCAAAGGGACATGAGTTCACCTTTGCACGCGACTTTGAAGGCGTGGTAGGCAACCTCGAGCGGCGTTATCGTGAAACGAACTCTGAATATATCCGCGAGCGCATCTCGGAATATATGTCCGATAAGCCCTGTCCCACCTGCAAAGGTCAGCGCCTGCGGCCTGAAGCCATCGCAGTGACGGTTGGCGGAGTTAACATCATCGAAGTGACAGCATGGCCTGTCAATCAAAACATTGGATTGGATCAGCGAGATCAACGGCAAGAAATCGCCGCTGACCAATCGCCAAAAAGCGATTGCCGAACGCGTAATCAAGGAAATCAAATCGCGTCTCGGCTTTCTCGTGGACGTTGGATTGGATTATTTGACTTTGAATCGTTCGGCTGGTTCACTTTCCGGCGGCGAAGCGCAACGCATTCGACTCGCAACGCAAGTCGGTTCACGCTTGGTCGGTGTGTTGTATGTTCTCGACGAACCATCCATTGGATTACATGCGCGCGATAACATGCGTCTGCTCAACACGCTGAAAGGATTACGCGATCTCGGAAATACCGTTCTGGTTGTTGAACACGATGATGAAACAATCCGCGAAGCAGACTGGGTCATTGATCTCGGACCTGCGGCTGGCGAACACGGAGGCCGCATCATAGCAGAAGGAACTCCCGACGAGATCATGGCACATCCACACTCATTGACGGGTGCATATTTATCGGGGCGCAAACAAATCGAAATCCCGAAGAAGAGGCGTGAAGGAAACGGCAAGCACCTCAAGATCGTCGGAGCGCACGCGAACAATCTTAAAGATCTCACTGTCCAAATCCCGCTTGGAAAACTGGTTTGCATCACGGGCGTATCAGGAAGCGGCAAATCCACATTGATGACCGACGTGCTTTACAACGCGCTGGCCTCCAAACTGATGGGCGCCCGTATACAAGCTGGTGAACATCAACGCATCGAAGGCATTGACCTTCTTGATAAAGTGATTGACATTGATCAATCTCCGATTGGACGCACGCCGCGCTCGAATCCCGGAACGTATACAGGCATGTTCGATGAAATCCGAAAGTTGTTTGCCGAACTCCCCGAAAGCAAAGTACGCGGCTACAAGCCCGGACGTTTCTCATTTAATGTTCATGGCGGGCGATGCGAAGCTTGTCAGGGACAGGGCGAACTGCGGATCGAAATGCAATTTCTGCCGGATGTATATGTGCCATGCGATGTATGCCACGGCAAGTCGTTTCAACCGCGAAACACTGCAAGTACGCTTTAGGGATCACAACATCGCCGATGTGTTGGACATGACAGTTGAACATGGACTTAAAGAATTTTCCGCGTTTCCCGCGATGATGTCAAAATTAACTTTGTTGAATGAAGTCGGATTGGGTTATGTGAAGATCGGACAACCGGGCACAACCTTGAGCGGAGGCGAAGCCCAACGCGTCAAACTGGCGAAGGAGCTTTCACGCCGCGCCACGGGTCGGACCTTGTACGTGCTCGATGAACCCTCGGTCGGACTCCACGCCGCGGATGTGCATAAGCTGATTGAGGTCCTGCAGAGATTGGTGGATGCCGGCAACTCGGTGCTGATCATCGAACACAACCTCGACATCATCAAGGTTGCCGATTGGATCATTGATCTCGGTCCCGAAGGCGGCGACCGCGGCGGAGAGCTCATTGCAGAAGGCACGCCTGAACAAGTCATGAAGATCAAGAGTTCATACACTGGTCAATACCTAAAAGAACATCTACAACATTTCGAAATCAATTCAAAATATAGGCGCACAGCAGCGTCGGCCTCTATAATCGTATTTCCCTAAATCCCTAAAGTTCAGGTAGAATTATCCAAACGCGCTGCATGGTAAACCGCGTGCGAAGAGGATAATGCATATGGAAAATAAACCGCCTACCAGCAGTGTAATCTCGGCTTATCGCAAGCGTCGCCAGCGAACCAATATCATATTTGTGTATGGTGCGGCAGGATTGCTTGTTTTGGCGGGCTTGATCCTTTTGATTGTCTGGCTCGCAAGCCCAAGCCAGCCTCTTGGCTCTTTATTTGCCACCAAAACTCCGACCCCAACGGTGACATTTACTCCCACACTAACACCGCTCACCGACGGATACACCGACCATCACACCAACCGACACTGCAACCTTAATTCCTACTCATTCATCCCCATTCTCGTACACGGTTCAAGAGGGAGATACGCTAGATAGTATCTCGAAGCAATTCAATCTGGGCGACAATGGCATTCTGCTCATTTTGCAATTAAATCCCAGCATTGATCCAAGCACTCAGCTTATTCACGTAGGGGATCAAATAACCGTTCCAAATCCAGGTATGCAGCTATTTACTTCCACACCGATCCCTGCTAACTTGCGATCCGGATCAAATGGTTCCCTACACTGTAGAAACAGGGGATACATTGGCAGGCATTGCATCGAAATTCAATAGCACGACAGACGCCATTGCTACTGAGAATAGTATAACGGATCCCAACTCAATCCAGGTTGGACAACAATTGCAGATTCCCGTCAATCTCGTTACACCAACTCCCACGCGCGTAACAAGCACACCGCGTCCTCCATCTGCCACAACACCGTCCACCACCCCGACACAGTAAGTGAAGAAGCTGGGTTTCTCCTCGAAACCCAGCTTCTTTTTCTAGACAAAACCAACTCTATCATGTACAATACCGCTTCACTCGGTAAGTTAATTTTGTTGGAGGAAACACTTTGGCTAATATCAAGTCTCAAATCAAACGCAACCGCCAGAACGAGAAGCGTCGTTTGCGCAACCGCGATTATCGCGGCGCGGCCCGCACTGCCGTAAAAGATGCGCGCACTTCTTTTGAAAGCGGAGAGGATACACCGGCATCCGTCATGGCTGCCATCAGTGCACTGGATCAAGCCGCGCAGAAGGGCGCCATTCATCCGCGCAACGCGGCCCGACGCAAAGGACGCTTGATGAAACATCTCGCGGCGCTCGGCTTGCAGGCAAAGAGTCCAGTGGTTGAACCAGCCGCGCCCGTCGTTGAAAAGAAAGAAGTCGAGAAGAAACCCGCGAAGGCCGAAAAGGAATCAAAGCCTGCCAAGGAAGAAAAACCAAAGGCTGAGCCGAAGAAACCGGCCGCCAAGTCCGCGGAAAAGAAAACGGTCGAAAAGAAACCGGCCGCCAAATCTGCAGCGAAAAAGACGGCAGAAAAGAAGTAATTCGGTAATTTCAAAAAATCGAGAGCAGAACGCTCTCGATTTTTTATCCTCCCTCTTCCCATTCTCTTTGAAAACGGGACGAAGACCGTTAGGCCGAGTACGGCGTTTGATATAATCCCATTATGTTTGAAGGCGAACAACAAATCATCGAAGCCAAGATCCGCGAGTTCTGCAAACAAAACGAAATTCCAATTGCAGAACTCAAGTGGTCGCCAATTCCCTTTAGCGGCGAATGGGGAATCTCCACATCCTTTTTTGCCACCGCCGCACTCGAAGCGCGCGCCGGAAAAAAGATTCAGGTGCCAGCAACGCGCTCAGGAAATTGCGGAGCAGGCGAAGGTCGCGATTGGAAGCGTAGAAGGCATCAGCCGCGTCGATGCGGTCAAAGGTTATCTCAATCTTTATTTTTCGACATCCGAATATGCACGCCGCGTTGTAGATGAAGTGCTCGCCTCCAACGCGGACTTTGGGCGGGGCGCGTCAAAGAGTGAGCGCATCATGGTTGAGTATGCTCAGCCGAACACGCATCATTCATTTCATATCGGTCATCATCGAAACACGATCCTCGGCGAAGCGCTGGCGCGCATCGTTGAGTTTGCGGGCTTTGATACGATCCGCGCTTCGTATCCCGGCGATATTGGATTAGGCGTCATCACGATCTTATGGGCTTATGACAAATTTTATAAAGGACAGGAACCGCAGGGCATTCACGAGCGCGGACAATGGTTGTTGAAAATTTATGCCGAAGCAACGGCGATGCTCGAACCAAAAGAGAACGAGACGCCCGAAGAGAAAGCCAAGCGTGAAGCCTTACGATGCTGAGCGTCACGAGATGTATCACAAGTGGGATACAAATGATCCAGTACGTGCGCGAGTTGTGGTTGAAGACGCGCGAGTGGAGTTTGGAGGAATTACGCGACATCCTTCGAATTCTCGATGTGAAGATGGATGTGTGGTTTTTTGAATCCGAAGTGGATGAGCCGGCCAAGGCAATCGTCAGACGAATTGATTGCCAAAGGTATCGCTGATGATGAACGTCCGCAAGGCGGCGCAGTGATCGTCAAGATTGATGAGAAGCTTGGTCTCACAAAGGAAAAATATCGCACCAATATTATTATGCGCTCGGATGGCACGACGCTTTATCTCACGAAAGATTTGGCGCTGGCGAAAGTGAAGTTCGAGCAATATCATGTGGACCGCTCCATCTATGTGGTGGATGTGCGCCAATCCATGCACTTGCAACAGGCGTTCGCAATCCTGAAGTTGTGGGGCTTCAAGCAAGCAGAGAAGTGTTATCACTTGGGCTATGGATTCGTGAGTCTGCCTGAAGGCGCGATGTCGGCGCGGCGTGGACGTGTGGTGTTGTTCAAGGATGTAATGGATGAAGCCATTAAGCGCGTACTGGCTGTTGAGTCAGAGAAGAGTCCGGATATATCGGAAGAAGAACGAAGACATGTCGCAGAACAAATCGGCTTGGGCGCACTGGCATATTCCATGCTATCAGTGGACAACAATAAAGATATTGTCTTCGACATCAACGAAGCATTGAACTTCGATGGACATACCGGACCGTATATTCAAAATGCTTATGTGCGCGCCAACAGCATCTTGAAAGAAATCAGATGGCTTGCCCAACCGAGATTCAATTCGATTATGAACTAAATCCGCACGAAATCGAATTGATCGAATTGATCTCGCGTTTCCCGACAAGGTTCAACAGGCGGCAAACGAATATCGTCCGTTGATCATGGCGAATTACGCGTATGATCTGGCGAATGCATTCCACTCTTTTTATCATGCGGTGCCGGTGATCCAAACAGAGGATAAGAATATTCGTGAGGCGCGCTTGAGATTGGTCGAGGCGGCGAGGCAAGTCATTGCCAACGCCTTGCGTTTGCTGGATATTCAAGCGCCGGAGGTCATGTAAGAAACAGGCTGAACGTACCTTTACGTTTAGCCTGTTTTATTTTAGATTTGATGCACCTTTTATGCCGCACTGGGTAAAACGGAGCGACTCAAAACCAAAGCCGGGCCGCGTCGGACAGTGTCCTCAGAACGGCAAAATGGAGGAAGTATGCCAATCAAAACCATCATTATGGGCGCGGCGGGACGCGACTTTCATAACTTCAACACGTTCTTCCGCGGCAACAAGGATTATGAAGTCGTGGCTTTCACTGCGACACAAATCCCAGACATCGAAGGACGCGTCTATCCTAAAGAGTTGGCGGGCAACTTTTACCCGAAGGGAATCCCCATCCGCGCCGAAGAGGAACTAGCTCAGCTGATCAAGAAACATGGTGTGGAACAAGTCGTCTTTGCTTATTCGGACGTGCCGTATGATTACGTGATGCACAAAGCCGCGCTGGTTAATTCCCTAGGCGCGGACTTTCGCTTGATGGGCACGAAATACACGCAGGTTAAGTCCACCAAACCGGTTGTGTCAGTCTGCGCGGTTCGGACGGGATCAGGCAAAAGTCAGACTACAAGGCGAGTGTCTTTGATCCTGCGCGAGATGGGATATAAAGTCGCGGCGATTCGTCATCCGATGCCGTACGGAAATTTAGTGCGTCAGGAAGTGCAGCGCTTTGCAGATTACGATGATCTCGATGAACACGAATGTACCATCGAGGAGCGCGAGGAATACGAGCCGCACATTGACAACGGCGTGATCGTTTACGCCGGTGTAGACTACGAAAAGATTTTGCGCGCCGCTGAAAAGGAAGTGGACATTGTGTTGTGGGACGGCGGCAACAACGACTTTCCGTTCTATGTTTCGGACTTTCAAATCGTCGTGGCAGACCCGCATCGCGCCGGACATGAATCGAGATATTATCCGGGCGAGACCAACGTTCGCATGGCGGATGTGTTCGTGATCAACAAAGTGGATACCGCAGATCCCGAGAACGTGATTAAGGTGCGCGAGGCTTTGCGACAATTGAATCCGAAAGCGATTCAAATCGAAGCCGCCTCCCCACTGTTCGTGGATGATCCCGAAGCGATCCGCGGCAAGCGCGTGCTGGTCATCGAAGATGGTCCCACATTAACTCACGGTGAGATGGCGTACGGCGCGGGCTTCGTGGCCGCGCGTCGATTCGGCGCAAAAGAAATTGTTGACCCGCGTCCGTTCGCGGTCAAGTCGATTGCGGCGACTTATAAGAAATATCCGAAGACCGGGCCAATCCTGCCTGCGATGGGATATGGCGCAGCGCAGACCAAGGATTTGGAAGCGACCATCAACCAGTCGGATGTGGACATGGTAATCATCGGCACGCCAATTGACCTCTCACGCGTGATGAAGATCAAGAAACCGTATCAGCGTGTGAGATATGAACTACAGGAGATTGGTCAGCCGACGTTACAGGATTTGCTGATGAAGAAGTTTGGAAAGAAGAAATAATAGGGACCGGGATAGTGAATTGGGAGTTCGGGCAGGTGGTTTGCCCGACTCTTTTGCTGTTAAGTGGAGCAATTTCAGGGCCTATAAGGATAGACAATGGATCAAGGCCATAGACACTATGTACACAAATCAGACAAAAATCGAAGAAACGTAGGAGACGGTAAGAACTCTCGAAGTTATCCCAAATATGCACCGCAGAACTAGGAGGCCACCTGTACTTTTTGTCTGGAAATTATTACTTACCTAAGGGATTTGATCCTAAGGCATATTGGAACTGCGACGTTTATTCAAATATCTTATATCAACGTAACTTAGATTACACGTCATTCAATCCATTGCCAATTCAATATAGGGGCAGGATGACTTTGATGTTGAATTAGAAGTTGATGAAACAACAAACGAGGTTTATCTATTATGAAGAATATTTCAGCAGCAAGAATAGAACATTAATCTTCGCATACGGTTCTCATCCGCTTTGTTATGTAGCTGGATGTAAAATAACAAGCGAACAGAAACAATTTACGCCTTCCAGTTCCTCACTTCCTCTTCCAGGGTCTCCACCATTTCAACGTATTTATTCAGCGTCTCCGGGATGTAGCCTTCAAACGCAAGACGGGTCAAGGCCTCCGCGGCTTTTTCTTCGTCATCCGGCGAGAGCGATTGCTCGAGCAAAGGATGGATCAGACTCTTGAGCATGTCGAAATGACGATGAAGCATACCGCTGTATTCGCTCGTGGCCCAGATCACATCGGCGCGTCCAACCTCATCGCCAGCTTGCCACCGTTTGGCAGCATCGAATAATGAATTACTTATCTCAACGCTTTTCTGCAGATCACGATTCATGGCGCCGACCGGTCCATCGTCAGGCGGAAAACCGCAATCTTCAAGAGCATTCAGAAGAACTTTCTCCTTCTTGAAATAGATTGCTTCAAGATATTCATGAATGAAGCCGCAGGAGAAGATAAAGAATCCCGGCCTGGCGGATTTGCCCTGTCCAGCGACTGCCAATCCACGGCCCAAAACTGCCAGAAAGCTGGTGGCAAGATCCTGATCTTCGCGCAAAATGTTTATAATTCTCATCAGTGCCGTCCTGGACTACACAAAATTACAAAGGGTCGCAAACGTTGGATTGGACTATTCCTTTCGCATTTTTTGCCCGCCAAAGTATATCACGCTGTTTACTCACATGTGATAGGTCAAATTCAGCGCCGCCCGCTCGCCGATTGAAGATGAAAGGATAAGTAGTTTATAATCTGTCTGTTCTCACCGATTAAGAAGAAGTCCCGGTTCATGAAAAGAGGTTCCCATGCGGTTGACTGGTAAACGAATTGCAATTCTCGTCGCGGAAGGTGTCGAAGATTTAGAGTTCTACGTTCCGCTCATGCGGCTTCAGGAAGAAGGCGCGGAAGTCCTCGCGGCGGGCTTGGACCTCAAGCCAGTGCGCGGCAAAAACGGGTTGGAGATCACTCCGACCGCAAAAATTGATTCTCTACAACGTAATGATTTGTTTGCGCTGGTCATCCCCGGTGGCTGGGCGCCCGATAAATTGCGCCGTCATTCCAGCGTGACGAATCTTGTCAAAGAGATGAATGATGCAAAGAAACCCATCGGCATCATTTGTCATGGCGGATTGGTTGCCATCTCAGCGGGCATCGTGCGGGGTCGGTGTGCGACGGGCTCGCTCGGCATCAAGGATGACCTGGTCAATGCTGGAGCGACCTGGGTGGATGAACCTGCATTCCATGACGGCAACCAAGTTTGGGGCCGGATCGTTGCCGACATTCCTGACTTCTGCCGCGAATTGGTCGCGGCGTTAGTCGCAGCTGCAAGCGATTAGTAAGAAATCATCCATCCAAGCGACAAAATAAAACGAACCTTCTTTTGAAGGTTCGTTAAGGCGGTCGCTTATGCTTTTTCAGTGACCGTTAATCTCGTCAACATCAGAACCGTAATCACCCCGGCCACCACATGCATGATCATCAAGGTGACGGAATAGGGCCAGCCTGCGCCGGGCATACGCATGGATACGGCCGCGATATCCGGTAAAAAGCTGATGACTAGAAATACAATTGAAATGATGAAATAGGTGCGCACCGGATTCTTCGCATACCGTCCAACCAGTGCGAACACCAAAACCGCAGCAGTACAAAGAACCAAAGTCAAAACGATTGGGATCATGATCATTTCGAGGCCTGGCGCATACGGCGGTTGCAAAATCAGACGGGCGATCACTCGTACGATTAACACGCCCACGATCGCAGTGAGGACGGTTAATGGCCCGACCCACCAAAGCTTACGAAGTTCAAGTGAGTTTTCAGATTTCAACGTTATATCTCCTGAAAATATTTATGAATTAGGTTAATCAGCTACGTGTAGGATAATCCGCCCGCGGCCATGTCCGGTTTGGCTCATTTCAAGTGCCTGACGGGCATCTGCCAAAGGGAAAACTTCGCCCGTCACAGGCTTGAGTTGCTTGGCTTCGATCAACTCCGAAATCTGCTTCAAGTTTTCCGGGGAAGCGCGTCCGCCACTCAGCGCTGTGATTTTCTGTGCTTTTCCAGCATCCGCTGCCAGCCGTCCGGCAATCGTCACAAAGACGCCGCCGGGGCGAAGCACCTGAAACGAACGTTCAGATATATCCCCTCCTACTGTATCAATGACGACATCCATATCATGGACAACGGTTTCAAAACGCACAGCAGAATAATCGATCACATTCTCTGCGCCCAAGGACCGAGCGAATTCAACGTTGCCGGTTGATGCGGTGCCAGTTACGTGCGCTCCTTTCCAACGCGCCAGCTGCACAACATACGCACCGACCCCCCCTGCTGCACCATGTACCAATACGCGCTGTCCACTTTTAACTTTCGCGGTTTCAACAGCTCCCCACGCCGTAAGAGCGCCCACGGGAAGAGAAGCAGCTGCTTCAAAAGTCAGATTTGCAGGCTTGGGTTGTATACCATTCGCTTTAGCCAAGGCGTATTCGGCATACCCACCTGTAATGATGCCATAGACCTCATCACCCTTCTTGAAAGAAGTTACATTTGCTCCAACGGCTTCAACCGTGCCTGAGCCTTCCATACCCGGAGTCAATGGAAACTGGAGCGGCATGAATTGTTTATAGGCCCCAGAGAGATATTTCCAATCGGCAGGGTTAACGCCCGCGGTCCTGACTCGGATCAATATCTCATCCGCGTTAGGTTCGGGGCGAGGCGCCTGCTCCAAGATGAGTGCATCTGGACCACCATAATCATGAGCTCGAATTGCCATCATAGTCAAACTAGACATACTAAATCTCCTGATTTTATTCTTGATTCTGTTGCACTTAAAAGCCCAACTCTTCTTTGACAAGGACAATCGTGATGCGGCCGGGCACAACTTCTCGATTGACGATCAATGTTTTTCCGATTGCGGTATGGATTCCCATCGCCGCAAGCAGACGTGCATCTTCCAAAGGATAGCTGTATTCTTCAATACGGCGAAAACCTTCATTCAAATCCTTGACCAGCTTTTGCGTGCCGACAATCCAGAGCACTTTCGCGGCGCCCGATGCATACGGACCTAACTGGCTGCCGCCGAACGATGAAATTAATGCTTTTCCATCTTCGGTAAGGGCATGAACGCTTCCCACAATGTAATCTGGGATGGTGCGCAACTTGCGAATCTCATTCGACTGAGTCTTTCGGTCAAGCGACATCACTTTCGGACGCACTGCGTTATAACGATCAGACTTGTCGAACTCATCGAACAAACCAAGTGTCTCAAGCGTTTTCGATTGATTAGTGTAAACCTCGGCGTTCTCTGGAACTAAACCGAGAACAATCTTCTTTGCCTCTGCGCCATTCTCGGCGATCAAAGTATGCATTCCATTTGCCTCCAATGCTTTAACAACGCGTTCAATCTGAGCATCGCTGGCCAGCTTTGTGAATTCCTTGTTGGGAATGAGAGTGCTATTTGCATGTACTGCTACCATATTATCTCCTTGATTATTTCCTAATCTGGTTAACCTAAGATCTTGAAGGAACTGCCCCAATTCGTGCCAAGGGTTCCCTGCAAAATAATGTGCAGGAATTGCATCGCTTCGATCTGGCGAGCACGCTGCAACGGACCTGTATCAATTGCGCGCATACCGCCGTCCTTCACCAACTGTGCGACTTTATTCTTCGCATCCGCGTCGTCGCCAGCGATAAAGACATCGAGCGGCTGACCCGCAACCTGTCCTGCGAGAAGCGTTCCAGCAAACGTAGTGTTGAACGCCTTCACTACTTTCGCACCAGAAGCAACCGCCCTAGCAACTTCTTCCGCCGAGGAAGAATCAGGGGCGGTCGCAAGTCCATCATAAGTTTTGTTGAGAGGATTGGCAATGTCAATAACGACCTTGCCCACCAACTTCGCGCCCAGTTGCTTTACCAGTTGAACGTTTGTGCCGTACGCTACTGCAAGCACAATTACATCACCCAGCTTTGCACCTTCGAGGCTAGTCGTGGAAACCTTCGCACCCTTCTTTGCAGAAGCCTGCACGTCTGCAGCAGTCTTCTCAGCCGCTTCGGGATTGACGTCCACAAAAGTGACCGAGTGCCCGCCTGCCACGAGACGGGTTCCAATCCCGCGTCCCATATTTCCTGCCCCAATGATTGTTATGTCCATCTTGACTCTCCTTAGAAACTTTGATATTATACAGTTGTATTCTAAACAACAGATGTTGTATAATTTACTATTCTTACCCACACGCGTCAACCATCAAAAGGTTGGATCTGTTGGATAAGCAACACAGGAGACAAAATGTTGTCTAAATTGAAAGAAGAGGAAAAACTGGATCCCCGCGTCAAACGAACCCGGAGCCTGATTCTGGGATCTTTTGAAAATCTCCTCGCTGAAAAGGGATTCGAGTCCATCTCTGTGCAGGATCTGACCGACAAGGCACAGATTAACCGCGCCACGTTTTACGCGCACTTTGCGGATAAATATGCTTTGCTTGATTATTCCATCAGCCAGAAGTTCATGCAGGAAATCGAAAAACGTATGTTGAACGTCTGTCATTACACTCATGACAATTTA
The DNA here is from genome assembly GCA_963752775.1 of uncultured Chloroflexia bacterium. GTDB lineage: Bacteria > Chloroflexota > Anaerolineae > Anaerolineales > Villigracilaceae > Fen-1038. Next base: position 15,597 of record CAVVZL010000005.1, read on the forward strand.
CGAAATATGATTCTTGCGGTTTGTGAGTTTCTATCGCACCTACATGCTGATTGTGGAGAACCGCATGAACAATTCGAGTCGCTCGTTGAAGGAACGATCAAAAAACAGATCTTTGATTTGTTGTCCCACTGGTTAAAACAAACCAAAACAAAAGTCCCCACAGAAATTCCTGCCACGGTTGCCACTTGGGCCATCTATGGGCTGGCATCGCTTTACAGTCACAGCAAAAAGCGCCCCGCTCTCGATAAGTTCGTGGACGACGCGCTTCCATTGGTTGCTGTAAATCTCGAACAATTTACCTAAATCCTTCCGTTATAATGGGGGCATGTTTATTGATGAAGCAGAAATCCTGGTACGTTCGGGCAAAGGCGGCGACGGCATGGTTCATTTCCATCGCGAAAAGTTCGTTCCGCGCGGCGGCCCCGATGGCGGCGATGGCGGCAAAGGCGGCGATGTGATTCTGGAAGTCAAATCGAGTCTTAACACATTGCAAGCCTTTCGTCATACCACGCGCTACATTGCCAAGGATGGAAAGAATGGCGGTCCCAATAATATGTCGGGAAAGTCGGCGGACGATTTGATTGTGGCGGTTGCGCCTGGTACGGTTGTTTATGATGCAGACACCGGTGAACTCATCGGCGATTTAACCAAAGCCAACGAAAGTCTGAACATTTGCAAAGGTGGGCGCGGTGGACGCGGCAGTCAACATTTCGCGACGTCGCGCAATCAAGCTCCGCGCACCGCGGAAAAAGGCGAACCTGGCGAAGAGAAGCGCCTCAAACTGGAATTGAAACTGATCGCCGATATCGGGCTGATCGGCGTCCCGAACGCGGGCAAATCAACTTTGTTATCGGTGTTGACCAATGCGAAACCGAAGATCGCGCCTTATCCGTTCACAACGCTTGAACCGAATCTCGGTGTGGCCGATGTTGACGAAAATACAAGCGTGGTCCTCGCCGACATCCCCGGATTGATCGAAGGCGCATCACAAGGCGTAGGGTTGGGTCATGATTTTCTGCGCCACATTCAAAGAACACGCGTACTCATTCATGTGCTGGATGGTTTGTCAAAAGATCCTGTAGCGGATTATAGCCAGATCAATAGTGAGTTATCTTTATTTGATCCAAACCTTGCAAAGAAGGCGCAGGTTGTGGCCTTGAATAAGATCGACCAGCCGGAAGTCCAAGAGCAACTCGCCGAAATTAAAAAGGTGATGAAAAAGAAAAAAGTTGAATTCATGACCATCTCTGCATTGACGCACACAAACACACGCGAGTTGTTGCTCAAGGCCGCGGAGATGTTGGCTGAGGCTCCAGCGTTGGAAGAAGTCAAAGCGTTGCTTCCCGTTTATCGTCCCAAAGAAGATGCGAAAGATTTTCACGTCACACGCGAGGGCACACATGAATGGAGATTATCCGGCGCGGGCATTGAGCGCGCCGCATCCATGACTTATTGGGAACACGATGGTTCAGTGCGCCGCTTTCAAAAAATCATGGAAGCACTCGGCGTGGATGATGCGCTTCGTAAAGCAGGTGTCAAAGAAGGCGACACCGTTGCAATTGGCGATTACGAATTGGAATGGCAAGAATAATTTTTTGCAAGTTATAATTAATCTGCAAGGACGCAAATGTCTGTTTCTGAAATTGTTTTGAATGAGCTGGAAAAAGTTACCGGCACCGATCAAGTCCGCAAGGATTTGAATCTGGATTTGTTCGGCGAAAAGATTCTCAATTCGTTCGGGACAGTGGAGTTGATCGTTGCCCTTTCCAATTCATTGGGCACCGAAGTTTCGCCGGGTGAAATTGATCGCGAACTTTGGGCGACGCCCCAAAAAATCATTACTTACTTTGAAGAAAGAAACAAATGAGTCGCAAGCCCGCGCTGCATTTAACCGCCGCGCTGATTTCACTTTTTGTATTGATGGCATCGCTGGTTGGATTCAATGTTTATGCTCAATCGCTCGAAGTCCGCGATGTCAACGCGTTGATTCCGTTGAATTTGACTCAAATGGAAAATGGAGATGCGCTGCAACAAGCCGCGCTCCAAAAACCGGATATCCTAATGGTATATGGCAGTTCGGAATTGACGCTGGTGCCTACCCCATATCAGGCTAACCATTTCTTCGCGAAATATCCAACAGGCTTTACCGTGGTGGATGTCGCCAGCCTAGGAGTTCTATCGGTCACACTGGCGCAGGAACTCGCGGCACTTGGTCCCAACTTACGCGGGAAGAAGATCGTGCTTTCGATCATGCCTGGCTCATTCTTCATCAACAAGAAATATTTCATCGAGAACAATCCTGACCATGACTTTGCAATGAATTTCTCGCCTCTGCGTTCCTACGAAGCGGTTTTCAGTCCATACCTTAGTTTTGGAGTCAAGAACGAAATTTCTCAATCCATGCTGACGTATCGCGATACAATTCGAAAGGATCCACTGCTTACCTTCGCCATCACCGTCACATCCAAGACTTCAATAAGAAATCGTCTTCTGTATTACCTGATCTGGCCTCTGGGCGAACTTCAAACAGAAATCCTGCGATTGCAGGATCATTTCGAAGTGGTCTTATACATTTGGACGCATCACGTTGATCCCAACGTGCAAAGAGATTCCCAGCCCATTGATTGGAATACGACCCGTGAAAATGCATTGGCAGAACAGATACAAAACACCAGTACCAATCCATACGGCGTGGAAAATTTCATGTGGTGGTATTTCGATAGAATTACCCTACCCGAACCACTTGGATCGAATAATGATGTATACAGAAAGAATTTATTAAATTCCCAGGAATGGACGGATTTCAAAATCCTGTTGATTGTCTTGCAGCAACTCGGTGCAAAGCCCTTCATCCTCAGCCGCCCATTGAATGTTCCTCTTTGGGAAGTAATGGGCGTCACCGAAGACACACAGGATATCTTCTACAAAAAACTGCATTCCGTTGCTGATCCGTTCAATATGCCCTTAATAGATCTTCGGCAATATGATCATGATAAGTATTTCAGCATTGATCCAGGGTCGCACACCAGCCGCGAAGGATGGGTTTACATAGACCAAATTCTGGATAGCTTTTTATCACGGACAACTCAGCCATGAGATCAACGTCTCATCTCCAGGCCGGAATCATTTCGATTCTTGATTCTCATCCTGGCATTAATTGGGTTTGAGCTATTATGCCCGTTCACTTGAAGAACGCTACGTGAATGCGTTGGCTCCATTGGACTTAACCCAAACCATCAATGGAATCGCTTTGCAACACGCGGCATTGTATCAGCCCGATCTTTTACCCGTTTATGGTAGTTCGGAAATAACCATGATCGACACATCCTACGATGCCGAAAAATTCTTCGCAGACATATCCAACCGGCTTTACAGTTTTTCAAGTCGCCAAACTTGGGTGCGGCCTCGCTGACCATGGCTCAGGATTTGGCAGCGCTCGGTCCGGATTTACGCGGAAAGAAAATCGTCATCTCGTTCTCACCTGGGGACCTTCACAATGAGTAAACTTCCGCCGGAATATTATGCCGGTAATTTCTCGCCGCTTCACGCCTACGAAATGATCTTCAGCTCCCTACTCTCAGCATCACGCTGAAAATCAACGCTGCCAAGCGCATGTTGGATTTTCCCGATACGCTTCAAAGCGATCCTTTCTTCACTTTGCGATCATACAAATGACTAGGCAATCCAAAGCAAACCGATTCCTTTACTACCTGAGCTGGCCGCTCGGTGAACTCCAAATTGCCGACGATGCGTTTGCAGGATCATGCGGAGGTGGCATTGTATCTTTGGTCGCATCCAACTAATCCCAATGTTCAAAAGATTCCGCAAACAATTAACTGGTCAGCCGCCCTCTTATCAGCACTGGCGGAACAAAAACAACATACACTGAACAATTCATTCGGAATCGAAGATAATCGCTGGTGGGCATATCAAAACTTTCTAACCAAACCGGTTCTCGCTGGTTCGGAGGACCTGAAATTTATCAACCGAGTTGAACAACACCCTGAGTGGATCGATTTAGATATTCTTCTACGCGTCATCCAGGAATTAGGCGCACAGCCATTGATTCTAAGCCGTCCAATGAATGTTCACGTTTGGGAAGCGGTCGGAGTATCTGAACAGGCTCAAAACATTTATTATGTCAAATTGAATAATATTGTCAACCAATATCACATGCCGTTGGTTGATTACCAGCAATACGGCACAGATATTTATTTCAGCATGGATCAAGGAGCACATACTAGTCGCTATGGATGGGTTTATGTGGACCAAACGCTTGACGAATTTTTTCACGGCAATATACACTAATCCGACCGGGCGCGTCATTCTGTTGACGTTGTACTACCTCGCCATCATCATAGGATTGATCATCATGTATGGCCGAGGCAATTTCACCACGCCCAAGTTTGTTTATCAGGGATTCTGATGGATTTGGTCGAACGGATTGATCAATGGAGTCGCGAGACTCCAAATCGCATCGCGCACATCAGCGGCAAGCAGACTCTGACATTTGCCGAACTGACGCGGTGCTCCAACGTGCTTGCGGGATCGTTATCGAAGCAATTGCCAGACAATCATTCTCCGATTGCAATTCAAGGTCATAAAGAACCGGAGATGCTGATCTCGTTTCTCGGCGCGGTGAAATCTGGTCATCCTTATATTCCATTGGATAGCTTCGCTTCCATCGCAACGCGTGAAAACGATTTTGGAAACTGCAAAAGCCTCCATGCTCCTCACACCAGATAAAGTGAAGGAATTGGTCAATCAGGTGAAAGAAGATTCATCCGATTTTCAAATTCATCATCCTGCGCTCAATGACGCATGGTATATCATCTTCACTTCCGGCAGTACTGGCGAGCCAAAAGGCGTAGTCATCACCAGCGGATGCCTCGAAAGCTTTGTCAATTGGATATTAGCCGAGCAACACTTTGCGGAGGGCAAAGAAGTATTTCTCAATCAAGCGCCATTCTCGTTTGACCTATCGGTGATGGATTTATATTCAAGCCTCGTCACCGGCGGCACGCTCTTCAGCTTAACCAAAGATGTGATTGCCGAACCGAAAAAAGTTATTTCAAACTTTGAGTCATTCAGAAATCAGCGTTTGGGTTTCGACGCCGTCATTCGCGCAATTCTGTTTGACGGAATCAACCTTCAACGAAGCAGATGATTCCCTCAGGTAAATAAATTTTGGTTCTGCGGCGAAACTCTGCGCCCGGAAGTGGCTGGCAGTTTGCTGACGCGTTTTCCCAGGCCGAAGTTTGGAATACGTATGGCCCCACAGAGGCGACGGTTGCAACAACATCCATTCGTATTGATCAAGATGTCATCAAGCGATACAGTCCATTGCCGGTTGGCAAACCCAAGCCCGATAGCGAAATCCACATTCTCAATGACGGAGTCGAAGCTCACAGCCGGAGAACGAGGCGAGATTGTCATCGCGGGACCAAATGTCAGCGCGGGATATATTCATCGTCCTGATCTGACAGCACGCGCGTTTTATCAACTCAACAATATGCGCGCCTATCGCACCGGCGACTTGGGCCATTATCAGGATGGATATTTGTTTTTTGATGGACGGATTGATTTTCAAATCAAGCTTCATGGTTATCGCATCGAGATCGGCGATATCGAAAATAATTTGCACGCGCTTCCGAATGTGCGGGATGCGGTGGTCATTCCGGTGATGAAAAATAATAAAGCAGATTATTTGGCGGCGTTCGTCATTCTCAAGGAGCGGACGAATAAGTCAGATTATGAAATCACGCGCATGTTGAAGCGCGAATTGAACGGACGGTTGCCCGATTATATGATCCCACGCAAATTTATTTTCGTGGAGCAATTCCCGATGACGAACAACGGCAAAGCGGACCGACGAAAATTATCCGAGGGACTTAAATGATTCCATACACCAGTTTTCTTTACTTTGGCATTTTGCTGATCTATATTGTGATACCGGCCATCATCGTCGGTTTCTTCAAGCGGATTTCAAAAATCTGGCTTGTGCTGGCAACTCTCTTGATGCTGATCATCCAATATTATGTTCCGCAACAAATCACAAAATCCATATCGGTCAATGAAATAGAACTCGTCGCAATTTATGCAATCCTGCAATGGCTGATCGCAATTCTCTTTTTGCTGATACGCAAGCGCGGAAAAAATCAGTTTGCATTTTATCTGGCAGTGTTATTAAGTCTATTGCCTTTGCTCGCAGCGAAATTCATTCCGCTCTTCCAGCCTGATTATCAAGTTTTCTTTTTGGGATTATCGTACATCACATTCCGCAGTCTGGATGTGATCATCGGCATTCACGATGGGATGATCGCCTCGCTCCCGCCAATTCAATATCTGACCTTCTTATTGTTTTTCCCCACCATTTCGTCGGGCCCATTGACCGCTATAACCGCTTCAATGAAGACTGGAAGCGCGAGCGGACCCGCTCTGAATTTTTATCCGACCTTGATGGATTCGTTCACCGCGTCTTTACTGGCTTTCTTTATAAATTCATCTTAGCTACATTGATCCAACAATACTGGCTCAACCCGATGTCGAAGGGCGGCAATCTTTTGCATATCGGCTCGTACATGTACGCCTATACTTTTTATCTGTTCTTTGACTTCGCCGGTTACAGTGCTTTCGCAGTTGGATTTAGTTATTTGTTCGGCATTCACACTCCGGAAAATTTCAATCGCCCATTTCTTTCGCGCGACATTCGCGATTTCTGGAATCGCTGGCATATGAGCTTATCGTTCTGGTTCCGCGATCACATTTACAACCGCTTCGTCTTCACCGCGCTGAAAAATAAATGGTTCAAGGATCGCTATACCGCTTCGTATGTGGGATATGTCATCACGATGGCATTGATGGGACTTGTGGCATGGCACAGCCTGGCATTACATTGTTTATGGTTTTTATCATGGCATTTTGTTGGCGCTCACAGCTTGGCTGGATCGCCGCTTCAAAGGGAAACAGACTGCTCAATAGCAAGGCTTTCATTTGGCAAGCCGCGTCCATCTTGATAACCTTCCATCTCGTTGCATTGGATTATTGATTTTCTCTGGAAGATTGTTTTAGGTCAATGCAAACCCAGCCCTCAGATATATCGCGTCGAAGCCGATTGATCGAAGTAGCCGCGCTTTTTCTGCGGCTGGGATTTACCGCTTTCGGCGGTCCCGCCGCGCATATCGCCATCATGCGCGATGAAGTCGTCAAGAAACGCAAGTGGGTCACCGAGCAAGAATTCCTCGATCTATTCGGCGCGGCAAATATGATCCCCGGTCCCACGTCAACCGAAATGGCAATTTATCTGGGTTATCGCCGCGTCGGCTGGATGGGTCTCGTATTGGCTGGCGTTTGTTTCATTCTGCCAGCCATGTTGATCGTGATGATATTAAGTTGGGCTTATATCCGATTATGGCACAACGCCTTGGGCAAGCGGCATGCTTTACGGCATCATGCCGGTGGTGATGGCGATCATCGCTCAAGCGTTATGGGGATTGGGAACGAAGGCGATCAAGAATTGGCTGACTGGCGTCATCGGTCTTATGTGCAGTTATCCTTTACATGCTCGGCATAAACATCTTGATCATTCTTCTGTTCGCGGGCTTGATCGTAATGATCGGCGAGAATTTTTCGAGAATAAAAAAAATTCCGATTGCTGGAATTCTATTTCCCTTTGCTGGATTAAGTTTTCTCGCCGCTTCCACCCCATTCAATCTTGACTCTCTTATTCCTTAAACTTTCTCAAGAGTTGGCGCAACATTATACGGAAGCGGTTATGTTCTGCTGGCTTATCTGCGCGCTGATTTCGTCCTCCACCTCGGCTGGCTGACCGATAAACAATTGATCGATGCGATTGCCATCGGTCAGATCACGCCGGGACCGGTATTCACTACGGCGACGTTCATCGGTTATTTGCTCGGAGGCATTCCCGGTGCGCTGATTGCCACGCTGGGAATATTTCTGCCATCTTTTATTTACGTTGCCATCAGCAGTTTGATCATCAAACGAATTCAGAAATTCGCCGTGGGCCTCCAGTTTTTTAGATGGAGTCAACGCCGCATCTCTTGGATTTGATGCTGGCGGTTTCCATTCAATTAGCTTCCACCGCTCTGATTGATCCCATCACCATCGGTGTTGCCGTGATTTGCCTTATAATCCTGATTCGATTTCAAACCAACTCAACCTGGCTGATTGCGGGCGGAGCATTGATCGGATTACTGCATACATTATGAATCTCACATCTCTTCTTAAACTCGATGCCGCGTCTTTCAGATCAATTACGCGTGGCGGAAAAGCCCGGTGCGCTTCGCAATGTTGCTATCTTCTTCGCCCATTCCGGCGATTCGTGGTTTTGGGGCGCGGCGTTGATTGTTTTATGGTGGTTTGGAAATTCATTTTGGAAACAATGGGCAATCATTGAACTGGTCGGTATATCAGTGCTGGCCGCGCTGGTGATGTCACTCAAATTTATTATTCGCAGACGCCGCCCCGCAGGCGAATGGGGCAGCATTTATCGCAACACCGACCCACATTCGTTCCCATCCGGTCATGCCGCGCGCGCATTTATGATCGCGGTGGTTGCGGCTGGATTAGGTCCGAGTTGGATTGCGTTGATCTTATGGATTTGGGCTCCGCTTGTGGCGCTGGCGCGCGTCGCAATGGGAGTCCATTATGTATCCGATATCGTGGCGGGATTTGTTGTCGGCGTATTAATGGGATTGATCGCTCTGCAACTTCATCAGCCGTTTCTAATGTGGCTCGCAACATTCATCCATTTCCCGCTTTGGTAACCGTTGCTTTTTACTTCGCCTTCTTCACGGTCGCCAGATGTTCTTCGATATGTTTGAGGCTGCGCTCGACCCATACCTGAAACGTAAGACCGCCGCCTTGCGTTTCATGACGAGACTCGCGCGTCCAAGCTTCACCGGATAAGCCGCGCAACATTTTAGCCAACTCATCAACACTTGACACTAGCTCATTTAAGATGGCTTGCAGCGGCTCCTTGGCATCATAATGGGTTGCCATATATGCGTCGCCATCAAAGTTTGGAAATTCGGGATTATCTTCCTGGATAGTGTCGGCGGGCACGCACGCCGTAGATCATCTTATCCACATCGCGCGTATGTACAGCAAGTTCATGAACATTCCATCCTGCTTCAATCGGCGCAAACGGATTCTTCGCCGCGAGACACGCAACGCGAAATTCTTTTGCCGCGGCGGGCAACCGATCTCATTAATCGTTTGCGATATTCAATCAGCTCTTCCATTGTTCCTCCACATTGACAATCTGTCCGTTCAACAATTCATTACTACACAAATATAACACGGCCTCAACAGGATTACGCGGAACATCTGCATCCACACGTTGAAATTTCTCCAATCCCATACCGACGGCATGAACGCGAATTCCAAACGGCGATAGTTCCTCTGCTGCGCTAAGCGTCAGCGCAATCAATCCATTCATGCTGGCGAGATAAGCCGCTTCTTTCTGCGCCTCGAGCGGACTCGCCATAATTAAATTGATGATCACGCCCAACCTTTTTCCTTCATCACCCGACCCACCGATTGCATCATCAAAAACGCGCCAGTCAAATTGACATCCAATACGCGATGCCAATCCCATTCATCCATATCGAGAAGAGGCACGCGCGGCTCAACTGCGGCATGATTGATGAGAATATCAATCTTTCCAAAATCATCTTCGGCTTGTTTGACGACAGCTTGTGCGCCGACTTTTTTGGCGACATCCTCCACATAGGCTTTGATCAGCCCATTGCTTTGAGCAACTAACGGGTCCAGATTGACCGGTGAAATATCGTTGGCCGCGACACATGCCCCATTCGCCGCAAACGCTTCCGCCAGCAAACGTCCATTTCCCCTGCCCGCACCGGTGATCAAAACCACCTTGTCTTTGAAATCATCTGAATCATGCAGTCATCATATCAGGATTCTCTCACAAATTCAAAATCACTTTGCAGACTGCTTGACCGACGGTGTGCCTCACGGTAAAATCATTCCATTGCGGGAGTCGCCAAGTGGTAAGGCGTCAGCCTTCCAAGCTGATATTCGCGGGTTCGAATCCCGTCTCCCGCTCTGCTTAGCGGTTAGTCATTAGCGTTTCGTGGTCCACCAACGTTAACTGCTAATCGCTAATTTCTTTCAGGGCCCGTGGCGCAGTGGTTAGCGCAGGCGACTCATAATCGCTTGGTCGCTGGTTCGAATCCAGCCGGGCCCACTTGTGGGACTTTATTAAGGGCGAAATCCGCCCCGCCAGAATTCCGACAAGCTGAAGTCAGTGAAAATACGAACCGCCTCGATCAGAAGATAGGTTCGTGTTAGATCGTAGTTGAGAAGCTGGTCCCGATGTGGGATGAATGAGCAGGATGAACGGAGACCAAGATGTCGGAGTAAAATCAAAATCGCTGCACAGATTGCAAAGAGGAAAACATCGTCGCACACATCGCCTTGTGGATCAGGGAGGCCGTCTGTTGATGGATCGAGTAGAACCACATGATCGTAAATCCACGCCAATCACCCTTTTAATAGAAAGATAGCAATAGTATCCCATGGCCGACCTGTTTGGAAAAACAAATCCCCATCTGCATAACTGAAGCCAATAAGCGACAGGCTTGTGAAAACCTGTCCAATAAGTACCTTTGGCGGAAGATGCTTTTTAATATTGGTCTAACTTTTCGCGAACAATTATCTCCCTATCATCTGTAGTTAATCTTAGAAGTGCAGTAAAGTGAGAGGATATGAGATTTTTTAAGAATGCAATCTGGCTAGTTTCAATTCTGATTGTATTAGCTTGCAGCATCGGAACTAGGGCGGCAAGGCCGGTACGGCCAGAGGCCACAATCCCACCGACGACCGCACTACCGACCCAAGCCCCCACGGCACTAGGCGGTAGTTCCAATACAGACTACAGCGCCCGCGCCAAACACTACCGGCTTGTCATCTGAAACGTTGGCACAGCCACAGCAGAAGATCAAACACATCGTCATCATCATGCAGAAGAACCGTTCGTTTGATGAATACTTCGGTACCTACCCCAGTGCCGATGGAATTCTGATGCAAAACGGCGTGCCAACGACCTGTTCTCCTAATCCCAAAACCGGTCAGTGCGTTAAACCATATCACAACCCAGAAGATGTCAAATCAGGCGACCCGCATGGCGCTTCCAATGCAACTGCCGATATTGATAGTGGAAAATAGGAAATCTACTAAAAGATTTTGATTTCTCGCAATCGCCTTTGCAACCGTTAGTTCTCCCGACAAACCCGACACCGGGACCGGCATCCATCCCGGGGTCGTAAGAATTTTACATGTACAATCATCACACGTTTAATATTTGAGGATATTTCCCGCGTGATTTATTATGCCAACATGAGTGATACATTCAAGAGACAAAAGGAACTCCAACACTACAATGCAAACCAACGATTTGCTTACCTACCTTTTCGACGGGCAGTCGAACATCCTGGTTCAGCCAATGGCAACGTGGTTGGCGTCCTCACGTCGATTTGCCGCCTTTGCCACCACTTTCCGGGACAAGATCCGAAAGAAGCTCCGCCTGACACGAAACCAGAAAGGCATGCTTGATCTGCAACTTGAATTAGAAACCGCCTACCTGCTTCTCCAGGAACGGGCTCTAAATCTGGCGTATGAACCAGAACATTCCAAAGGGACACGCAGCCCCGACTTCGCCGTGACCTTTACCACAAGACTAACTTTTATGCTTGAAGTAACACGCGTGCAAATCGACAAGAATATAGCAGGTGAAACCCGTGAAAAACCACCTGCACCACTGCCAGGGATTATGCAAGCATGCCCACCATCGGGCGCGCGTCTGGCTGCTTCTGTCATCGGCAAATTAAGCCAATTGCTGCCGCAGAGCGCCAATATCTTGCTCGTCGGGATCGAGGCTCCGCACTTAACTCTGAGCGACATCCGCAATGCGATGTTCAGCTTGCAGCAACGCGCGGAACGAAATGACTTAGCATTCCTACAGGGGTATGGGTTTTTTGATCGGGCCGATTTCTTCCGACATTATCAGCGCTTAAGTGAAGTCCTCGTCCGAGTGCCACATTCGGAAGCAGCCAATTCAATTGTCCCTTGGTTCAATCCACAGTCGAAACATCCGCTACCGAGCAGAGTGCGAACTGTTCTTCACCGGAGTCTCACCAGCCAATTCGAATCCGACCATCCGCATCGTGGTCTAACAATGGGTTCGCAACTCTCATCACACTAAACGTGGAATCGCAGCCCAATCGTGACGGGCCTGAATATGGTCGGCCGCTGCCGAGCAAACCCCTCAGGCTTGCCCTTGTTATGTAGGTGTTTATGGGTTAGCAAGGTAGAAGGGGATAGAGGACAGCTGGCGGCGGATAATCGATAACACTATGTGTGAGTTTCCTCGGTGTATCGGCTAGATGCGCTATAATGTGCCTCGATAAGACTTGGGTAGTTAGGCGACTGGAAAACGAGAGACAACAAGACCTGAAGAGGATCCATGACTCAGTACGCGCAATGAAGTTGTAAAGCGCGCCATCCGGGAGTTTCGGCTCCTGGATCGCTTAGTGGCCGGGCTCACCACCGCCGAATGGAGAAAGGCCGTACCCCGGCCCGAGACCAAGGAACGATGGACGGTAAAGGATGCGCTCGCGCATATAACCTATTGGAAGGCATGCGTGGCTCGTGAAGCACGCGGCGAACCTATGCAGCCCGAACAGAGTCTCAAGCCTACAGAACTCAATCACCTGGTTTACATACGCCATCATAAGCGTCCAGCAAGAGAGGTGCTGCAATGGCATAGGCGGGTGCAGGAAGATCTGCTGAAGGCGTTGCAAGAGGTGCCGGATGAATGGTTCAGGCGGCCGCACCGCCGGGACAACTGGCCGTTCGATCTCGACGGCCATTCAGCAGAACACCGCCTGAACGACATCAAGCGGGCCCTTGCAAAACGCAAGACCAAAGTGCGCTGATCAGATCCTGCAAAGGATTGGAATCGTAGCTCAACTGGCATCGAGCCTGAGTACGCTTTACATGAGCGCTGGTCGCACAATGAACTTCAACTGGACATTGACCTCCAGCCGCTGGGTCAACGGTGCCGCTCCGACACGCTTTAAAATCGTGGCCCAGCTGGATTTGGACCTGAATACGCTTGGTCACGAGTCGGACGATGCTAAAATGTAAGTCTGTAGGAAAAGAACCTCGAACCGCTGGAATCACAAATACTTTTTATTGCGAGAAAGCTGCATAAAAATTACTAGATGCATCTTCACAGATTGTAAAAGGCGTTCCCGAAATTGGATTCCATTGATTTAAAGTGTCCTGAGTTGCAGGGTTGTTATAAGAAGAGCCTTTGCCATTATTGATATCCCAAACATAAATGTAGTTTTGATCATACGATATGTCGTATGATGCACCGCTCAATGTTAAGGGGCCAATCCATTGATTGGGAGACAAAGAGTAGAAATCTCCCGCTGTCGCTGCGCAACTAATATTTACTGAAGGAGTCGCGGGCGGTAAGACAGTATTATCTGATGGGGCCGTTAAGCCTACAGGAATAGCTGTGGAAACAGGAGTAGTCGTTGAAGATGAAGAAACTGTTGGCGGCTGGCTGGATGATTGGTCTGTCCCAGAAAGAGCTAGAATCGTCCATGATGATCGCGATAAAAATAAAAATCAGCCCTAGAACAAAAGCTACAATACGTCCAAACTTACCTGTTGTACCTTCAATATCCGCTCCAAAGATCTTGAATTTGCCACCCAGTATTGAAATTAATATTAATATTGCGCCAAGAACCACAAGAGCTAGTTCGATAGTGGATGGCATTGTTTTCCTCCAAATAGAAACATATTTTCAATTTCCTAATCAGGACTACTGGCGTGCAATAGTCTTAAATTTTTTCAGTTATATCAGGATTGAGTACTTAGAGCAAGAGTCGAAATTGCATCAAAGAGAATCCGCTAGACCTGTATGAGACTGTCAACGCTGCTTTCTAATTCAAAGCAGATTGCCGAATTAGATTTGGGCCTGAAAGCCCTTGGTCACGAGTTGGACGATGCTAAAATGTATGTCTTTAGGAACAGAACCTCGAACCGCTGAGTTAAGCGATGCTATTCAAATCAAGGTTCGATCAACGTCAAACCAGATTTGTATTGGAAGCCTCTCTGATTACTAATTGGTTCTTGTTGAGCAAGCTTAGGACTTTTATCCCATACGCTTGATTAGAAAGTATGGATACAATCCATAAATGTTCAAATGGATTTATCGGCAACACTTTATCTTCAATGGAGGCTAGCAGATGTCAGACCCCTACGATTACAGCCCAGGTCATGCCCAAGACTACAAGGACTTTAGCACGAAAGGCAAAATAATATTTTGGTTGATCATGATATTTGTGGTTACACCTTTCTGCGGATTCTTTGCTGGGTTGATCGGAATCGGTTTCCTTCCACCCTTGGCGTATTTAGCGGCTCCGGCGGTTTGCAGTCAAGGAACTCTACAGGTTCATGAATCCTCGGTCTCAGGCTCTTACCAAGCAAGCGGTTCCATCCATTATGACTGCGTGGACTCTCAAAGCGGGAAAACTTCTGATGTTACTGAATCAGTCATCACAGTTGGCGGACTGGCCGTAGCGGTGCTTGGCTCCATCCTATTAGCTCTGACCGTGATTTTGATTAGTGCTATCAGATTTTTAATTTCCCAGCAAACAACTTCCTAAAATTGTATGTCTGTAGTTATAGAACCTCGACCGCCGGGTTAACAATCGCCCTCCTATTGAGGTAATATTATTCATCTCAAGACATATGCTCGGCGCCCCTGCGGAAGGCAGCCGCGTATCCCTTCCTGACTCTACGTCATGCGCTCGATAGTAATCATAAGATCGCGCTTGGGTGCCCCCTCCTCCCCTCTGCGCTGCCGTTGTGCTGAAAAGACTTGACCGCCGTCGTGTCCAAGACATGCCTTGCACTATTGCAACAAAATCCAAAACCGTTTGGTTTACAAACGTACTACAAAGAAAGATAAAATCTCAGCCGGACTGGATTTGGGCCTCTATTCGCCTGAATACGAATCACCGAAACAGATCCTGGTACACGGCATTACCAGACTATATTGCAAACCAAGACCAACCTAAACTGTGATACAACTTGCGGGGACAAGTAAGAATGATCTTTCAGATTTCATATTTTAGCATAGCCTTCCTAACAGCAGCAGTTTCAGGTCTCGCGGCAATATTGGTGTGGCGAAAGATGCAGGCTCCGGGTAGTATCTTCCTATTCCTCATGATGTTGGCGGTATCGGAATGGAATTTGGCAGATTTCATGGAGACTTCCGATCTCCAGCTGGCGAATAGGATAATTTGGTCAAAAATTGCTTATCTTGGTGTCCACATGGCGCCAGTTCTCTTCTTGCTTTTTGCCCTTGATTACACAGGACGGAGCCATTGGTTAACAAGGCGGAATATTTCCATCAAGTTCAAATATTACGTTTTCTCCATAATGATTTCGTAGATACTTATCTGTGGAAATCTCGTCAGGTTTGATTATTCTCTACTTTCACCCTCTAAAATGCTTCCGCCACATACTCGCCCCACACGCCGCGCAGCGAATTGCAAATCTCGCCGAGCGTGAGGTTATTCTCCACACATTCAATAAATAACGGCATCATATTTTCATTCGTCTTGGCGGCATTGTCTAGCCGCGTCTGCAGCTCGGCGACTTTGGTAGGATCGCGTTTGGATCGAAGGGACGCCAGGCGTTCATGCCCCGCCTTCTCGATGACGGGATCAATTCTCAATTTTTCAAGCGTGATTTTTTCCTCGCTTTGGAATTGATTGACGCCGACCACGATCTGCTCTTTCTTTTCAATCGCCTGTTGCGCTTCATACGCAGCGTTCTGGATTTCGTTCTGCATGTAGCCGCGCTCGATGGCGTTCAATGCGCCGCCCATCTCATCAATCTTAAAGATGTACTCGGTCGCGCCCTGCTCGATCTGATCTGTAAGATATTCGATCAAATACGAACCTGCCAGCGGGTCCACCAAATCCGCCACGCCCAATTCATACGCGATGATCTGTTGTGTGCGTAGTGCCACCCGCACTGATTTCTCCGTGGGAAGCCAAAGCGCCTCATCCATCGAATTGGTATGCAACGATTGCGTCCCGCCCAACACAGCTGATAACGCTTGAAGAGTCACGCGCACCACGTTGTTCTCTGGCTGCTCCGCGGTAAGCGTCGAGCCCGCCGTCTGCGTGTGGAAGCGCAATTGTAATGATGCAGGTTTCTGTGCCTTGAAGCGATCGCGCATGATCTTCGCCCACAGTCGGCGCGCGGCGCGGTACTTGGCGACTTCTTCCAAGAAATTATTATGCGCGTTGAAAAAGAATGATATTTGCGGAGCGAATTCGTCCACGCTCAGCCCAGACCTGAGAGCGGCATCCACGTAAGCGATTCCGTTCGCCAGCGTGAACGCCACTTCCTGCACCGCAGTCGAACCGGCTTCACGGATGTGATAACCGGAAACCGAAATCGCGTTCCAATTCGGCACTTCGCGCATGCAGAACGAAAAGATGTCCGTGATAAGTCGCATCGAGGGAATAGGTGGAAAGATATAGGTCCCGCGCGCTACGTATTCTTTCAAGATGTCATTTTGAATTGTGCCACGCAATGCCCTCATTTCCACGCCCTGCCGCTTCGCGACCGCAATATACATTGCCAGCAAAACACCAGCAGGCGCGTTGATGGTCATCGAAGTCGAAACTTTATCGAGCGGGATTTGATCGAAGAGTCGCGCCATATCTTCCACCGACGAAATCGAAACTCCCACCTTGCCCACTTCGCCAAGAGCCATGGTGTCGTCCGCGTCGTAGCCGATTTGTGTCGGCAGGTCGAACGCAACGCTCAATCCTGTTTGGCCCTGCTGTAATAGATAGCGATACCTTTTATTTGTCTCCTCCGGTGTCGAAAATCCTGCGTACTGACGCATCGTCCAAAAGCGCGAACGATACATCGTCGGCTGGACTCCGCGCGTAAAAGGAAATTCACCGGGGAAGCTTAGCTTCTCCATATAGTCGGGATCATCTTCCGGCATCGCCACACGCGGGACTTCGATGCCAGCTGTCGTTTTAAATTTCTTTTTCCGCTCCGCAAATCTATCCAACGACTTCTTGAGCGTAGTTTCTTTCCAGCGGTTATATTGTTCTTGGAAAGTCATAGTTTTCACCACGATGATACTAAGGCGTGCAAAGATCTAAAAGTTTTTCTCAAGTATACAGCCAAACACCTCTTCCAAGAATCGGATAAACATGGGCGAAATATCAGGACAAAAGTCATTTGTAAAGTCTGAGAGAAAATGTTAAACTCTTCGTATACATTTGCAGGAGGCCTCATATCATGGGCAAAACCTTACTTTACATCGGCGCAGGGATTTTATTCCTCATCGGTTTGTTACTGCTTGGATACGGCGCATTGAGCGTGATCGGTTCCACTGCACCAACGGGTAGCCAGAGTTGGCTTACGTTCGGCCTCGGCTTCGGCTGTGTTGGGGTTCTATTTCTTGCGGGCGGCGCAGGCACGGTCTACGCCGCCGTGCGCGCAGGCAAGACTGAAGTCGTCCAGCAGGTCACGATGAAAGTGGATTTGCCCGGCGATACCAAGATCTCGCAGGTCACCTGCAAAAACTGCGGCGGCGCTCTCAAACCGGAGAACATCAAAATGGCGCTGGGCGCGCCGATGGTTGAATGTCCATACTGCGGAACGACGTATCAACTAACTGAAGAACCCAAATGGTGAATTATTAGAACGTTGGAGGTGTTATGAAACGGCGTCTGGCTCTCCTGCTTGCTTTCCTACTGCTCATCGCAAGCGCGACCAATGCAGCGGCACAATCTTCTTCATCCTATCTCTTCAGCGTGCCAAAAGAATCTGTGAATGTGTATTTGAATGCCGATGGGACAGAGTCTCTGGATTATGTGTTCAACTTTGTTAACCAACCTGACGCACATCCGATTGACTTTGTTGATGTGGGCATGCCCAACAGCAACTTCGACATGAGCACCGTCACCGCAGATGTCGGTGGCCAAAGCGTGGATGTTTCGCAGAGCGACTATCAAGGAAGTGGTTCAGGCTTTTCAGTCGTGATGGGATCACAAACTATCCAACCCGGCGCAAGCGGATCAGTACATGTTTACGTCGGAAGCATCACGGGCGTGCTTTATCCCGATACCAGCGATAACACCTATGCCAGCGGCGATTTTGCCCCGACTTATTTCGATTCGCAATATGTAACCGGTAATACCGATCTGGCCGTGGCCTTCCATCTGCCGCCTGGAGTCAAAACCACCGAAGGACGGTGGCACGCTTCGCCCTCTGATTTTCCATCTCAGCCACAGGCTGCATTGGATGGCCAGGGTCGCGTCACTTATACATGGGAATCTCCAACCGCTAACGCTTCAACCCAATACACCTTCGGGGCATCCTTCCCCAAGAGCTACGTGCCCTGATCGGCCATTGTACAAACCTCCATCTTCGATACCCTCATCGGTTCGTTCGCTGGCTTGGTCGGTTCTTCGGCCAGTGCTTTACCATTCTGCTGTTTCGCTTTGTTCTTTATCGGACTGCCCATACTGTCAGTGATTCAGGGACAGCGACGCAAACTGCAATACATCCCGCCTCGCATCGGCATTGAAGGTCATGGCATCAAACGCGGATTGACTGCGGTCGAGGCCGCCATCCTAATGGATCAACCGCTCGATAAAGTCATGACGATGATTCTGTTCGGAGTAATCAAAAAAGGCGCGGCTGAAGTTACTACGCGTGATCCGCTGGAATTGTCTTTTGCACAAACTCCACCTGCCAATTTAAATCAATATGAAATTGATTTCCTAAAGGCGTTTGGTCAAAATGATCCTAGCGCGTCAGACGCGACTTGCAGGATATGACGGTCGCGTTGGTCAATCCGTCGCGGAGAAAATGAAAGGCTTCAGCCGAAAGGAAACGCAGGATTATTACAAGAACATCATGGAGCAAGCCTGGGCGCAAGTAGAAGCTGCAAAAACACCTGAAATCAAAGGTCAAGCCATTGATCAAAACCTGGAGTGGACCATGCTTGATCGCGATTACAACAATCGCTCACAGCGTGTCTTTGCCGGTCCGATATTCCTCCCGATTTGGTGGGGAGGCTACGACCCGATGTATCGCTCTGCTCCCATGACCTCCACAACGGCAACACCCGCATCCATGTCCGTTCCGTCTGGCGGCCGTTCTGCTTCATTACCCGGCGCGACATTTGCGGCTTCGGTAGTGGGCGGCGTGCAAACTTTCTCCTCGAAGGTGATCGGCAACCTGAGCTCGTTTACCAGCGGTGTCAGCAACGTAACTAATCCCCCGCCTCCACCTTCGACGAGTAGTTATCGCGGCGGTGGTGGACATGGCGGTTGCGCCTGTGCTTGTGCATGTGCCGGTTGTGCCTGCGCCTGCGCAGGTGGTGGAAGATAATCAATACGCCAAAGGATTATCGGTATGAAACTTACAAATATGTTCAAGCCTAATTCGGCGTTAGTTCCTCAGCCGGGACTTTATCATTATCGCATCGACAGGGAGAATGAAAAGAGCCGCACTCATCTTCGCCTCGATGCTGACGGTCACGGCACATTGATCGTCAATGCCAACCGCATCATGCACTTGAATCCGACTGCAGCCTTGATGGCATATCTGGTGCTTGAAAACGTCGAAGAGAAAAGTGCGGTAAGCACGATTCAAAAGAAATATCGCGTGAATGGAACGCAAGCCCGCAACGATCTTTCAACATTTCGGTATGAGCTTTCTGAATTGATTCGTCCCGATGGCGCCTGCCCGATTCATGACCTTGAACTGGAAGTCAACATGCCGTTCAGTGCACGGCCTTCCGCGCCCTACCGAATGGATTTGGCAGTCACCTATCGCTGTAATAATGACTGCGCACATTGCTACAATGCGCGTGGGCGGGACTTTCCCGAACTCTCCACGGAGCAATGGTTCCTTATCCTTGACCAACTCTGGAAATTGGGTGTGCCGCACATCATATTTACCGGCGGCGAAGCCACCCTTAGAAATGACCTGCACGAATTGATTCGTCATGCTGAATCCAATGGACAGATCACTGGTCTCAATACCAATGCCCGTCGTTTGGCCGATGAAAAATATTTGCGACAACTGATTGATGCAGGCCTCGACCATGTGCAAATCACCGTTGAGTCTTGTGATGAGCAAATCCATGATCAAATGATGCACGCGAAAGGCGCTTTCAAGCAAACCATTCGCGGATTCAAAAATGCGCTGAATTCCACTTTATGTGATGACCAATACCACGATGTTGAAGACCAACATGCATAAGATACCCGACACCTTGGATTTTCTCGCCGAACTCGGCGTGCCCACAATTGGATTGAACGCCCTCAATCTATTCCGGTCACGCCTTGACGGTTGGAACGGGTCTCAAAGAAAACGAATTGCAACCCATCCTCGATATGGCCACCGCAAAAGACCTCCGAGCGTGGCCAGAAGCTGATTTGGTATACGCCGACGCAGTATTGTGAATTCGACCCAACGGCAAATAACCTCGGCGTCAAGGGCTGCACCGCCGCGCTGTACAGCATGTGCATCGAATCGAATGGGAATGTCCTGCCGTGTCAATCCTATTATCATCCACTTGGAAATATGCTGAACGATTCATGGGACTCAATTTGGAATCATGCACTATCGGGGCAGTTGCGGGAGCGGAAAAATCTTCCAGCCAAATGCGAGACCTGTCCGGTCGTCGCCGAATGCGGCGGCGGATGTCCACTTCAATTTGAAAATCAGCGCGCCGATTTTGGAGTCAACAAAGAATTAATTGCATTGGAGATACCAGCATGAACGAACATGAATGGATCAAGGAATTTCCCGGGTCAGTGACCGTATGCGATGCAAAAGGCATCATTCTCGAAATGAATGATAAAGCTGCCAAGACATTCGAGAAGGATGGCGGTTTCGCGCTGATTGGAAAGAACATATTGGATTGCCATCCTGAACCGGCGCGTACCAAAACGGAAAGATTGCTGGCAGAAAAAGAGAAAAACGTGTACACCATCGAAAAGAACGGCATCAAGAAATTGATCTTCCAATCGCCGTGGTTCAAAGATGGAAAATATGCCGGCTTCGTTGAACTATCACTTGAGATCCCGTTTGAGATGCCGCATTTTATTCGCTCGTAAAATCATGTGACGGAGAGCGCTATGAAAAAATTTTTTACTAAAGTCCAGCCGGTTCAATCCGGCATGTATCACAAGCAGTCCGCGCCCGAAGAGCAAACGCCGTATCGAATTCATTTGCGGCTTCAGCCGGATGGCTCCGGCGTGCTCGTCGTGAATGCCGCGACGGTTCTGCATCTCAATCCCACTGCAGCGGAATGCGCTTATCATTTCATCAAAGGCACTGCGCCGGATGCCGCCGCCAAAGAGATTGCATCGCGTTATCGCATCAATCGAAAGACTGCGTTGGAAGATTACAACGATTTCGCGGCGCGGATTCAAAGGCTGATGACCGCCACCGATTTAGATCCCGAATCTTACCTCGACTTTGAACGGGTTTCGCCTCATTCAGTTGATCTCAGCGCCCCGCTTCGACTCGACTGCGCGCTAACCTATCGCCTCCCGGCTGGAACTCAAGCCGATTATGCACCGACGAAACGCGTTGACCGCGAGTTGACCACTGACGAATGGTTTACTATTCTCGATAAAGCCTGGCAATTTGGAATCCCGCACGTGACATTCACAGGCGGCGAAGCAACTCTCCGTGATGATCTGGTTGATCTCATTGCGCACGCGGAGAAGAACGGTCAAGTTTGCGGATTGTTAACCGATGGCTTGAAGCTCGCCGATAAAAATTATCTTGAGTTTTGTTGAAAACCGGACTTCGATCACATTCTCTTTCTGCTTCAACCCAATAACAACAATTCATGGAAGGCGCTTGAAACAATCCTAGCTGAAGGCGTTTTCACCACAGTCCATTTCACGCTAACTTCACAAAATACTGCAAATCGGTCTAAAGAAACACTCAATCGGTTGTCGGTATTAGGCGTCAAAAGTTTATCATTAAGTGCTTCCGTTGAGTTTTCGCATGAGACCCTGCACACTCTGCTGATACTAGCCGCCTCGCTGGGACTTACACTGCGCTGGGATTTGCCGGTTCCATATTCGGTCGATAATCCTGTGGCGCATGGAAACCAGCGAAGATAAAATTCCGGTGGGGCAGGCAAAACCTGGCTGTATGTCGAACCGGATGGCGATGTTCTCCCCTCTCAAGGCATGGCTGATCAAATTCTCGGCAATGCCTTGCGCGATCCGTGGGAAAAGATGTATCAAGAAAGAAGATAAATGATGCCATTAGATATTTCGACGCTAATGTTAAGAGATGGATGTATCGCGGCGGTCATCCAAATAAATTAGCAAAAATACTGAACAAAGGTGTAGCCATATTTAATTTGCTGGGAATATTCCCAACTATTCCGTCACCTTGGAAGTAGTGGGAAGACAATCGGGAAAATAGATAAGTTTTCCTTTGGTGATGGCGATGATGAATGACGAGAGATATTTGGTATCCATGCTGGGGAAGAAACAAACTGGGTGCGCAATGTAAAAGCCGCGGGATGGAAAGGCAGTGCTTCGATATGGAGCAAATGAACAAGTGCTCTTGAAGAGGTGGAGGTCGAGCAAGAGAGCACCGATCTTGAAGGCATATTTGCAAATTGCGCCCGGCAGCGCGTCCGCATATACCAATGATAAGGATGCGCCGATCTCAGAGTTTGAAAAAATAGCATCAGAGTATCCCGTATTTAGATTAGAAACAATAAAATAACAAAACACAGACCTGACTTGCAGCCGAAGGCAGGGTTTTATCTTGAATTGAAAAAAATAAACTGGCATCATCGTTATCTTCAGCAAGCCGCGTGGACATCTGACCTGCGCGCCTATCTCTTCGATAAAACTAATTTGTCGCAAGCCCGCCGTGTCCTTGAAGTTGGAAGTGGCACGGGCGCGATTCTCTCGACATTGCGAACCTCCACTTCGCTCACTGCAGACCAAAGAGTGGGGCAGTGTCACGGCCTTGACCTCGATTCAGCTGCGTTGAATGAATCTCATCTTCACGCCCCGACTGCTTTCTTAACGCGCGGCGACGCGCATTCACTCCCCTATTCAAATCAATGCTT
Source organism: uncultured Chloroflexia bacterium (assembly GCA_963752775.1). GTDB lineage: Bacteria > Chloroflexota > Anaerolineae > Anaerolineales > Villigracilaceae > Fen-1038. Next base: position 38,830 of record CAVVZL010000005.1, read on the forward strand.
TGACATCACCTATTGTCATTTTCTTTTGCTGTGGGTAAAAGAACCGATCACGAGTATTGAATGAAATGAAACGCGTGACCAAAGCAAATGGTTTTGTTCTTGCAATTGCTGAACCAGATTACACAGCTCGCTCCGATCAACCTGGTGAATTAGCCATACTTGGAAAATGGCAAAACGAATCGCTTAAACGTCAAGGCGCGGATATAAGCATCGGTGCACGGCTGGCGAATTTATTTTTTCGGGCCGGTATCAAAATCGTCGAAGCGGGGGCCATTCAAAGTCGGGAGAGTGATGCGCTCCCTTTGGAAGAATGGAAAAACGAATGGGATGTGATCGAATCAGATTTAACAGAATCTGTTGCTAAAAAGGAAATCGCGCGCCTAAAAAAGTTGATCGAAAAAGCAGGGAAACGTGGAACACGTGTGCTGAATGTGCCAACGTATTTTGCATGGGGTCAGGTATAATAAGGCAATCCCGGAGGTTTATTGGAAACTGTACCGCTTGAGAATCACGCCGAACCGAAAACTCCTATGCAGGAAAAAACAGATTGGAAACATTTCCTGCTCGACTTGCTCGAAACGGTTGGGCTTGCCGTTATTTTGTTTTTGATCATCAATACGTTGTCTGCGCGTGTACGCGTGGATGGCTTTAGCATGTTACCCACACTGCATGATGGCGAATTTGTTTTGGTCAACAAGTTGGCTTATCGCATCGGCTCACCGACGCGCGGCGATATCATCGTCTTTCAGTCCACCACCGTCAAGGACCTTGATTTGATCAAGCGGGTCATTGGCTTACCCGGAGATCATGTTGTGATCGGCGGCAACAAAGTTTCCATCAACAATCAAACACTGACCGAGCCTTATATCGCTGCCGCTCCAGCTTATTCGGGTGACTGGAATGTGCCGAATGGCTATTTATTCGTACTGGGCGATAATCGCAACGATAGTTCCGATTCCCACGTATGGGGCTTTTTGCCGATTTAAAATGTGGTGGGCAAAGCTCTGTTGATCTATTGGCCTCCGAACGAATGGGCCATGGTGAATCATACTAAGATCGAGGTACCTGCACCTTAGAGGTTGATATGGCCGATACAACGATTCCTGAATCCATTCCTTGTCGTGAATGTTCCGCAGGCATGATGCGCCTGCGATTCATCACATACTTCACCTGGCTCGGTGAGGAACTGATCACCGTGCAGAATTTTCCTGCCTGGATTTGTGATGTCTGTGGTCATCGCGAGTATGATGAAAAATCCATCTCGTGGCTAACGATGCTTTTGAATCCTGATGCAGGCAAGCCGACTGGAAATAAGCGCATCTCGCATCGAACCCGACCTCGGCCGGTTTCGCGTCCACCAGCTGAATCTTGATCTGACGAGGAAATCACATCATGGCAATGGACACTTCTCCGCGCACGTATCGCTTCCTGCCCGCCGATATCCTGACATCCGGTTACCGTGTGGTGGGTAAAATCATGGTCACCAATACCGGCACATTGGGAATGTTAAACGACACCACACATTCCGCCCTGGAAGTTCACGACGCGCGCCTGGCGCGCTTGCATATGCCCACCAAACTGGTGGATCATTTCGAATTGGTGCGTATGATGAAAATGCATGTATTCGCCGTCTGCATGGCGCGCCGCGAAGATCTTGGTCCACAAGCTTTGGTACGCGGCGGTTATGCCAGCATCGTCGAATATCCGGCCCGCGTCACAACGCAGATGTTCGAAATCGAAGGTACATTGGAATTGCCAGGACGATTTGATTTCACCACGTTAATGTCAGAAGGCACGCGCGAGTTTATCCCGATCTTCAATGCCACGCTGACGGCCATTTTGCTTCCCAACCTGCGCGTGGAAACTGCGGGGATGTTGATCAACCGCAAACAGATTGACTTGGTTGCACTCCTCAACCAACGCGTCAAACCTGAAAGCTAAGTCAATTGCTTGACCAGCATGCGGGGGGATGATACAATCCGCCCGCTTTGATATGGGCGGCTTTGCGCCGCCGGATATCACGCCGATAACTCAGGTAATCGGCGCCGAATTTGTAAGCCCCCATCGTCTAGAGGCCCAGGACGCAACCCTTTCAAGGTTAAGACTGGAGTTCGAATCTCCATGGGGGCATAAACCGCCTAATAAGCGGTTTTTGTATCCAGAACCCGAGCTTAGCTTGATTGAATCTCTTCCCCTTGTTTGTGCTACAATTATTTTGTGAAAGCAAATCTGCATCCGCGGCCTTCCCCGATTGCGGGTCAGTGGTATGAGGGCCAGCCGAAAGCGCTGGCCCGTAGTGTTGATTCCTATCTTGATCACGCCCAATTGCCGGAACTTCACGGAGATGTGATCGGTGTAGTTGCGCCTCATGCTGGACATCGTTATTCAGGTCCCGTTGCCGGTTATGCTTTTGCGGCGCTTCGTGGTCGGACCCCAAACCTGGTCGCGGTGCTTTCGCCTTTTCATAATTATCATAGCGCTCCCCTGTTAACCTCTGGCTATGAGGCGTACGAAACGCCATTAGGTCAAATTCCGATTGATCAAATATCAATGCAGGCTTTGGAAACGATAATAAAGTCAACTCTGGGTTTCGGTCTGACTCGCATTTCCAATGACCCGGAACATTCGCTTGAAATTGAGCTGCCATTTCTGCAACGTTCGTTGACCTCGGAATGGAGGTTGTTACCTATTATGGTGCGTGCCATAGAGCCGCGCGTCTCTCAAGCCCTGGGAAAAGCTCTCGCCAAAGTCTTGCAGGGACAAAACGCAATTCTCAGTTGCCAGCACTGACTTGTCTCATTACTATACTCAGAGAATCAGCTTTAGCTTTTGATAACGTGATGCTTTCCAGGATCGAAGCCCTCGATCCGATGGGTGCGTTCGAGGCGGAACGAACCGATAAGGGCTTTGCCTGCGGTCTCGGCGCGCTGACAGCAGTTATGTGGGCTTGCAAAGAACTTGGCGCAGACGAAGTGAAGATTTTGCATCACGCCACCTCCGGCGATGTGACCGGCGATTATAGCGGCGTTGTGGGTTATGGTGCCGCGGCGATCTTGAAAAGCAATTGACTTGCATAATCAATGACAAATCTTGAAATTGTTGCTCATCGGGGAGTCACAGATGAACCGCCAGAAAATACACTTTTAGCATTTCAACCGGCTATTGAATTGGAGGCAGATGCTATTGCATTCGACGTGCGCTTGACATCTGTTCAGATTCCTGTTGTCATTCATTATTATTACTTGAACGAATTGATCCCGATTTCGGGCGCAATCTTTACTTATAAATATGATGAATTGAAAAGATTAACATTTCAAGGCAAAACCAAAATCGGCAGAATTTCAACCATCAGAGAAGTTTTGAATGCGGTTCGCGGAAAAATTGGGTTGGAAATAGAAATTAAGGAACCCGAACTAGAATCCGCAGGCATTATTGCAGAAATTCTTCAGGAAAATCGGAACTTGTGGCAAACGATGGAAATTACTTCTTACGAGCCAGCCTTATTTTTGGAAAGCGGCAAACAGTGTTATGGGCTGCAGAGTGATTTGCTGTTTCCTCGTTCTGAAAGTTGGGTAGGGCGGACGTGATCGCCTATCAAGCACTTCACCATGCCGGGCTCGCTAATGCCGGCGCTGTTCACTTGCATTCGGCACAACCTACTTTTGAAACTGTTTCAGCCATTAGAAAAAACAATATTGAAATACATGCTTGGGAGGTAAATGACAGAAACGCTTTAGATACAATCCATGATTTCAATATCCGACGTGTTTGTACCATCAATTTCGAATACGTTTTCGATTTCCGAAGAGAATTGATGAAATGACATTATTCATTCAGCTTGCGGTCGACGTTCCATCAATCGCGGGCGTTTTTGATTATTCCATTCCCGAATATCTTGCAGGACGCGTCGGCATCGGGCATCTAGTCCTCGCACCATTTGGAGGGCAGACGGTTCAAGGTGTTGTTCTTCGCCTTATTGAAAATCCCTCGGTAGCACAAACAAAAGACATCATTGAGCTGGTTGATCCCGACCCTGTTCTGACTCCAGCACAAATTGGATTGGCGGAATCCCTAGCCGAATCAACTCTTTCGCCGATAGCATACATCGTCGGACTCTTTTTGCCGCCGGGACTGAATCAGCAAACAGACACATTATTTTCAATCCGCGAATCAACTTCTGATTTCCAAACATCGAATATCGAATCATCCACAATTGCTTCTCGTTTGCTGAAATTGTTGAATGATAAAGGTTCCTTGCGCGGCCGACAGGTTGATCGCCATTTTTCCAAGGTGGATTGGCGCAAGTCCGCGCAAGCGCTTGTCAGGCGCGGTGTATTATCATCTCAATCCATTTTGCCTCCTGCCAGCGTTCGACCAAAGTTTATCCGCACTGCACAGCTAGCGATCGCGCCTGAAATCGCGGAGGCATCAATGAATGATTTGGGGGCCACGGACGCAACACGGACGCGCCGACAGAAAGCATTGCGCTTTCTGATCAAGCAGCCGGATGCAATCAATGTTTCTTGGGTTTATGCTGAAAGTGGATGCAATCTTTCTGATCTTCAGGAACTTACTGAACGTGAACTTATCCTTTTGCGCGAAACAGAAATTTGGCGCGATCCGTTGGCTAAGATAAAACATGAAGAATTAGAAAATAAGGAAATTATTCTAACCCAGGAACAACGGCGCGCTTGGCAAGAGATCGAGTCGGGTTTTCGTAAATCTGGGGAAGGCAAGGCGGTCAAACCATTTCTGTTGGATGGCGTCACGGGTTCAGGCAAAACTGAACTTTACTTGCGTGCAACGCAGGAAGCGATTCGCGGCGGCAAACAAGCGATTATCCTAGTGCCTGAAATTTCCCTGACGCCGCAAATCGTTCGACAATTTATCGCGCGCTTTCCCGGTCAGGTCGGTCTCCTTCATTCGAAACTTTCCGACGGCGAACGCTACGACACATGGCGACGCGCTCGGAACGGAATGTTAAAGATTATCATCGGCCCGCGCAGCGCGCTCTTTGCGCCTCTGCCCAATCTTGGTTTGATCGTTGCCGACGAATGCAATGATGATTTATACTATCAATCCGAGCCACCGTTTTATCACGCGGCCACCGCGGCTCAGACCTATGCACGATTATGCCGAGCTGTCTGCATTTTGGGATCAGCGACGCCGAGCATCGTCCAACGGTATCAAGCTGACGTCGGGGAAAGCGTCCGCTTAGAATTAACTCAACGCATCGCGTCGGATCCGGTAACAGACTCCGCTAAAAGTTTAGCTCTGCCCCCGATCCGCGTCGCGGACATGCGCACAGAATTGAAATCAGGCAATCGCGAAATCTTCAGCCGTGAATTGACCGAAGCACTCTCTGTAACATTGAAGCAAGGCGAACAAGCCATTTTGTTTTTGAATCGCCGTGGCACTTCGACGTATGTCTTTTGCCGTGATTGTGGTCATGTAATGAAATGCCCGCGTTGTGATACGCCGCTGACCCATCATGTTTCGTCTGATGAAAAATTATTATGTCATCGTTGCGGCTATCAGCGCCAGATGCCGAAGCGATGTCCTGAATGTAAAAATGCGAATATCCGCGCCTATGGGTTGGGGAGTGAAAAAGTGGAAGCCGAGGTGCAGGCATTATTTCCGAAGGCGCAAACACTACGATGGGATTGGGAAACGACCCGGCAAAAGGATGCACACGAGATGATTTTGAATCATTTCGCGGCGGGCCATGCGGATGTGTTGATCGGCACGCAGATGCTTACAAAGGGACTTGATTTGCCGCGCGTCACATTAGTCGGCATTGTGCTTGCAGATGTGGGACTTTTTTGCCCGACCCATTTGCGGCGGAACGAGTCTTCCAAGTGTTGACTTAAGTTGCGGGCCGAGCTGGCCGTTCATTGTTGGGCGGACAGGTCGTGTTGCAAACCTTTGCACCGGAGCATTATGTGATCCAAGCCGCGGCGTTGCATGATGTAAAAGGTTTTTATCTACATGAATTGGATCAACGTAAGCGGCTGGGTTATCCGCCGTTTAGCCGACTCGTGCGATCTCGAATTTCGTCATGCTGATCCGGTCAAGGCGGAAGAGGAGGCGCACAAGTTATCAGTGAAACTTCAAAGATACTTGGACACTGAAAATTGGAAATCAATTTTGATGATCGGTCCGGTCCCATGCTTCTTTTCCAAACTTGGCGGCGACTATCGCTGGCAAATTGTTTTGCGGGGCTCCGATCCGGCTTCGTTTTTGCGCGGCCGCGTCCCTGACCGTTGGCGGGTTGAAGTAGAGCCGGTAAGTTTGCTATAATGAGCCTAATTTAGAAAAGGAGAATTGGTATGCAATCTCTTGCTCGTGGCTGGTCATTTTTGCAGGAAGCCTGGAAGCTGGCGTTCAAGGACAATGACTTGATCAAACCTTCCATCTATGCCATGATCGTTGGGTTTGTCATAACGATTATCGGAATTGTTCCACTAATCGCGGCTGCATTTCTTTTCGGCGGAGCAAGTAGCCTCATTGGACAGGTCGCAATGGTTGCCGTCTGCGCAGTTCTCATCTTCATTCATTATGTTGTCAGTTATATTTTCTCCGGCATGACGGTTTATCTCATTTATGGTTATCTGGCGGAAGGCGATGGGCGCATGGATAAGGCTTGGGCAATTGTCCAGCGCGAGTTCTGGCATATCCTCAGCCTCGCCGCGGCTTCGACGGTGGTTAACTTATTTACGAATTCTCTCCGCAGACGAAGCAATCGGTCTCGCAATGTAGTTGCGGGCATGGCTGGCAATGCAGTTGGCGGAATCCTTGAAACGGTCTGGACTGAAGCGTCGTTCCTCATCCTGCCCGCGATGATGATCGAAGATGCGAATCTAGTGACGGGCATCAAACGCGCGACGTACATCGCAAAAAATAATTTGCTACTAATCGGCGTCAGCACGGTCGGCGTGAAGTGGATTACGGGCTTCATCAGCTTTGTGCTAGGTGCGATTGGTCTCGTAATCGGCGTCGGCCTTGGCCTTGGAATAAATACCTTATTCAATTCAAGCACTGTGGGCATTGTGCTCGGCATTGCCATCGCAGCGATCCTCTTTTTTATCTTCGTAATGGTGGCTGGCGTCATCGGCTCTTATACAATGACCGCTTATAATACCTGCTTATTCCTGTGGGCACGCGACGTGGAAAAAGCGCAGGCGCAAGGACAATCCATACAAGTCGCCGCCCCTGCTCCATTAGCGGCTGTGTTGGGATAATGGCAATGAGATGTCACTCTGAGGAAGCGTTCTTGGCGACAGAAGAGGTCTTGTTGTTGGCAAACCCGAGACTTTTCTGGTACGCTCAGGGTAACATTTAGAATTGGGCAGAGAATGCTACCAGAGCGAAGACGTGAAGTGGTGACATGGGACGAAGTGGATCGCCTGATTGATCATCTCATCCCTCAGTTCCGCCGCGAATATACGGCGATGGTGATAATTACGCGCGGTGGGATCGTTCCCGGCGGCTTGTTGGCGGACGCGATGAACATCACGCACATTCTCACCGCCGCAGTGGATTTTCCCGCACAATCTGAAAGCCAAAAATCCAGGCTGATGGCCTGGCCTGAATTTATTCAATTCCCTGCCGATGACAAATTGAGCGGCCGCCCAACATTGATCGTGGATGATGTGTGGGGTTCGGGACGCACGATCACGGCGGTGAAGAATTGAGTCTCGGCCGCGGGCGGTTTCCCCGAAACGTGCGTGTTGCATTTCAACCCATATCGAAATCTATTCGGCTCGGTCCGCCCTGATTATTACGCGGCGGTTACAGACGCCTTTATCGTCTATCCGTGGGAGATTGACCGCGGCGTGGATAAGATGATTCTTGGCGAAGAGGAACCAACCTAGGACTATTAGCAGCCCGGAAATGTATAGAATCAGAAACACGACCAAGAAGCTCATCACACCGCGGTTCATATTTATAGGTTTACAAGTTTTGCTTTTTACTTTCGGCCTAACACTACCTATATACAACATAAAAAAAATCCCCTTGGCTTATCCGGCTATAACCAAAATATCTGAGCAAAGGTATTAGAAGCTACCAATTATCCACGTAGGACTTCAGCCCATTCCGGGTTGGTCGAAGAGCATTTCTACATGATCTTTTTCGAATTCGAGCGCCGCTTTTGGAACAATGAGGCACGTCATTGTCTCAGTCTCTACACATTGCAGAACAATAAAGGCTTCGGCTTTTCTTTTTACAGTGTTGATAGGTTATAGAAAAAAGCATAGCCGATCTTTACGTAAGACATAAGTAGCATTCAGTTTCTTAAAATAGATTGTAAGGCAAAAACTACTTTCAACTACGATTGTCTTATTCGTCCCAAGCAATTATTTATCGTTCTAGCTTATATTTTCTTCCACGCCAGGTCACGCCCCGACCTGAAATTACGTTCCACGTTGAAGTGAACATCATCGCCGCAAAGATCGCCGCGCCGAGCGGCGTGGTCAATGCGTACCAGCGCGGGATATTCATGTTATGCGCGACCATTGCTCGAACATAAATCAAAACACACCATAAAGTCAATGCTTCGAAGATGATACTGATTGACATCCATCCGCCACCATTAAAGAACCAAAGCAATCCAAACAGAGGCCAAAGCGGAAGTCCCGAGCGCGGCGATGACGGTGACTAATGCGCCGAACGCGCCCAGCAGCATCAAGCCAACCTGCGCGCGCAAACCGAGATAAATATTTTTCGTCCAGCCTTCCCACATCTCGGCAAGCGATGTGTACATGCGCGTGCGCGCCACCTGCATCCCGTCGGCAACGATCAAACGAGATCCGCTCCATTTGACTTTTTCCGAAATGGCTTTGTCTTCCACGATTTGATCTTTGACGCTTTCGTGTCCGCCGATAGCATTATAGACACCGCGCTTGATGAAGATGAATTGTCCGTTGGCAATCGCATCTTTGCGTTGCGGGTCATTGACTTTGCGCGGCGCTAAATCCAACCGAGAGCGCGGTCATCACGAGCGGCATCACCACACGTTCCCAAAACGTTTCCGTGATTTGAAATGTCATCATCGTAAATAAGTCTGCGTTCGTTTCGACGGCTTTAGCATAACAAGATGCCAATGCTTCCGGCGCGAGAAAAGTATCGGCGTCAATGAAACACAACCAGTCGCCGTGTGCGGAATTCGCAGCTTGGTACAAAGCATGAGGCTTGCCTGCCCAGCCGGAGGGCAGGTCCGAGCCGTTGACGATTTTTAATTTATTGTTTTGAATTGAATGAAGAATTTCTAAAGTCGAATCCGTTGAACGATCATCCAGCACGATGACTTCAAAGTTTGGATACGTTTGATTTAAAACTGCCTCCACGCTGGCACGAATGTTGCGCTCTTCGTTGCGCGCCGGAATACAAATTAAAATCATCGGCGCATTCGAAGGCGGATCAACAGGTTGGACAATGATGTCGAGATGATATTGATTGTGAAGCCAAAAAATAATGATAAGACCGGCAACGAAGAGCAGACTTGATAATAAAAAATAAATCATAAATTAAATAACTTGAACCGTTGAGCCGTGATCCGTTTTTTCCACTTCGATGCGCGTGGGGAATGCATCTTTGAGTTCATCGAGATGCGTGATAACTAAAATTTTGGCAAAATCGTTTCGCACCAAATTGATTGCTTCGATCAATCGTTGTCTGCCCTGCACATCCTGCGAGCCAAAGCCTTCGTCAATCACCAGCGTTTGCAAGCGCGCACCTTTGCGTTGCGCCAGCACTTCGGAGAGCGCCAATCGGATCGCAAAATTGACGCGGAACGCCTCGCCGCCCGAATACATTTCGTAATCGCGCATCCCCGCCGCGTCGCTGATTTGAATATCGAGCGTCTCTTTCAAATCGTCGCGCTTCTTATCTTTATATTCCGCTTGCGTCACAAATCGGATTGACATCTGTCCATCGCTCAATCGGTCAAGCAACTCATTCGCTTTCGATTCGATTTCTGGCAATGCCTGTTCAATCAATAATGCCGGGACTCCGTCTTTGCCGAAGGCGCGTTCGAGAGTCTTATGATGTGCGATCTGTAAAGCCAGCGCTTCACGTGCGGACGAAAGGTCGGCTTTCCGCTTTCGCAGTTCATCCAACACCGATACCTTTTGCCGCGCCGCTCCGACTTCCTGATTCAAGCGATTGACCTGCTCCTGCAAATCGCGCAAGGCGCGCTCGGCTTCATCAAGATTGACCGATGGCTTTTGCAAATCAACAGAATATTTCTTGCTTGCGAGAATCGTCTCGACTTCCTTCAATCGCTTTGCGCCGACAGTTTCCCAATTCTTGATTGAATCTCTTGATGGTCTCAATTCGTTCCGTTAATTGGGTCACGGAATTGGATTGCTTCAAGCGTTCCCGTTCAGCACTTTCGACTTTTGCAATTTGCAATTCAACAATCTGCAATTTGCTTGGCAAGATCGTCAATGCTTGTTTTGTTTGTGCGAAAGCGATCACCTTTTTCTTTTCCTTCGTCTTGCAGTTGCTTCAATGTGGATTGACGATGTTCTTCGCTCAACGCCTGTCCGCATAACGGACAGGTTGCGCCTTCCGCCGCTTCAAGCTGATCAATGTGTTCTTTGAGTTCATCCATCTGCGACTTTGAGCAATTCGTTCTCGGCTTTGAGTTTGGCATATTCTTCGCGTGCCGCGTTTCGATGCTCTTCCAAGTTCATTTCGCTTTACGAGTTTCTCTTCGGCTTCAGTCAGCGATTTCTTTGCACTTTCAATTTGAGCTGTCAATTCATTGATTGCTAGATCGCTGACCGTTCACAGCTTGCTCTTGCTCTTTCAGTCCGCGTCGTTCTTCTTCCAGCTTTGCTTTTTCTGCGACAAGTTGTTGATCCAGCGAAGCGGCTACCTTCCGAAGATTTTCCAAAGCGGTCTCTTGTGTCTTACGCGCATCGCTCAATCGCTTCAAATCATCTTCAAGTTCTTTGAGTCGTTGCTTGCGCGGCTCCTCTTCGTCGAAGTTCAGAATCGATATCGGCAATGCTTCGATCAATGCCAATCATTTCTTCTTCAAGTCCACGGCGTTTTTCAACCGTGCGCGCTTTATAAGTTTCCCATATTTCAAGTCCAAGGATATTGCTCAACACCTCCTTGCGTTTGCCCGCATTCTGCTGTGTGAATTGATCCGCTTTGCCTTGCAAAAAGAACGCGGCGTTGACAAAGGTTTCATAATCAAGCCGTAAAGTTTGCTCAATGCGCGCTTGCGTTTCGCGTAAGGTGCGCTCCGTAAGAGGTTTCCATTCATCTCCACTCTTGATTTGAAATTCAAGAACCGTGGTCTTGCCGCGCGGCAATGTCCGTTGAACTCGATAAATATTATTTTCGTAGCCGAAGGTCAGCGCCACCTCCGCCGCTTTCGATTGAAGATTGACCAGCGAATCATCTCTTTTGCGCGCCTGCCCAAAGAGCGCCCAAGTCATCGCATCGAGCAGAGGACGATTTTCCCGCGCCGTTTTGCCCGGAGATGCAAGCCAGGTCGAAGGTCGTGAAATCCACTTCGACCGGATCGTGATACGAAAGAAAACCAGCGATGCGCAATTGAATTGGGATCATGATTGAAATTATACCTTGTGGTTCATCTTTCATTCGTACTTCATTCTTTTATGTTATCATCGTGCCGATGCGCGACCCTGACGACCCGCGAGCACGGCTTCGGCCTCATTCTGATTTCAATCATCCTTGCGACATTGCCATGCTATTGTCTCGGAACGGTCGCAGTAATGATCAAGCCCGGACCTGCGACTCCGACTGCCACTCCATCGCTGACCACGACTCCCAATCTTACGCTTACACCTCCATCCCCGACTTTGAGCTTGACGCCGTTAACTCTTACCAGCACGCCAACCTCTACCTTGACAACCACTCCCACTGCAACAGCCACTGAAACCTTTACGGCTACCGCTTCTCCTACGCCTTATCTTCCGCCGACTTTTACATTTACTCCTATTCCAACCAACACGCCGACACTTACCGCAACTCAAACTCCGACCTTAACGCCGACCCAATACCCCAACCTTGACTGCAACATTTACTTCCAGCCCAACCGCTACGCCGAAACCACCGACGCCAACCCCGTCTCCTACATTTACGGCCTCTCCAACCATCACGCCCAAGCCACCTACACCAACCTTTACGCCAACCCCGTCTCCTACGATTACTGCTTTTCCAACCAATACTGCTTGTGGGCACTCCATAATGAATATTGCCACGTTTGAATTACCATGTCGTTGGATCGTCTAGAAAAAAGTCCTTGCAATACGAAGATATTGATTAATGGTTGAGGTAAATATGAATGGTTTGATCGCTTTAGTGGGTGCGGGCGAATATCTGCCTGTGATGGAAGATGTGGATCGTTATCTGCTTAGACTCGGTCAAAGTGGACGGACGCGCGCCACGCGTCGTTTGTCTGCCAACCGCCGCGGGTCAAGAGGGAGACGAGAGCATTGGGCGCTGGTCAAGAATGGGCTTGGAGCATTTCCACAAGCTGGGTGCGGAAGTGGAAGCGCCCCGCATCATTGACCGGGCATCGGCAGATGATCCGCAATACAAATCGATTCTTAAATCCGCAGACCTGATCTATTTTTCCGGCGGCAATCCAATTCATCTTTTTGAAACGATGAACGGAAGCCGCGCCTGGGCCGCCGCACAAAAGGCATGGTCACACGGCGCAGTCTACGCGGGATGTTCGGCGGGTGCGATGATCCTGGCAAAGCGTCTGCCAAATTTTCGCAATATGGGCATTGGAGCCATCGATGGCTTTGGCATTGTGCCTGCGGATTATGTGATGCCGCACTTCGATCATGCCGGTCCGTTCAAAGCGTTGGTCAGCTGTGTTGCGGACACAGATGAAGGATGGTCAGCGCATGATCGGCATTGACGAGAATACCGCACTGGTCGGAAAACTTGGCGGCGAGTGGAAAGCAATGGGCGCCAGCAAAGTCCATGTGATGACTCGCAAACAGACACAGCTTTATGCGGCGGGCGAAATTGTTCCGTTGTAAATGCAATATCGTTTGAAAAAATTCAGGCTCCCAATCGGGAGCCTGTTTTGTCATGATGATTATTTGGTGGCGCTTCCAGATTTGACCGGCATCATGGACATGAAATAAGCGCCTCCGGCGCCGAGCGCGAACGCACCCGCCGAACCGGGAGATGCAAAGTCGGTCAGACCAATCAGCAATCCGAAAAGGCCGAGAGCCAGGGCAATCTTCAACTGCCATTCGCTGTTTTTGAAATTGTCAAAAACGAAGCGGCCGACAGCAAATCCGACAGACCAGAAAGCCGAGCGCTCTCAACAGGAAATTCCAAGAAACGCAGAAACATCGTTCACGATTGGGGGCATATGATTCTCCTTTGAAAAATTGATTTTATGTCCAGGCCCAGACCATCCATAAGCCTGTCATGATGATGCCTATTATAAGCCTAACTACGAATGACCAGCCCCAGCCAATGATCATGGCAGCGGACTGTTTTTAGTGCGGGTCGCCAATCCCTGCGATGAATCAACTCTGAGACAAATAATCCTGCCGGCGCGGCAACGCAGACCAATAAGCGGAGTAAAGATCAAACTGAAAATAATTCCCGCCGCATAACTGATCCAAATCGAAATCCAGGCTGCGCCGCCCTCGCGCGCTTTCGCTCCCATAAAGATATTGTCCACGATGCCGCCGACCAGCGCCAGGACGCTGATCAGGATGAAGATGATCCATCCTTTTATGCTGAAGCCCACGGCGACATCCATAAATCAGCGCGGCCAACCAGATCACAACCAAGCCAGGAAATATAGGAATGATCAATCCCACCAGCCCGATCAGCATGAATGCTAAAGTCAACCATTGAATCAGGAACTCGCCGAGCAGCGGCCAATTGAGCATTATCGGATTACGTCCACGCCGCCCATCCACGGACGAAGCACATCCGGCACGACAATGGAGCCATCAGCCTGCTGATAGTTTTCCATGACGGCGATCAAGGTGCGAGGGAGTCCCAGACCCGAACCATTCAGAGTGTGAACGAAGTGTGTCTTGCCTTTGTCGTCGCGATATTTGATATTGGCGCGCCGTCCCTGAAAATCCGTGTCATTGGAAACGGACGAAACCTCCAGCCATTCGCCGCAACCCGGCGCCCAGACTTCAATATCGTAAGTCATCGTTGCGCCAAAGCCGATGTCGCCGGTGCAGAGTTGCTTGACGCGATGTGTCAAACCAAGAATTTACACAAGTCTCTTCGGCGTTCTCACGCAGCTTCTCAATCCAATTATTCGATTCTTCCGGCTTGCAATAGATATACATTTCCACTTTATCGAATTGATGTCCGCGCTTGATGCCGCGCACATCGCGGCCTGCGCTCATCTTCTCGCGTCGAAAGCACGGAGTGTAAGCCGTATATAGACGCGGCAAACTGGCCTCATCCAAAATTTCGCCCATATGCAAACCAGTCAGCGGAACTTCAGCGGTTGGCACAAAATAAAGATCTTCTTCGTGGTCTTTATAAAGATTATCGGCGAACTTTGGCAGTTGCCCCGCGCCGAACACCGTATCGGTCTTCACCATGAACGGCAAATATTTTTCGGTATAACCTTGACGAATATGAAGGTCGAGCATATAGGCAATCAAGGCGCGCTGAAGCCGTGCGCCCCCTCCGCTCAACACATAAAAGCGCGAGCCGGTGATCTTCGTGCCGCGCTCAAAGTCAATGATACCAAGCGCGGGGCCAAGGTCCCAATGCGGCTTGGGTTGAAAATCAAATTCTCTTGGCTCTCCATTCGTTCGTAAGACAACATTCTCGCTGTCGTCTTTGCCATATGGCGTGCGTGGATCAGGAATGTTTGGGATCGTCGCGGTCAGTGTGTTGAGTTGTGTTTCAACTTCCGCGACTTCTTTATCAAGCGAGTTGATCTTATCGCCGACGAGTCGCATCCCTTCAATCTTTGACTTTTTAGCCGACGCGTCTTTCAATTGGCTGATCTCTTTTGAAACGGCATTCCGCTCCGCCTTCAGTTTCTCAACTTCGGTCAGAACTGACCGGCGCTTTTCGTCCAGCTGAACGATGGCATCTACGGGCGACGCGTCCATTTGCCGATCCTTCATCGCCTTGCGGACAATGTCCGGTTGCTCACGAATCAAATTGATGTCTAACATAATGCACCTCCGAAATAGAATACGCCCCGGTCCGTTTGCAGGACGAGGGGGCGTCTCGTGGTGCCACCTGCTTTTGCAGTAATGCAGAACGTATTCTACATAACTGCCTTTGGGAAAGCTATAACGGGCAATCCCCGTCCCTCTTACAACAAATTTCGTTCCTGCGGGGGAAAAAGCGAAGTGGATTTCATCGTTGAACTGACCATCTCTCACAACTGATGGCTCTCTGAACAGTTTTCTGATTACTTGTCTTCGCGCGAATCTTATGGGCGTGATTATATGCGATAAAGATGAACTGTCAAGAACAGTACGGGGGCGATTTCCAAGCTCCTAGTTTTTCCACACTCATGACCCTCTGCGGCGAGCCTGTATATCCTTGGATCAACAGAATGCTTGGATAACCTTGTGATGTCTATTGCAATACGTTGCTTACTTTTCAGCATCATTCCGCCTCAATTTCCTTGACGGTTTATAAGATTGCTTGTATCATCAGTACTTGCAAGATGCCAGTACGTTATCGTGGGAAGAAGAACAGAACGACTCGAGGGTGCTTCGGCGGGTCGTTGGGTTAATAGACCGTTCGATGGACGTGCGACATCACCACAATTTTTTCTTTTTGCCAAAAGGAGGCAAAGCAATGTCCGAACGTATCGTCGGAACGGTCAAGTGGTTCAATGCGGAGAAAGGTTATGGCTTTCTCTCCCGCGAAGGCGGCGCAGATGTGTTCGTCCATTATTCAGCCATCCAGAGCGAAGGTTTCCGCAAGCTCGTGGAAGGTCAGAAAGTGGAGTTCACGGTAGAGCAGGGTCCAAAAGGCCCGCAGGCCGCCAACGTGGTGCCGCTCTAAACTCACCTGACAAAAATCCCCACTCAAAAATGAGTGGGGATTTTTTTATTATTAAGCATGCTATTGTGAGAACGTTTGTGCCATAAGAGGCAAGCTTACAAGGAAGGTTAAATACTCTTTCGGTATACGCGATGGTTTTTATATTCCACGCCGTTTAAGTTTTTCAAATCGGCACGCATCTGATGAGTCGTCTCGGCGACTTAAGTCATCTCCACATTATCAAATTGTTTGAATGCCAAAAGGGTTTTGCCAAGCTCATGATAAAGAATGGCATTGCCACCATGGCCTTGATATTCAGGCAAAATACCCATGCCATTCGCAGAGACCGTTTTCGTGCGCTTCATCTCCAACAGAAGGTCAACCAAGGTGAGGGGATTAAGATGTCCTTTTGCGCGTCGTAAGGCGGCAGATACATCGGCAAAGGCAAAGAGGAAACCGACCACTTCATCGTCATGGGTGATGATCTTGATCATGCGATGATCGGCGACCATCATGATGTTATCCACGGCAAATTTGATTTCGTTGGTCGACTGCGGATAATATTCCCAATTATTGACGAATGCCTTGTTGTAAGCTTGACCAATCCGTCCCGACCATGAGATCAATTCCCGCTTGTTCCTGAATTTTTTGATTTCGAGATGACCGCGCTGAGCCGCGCGCTCTGCGATACGCACCACGCGTTCCGGGATTTTGAAGGCAGTAGACGGCAAATAACAGGAAACGAAATCCACTTCCTTTTCAAAGCCCAGTGTTTCTACTAAAGCCCGGTAATAGTCAAAGTTGAAATTCATCATGCTCATCATCTGCCGATGCTCGAAACCTTCGATTAGGATTCCGTAGCCGTCGAAACCGGACATGCCTTTCGGGCCAACTATGCGATTTAAACCGCGCTTCAGGGCCCAGTCAAAGACGGCTGCGAATAAAGCATCAGCGACTTCCTGATCCTTGATCGAATCGAAGAAATAGAATTCAGCATCTTTTGTCTTGTGGTATTGATTGAATGGTTTGTTCGCCAGTGCGGCGATGCGGCCAACCATCTTTCCGTCTCTAAAAGCGAGGAAAAAATCGGCGTCAGAATGCTCAAAGAATGGATGTTTCTTGCGGTTCAACTGAAGGTAAGAGTCCGTGAAGAGCGGCGGAACCCATTGCAGACAATCTTTGTAAAGCTCGAAAGGAAATTCGACAAACTGTTTTACTTGCAGCTTATTATCAGTATCAACGGGATGAATGGTGACCATATCAATCTCCACGCTGGAAATAGCAGCGATCAAAGTATATAACGGCCTGGGACAAGGGGAAAGTGTCAATTGTCCTGACTGAAGCCTGACAGAAAAGACTCCATTGTTGTACAATTGAATCACTTTTAATTCAATGATCCATGATCAGCCAACACGAAAGACTCCTATAAATTAAATCGGAGGGCAAGATGGCAAGACTTAGAACGGACCCTGAATTAATCATCCCGGATGATATTTTGATCGCCGAATACGAATACATCGCCGACAGCGCCAAGCAGGCAAACGAAGACCGTTCCCGTGTGGCTTCGTTTTATTTGGTCTCCGTGGGTTCGATCGTGGCGGCGATCCTCGGCACACAATTCGCCAAGGACAACCTGAAGAGTGTCTCCGTGGCCTTTTCGATTCTATTTTTTGTTCTGACCCTTCTCGGCACATTGACCATCGCTCAGTTGGCGCGTCTGCGCGCGGCCTGGCATGAATCAATCGAGGCGATGAATCAAATTAAGGATTTTTACATCAAAAAATTTCCCGAGACGAAGCCTGCTTTTAAGTGGCGGATAGGGACCATTCCTCCCACAGATAAGCCATACAGTATTGCAAATCTGATCGCCCTCGAAGTGGCGCTGCTTGGCGCGCTGACCACCGCTGCGGCCTTTTATTTTATTTTGTTCGCACTGGAAGAGGTCACGTTGTTGAGCTGGGTAATCATCGCAATATCTTTCGCGGCCGGGGCAGGATTTCAATGGTGGTGGTACAAGCATTTGCTGGTGGATAACCGATAAAAATCATGCATATCTCGCGATTATCGTCTCAGGAAACGAAGTAGACACGGCAAAATATGACAATCATTAATCCCCGCCGCCTGCTCACCAATGCGGGATTACTCTCGCTGGCTTTGATCTATGTCATCTTATGGATGAACATGATCAATGACCCCAAGCAAAGGACGGGATCAGATTTTATTTGTTTTTATTCCTTTGGGAGAATTGCACAAACTCAAGGCTTTGAAAAAATATATGACTTGAAGGCTCAGGAGAATATCGAGGAAGGAGTCGTAGGCTTCCAAGTCATTCCCGAGTTTTACACACACGTTCCTTTCATCGCCGCCGTCGCAGATTTAATCGTTGATGCCAATTACATCAATTCTTTTATTCGATGGGCAATCGTTTTGCTTTTTCTTAATGCGGCCAGCTCTTATCTTCTCCTTCAAGCATTGCGTCAAGAAAATTTCGGGAAAGAAGAAACCTTCATTCTGTTGGCGGGGATATTTCTGTTTTTCCCTGCATTTTCAGCATTCATGAACGGACAGGATGATGCCATATTATTACTGGGGTTGGCATTCTGGCTTTGGGGAATGCTTTCAGAAAAACCCTTCCTGGCGGGTTTGGGATTGAGCCTGACTGTAGTCCGCCCGCAGACCGCGTTGTTTTTGGCGGTGCCATTTTTATTCAAACAAAGAAAAGTGTTGGGGGGATTTGCATTGGGAGGCAATGATTCTTGTAATCATCAGTTGGGCGCTAATCAAAACCGAAGGGATGGTTAGTTTTATCAATGCTCTCAAGTTCATTGAAAGCACGATTTGGATCGAGCCTCATACCCTGGACATGCCGACCATCTCCGGCATGATCCGGCGCAACTTCAAAGTGATTGACGTAGCGTTTGTAAGGAATCTGATCTGGGGATGTTACCTTGCCGGGATCATTGGCTTCTGCATTGCCTGGCATAGAAGCAAAGAAATCCTCGAAAAACATATGGGGCTGTTGGCATTGTTTTCCATTTTGCTGGTTCCTTACGCACATTATCACGACCTGGTGATCTTGCTGGTTCCCATCGTCTGTCTCATTCGTGTTTTATCGTCAAGGAAAATCATCGAGACAGGTCTATTATCGATTCTTCCGCTAATCATCTCTTTGATTGCCCTGGTTGGATTCGCGGGATCGGGTTATCTAAAGTTTCCTTTGATTTATTTTGTCATGCTCATACTTGGGTATCTGTTACTTTTCCCAGATCGTATCCAATGGATTGCGAAGATTCGGAAAGGAGAAACTGATGTCTGAAGAAAAGTTTCGCACGGAAGAATTCCACGTCAACGGCGAAGAATTATTAGCCAGAATCAAGAAACTGGTCCATGAGGGCAACATCCGCCGCATCATCATCAAGAACAGGGAGGGCAAAACGGTGATGGAGATTCCGATGACGTTCGGCGTGGTCGGCGCGTTAATCGCCCCGCAGTTGGCCGCCATCGGCGCCATCGCTGCCCTGCTGACGGAAGCAACGATCGTGGTCGAGAAAGCCGAAACGACATAATCCCTGTAAACGGAATCTCGATTCAACGTTCCGCGTTATGCGGCGTAATTCCTGCACAAGAATCTCATTTTCATTTCAGAAAAGAGTTCTATAATTACAGCGATTGACTATTGAGATTTATCGGGCGGCATTTCAATCATTTGAAGAAAAGTCGTTTCAAATGCATTGGACTTGCTATTTCTTAGAGGTGAGTGAAAGAGAAAATGGCTGAATCATCCGCTGCACGTTCAGGATTGTGGCGAAAGCGTTGGCAGCGTCTCCGCATAGGAATCCGAAGATCGGCGCCGTTTGCTGGTGGTGTATTAGCCGCGCTCGCAGCACTCATCCTCTACAACATTCTTTTCCCCGCCCCACACCCATTAACGAATAATGATGTAAGCACCACAGTCGCTCAGGCGCTCGCGTCTGCGACACCGCCGCCGGCTTATTCAGAGCAGGTGTTTCAAGTGATTCAGCCCTCGCTCGTCCTCATCCAAACCAAGTCTACCGACGCGGGCGGAAATGCTGAAGACAGCCTGGGAAGCGGCGTCGTGATTGATGATGGCGGCGATGTTCTTACCGCCCTGCATGTGGTTGCTAATTCATCCAGCATTCAACTCACGTTCGCAGACGGAACGCAGTCGAGCGGCAAGGTTGCAACCCAACAGCCACAGGATGATATTGCTGTGGTGCAACCGGATCAGCTCCCCAAATTGCTTGTGCCGGCCGTTCTTGGAAATCCGCGCGCCATGCGCGTCGGCGACGAAGCCTATGTAGTTGGCAATCCTTATGGCTTGTACAGTTCGATGAGCGCAGGTGTCATCTCCGGCTTTGATCGGTCGTTTCAGCCCGTTGGGACCAATATAAAACTTCAGGGCCTGATTCAGATCGACGCGGCTGTGAATCCCGGAAACTCAGGCGGGCCGCTGCTCAATCGCGATGGCGAGGTGATCGGCATCATCGAAGGAATTGTAAATCCCACCGATCAAGAGTTTTTCGTGGGCATTGGATTTGCAATTCCGATCAATATCGCGGCGGGGGCCGCCGGCTTACCACCGGATTAATATCGAATCAAAATGGATTGCTAAGGAGTACACGATGGATCAAAAAACAGAGACCGATCATTCACCAATGGAGCAAGTATTATATGAAGTAAAGAAGATTATCGTCGGACAGGATCATTTGCTGGAGCGGATGGTGGTGGCGTTGCTGGCACGCGGCCATATTCTGGTGGAAGGTGTGCCCGGGCTGGCAAAGACGATGGCGATCAAAACATTGGCTGAGTCAATCGGCGGCGAGTTCAAGCGCATTCAGTTCACGCCCGATCTCGTCCCTGCCGATTTGATCGGCACGCGGCATCTATAATCAGAAAACGGGCGAATTCAACACATCGCTGGGGCCAGTCTTTACCAACCTGTTGCTCGCAGATGAAATCAACCGCGCACCTGCCAAAGTGCAGAGCGCGTTACTCGAAGTCATGCAGGAGCATCAGGTCACGATTGGACGCGAAACATTCAAAGTTCCGAATCCTTTTCTTGTGCTGGCAACTCAAAATCCTATCGAGACCGAAGGCACATACGCTTTACCTGAAGCGCAAGTGGATCGCTTTATGCTGAAAGTACTGGTGGGTTATCCCAATGCGACCGAAGAGTTCGTGATCGTGGAACGCATGACCGGCATGTTGCAAGCTGTGCAAAAAGTATTGACCACCGATCAATTGCTTGAACTGCAAAAAGAAGCAGATCGCGTATTTATTGATTTAGCGCTGATCGAATACGCCGTGCGCCTGGTGACCGCCACGCGCAAACCACAGGACATCGGCCTGAAGGAACTCGAACATTACATTCTGTTTGGTGCCAGCCCGCGCGCTTCCATCAACCTGATTCTCACCGCGCGGGCGCTGGCTTTTGTGCGCGGACGCAATTACGCTCTTCCGCAAGATGTTTTGGACATGGCACCGGATGTGATGAGGCATCGGATGGTGCTTTCGTACGAAGCGCTCTCAGACAACGTAAGCGCCGACGATTTCTTAAAAAAGATTCTCGACCGCATTCCAATTCCGGTTGTGCCACTGCATGAACATGTCAACAGCCGCGTCAACGCCTGAACGAATCCTTCTGCGCCTCGATTGGCAGGTCATTCGTAAACTGGATGGCCTGCTTCAAGGCGATTACCGCAGTCTCTTCTACGGCTTTGGCGTGGACTTTGCCGACTTGCGCGAATATCAACCCGAGGATGATATTCGTTACATGGATTGGAACGTCACGGCGCGGATGAACACGCCATACGTCCGGCAATATATGGAGGACCGCGAAGTTACTGCATGGTTCTTGCTTGATTTGAGTCCCTCGGTTGACTACGGTACGGTTCAAAATCTAAAGCGCACGATGCTAATTGATTTCGTCACGACTCTGGCGCGGCTCTTAACGTGTCACGGAAATCGTGTCGGTGCCATCTTTTATGATAGTCGCATCGAGCGCATCATCCCCGCCCGCGGCGGGCGCGACCAGGTTCTGCTGCTTATTCACGATTTGCTTAAACAACCATCGCTAACCAGCGCCCCTTTCACCAATTTGAATCTAATGTTGCAAACAGCGCTGAACTCTATCAAACGTCGTTCGTTAGTTTTCGTGATTTCCGATTTCATCAGCGAACCCGGTTGGGAAAATTCCCTGAATTTACTCAACAAGCGGCATGAAGTTCTTGCAATCAGATTATGGGATCCGCGCGAAAGAGAATTGCCGGATGCAGGTCCGCTCCTCATGGAAGATGCGGAAACGGGTGAGCAATTGTATGTGGATACATCCGATAAAAAATTCCGCAAGCGATTTCAAGAAGCAGCCAACAAACGTGAGACAGAATTGAATCTGACATTTAAACGCGCAGGCGTAGAGGCATTAGCACTTTCCACCGAAGATGATTTGGTCAAAGCAATCATTAGCTTTGCCAAGCTGCGACAGGAACGCCGAAAGTAATCCGGATTTATTTATGTCATTTATCTGGCCCGTGATGCTTTATTCGTTGATCTTGATTCCGCTTCTCATCGCGCTGTATTTCATTCTGCAACGCCGACGAAAACGGATCGCCGCGAATTATCAAACGCTTAGCGCCGCCTCCGAGATTTCAAAGCGCGATCCCGGCTTGCGCCGCCACATCCCGCCAATTTTGTTTTTGCTCGCGCTCGCGATTCTCGGCGTGGCCTTGGCCCGCCCGCAAACCGAAGTCAGTTTGCCGCACATCGAAGGCACAGTCATTTTGGCGTTCGACGTTTCGGGCAGCATGGCCGCAGACGATTTCAAACCGACTCGCATGGAAGCCGCTAAAACGGCCGCGAAAAATTTCGTCGATCACCAGCCATCAACAGTCCGAATCGGAGTCGTCGCGTTCAGTGATAACGGCCTTACAGTTCAAACGCCCACTAATGATCAGGATGCGATCCTTACGGCGATCAATCGCCTCGCCCCGGAACGCGGCACATCGCTTGCCAGCGGAATCCTTGCATCGCTCAAAGCCATTGACGTGGGCGCGGGGCAGCCATCGGAGATATATACCAACCTCACTCCGGTTCCAACACTGACACCCACGCCTATGCCGGAAGGCACATACGCACCAGCTGTCATTGTCTTATTGACCGATGGCGAAAATAACGAGAACCCCGATCCGCTGGCCGCCGCGCAAACTGCCGCCAACCGCGGCGTGCGGATTTATACGGTTGGCATTGGCAGTGCCGCGGGAACAAACCTGCACATCAATGGTTTCATCGTTCACACCCAACTGGACGAGGAGACGCTGCAGCAAATTTCGCAGATCACCGGCGGAATCTACTACAACGCAGAGAGCGAACAGGACTTGATTAAGATCTATAACAACTTGAATCCACAATTGGTGGTCACGCCGGAGGTAACCGAGGTCACCTCCATTTTTGCAGGCGCCAGCATTCTGCTGATGTTGATCGGTGGCATGTTCTCTTTGTTGTGGTTCAGCCGCTTACCTTAATTCGTTAAGGTTCTGGTTTCTTGGAGAAACATATGACTTGGCTTTGGCCGTCTTTCCTATACTTGTTGATCTTAATCCCTCTGCTTATCATCGCCTACATTTTGATATTGAGGCGGCGCCGACGCTTTGCCGTGCGCTATTCCAGCCTGGCCTTGGTGCGCGATGCGCTTCCGCGTCAATCGTGGCTGCGGCGACATTTACCGTTCATGTTTTTCCTCGCCGCACTGACCGGATTGATCCTGGCAGTGGCGCGTCCAGTCAACATCATCAGTGTACCGGCTGGCAAAGCTACGATCATCCTTACCATTGATGTTTCACGAAGCATGTGCTCCACTGATATCCTCCCTACACGCATCCAAGCCGCTGAGAACGCAGCACTATCTTTTATTCAACGGCAGAGTACCAACACACAAATCGGTTTGGTCGCGTTCTCGTCGTTCGCGGAACTGATCCAACCACCCACCAGTGATCGGAACTTGCTGGAGGAGGCGGTCAAAAGTTTAATGGTCGGACGCCGAACCGCAATTGGAAGCGGGATTCTAACAGCGATAGATGCAATCTCCCAAGTCGATAAAAATGTCGCGCCGAGCATCACCGATTCAAATCCAGGAATTGAACCGGCCCCCGTTCCCAAGGGGGCATACGTGCCCGACATCATTGTTCTGCTGACAGATGGAGTGAATAACACGGGCCCATTGCCATTGGACGCGGCCCAACAAGCAGAGGACCGCGGTGTGCGCGTGTACACCATTGGCTTTGGCACTCCGAACGGTTCAGAGTTTGCAAGTTGTCAGAGCAGTGATCCATATGCAGGCGGCTTTGGATTCGGCGGAGGCGGGGGGTTTGGTGGTGGATTTGGAGGCTTCGGAGGTTTTGGCGGATTTCAACGCGGCATTGACGAGACGACTCTAAAGCAGGTCTCGGCGATGACCGGTGGAACTTATTACTCGGCATCGAGCGCGGGCGAGCTCCAAAATGTTTTTAAAAGTCTACCGACGTATCTCATCATGAAAAATGAGACAACAGAAATCAGCGTGTTCTTTACTGCGCTCGGAGCATGGCTTGCTGCGATTGCCATCGTCCTTGCATTGTTCTGGCATCCATTGCCCTAGTCCGCGCCTTCACTTTAGGCTTTGCTCCATTTCAGTTGCAGCAAGCTGAGGTTGGTCCTCCGCTTCGTAGATAACTCTTTTGCCGCGCATGAGGGAGGCAAATGCAGAGATCAGCCCAAGCACTGCTGAAATGGAAAAGGCGATCCGCAAGCCAAAGTCAAATGGTGCCGAGATCAAGTTCGGGAAGAAAGGCTTACTAAGCAGTAAAGCCTGCGAAGCCGCTGGCAGTTGTTGAAGCACAGCGGCAGGTAAAAGCGCTTTCATTGGGTTGTATCCGAGAAAGGCCGCGAACAATGCGGCGGTTGGAGGCAGATTCGCAACCTGGTGAGCAACATTATTTGGAACGCCAGCCTGGGTCAGCCCTTGATATAAGGTAGTGGGCAAATGCGCAGCCAGTCCAATAGTGACCATGGTAAAGATCCAAGTGATGCTAAGGGTGTTAGCGGTATTTTGGAATGTGGCGCGCATCCCGGATGAAGCACCGCGATGTTCTGCGGGAACGGAGTTCATAATGGCAGTGGTATTCGGGGAGACAAACATTCCCATCCCCATTCCAATCACTAAAATCGCCAGGGCAAAATAGATATAGCTAAAGTTAATCGGCATCAGATACAGCCCTGTGAAGCCTACCACGGTGACCAACATACCAGCAGTAGAAAAGATGCGCGCGCCATAACGGTCGGAAAGGAAGCCGCTTATGGGTCCCAAAATCATAAAGCCTATCGTCAGCGGAAGCATATAGATGCCAGCCCACAACGGCGTGTCTTCAAAAGAAAAACCATGCAAAGGCAGCCAAATTCCCTGCAACCAAATGATGATCATCAAGTTGAGTCCGCCGCTGCGCCAGTGCCGCGAGGAAACCAGCGAGGTTGCCCGCGCTGAACATCCGAATCTTAAATAACTCAAGCCGGAACATCGGTTCCTTTGCGCGTTGCTCAACAAAGACAAATGCAATCAGCGCCAGCGCACCACCGATGAGGCAGGTGAGAACAAAGGGATTCCCCCAACCCATCGGCGAGGTACCGTATGGTTCAATCCCATAAGTAGTACCAACGAGGAGACCCGTCAAACCAAGCGCAAAAAGAATATTGCCGGCGATATCGAGATGCTGGTGTTTACGAATCGTGGCAGTCTCATGAAGTGCCAGATAAGCCCAGATGGTTCCGCCCACCGAAAATGGCACGCTGACGAGGAATACATACCGCCAGTTGATCGCCGCCAAAATTCCTCCAGCCAACAGTCCCAGAAAGGTACCGCTGGTACCCGCAATCATGTTGATGCCCATTGCCAGGCCGCGTTGATTCGGTGGAAAGGCGTCGGTGATGATGGCAGTGGAGTTCGCTATCAGGAATGCACCTCCCACTGCTTGAACCAAACGGAAGATAATAATCTGCATGGCGGCGCCGTTGCCTGTTCCATGAACCAGATAAAGCATGATCGAGCCAACGGCGAAGATGGCAAAGCCGAGGTTGTAAAATTTCACCCGGCCAAACATATCGGAGATGCGACCAAAGGTGACCAATAACGTTGCGGTGATGACTAAATATCCCATCAGCGTCCAGAGCAGATAGTCGGTCTCTCCGGGCGCGAGCGGATTCAATCCAATTCCATGAAAGATGGCCGGCAGGGAAATCTCAACGATGCTTCCATCCAGCATCGCCATGAAGATTCCCAAAGTTGTGTTGGAGAGGGCAATCCATTTATACGCGATACGCCCTTTTGCGATATCAGGTTTCTGTTCCATAATTCCTTCGTAATTGCAATAGTTTCAAAATGCAAGTATCGATTATACCCGTTTGTCCCTTAAATAGGCAAGACAGATTACAAAATTATGAAGTTATCTTCTCTGCTACTCATCTATACCTGACGACTAAAATAGAACGCGGATCACACTGATTTAACTAGGTTTCGCGGATGAAGCTTAAAAAATATGCGTACATGCAAATCATCCGCTCGGATCCGAGTGAGATCTATAGGACGCGGAGTGGAAAAAGTTGTTCCAGATTAAAATGCCTTACCGAATAGAAACGAATTCGGTAAGCCAGGAGCTGACGCTAACTATTCACTTTAGTTTTGTCCCAAACTTATTGTGATGAGCAAAGGTTTCCACGTCGCGCCTCACTCTCACATATTTGAAACCCGTTGGAATGGCGTAACCCAGACGCGACGCAAAAGCGATCTTCATATATTCGGGAACTCCCAGAAGGCGCTTTATTTCTTTTTCAACCACATCACCGCTGAAGACACTCATGATCTGAAGACCAATACCCAGGGACTGAGCCATAAGCCACATGTTCTCCATGGCGCATCCCAGACTTAAAAACCCAAGTACGTCGCCTTCCGAGGCCGGCGCTCTTTTGCGCGCATCGTAGACGACAATCATAACTAATGGACATCCTTTCATCGTGTCTTTCAGAAAGGACGGTTCGCTATTACGAGCGACCTCGGCGAAGTCAGCGCCCGGGGTCCGCCACGCCGGAGGAAACATGGTGCCCAGGATTCCCACTTTCTTCTTGAGCAGTTCTTCTTCCGAGAACGAAAGCTGCTCAAAGTTCTCGCGGATGAATACTTCCGAAGGCGGAGACTTGATCTCGCCTAATTTCCTTAAGGTTTCCTTATCGTCAACAACGACGATCTCAAAGTTCTGCATATTGTGAGCGGTTGGCGACCAACGCGCTGCCTCCAAAATCTGTTGCACATCCTGCACGGCAATCGGATGCGAAGGATCGAAGGGCGCTCGTACGGATCGCCGATCTTTGATGAGCGTTGATATATCTGACATAGTATTTTCCTTTCAAAAAAATCAATGATCCATTTTCAGGACGGACCTGAAACGAACTTTAGAGTTCATCATCTTTTCAAACGCCAGGGTGGCTTGTTCCAATGGAAATACTTCGATCATTGGAACGATCTTCGCGCTCACACTGAAGTTCAACGCATCCGCTGTCTCGCTGCGGCCTGGCTACCCAGCCTTTTATCGAGCGCCGACCTTGGAACAGCTGCCAAGGGAAAAGCTGAATCGGTTCACTGGGTGCGGAGACAATGATCAACTCGCCGTCATATCCAAGCCCATTGATTATCGCTGAAATAGATTTGCTGTCAGGAGCTGTCGCCAGGATCACGCGCGCTCCGCCCAATTTTTTAAGTTCATCGACGGGATTCATAGCTTCGCTATCAATATAGGTTTGCGCGCCTAATTGATACGCCAATTCTTCTTTATCCTTGCCGCGCGATAACACGACCGTTCTAAATCCCAGTTTCTTGGAAAACTGCACCGCCATATGTCCGAGACCGCCGAGACCTTGTATCGCCACCAGATCGCCGCCTTTTGCCCCACTGCCGCGTAAGGCTGAGAAAGTTGTTCTTCCGGCGCAGAGCAAAGGTGCAGCTTGGAGAAGAATCAAATTCGGCAGGAATTGGTGCGAGGGCGCGCGCCGAGGCGGTCATGTATTCTGCATAACCGCCATCAAATGAAATACCGGGAGTCAGAATATTGGTGCACTCGTCGAAGTCGCCACGTTGACACGCCTCACATTTAAGGCAAGGTCCGCCATACCATCCCACGCCTACGCGTTGATCAACTTTCCAGAACCCTACGTTCGATCCCAGTTTGCTGATCCTTCCGACCACCTCATGCCCGGGAACTCTTGGATAACTGATGCCACGATAGCGTCCCTCTTTCGTAATCGCATCGCCGTGGCAAATCCCGCATGCTTCCACTTTGATTAGGACTTCGCCGTCTTGGGGTTCAGGAATTTCCTTATTGACCAGTTCAAAATCTGCCCCCGCTGACTTTACTTGAATTGCTTTCATGGTTGGCATTCAGAGTTGCTCCTTAAATAACTCTATTGGCCTGATGCTACTATGTTCAACAGTTCGTAAACGGCAGATGTGCCGCAAAACTTATGCCCACCTTAAGATAAAACTTTCTTGCATTGAAGTGCAGACGCATCGGGCGCAAACAAATCAGGGATTTCAAGCGAGGTATCATTTTGCTCGCCCCACTTTTCATTATACACCCCGAAGTTTTTTTACCTGTGAAGAGATTACTTCTTGCGCTCTGATACCAACATCTTTATTATCGCAACAGATTTTATTATCATTTATTAATGTCAATAACCTATAATGACGCAATTAGCCGGAAAATATTTGGAGATCTTTTATTTTTAGAAATATGGAGATAAAGAGCGGACTATGAACAGACGTAATTTTCTCAAATTGATGGCCGCTGGCGCGACACCTTTAGCTGTGACCATGCTGTGCAACCTACCTATTGATACACCAGTTCCATCCGCAACAGTTAAACCAACTCGCTCACCAAAAGTCAGCACTCCAACAACGACCGCTTTGCCGCCAAGCGCTACTCCCACCATTGGGCCAGTGTCTGCACCAACTAGAGGCCTCGGGGGCAATTCCAACTATTCGATTTACAACGACTGTGACCCGATTACGGGACTGTCAGTAACTGTTGATGTCACAAAAGACATCAAATGCGACATCGGCTTCAGCATTCAGTTGAACGGCTATTCCCCGCAAGATGCGAACTGCGTGTGGCAGCAGTACGTTATGGAGTTCGACACATCCAACGGTTCGCCACTTAAAATACACGGAGGGGTCGACAACTGGCCTTCGGACAGCTTCAGGCAGTCGCTCAGCCTTCCATCTGGCAGCGACCTGATCAATACCCATGGTGGGCCGTTAATCCTCGCCTTACCGAGCTCCACGCTGCCCGCCGGATACAAGTTTACGATTAGCCTGTCAAATGACAAGAGTCAAAACATCAATGGTGTCACCTACCTCATTGTCGACGATAAAGGGAAGACTACTAAGACGGACATCCCGTTGGAATCGTTATTTGTTAATCAGTACCAAATCCAGCAAAACCAATCACGTCGGTCGATCTCGCGCCGATCAATGTCTTTGAGCTTAATCTCGTGGGAGCAACCAATGGAGAGGCCACACATTTCTCGGCTGGCGCGGGAAGTATTACTTATACCGCATCGAGCCCGCTGACGGTTTTGAGCAGGAAGCCCAGTTGTTGTGCGGCCCAAGGCGTGTTTACCAAGGAGATGAGCAACTGCGTGTATGGCACATTATTTGCAGGACCAAGCCCGACAATCACGCAATCTTTCCACACCGTTTAGCAAAATCCTTCAAGGGAGATCATTACCCTTTGGACACCAACTGCTCGCTGACATTCCATAAGTGCCTGGCAATGGACTCATCGTATGATTCGTCGGAGGAGCGCGTCTCCTTCAGATCGTAGTTGAAATATTTTCCGCTCACGCCTTGCACATCCGGCGAGGACGCGAGATACATCGAACACTTGGCCCCATCCTCGACCGGGATGCGCCCAAGCATGAACCTCATGCCGAAACGCACGAACCAGCCATTATTCCCCGCAAAATTGCTGGCAACAAATCCCGGATGCAAACAATTGGCTGTGGCATTCGTGCCCTGCAAACGCCGTGCCAGTTCATATGTGAATAACACATTCATTAACTTGGACATGCCATATACACGCATGCCGTTATAGCCGTGCTCACTTTGCAAATCATCAAAGTTCACGTGGCCGCGATAATGTGCGCTTGATGCCACGTTGACAATGCGTCCCGATGGACCCGCCTTGATCATGTCCAACAGCAGACTGGTTAGCAAAAAATAATTGAGATGATTTAACGCCAGTGACATCTCATAACCATCCACGCTCACCTTGCGCGTCAAAAAGATTGCGCCCGCGTTGTTGAGCAACACATCCAGTTTTTTATGTTTGTCCTTGAACTCCTGCGCCAGCTTGCGGACATCTTTCAATGATGAAAGATCAGCCAGTAGATAGGAGATCGCTTGATTCCCCGTTTGTGATTTAACGAGTTCCACCGCCTTTGCTGTGCGTCCTTGATCACGCCCCACTATCACTACCTTTGCACCCAGTTTTGCCAAACCTACAGCGCTTTGCAGCCCAATACCTGTGCTCGCGCCAGTTATCAAAACAAGTTTGTCATTCATATTGATTCCTTCTGAAATCATTTTGCGTGGTGATCCCTCCCCGAAGGAGGGAAAGACGCCCCTTCGCATCGCGCTTCCGTGAGGTCGAATTTAGAGGCGGGACGGTAGAGAGTTCTTAACCGTCCCGCTGAAAATCGTCAATATTGGCTTGCCCTAAAGGTTAGTTGATATTTGGTTCGGTGTAATAATTGCCAAGGCCATCCTTGACCATGATCCATCCAGTCGAATATCCATGCACAGTTTGATCAAAAGTGATCTGCGCCCACACGTATCCCAGCGCGTCCACTGTGACGGAATCCTTGGTATAAATAAAGCTGGACCGATACACTGCCGAGATAGCGGTCGACTCGATGGTGGGATAGTTAATGCCGGGTCCGGTGCGAATGTACAAACCCTTTTGATTGGTCACTTTCAGAATGGAATACCCGGCTGGTATGCCGAGAGCACCCGCGAGCTCTGCCGATTCGGCAGCGGAGGAAGCGGAATAAGCGTATCCGGAAGCAGAAGCAGGCAGATTGATCACTTCACCGGGATAGATCAAATCGGCATTCCAAATCTGCGGGTTGACGGAAAGAATAGCGCTGTAGGAAAACCCTGTTTTGTTTGCGATGTTGCCAAGAAATCTCCCCACTTGACGGTATAAGTGCTACCTGCTACCTGTCCTTCGTAGGCGGAGGCGTAATATGTACTGCCGCCGGTCGGGATGTACAAAACCTGTCCCGCCCAAAGCCACGAGCCCAAGCCCGGGTTCGCGGCTTGGATCGCCCCGACCGTGGTACCGCAAAGCGCAGCAAGGCCACTCAAGGTATCGCCCCATTGGACGACAGCATAGCTGGCACAACCACTCCCTGCTGCGGCACTATCCGTGGAGGCAAAAGAAGCGACCAGTAACGCACCGACCAGCATCCATTGGAAAAATCTTTTAGTCATTTCGACCTCTCTTCTGTTACAGAGATTGGATATGAACACGCCATTTCATTGGCACATCGGCGAGCAAGGCCCTGGACCGAAACCCAAAGAAACTTAGGCTAATATACAACAAATATCCCATATAAACAAGGAGATAAAATGAGGCTTTTTCCTCAACCCCTGTTCTCACGGCTCTTTCAACTCTTAGGATACGATGCCGGGCATGAGGTTGAACTTGTCCCCAGAGTGCAAGTCAATCCACGGTAAGAGTCTTTGACAAATTGCGCGGGAAATCGGGGTCGAAGCCGCGCAGCACGCTCATGTGATATGAGAGCATTTGCAACGGCAAAACTCCCAACAACGGGCTGATATTCGCATCCGATTTGGGAAGTGCGATTACATCGCTAGCGTTGGCCCGCAAGACGCGGATCATATTCGGCGATGACAATCGTCCGTGCGCCGCGCACTTTGACTTCGTTGACTCCGCTGATGATGAGCGGCACATCTTCCGGTCCCGCCACAAAGATGATCGGGAATCCCCTGCTCACTGCCGAAAGTGGTCCATGTTTGAATTCTGTTGAAAGCATTCCTTCGCAATGAGCATACGTGATCTCTTTCAGTTTCAACGCACCTTCAAGCGCAATCGGATAGGTTGCGCCGTAGCCAAGACAATACATATCGTTCCACGGGTTGATCTCTTTTGCAATCGATTCAACTTGGGAATCGATCGCGTCCATCGTGGCTTCCATCAATTCCGGGATTCGTTCCAGTTCGCGCGTGTCGCGTGCCGCCATGCGATAGGCAAGATACAAAAACGTCACGACCTGATTGGTAAAGGTTTTCGTGGCAGGCACGCTGATTTCGTAGCCGCAACATAACGGCAGGCAGAACGAAGTTGCTTTCGTCAGCGTCGAGCCGATCACATTGGCGAGTCCATACGATGCCATGCCGCGCAACTCAGCTGCTTCCAACGCATTCAACACATCCTTCGTCTCGCCCGATTGGCTGACGAACACACCGACATCTTCGTACCCAACCGCGGGCGCGTATTGCGCGATGAACTGCGGCGCAAGCACCGGAACGGCAGGTCTGCCCGCGAGTTGAGCAAAATACACCGAGCCGATCATCGCAGCGTGATAACTCGTGCCGCACGCGATGAAATATAAATGGCGCGCCTTCTTCATCTTCTCCACCAGATTGGCAACTTCGGGGCTTCCATCCAGCAGGTGCAAAAGTTCGCGCGCCACTTGCGGCTGCTCATGGATTTCTTTCAACATGAAATGCGGATATCCGCCCTTTTGCACGGCGTCCATCAACTCCGTAACCGTTTCCGTTTTACGATCAATCAACCTTCCATCTTTGACCGATCGCACTTCGACGTGATCCGACCACAACGTAACAATCTCGCCATCCTGCGGACGAATGATCTTGCGAGTCAATGGCAAAATGGAAGGCAGATCGGACGACACGCAAGTGAAGCCTTCACCAATTCCCACCACCATGCCCGAACCTTTTTTGAAAGCATACAACTTATCTTCGTTGACGCGTCCGATCACGAAGGCATAATCGCCTTGCAAATCGCCATATGCGAGTCGAATCGCGTCAATGAATTCATAGCCGCGATTGAGATACCGTTCCACACCATGCACGCAGGTTTCACCGTCGTTTTCCGAACGGACAACCATGCCCTCATCCATGAATTGCTGGCGAAGTTCGACATTGTTCACTACGTTACCGTTGTGTGCGCCGACCAAGTCACCATCCGAGTCAATGTGCGGCTGGGCGTTGACCTGAGATGGCTCGCCAAAGGTTGCCCAGCGCAATTGCGTGATGCCGCGTGAACCGCGCATCTCCGCAAAGTTATATTTCACCGATACATCCTCGACTTTGCCGACATCCTTGCGCAAATCAATCCTCCCCTCGCTAAGAGTCGCCGCGCCCACCGAGTCATAGCCGCGATACGTGAGTCGCTTAGCCGCCTCAATTAACATTGGTCCAAGTATTTCTTCTTTACCAGTAACGATGCCAAAGATACCGCACATTTATCTTCTCCTGATTTCATAATAGGAAGATTATATTCTTATTGACCAAGGGATGATAGATGATGTTACTCATGAGTAAGAAGCGCTCGATCTGCCCGCTCTGTTACATTAAGGATCAAATGTCGGTTCATGGCGCATCGAAACAAATCGTAGAAACTCTGCTCATGTGGAATGGAATAGAAGCACACCCACATCGCTTTGGTGGGACAGAATTTCGGATCGGGCGCCGCGAGATCGGCCACATTCACGGCGATTATCTAGTAGACATTCCGTTCCCGAAGAAAGTACGCGATGAGATTGTGGTAAACGGTTTAGCTGAGCCGCATCACATTTTGCCAGAAACAGGCTGGGTCAGTTTTTATCTGCATAAAGAGGATGATATCCAACGAGCGATTGAGTTATTGAAGCGTTCCTATGAACTCGCGGTGAAACAGCGGAATGCGAAGATCAAAGATTAGCCGTATTATTTCCTGGGTATCGCTTCCCATTGACCGGAACATGTTGTGCCCTGGGCATCTTCATCCCACGTACCGGAAAAAGTTTTCCCAGCTTGGTCGTACGTGCCGTCAATCGTCATGCTCAGAAAGCCGTTGTCACCCAGATCAATATCGCCGGAAAATTCGCCGTTACTGATCGACCACGAATTCAAGACCTGCGTGTTCGTAGTGAGGAACGTGCCTCCGCATGTAAAACTGGATATATCAATCACCGCCGTCACCACATTATTACCATTCGGGTCAACCGTGAAGGCGAGATGACCGAATGGAGTATCCGCATTCCAATCCCCGGACATTGGTGAACTTCCCGTCGGCACATTGCTTGTCCCCGGTTCGGGTGGAAGTTTTGGAATGCTTGGTAACGAAGGCAGGCTTGCACAAGCCAAAGAGGCAATGACCATTACAATAACCGACACCAAAAATCGTGACTTCAAAAAACCTTTCATGATAATTCTCCTCAGTGTTTTCAGGATTCTCTGATCCAGAGAAATGCAATTCATTCTACTAGCGACTCACACGAACGCAATAGTACATTACTCCCTATCGCGCAAAAACGAATCTGCACGCTGAAGTGATAAAATTAAAGATTAGAATATAGCCATGAAATCATTTCGCAAAGAACTTTGGTTCAACCTTCCCACCCGCCGCGGATTCATCAACATCACCTCGCAGGTGGAAGAAGCTTTGCATGAAAGCGGAATCAAGGAGGGACCTCGCTTTGATAAATGCCATGCACATCACGGCTTCGGTCTTCATCAACGATGACGAACACGGACTTCATCAGGATTATGAAAAATGGCTGGAGAATCTCGCACCGCATGAGCCGGTCAGCCAGTATCGTCATAATGACACTGGCGAAGACAACGCCGACGCGCACATCAAACGTCAGGTGATGGGACGCGAAGTGGTGGTCGCCATCACGAATGGCCAACTTGATTTTGGCCCGTGGGAGCAAATCTTTTACGGCGAATTCGACGGACGCCGCCGCAAGCGTGTGCTCGTGAAAATCATCGGCGAATAAAATTGTAAAGTGTCTGTTAACCGGGAAAATCCCAAGCGGATTGTATAATTCATTTACCCATTCGAAGGGCAAGGAATTATCACCGATGCCTGGCTCCCCGTATGACAAAGCTTGCAGGCGAGCCAGTGATTGAATGAACTCATGTCGAGTACAAACGTTAAAGAATTTTTTAGGTACATCAAAGAAGGCAAGCATGAAATGGTCGAACGCCTCTTGCGCACGACGCCAGGCTTGATTCATGAACAGGAAAATGGGTGTTCACCGATTCTGCTCGCGGCGTATAACAATCAACTGAAGCTTGCCAATTTCCTTGCCGAAAAAGCGGTGGCGCTAAATATATTTGAAGCCGCCGCCACAGGCAAGACAAATCACATTATCCGGATCCTGGCTCACGATCCGCAATTGGTCAATGCTTATTCCGATGACGGGTATCAGCCCCTTGGATTGGCTTGTTTCTTTGGCCATCTCGGAACAGCGCAATATTTAATCAATGCGGGCGCACGCGTCAACTCGCCATCACAAAACAAGATGAAGGTCGCGACCGCTTCATTCTGCGACGGCAGGCAGCCACACCGAGCTTGTAAAGTTATTGCTTGAGCATGGTGCTGATCCCAACGCACTTCAGGAAGGCGGCTTCACTCCGCTTCACGCCGCGGCCCAGAACGGTGCTGTGGAAACCATCCGCACATTACTTTTCTATGGCGCGGATGCGGATATCAAATCCGACAAAGGCAAAACCCCACTTGATTACGCAAGGGAAAATAAGAGAATCCAACGCCATCAACTTGCTGAAAGCAGGGATCACCAAACGACTTCGCGTTCGTTGAACAATAAATTAACATCGAAAAATAAAAAGCCGAGGAAGGTTATTACTGTCCTCGGTTCTTTTGATTCAAGCCATCTAGCTTTACGGGCAATCCTTTAAAGTAAAGGACTTGCTGTGATATCTTCCCGCTATTTCCAACCAAATCGCCGGTTTTGCTAATACCGACAAATTGGTAATCAAACCAGGATTTGGCGGATGTCCGCAAATCCTGGCTTAACTGCAAAGTATTGACATCCAATGTGTAATTTCCGTTTTTATCGCCGTTCATCTTCCCCAGGCCCTTCCATGTACTGATCGTAGGCGGCTGAGTCGTCAGATCTTCCATGCGATAGTAGAGATCAACTTCGGTGACATACACACTGGAAGTCGAGACACCGAAGGTGATATCCTGCGGCGGGCAACGGAGGTTGAAGTAGCTGCCTGAACGGGTCAGGTTGGTAAACAAAACTACT
Source organism: uncultured Chloroflexia bacterium (assembly GCA_963752775.1). GTDB lineage: Bacteria > Chloroflexota > Anaerolineae > Anaerolineales > Villigracilaceae > Fen-1038. Next base: position 75,235 of record CAVVZL010000005.1, read on the forward strand.
CCTGCTTTCGAGAGCCCTCCCGCGTCAGAAGGCAAGGTGGCTGTGGCCGTTGCAGGGCCACTGCTGTGCGGTGGCGGCCGGGGCCGCTGCGGTGTTCGCAGAAGTCGCCGTGACAACGACAACCTGCGGGGTCGGTGTAGGCGGAACGGGTGTATCCGTCGGCACAGTCGTTGGAGGCTGTGTAGCAACCACCGGCACCAAAACTGTTGCAATGATCACTTGAGCAGTGGGAGGCGGTGCCGCGGTGGGCGAGACTGGCGCCAAAGCCCCACAGCCGCTTAATACCAATGCAAGCGCTAAAATCAAAATCTTTTTCATTTTGTTTCTCCTTTCCATCATATAAAGCTAAGACTAATCGATTTTCAGATGATTGTACAATTAATTCACTAGTCCCTTTGGATGACCTTGCAGTTTTGAAAGGTCCATCAGGTATAATAAGTTCATGTTGAAACCGGAAGAAATCGAGGCCGGCCTCGAACAAATACTTTTAAAGGTTGAAAGACCCGGACGCTACGTAGGCGGTGAAATCAATAGCGTGGTGAAAGATTGGACCAAGGTTCAAACGAAGGTTGCGCTGATCTTTCCGGACATTTACGATATCGGTATATCCAATGTCGGATTGAAAATCCTCTACGACCAAATCAATCTACGCGAGGATTCTTTGGCGGAACGTGCCTATGCGCCGTGGCCCGATATGGAAGCCATGATGCGCGAACACGAGGATTCCATTATACTCACTCGAATCAAAACATGCTCTAAGCGGCTTCGACCTGATAGGCTTTTCCCTGCCCTACGAAACCCTTTATACTAACACGCTCAATATCCTCGACCTTGCCGGCATCCCCGTTCGTTCTGCAGACCGCGACGAATCTCATCCCATCATCATCGCGGGCGGACATGCCGCAACCAATCCTGAACCGATGCATGCCTTCATTGATGCGTTCGTGATCGGCGAAGGCGAGGAAGTCATTCACGACATTATCAATGTGATCCAAGCCAATGAAACGCACGAAGACAAACTCCGCGCCCTAGCAAAAATCCCGCGGCGTATACGTGCCAAAGTATTATCAAGTTCACTATCTGGATGATGGCACTGTTTCGCATGTTGAAACACTGATGGATGGAATTGCCAATCCGGTTGTCAAGCGTATCGTGGCGAAACTTCCGCCGCCGCCGACTAAGTTCATTGTTCCGAATATTGAAGTGGTGCACAACCGCGTCTCTGTGGAGATTATCCGCGGATGCACGCGGTTGTCGATTCTGCCAGGCGGGCATGATCACGCGTCCGGTCCGCGAACGAAGCGTGAATGAGATTGTGGATACAGCCGAAGCCGCCATCAACGCCACCGGCATCGAAGAGCTGGCTTTGCTTTCTTTATCTTCATCAGATTTTTCATATGTAGTGGAATTGGTCAATAAAGTCAGCGAGCAATTCAAAGGGCGCAAGTTGACCATCTCGCTTCCATCTTTACGGATCGAATCCGTTTCGATTGATCTCATGGACAAATTACGCGAGCATTATTCGGGTGGGTTCACGCTCGCGCCCGAGGCCGCGACGGAACGGATGCGTCGTATCATCAACAAGTTCATTCCAGATGAAGATATTATCAATACCACACGCGAAATCTATCGCCGCGGTTGGACAACGATCAAACTTATATTTCATGATCGGGCATCCATCAGAGACAATTGAAGATGTGCAAGCCATCGCCGACCTTTGCAAACGCGTGATCAGTGAGGGACGCAAAGTTGCCGGAATGAAAGTAAAACTTCATGCGGGAGTCAGCACGTTCGTTCCCAAACCCCAGACGCCATTCCAATGGGTGGCAGTGGATACCCGCGAGAGCATCATCGCAAAGCAAAAGTTGCTCAGGAGTGAATTGAACGATCGCAACATCAAGTTAAGTTGGACTGATCCGGAAGATACTTTGCTGGAAGCCTGGCTTACGCGCGGCGACCGCCGCATGGCGGAAGTGATTTATTCCGCATGGAAAAATGGAACGAAGTTCGATGCGTGGAATGAACATCGTAAATCGCAAGCATGGTCAGATGCATTTGCCGAGCACGGACTCGACCCGGCATTCTACACACATCGTCAGCGCCGTACCGATGAAGTTTTCCCGTGGGATCATATCAGTGCGGCACTACGCAAAAACTTTTTGTTCCAGGATTTTCGTCAATCGCTGGAAGGCAAGATCCGCGTGGACTGCCGATTAAATTGTTTTGCGTGTGGCATCCTGCCGACCTTTGCCAATGCGCGCCGCGAGAATCCCGGCGAAATATGGAAATGTCCGGAAGTGAAATCGCCAGCCTATAATAAGCAACCAGCAAGCAGTGTGCAGTTACCGGTAGTTGGCGATTGATGAGGGTAAGAGTTATTTTTTCAAAGACCGGTGCATTGCGATATATTGGGCATCTCGATCTGAATACGATTTGGGAACGCGCCGCACGCCGCGCGGGACTTCCGCTGGCATACACACAAGGATTCCATCCTCAGCCGAAAATGAATTTCGCTTCCGCCCTGCCGCTGGGATTTTCTTCGCGCTGCGAAGTGATGGATATGCGTTTCAACAAGAGGTGGATTTGACATCATTGTCAGCGCAATTACAAAACGTGATGCCATCCGGCATTGGAATTATCAACGTTCAAAGCGTGAATGAACAGAAGCCGCCTTTGCAAACGCAGATTGTTTCGGCGGAATATGAAGTCACTTTAACGGAAGACGTTGAACGGGCAGAACTGAAGCAAAAAATGGATGAAGTCTATGCAATTCCATCTTTGCCGCGTCAACGCCGCGGTAAATCTTATGATTTGCGTCCGCTAATCGAAAAACTTGAACTCAATTCAGAGAACAAAATCCTTATGCAGGCTCTCTGCACATGAGGGCGCAACTGGACGCCCGGAGGAAGTTTTGGATGTTCTGGAAATCATGATCGAACATGCGCGAGTAGAAAGAATAAATTTGATTTTTAGAAATTAAGCGTGGTAAAATTTTTTCATTCGCCCCTGTAGCTCAGTGGATAGAGCGTCGGCCTCCGGAGCCGGAAGCGAGAGTTCGAGCCTCTCCAGGGGCGCCTCGATATCGGCACAGCATAGCCTTCGAAACAACTATCAAAATCCATAAAAAACGCTGATTTCACGGTTTTCGTACTAGTCAGGTAAAGGTTGAACGTTGTCGTTCTTGGATTGTGAAGCCGTAGCGCGCTACGAATGCCATCTGATCGGATGGCATTCTGGTTTAGGTACGAAGTGATAGTCGAATTGCCAATCCTAGTCGAATGTCTCATATTGTTTGCTTTTGCCGATTACATACTCGATGAACTTCAGGGTGCTTTCAAAATCTTTGGGATCAGCAGGCTGTCGGACAGATATTTCTGGATTTGGGCGTCCATCCCATGTTCGGTCAATTAGTCCTTTCCAGGAAGAGTCTAAGTGGGTCTTTGCCCATTTCGCTCCCGCGCGTTTTGAGCCAGGGCAACCGGTATGTAGATCATGTAGCATTCGACAAAAGTTCAAAACAATATATGTTTGATAAAAGCGATTCTTGAATGGGTCAGGGTTGTCAATGACCTCTTGACCCCATCCAGTAATTGTTTTCATAATTTCCGCCCGCAACATTTCAACAGACATTGATTCAACCAATGTATCCGGTGGAGGTCCCGCTAAGGTTACTCCCTTTTTCGCGAACCACCCATCGAACAACGAGTGTGTTGCAGTGATCGGCTCTTATCAATGAGCAACTGCCGTTATCAAGATACCAGAGTTTTTCGCCGCGTCGAGAGGGATGTCTCAAAATCTCTTTTGGGAAATAAGAGCCTTCCAAATGTTGCGCCCATGGAGAAGCAAAGTTATAGACGCGCTCGTGCATGATTTGAAGAGCACCAACTTGACTGTCAGATAGCTCTGTTTTCGTGACGACGATAAAGTCAACATCACTGTGAACATCAAAATCGCCAACTGCAAATGAACCTTGCAAATAAGCGCCAATGAAATTGTTGCTTAGAATTTCTTGCACGCCATCCACCAAATTTTGCAAGACGGTGTTGAGTTCTCGGTAAGGTGTCGGAGATGTTTTATTCACGTTTACTTGTCCATTTAAAGGTAGATCATGTTTGAAACGTGACCTACCTCTTTTGCACTGCACCATCTTTGACTAACCACACATCCGATGCAAAGCGTTCAATAAAATATCGGTCATGCACAACGGCAAGGACTGTGCCTTTGAAATTATTCAAGGCTTGTTCAAAGCGCGCCCGCGAGGGAATGTCAAGGTGATTGATCGGTTCATCGAGCAAAAGAAATGTGCAACCTTGTGCGATAAGCGATCCCAGTTGCAGGCGGGCGCGTTCGCCAAAGGAGAGTTCGCGCGTGGGGCGCAGTGGATCGTCGCCGCGAAACAGGAAGTAATGCAGGAAGTTACGCGCTTCGGTTTCATTGAACGGTGCGACGCTTTGTACCGTTTGCAACGCGCTCAAACCTGGATCGAGCAATTCCTGTTCCTGCGCCATATATCCGAGTTTGACGGATGCGCCGAGTTTGAGAGTACCAGCCAGCGGTTCGAGTTTGCCTGCAATTGTGCGGATAAGCGTGGTCTTGCCCGCGCCGTTTGGCCCAGTCAGCGCGATGCGTTGCCCGGCGCGGATGTGCAGATTTAAGTCCACCAGCAATGGCGATTTAGTAGAGTAACCAACCGATAAATTATTCGTTATGAGCACGTCTTTCGATTGATGGGCAGGCACGCCAAAGTCCAATTTCATTTGCCAGTCTGTGCGCGGCCTATCGACCTTCTCTGCATCGAGAATCTGTTCAATCCGCGCTTCAATGTGAGTGGCGCGTCCCGCGAACTCTTTTTGTGGCACGGTTGCCGAAGAATCCTTTGGCGAATTTATCACCTCTATCGGACTTGCCGCCTTTCTTCATTTTTGTCAACCCGCGGACGTGGGCCGCGGCCGCGCGCAGTTGGGCGATCTCTTCCTGTTGGTCTTGATAAGCCTGATTTTGCTTTTCGCGTTCCATCGATTTCTGATCTGAGATAATCGCTGTAGTTGCCGGGATAATCGCACAGAGAATGAGCCTTCGGGTCGAGTTCGAGGATGGATGTGACAGTATTATCCAAAAAGGCTCGATCATGCGAGACGATCAGCGCCGCGCCGTCAAATGAGTTGAGCCAGTCTTCGAGCCATTCCAGCATTTCGATATCAAGATGATTGGTCGGTTCATCGAGCAAAAGTAATTGCGGCTCTTGGATCAAAACGCGCGCCAGCATGAGCCGGGTTTTTTGTCCGCCGCTCAAATGAGAAATCGGCGTTTCAGAAGGAATGTCGTTAAGTCCCAATGGTGCGATAATTTTGGAAAGTGAAACATGGGACGATGAAATTTGTGCAAGAGTAGAGTCGTATTTGGCTTGCAACGTTGAGTCATTCGGGCGGGTCGATAAAGCCGATGCGAGGGACGCGATTTCAGCTTCGAGTTCATTGGGTTTAAGGGGAGCCAGCCCGAGGGCAGATTGAAGTGTCTGCTCAGGTGCGAAGTCTAGGCCTTGGGCAAGATAACCAATTCGCAGATTCGGGCGCGTCGCTTCCACAATCCCAGAATCGGGTAACTCGAGTCCCGCAAGGATGCGCAGGAGAGTTGTCTTGCCGCAGCCATTCGGACCGATGAGACCGAGGCGTGAATCTTCGCTGATACTGAACGAGATTTCCTGAAGGATAGGCTGGATGCCGTAGATTTTGTAAAGGTGGTGTACCGTAAGCATGATGTTGTCCTGTAGTTGTCCCCTGAAAGGGGACTTAAAACGAAAACCGAGGGCTTGCCCTCGGCTGTTTGTTGCCCACCAGATTCCTGCTGGTGAGTCTGCACAGGCGACCTGATGTCGCTCGTTATCAGCGGGTGTTGCCCTGAAAAGGTTGCTTGACTACAGGTTGATAATCATTCACGAAACTCCTACTAATTACGGACGTGAAGATTATATCATTGGTTTAAGATTTGGCTAGTCCCATGAAATTGTAAGTTCCGCACTCCTTACTGAATATGAAGTTTGGGATTGAGATCCAATTATAAGTTTTGAAACACGCTCCGCTAAATTCATAAGCAGCAGCCCGCAGTATAATGAAGTTGTGCTGGGAATTTAACTTTAGCGAATATGCCCTTCGGTCTCAACGCTCTGTAAAATTGCAGTCCGCCTCATAGATTCTCCGAAAGGAGCAATTCTCTTGGACATCATCTCTACAGAAAACCTCAAACGAATCTACAAAACTACCACTGGCATTATTCGAAGGAGAGCCAAGGAAATTGTGGCCCTCGAATGTATTGACCTCTCGGTAAAAAGCGGGGAATTATTTGGTCTGCTTGGGCCAAATGGCGCAGGGAAAACTACTCTCACTCGAATCCTCTCAACGATTCTCCTGCCTACTTCAGGCAGTGCAAAAGTATTTGGGTTGGACGTTGTCAAGTCCGCCAAAGAAATTCGCCCGCGGATCGGCCTCGTCTTCGGCGGAGAACGCGGCTTGTACTGGCGGCTTTCGGGCCGTGACAATCTGCAATACTTTGCGGACCTGTACAAGATGCCTCCGGAGATCTCCAAAAAGCGCATCCCTGAACTGCTCGAATTGGTTGGATTAACAGATCGGGCGAACGAACGCATTGAGGGGTATTCGCGTGGTATGAAGCAGCGTTTGCATATTGCTCGTGGACTGATCCATGACCCCGAACTGCTCTTTCTCGATGAACCTACTATCGGGCTGGACCCATTAGCGGCACGCGAAATGCGAGAAATGATCTTGGGATTGAAGCGGGCAGGGAAGACGATTTTCATGACATCGCATTACATGTTTGAAATGGACGCTCTCTGCGATCGATTGGCGGTTCTAAACAAAGGGAAGATTGGAATTATCGATACCCCTTCCGCACTCAAAAAGCTGGTTGCCAATCTAGAAGTTGTTGAGATCGAGTGTTTTGGTATTCACTCTGATCTGATCGCAAAGATCAAATCGCATCCTTCGGTGATTGCCGTTAATGTGGAGCCTCTTGACCAAACTCAACTCCTGCAGATCCAAGCTCCGGCGGGTGCAGAATTAGTCCAGGAATTTTTGGCGATGCTAAATGGCGTGCAGGTCCGGAAGGTAGTAACTCGCCAACCCACCCTTGAAGATGCATATGTCAAATTAATGGGCAGCGAATCGACCGAGATATGATACACATGAACAAGAACGATGTGAGAGCCATATTTAGAGTTTTTTGGAACTCGTTTCTCCTCCAATCGAAGGAGCGTGCTGTATCAGATGAAGTTTTGGGTACAGTGATTCTTCAACCGATTATTTATACCCTCATCTCAGTGGGCACTTACCTATATGGGAAAAAGCCGGATTTCGGAATGTATGCAATCATAGGTACTGGCCTGATCTCCATCTGGAACAGCAACTTGTTTACATCCAATGAAATCATTCGAGGCGAGCGCAGGTCGGGTACCCTTTCCCTGGTACTGGCGACACCGACTTCTCTGCCTCTTATCTTGTTGGGCAAAAGTTTCGCCAACGCGATCGCTTCCATCCTAGCCATGGGCATCACCTTTGTAACCGGAATGGTTGCTTTTCACCTATCGATTGGGATCTTAGATCCATGGACTTTTCTGATTGGGCTGATTCTTATTGCACTTTCGATTATCTGTCTTGGCCTCGTCTTCGGCTCTCTATTTGTTATTACTCGGAATGCCGGTCAATTCGTTTCGGTGGCGAACTTCCCAGTCTACATACTCTCCGGTTTATCAGTACCGCTCACCGTACTGCCATTGTGGACGCATCCTCTTTCGAGCCTTCTCACTCCTACCTGGGGGAATATCCTTCTGAATCAAGCAGCTACTGGATCGACTGGAAATATGCTCCCGAATTATCTATGGATCATCGGTTTATCGATCATATATTTGATGATTGCACGTGTGCTCTACAAACGGGTTGAATATTTGGCATTGAGTGCTGGTACATTGGAGCAGTGGTAATGCGTGCAAATCTTCGCCTCTTCTGGAGTGGAGCCAAGGCCTCCTGGGCTAACTATTTGGTGGAACTGACTCCAACAATCTTTCTAGGGTTCCGCGTTCCCAGAATTTTGCTTCAAACGCTCTTCTTTGTATATCTGGCTATGGCAGCGGGGGGCGATCAGCTGGCCCGCTTTGCCCTCATTGGAAATGCAGTCCAGATGGCTGTTTTCATGGCGGTGCTGTCCATGGAAGAAGTCATTGAATCAGAGAAGTGGAACAATACATTTCAATACATGATCGCGTCACCATCCAGTTGGTTCCCCATGATGTTAGGTAAGAGTGTATCGTATTATGGAGATGCGATCTTTAGTGCGGCGATCTCGTTTGCTGTTCTTATTCCTTTGCTTCACATACAGATTTCACTGGTAAACCTATTGAGATCCGTTCCACTCATTTTGATCACGATTGCATCAGCTAGTGCCCTGGGTTGGTTAATCGGGGCCATCTCGCTACCCGTGCGCTGGGGCTATATGTTTGGGAATTGGTTTGCCTATGCCATGATAATTTTCTGCGGCGTGAATATTCCTTTTACCGCGCTGTCTCCATTTGTTCAGATAGTGGGCAATATTCTGCCAGTAACTCACGGTTTGTTGGCCATCCGGGCCATCATCGACGGAGCGGCATATTCAAGCATACTTCCCTGGCTTGGCGAAGAGGTCTTGATTGGAATAATTTATGGCGGGATCGCTTGGTGGATGTTTAGCTATCGACTACGTGTCACTCGGAAGAATGGGAGCTTTGAGCTAACATAGAAAAGGGCTTAAGAGTTGTGCCGGCCATTTGGCTCATCCATCTTCTTTTACTTTTCCCTCCAAATCCCAGCGGATGACTTAAGTAGCCAGGACACCAGTATAATCGGAATCTTTGGGATGATTTATCATTTGCTAGGACCACAAGGCCGACCCAAAAACAAGCGCTCTGGTAAGCTATCACTACGAACCCCTTTAGGGGCGCCTCGATATCGGCACAGCATAGCTGTCGAAACAACTATCAAAATCCATAAAAAACGGTAATTTTACGGTTTCCCGCTGGATATGACGCGATGCTTTATCAAAGTTTAAGCACGATAACAGCACCGGAAGAAAAGTGATGTCCTTGTGAGGGGTTGGATTGGATTGCGATACTTAGTTCAACATTAACTGTCCGTCGTTGTTATTTCTTCGAAGAGCAATATTTTTGCTTCTCTCAATTGGCGAATGACTTACCAAAAAGCGCCGTACCCCCCACTCTTGGGTGTGAGGGGTATAAGGCCGAGATTGTGTTATGATATTGAACGTGATAGAAATATCATTTGCGCAAGGGCTATATCGCATGGGTTCCAATCCTTAGAAGCTCCCGGCTTTGGCCGTGGGGAGTAGTCATAAAGAACATAAGTCATTTTTTAGAGGTAGTTATGAAAGAACTTTTAGAAGATGCAGCAAAACGTGCAATTGCATATCTCGAAGGTCTCGACTTACGAAGCGTTGCTCCAACTCCCGAAGCCATCGAAAAACTCAAATTGCTCGATGACCGTTTGCCTGAAGAACCAAGCAATCCTGCGAACACGCTAAGAATATTGGATGAAGTTTCCTCGCCAGCCACAATGGCGATGGCGGGACCGCGTTTTTTCGGGTTTGTTATAGGCGGCTCACTTCCCGTGACTCTTGCCGCCAATTGGCTTGCTGGAGCATGGGATCAGAATTCAGCCTTCTACAATGCTACACCTGCCACCGCACAACTCGAACAAATTGCTTTGCGTTGGTTGCTTGACCTTTTCGATCTTCCACGCGAGTGCGGCGGTGGCTTTGTGACGGGAGCAACGGTAGCCAACTTCACCGCTTTAGCCGCGGCCCGCAATGCTGTTCTCAAGCGCGCGAGGTTGGAATGTTGAAGCCGATGGATTGTTCGGTGCTCCTCCAATTACGGTAATCGTTGGTAGCGAAGTGCATGTATCGCCAATCAAAGCCTTGGGCATGTTGGGGTTGGGACGGAGCCGCTTGATCAAAGTTCCCGTTGATAATCAGGGACGGATGCGTGCTGATTCTTTGCCTAAGTTATCAGGTCCAACGATTATACTTACCCAAGCAGGCAACGTTAATACGGGAGCGTTTGATCCAATTGATGAAATCTGCATGATCGCACATCTATCCGGCGCGTGGGTGCATGTGGATGGAGCATTTGGGTTGTGGGCGATGGTGACTCCATCGATGGCTCATCTTACAGTTGGCATCGCTAAGGCAGATTCATGGGCAACAGATTTTCACAAATGGCTGAACGTTCCTTATGACAGCGGGTTGGCTTTGTTCGCGATGCCGATGCTCTCCAGGCGGCGATGGCGGTCACCGCTGAATATCTTCCAACTGCCAGTCCATATCGTAATCCGTCAGACTTCTCACCTGAACTTTCGCGCCGGGCGCGTGGCGTGGAAGTATGGGCGGCGTTACATGCATTGGGCCGAAAGGGAATCATTGAACTTATCGAGCGTAACTGCCGACAAGCCAGACGATTTGCAGAAGGGCTGCAATCTGCTGGTTATCAAGTGTTGAATGATGTGGTTCTCAATCAGGTGTTGGTTTCATTTGGAGATGCAGAAACGACGCGCAATGTTATCTCTGGAATTCAGAGTGATGGAACTTGCTGGTGTGGCGGAACGGTTTGGCAGGGAAAGACCGCGATGCGAATAAGCGTCTCATCATGGGCAACGACCAATGAAGATGTTGAGAAGAGTTTGAATGCCATGTTGCTTGTTGCGCGCCAGCACGTGCGATAACAATAATATAATTAAGTGATGCCTAATGGCTGTAGCACTTCATCACCTGCTCAGAAAATGAGTCCCTTGTCCTGGGGAAAATCGATCTACCTCGGCCAAGGCAAAACACCTTTCAATACTTAAACAAAAAGAGATCGGGGCGAACGCAAGTCTCTATTCATAACAGAATACACCATCAGATTGGCATCGCGATGGAATCATGCGCAAGATGCCTCGCCGAGGCAGAACGCTGTTCGCGCTGATTGCCTGCGCCGTAGCAATGATAGAACACAACTCTTTTGGATTTCACGTTCCATCACGTTGTACATATCTATGGGCGGCCGTTCTTAGAATTTCTCAAGCAAGGTTGAAATTGCTTGGTATACTTGATTGAAGCTAGTTCTTCCTTTCTTAAGGTCATACGAAGAACCTTTTTGTTAACAAATTAACTTTGGGATGTTTACTCACTCGCGAGAACGCCAGGTTGGTTGTTTTTCTGTCAGGCACATGAATGGACAGGTTGAACGCGAAACTGTTATTCATTGAACCAAGCAACACGAGAAAAATAGCCAGATCCAATCATCCAACGACAAAATGCGAATGGAAGTGGGTAAGAAAAACGTTTTCTTAACACTTAGCATTGATTGATAAAATTCGCGGTAGCGCATAGGACTCCTATGGAAAATCTTTTGAAAAACTCGGACTGGTCTGAGACATTGATCCAATCCCTGCCCGATGGGATTGTAGTAATCAGCAGCGACGGACGGATCCTTTTCTTTAACATGGGCGCTGAACGAATTACCGGTTGGACCATTACAGCGGCTTTGGGCAAGATTATTAATGAGGTATTACCTCTAGCGGCCGGAAATGGGGACATCTTGGACCACCTGCAAGGTTCTGCAACTGTGATTCCGCCGCTTAATGTGCTCACCCGAGACGGGCAGGATGTCACACTTGCAATATCGACCGCCATCCTTAATCTGCCTGAAAGTGAAGGCCGACAAACCGTTCTAGTGATTCGGGATATCACTGCTGAGGATGCCGCTCAGCATTTGCGCTCCTATTTTCTGGCAAATATCTCTCACGAATTTCGCACACCCCTTTCAGCACTGAAAGCCTCCGTCGAACTCCTCCTGGAGGGCGTCACGGAATTTAGTTTGGACGAAACCTTGGAATTAGTCAAGTCCATTCATTTCAGCCTGACAGCCCTACAGACCTTGATCGACAATCTACTAGAAAGTGTGAGCATCGAAGCTGGAAGGTTTCGCATCCGTCGACGTCCCACCGATCTCACCTTGATGATCACAGAAGCTCAGCTCTTGATGAAACCGCTCCTTGAGAGGCGAAACCAGGCCCTGGTGATACACGTTCCGCAGCATTTACCCAAAGTGGAAGTTGATGCCATGAGGTTGACTCAGGTCCTGGTGAATCTGCTTTCCAATGCCAGTAAATATAGTCCGATCGGCCAGCCGATTGAAATAAATCTTAGTCTTGAAGAAAATAATGCATTCAAGGTTTCTATAAGCGACCGTGGTCCTGGAATTCTGTCTGAAGATAAAATAGATATCTTCCGCCGATTTATCCGTCGAGGTGAAAAAGATAAGTCTCAATATGGAATCGGATTGGGGTTAGCTGTGGTCAAGATGATCGTCGAGAAGTCATGGTGGAACAGTGGCGATGGATGACCGTCCAGGGGGTGGTTCCATCTTCTGGTTCACAATTCCAATTCAGGAAAATTAGAAAATGAAAGCCCTGATTGTAGACGACGATCTTGCCTTAGCCGATGTAATCTCCTTCACGCTGCGCCGCGCAGGTTTTGAGGTAAGCATGGCCAATGATGGTTTGATGGCATTGGATCGCTGGGAGCATGATAAACCCGATTGCATCGTTCTCGATCTAAATCTGCCAAAACTCAACGGGTTGCAGGTCCTTAAGCGAATTCGATCTGAATCCGATATCCCCATCGTGATCCTCAGCGTAAGTGATGGAGATGACGATGTGGTTACAGGCCTGGAGAGTGGCGCCGATGATTACATCGTCAAGCCCTTCAGCCCTCGGCAACTAGTGGCCCGAATTGAGTCAGTATTGCGGCGCTCTGGAACCGCAAATTCCTCCCCAAACCAGTTCAGCGCCGGCGAGCTCACACTGGATCCTATCTATAGGGAGATTTCTGGTAGCGGTAATCTACATGGTCATCTCACGCCCTTGGAAAACCAACTACTGCAAACCTTGATACGTAATAAAGATCAGGTTCTATCAAGCGATGTATTAATCAATCACGTATGGCCTGAAGCTGGCGCTGACCATGCCATGCTAAAGCAACTGGTTTACCGGCTCAGGCTGAAAATCGAGGGGGTTTCGAGTTCGGTGCATATTGAAACAGTTCCAGGAGTGGGATATTCACTGGCAACCTCCCCAAATAAGCAAGCAGAAACAAAAAAATAGTCATCGCCTCTAGAACGCTGGCGACCGACCTGTTCCTCCGATAATTTGTTACCAGATCATAACCCCTTCGTTACCTTGTTTGTGACAACTATCACATATAATAGTTTGTGATCAAGGTTGGCTGGATTAGATCACGACCGATCTCGATCACAAAACAACCTAGGCAGAGGAACAACTATGCAAACGAAATTGGAACTGATCAATAAGATTCTAAGCTTGGAGAACAAGCCCAGTCTGGATGCCATCGAGGAACTGCGTATCCGTGGTTGGCTCGCTGATGGGTCATTGCATGGCGTTGCTTTATGTCAGGCACAGCTAGAGCATGCCGATCTAATGGGCGCCGATTTAAGAAATGTGGATTTCCATCAGTCCAATCTCGACCTTTCAGACCTGAGCAAAGCCAGATTGAATGGAGCCAAACTCAACCGGGCCAGCTTGCAGCGAGCAAATTTTGACCAAGCTGATCTCACTTACGCAGACCTTTATAAAGCAAATCTGCAGGGAGCTCGTAATCTTACAGATGAACAGCTATCACATGCAAATCAGCTTCTAGGAGCCATCCTGCCGGACGGCAAGATTTATACCGGCTGCTTTAACCTACCTGGCGATTTGGGACGCGCCCGCTGGGCCAAGGTTAATATAGATGATCCTGAAGAAATGGCTGAATTTTATGGTGTCTCGCTGGACGAATATATGAGTTCTCGTACACATGGGGCGTTCGCGGCGGTTTAGGAGCGATAAATGTTATTCGGTTCTCTAATTATTGTCACGCTCATTTTTGCATTACAAGCGATAGTTGCAAAACAATTAATTACGAGTGCGCTCTGGCTGGCTGGCGTGAGTGCTTTGTGTTCTGTCTTATTTTTCTTATTTGGAGCGCAGCTGGTGGCGGTGATCGAATTGAGTGTAGGTGCCGGTTTGGTAACCGTGTTATTCGTGTTCGCCATTAGTGTGGCAGGCGATGATGCATTGGATGCCGCATCCGTTCCCCCACGGATCCTAAGTATGGGCCTGGCGGCCCTTTTTATCTTGTTGCTGGCTTGGTTTATCATGCCGACTGCAGGTACTTCGCCCCTATCCGCCATTGCTAACCCACCTCTTACAATAGTTCTTTGGCAGGAACGTGGCTTGGACTTGATTGTCCAAATTGTCTTGATTTTCTCTGGAGTGCTCGGATTATTGGGATTGCTGGCGGAGGTCAAACCACCCCTCGATGCATCCATGGCTGGGGAAGTTGGGGCCCGCCGCCAGCGCGATTTGCACGCCTTGGAAAGTCAGATCTCAAATCCCCAAGAGGCGGGTAAATGAGCCTCTCCCTGTTTAGTATTGCTTTCCTAGGCGTGATCGGTCTGCTGGGAATTGGCTTCTATGGACTAATGGTCTGCCGAAATCTGATCAAGATTGTGATTGCTCTGCAAATCCTGGTCAAGGCTGCATTGCTCGGATTGATGGCAGCCGGTAATCTCAATGGGCAGATTAACCTTAGCCAGAGCATGGCACTAACAGTTATTGTTGCCGATACTATCGTGGCTGTGATGGGTATTGCCTTGGGCGTGCAGATCCGCAGGCGGGTCGGCACGTTGGATGTGCGTGAACTTTCCCGCCTGAAAGGCTAATTATGCTTGGCATCCTAACCTTACTTATCATTGGAATACCCTGGCTCGGAGCAGCTTGTGTTTGGCTGGTCGGAGATCAACACCCCCGTGTCCTCCATGCTCTCGCAACTAGTTTTGCTCTGCTAGCCGCTATTGTGACATTGGCGGTTATACCGCTTAGTACAAGCCAAACAGTGGTTCGCATTGCAATGGGTGGCATCCTAGGAGATTTCACGTTGATCCCAGATGGCCTGGCCGTGTTTATCGCCGCGATCGCAACAGTAGTAGGAAGTGCCGCTGTTGTTTTTGCAATCGATTACATGGGCCACTCCCAGCAGCTTGCGCGTTTTTATGCTCTAGTATTATTCTTCATTGGCGCTATGGCAGGTTTAGCACTATCAGGCAGCTTGCTATTTACGTTCTTTTTTTGGGAAATTACAGCCCTCTGCTCATATGCACTCATTTCGTTCCATAACGATGATCCTCGAGCGGTGGCCGGCGGGATCAAGGCGCTGATCATGACCCAGCTTGGCGGGGTCGGTTTGCTGGGAGGCGCCTTATTGGTTTATGCCTATTTCGGAAACTATCAAATCAGTTCTTTGTTAGCGCACTATCAAAATTTGCCGCCCGTTGTTCTGGGACTGATGGGGTTTGGCTTCTTGGTGGCCGCCGCCGCAAAATCCGCACAGGTTCCGTTTCATTCCTGGTTACCTGATGCAATGGAAGCGCCAACACCCGTCACAGCGTTAATTCATGCCGCCACAATGGTGAATGCGGGCGTATATCTACTTGCCCGATTTTACCCGGCCTTTATATCGATCCCTGGTTGGAGTATAGCGGTAATGACCGTCGGTGTGTTATCGGCGCTATTGGCAGGACTAATGGCACTGGCAGCTAACGACATCAAGCGCGTGTTAGCTTACTCGACGATCAGTCAGCTTGGTTACATGTTCTACGCGGTTGGTACCGGAGCAATCTTTGCAAGTCAGTTCCATTTGTTCAGCCATGCTATCTTCAAGGCTTTACTATTCCTGTCAGCCGGGGCCGTGATTACTGCATTAGGGACTCGTGACCTGCGACAAATGGGCGGGTTAGGCAAGCAAATGCCTTTCCTACGGATTATGTTTGTAATTGGCGCATTAGGCCTGATGGGGTTACCCATTGCCAACGGTTTCTTTAGCAAAGAATTGATTCTTGAGAGCGGACTAGAAGCAGGGCCCCTAGCTTTCTATCTGATTATGTTGTTCAGCGCGGGCGTGACTGCCCTCTATACTGTACGCTTGCTCTATCTGATCTTTTGGGGAGAGTTCGCGTGGACCTCAGCCAACACACGATGGTTTACCTGCCATGCGGGTTTCATTGAGTGTATTGGCATTCGGCACACTGACCACGTGGTTGCTGGCCGGAGGCTTTAGTCAAATGCTGGCAAGCAGCTTGCCCTTCCATCATCTGGAGGCAGAACCGACCTTGACCATGGTCAAGCAGATTTCCTTAGCACCGACAACTTGGATCGCTCTCAGTGTGATTGCGCTCGGTTGCGCTACTTGGTTAGTTCGGACAAGGTTTACACCTTTGGCCGAGGCCTTCAAGCCAGTTCTAGAAGCGGGATTCGGCTTCGATGCTTTGAACCGTCAAATCGTCCAAGGAGTGAAGCGAACTGCGGCCCTGGTTCAGATGGCACAAACCGGCCAATTAAATTGGAATGTGGTCGGAATTGTAGCTGGTTTAGTAGTCGTCTTACTGGTTGTACTGCGAGGCACATAAAATGAATCTGCCGGTTTTCCTTTGGTTAATTCTTCTACCAGCCTTATCTGCTGTATTGACCTATCTAATTGGTCGAATTGCGCGGCAGGCTAAACTTTGGTTTCTACCTTATTTGACCGCGGTGCTGGCACTGTTTGCTAGCTGGATACCTTTTTACTTTACAGCTACTCAACTAGCTCGTGGTGCAAATCTTGAATATACCCTGGGTTCCATCACCCTCAAGATGGATGGCCTGGGATTACTCCTCAGCGCGGTTGCCTTGGGTCTCGGAACTGCGGTGGCATTATATTCCGGCCCTTATCTCTCAAAAGAAACTGGCCAGGAAAAATTCTACGCCATGTTACTCCTAATGATCAGCATGATCATTGGATTAGGCTGCGCCACTGATCTATTTAATCTTTGGATCTGGTTCGAAGCCATGGCAGTAACTTCCTACCTCTTAGTAGCTTTCTACCGCGATCAACCTGCTGCGTTGGAAGCTGGGTTCAAATATCTTGTTCAGAACGCAGCTGGGTCAGTGCTGGTTGTCATCGGGATTGCGCTCGTGTTCGCAACAACAGGTTCTCTTAACTTGGGATATATCCGCACCATCGCTGGGCCGTCTCCTTTGCTGGCCGCGGCCGGGGCCTTATTCGTGATCGGATTTGGCGTTAAGACGGCTCTTGTGCCTCTGCATACCTGGTTGCCAGACGCCCACTCTCAAGCCCCAAGCGGAATCAGCGCCATGCTTTCGGGCGTAGTAATAGAAGCAGGGTTGGTCGCGTTGCTACGCGCACTTAGTGCATTGGTTGCCGTAAGTTCATCCTGGTATTTGATATTGATTGGCATTGGAGCATTGAATATGCTGGTCGGCAACCTGATGGCTTTACAACAGAAACAGGTAAAGCGGCTTTTAGCCTACTCGAGCGTTGCTCAAATCGGCTATATGCTTTTGGGCTTAGGCATTGCATTCTACAGCGGCCAGCTAGATGGAGCACAAGGCAGTCTATTTCATCTGCTCAACCATGGCCTAATGAAGGGTCTAGCTTTTCTTGCAGCCGGTGTTATGTTGTATGCCCTCCATATTGCAAGTGGTGATCATGCGCCTTTATTGATTGAAGACATGGCCGGCGCTGCACGTCGCTATCCCGTTGCGGCTCTAACGCTGAGCCTTGCAGTGCTCGGCCTCGGTGGCTTGCCGCCGCTGGCCGGCTTTATGTCCAAATGGCAGATCTTCGCGGCGGGGTTCGAAACGCACAATCCGTGGCTGGAAGCGCTAGTTATCTTCGCCGCCTTGAACAGTGTGTTGTCATTAGCTTACTACGTACCGCTCATCAACGTCATGTATAGGCTCGAGCCTTCAGACAAAGTCAAGAGCGGCGCGCGCATGCCGCGTATCATGTATGTTCCGCTGCTAGTTCTTGGACTGAGCATTGTGGTCGTGGGTGTGTGGCCAAGTCTGATGAACTGGCTCACGCTTCCTGCTGCCCGAGTCTTGATGGCGAATCTAGGCGGATGAGGCTGATCTAACGATGCAAATTCTATTTACCCCACTGGTTGCTTTTCTGATTTTTCTAGCGTTTGCCATTTTAATCGGATTGCTGGGAAGGAGACTGGCTGGGCCATCCAAGTATAGCCAGCTAAAGTCCAGCACATATTCAAGTGGCGAGTTGCCTCCGACCATGCAGGCGGCGCCAGGTTACCGCCCATTTTTCGTTGTGGCATTATTTTTCGCGGTGCTTCACCTCGGTGTGCTGGTATTAGCTACAGGGAGCTCCTCACCCGTGATGCGTATTTATTTATTGGGTTTAATGCTAGCACTGCTGGCTTTGATTCTCAGGTTGAGAGGTTGCAAATATGGATGAGAACAATTTATGGCAGCAAATAGAAAAAGGTTTGAAAACATGGGCACGCGTCAATTCGCCCTGGATACTTCATTTCAACAGCGGTTCTTGCAACGGCTGTGATATTGAAATCTTGGCTACTCTAACGCCACGCTACGATCTCGAACGCATGGGCGTCAAACTGGAAGCCAGCCCGCGCCATGCAGATGTACTTATTTGCACCGGCGCGGTCACAAGGCAGGCACGCGAGCGGCTAATCCGCATCTATGAACAGATGCCCAATCCGAAGTTCGTGGTTGCAGTGGGCTCGTGCGCACTTTCTGGCGGCGTGTTCAAAGGTTGTTATAACGTGATGGACGGAATCGATCAGGTTATTCCTGTGAATGCATACATTCCCGGCTGCCCACCGAGACCCGAGGCAATCATTGATGGCATAGTCAAACTACTCGATAGCTTGAGCTTCAAGCCTCACGAAAGAGCCGCCCACGAACCCACAGCCGAAAGCGCGGCACTGTCATGAAAACAGAAGAAATCTTATCCTTAGCTGAACAGATTGTAAAATCTTGGGATTGGGCAACCGAGGTTTCACGTCCCAAACCTAATCAGCTCGACGTGAAAGTCAAGGTCCTGGATGAACTGCTCCCGATCGTCGTCGGGCTGCGCGTCCAACGACTCGGTTATCTATCTGCAATTGTCGGCATCGATCTTGGCGCGCAGGCCAGTGAAATCGAAGTGCTCTACTACTTTTGTCCGGGAGACGCAGTAATTGTACTTAGAGTGCGCGTCCCGCGTCAGAACGCTTCCCTGCCAAGCTTATCCGAGATCGTGGCAAGCGCAGAAGTCTTTGAACGCGAACTGCGCGAGATGTTCGGTATCGAGATCACCGGCCTGCATGAGACGGAGCATCTTTACTTGCCGGACGATTGGCCGGATGGCGTTTATCCCTTGCGCAAGGATTTCAACCCGAACACACTTTCTGTTCCAATTGAAAAGGCATGATCTTATGGAACCAAACTTTCCTGCAAAAAGTTTTACCATCCCCATCGGGCCGCAACATCCAGCTCTAAAGGAGCCCGGCCTCTTTAAATTTGTTGTAGATGGAGAGATCATCACTGGCGCGTCCGTGCGCCTTGGCTATGCACATCGCGGCATTGAGAAGGCTGCCGAGGAACGCAACTGGGTGCAAAACCTATATTTGATTGAACGGGTTTGTGGAATCTGCTCTCACATCCATGCCTTTGCATATTCACTGGCAGTCGAACAACTAGCGAATGTACAGGCACCCCCGCGCGCACAAGCCATCCGCACCCTGGTAGCTGAATTGGAACGCATTCACAGCCACTTCCTTTGGATGGGCGTCTCTGCCCATGAGGCAGGATTCGATACGCTCTTCATGTATGCTTGGCGAGACCGCGAAAAGGTGATGGACTTGCTGGAGCAATTAACTGGCAACCGCGTCAACTATTCAGCAAACCTCCTGGGAGGCGTCAAGTTCGATTTGAACGCGGCCCAAGCACAGTCGATACGCTCCACACTTGATTTTCTCGAGGAACGCACCCGTCATTATCAGGAGGTTGTGACTCACGATGAGATGTTCCTCCAACGCACGCGCGGCATTGGCGTGATGACGCGTTCCCAAGCCGAGGTCATGGGTGCCGTAGGGCCCACGGCACGCGCCTCCAACGTACCCCGTGACATACGGACCATCGCTCCCTATGCTGCCTATACACAGTTCCCGGTGCAGATGATTCTTGATACGCGCGGCGACTTGGAGGCTCGTTTTGAAGTCCGGCTCGAGGAATTGCTTGAGAGCATCCGACTGATACGCGAGATTCTGAATGCAATGCCTGAAAGCGAACTGACTGCTCATATGCCGCGCCGCATCCCAGCTGGTGAAGCAGTTGTGCGGCTGGAAGCACCTCGCGGTGAGGTTTTCTATTTCATCAAGAGTAATGGCACAGATAAACCTGAGCGGCTCAAAATACGAACGCCTACAATCTGCAACCTAAACTCTGTGGTTCGTCTGGCAGTCGGTCACCAGCTGGCAGATGCTCCCATGATCCTGGCCGGCATCGACCCTTGCTTTTCCTGCAACGATCGCATGGTGCAAATCAGCAAAGCTAGTGATGGTAGCGAACACAGTATGAGCTGGAAAGAGTTACGTCAACATGGCATTGATTATTACAAGGGGTTATCCAAATGAAACCCTTCTTTAGCATCATCACCCTGTGGCTCTTTCCAAGTGGGATCTTCCTTCTGTTGGTCGGATTGTTCTACCAATGGTTTGATCGCAAGCTGCTGGCCATGCTTCAGAATCGAATGGGGCCACGCTGGTTTCAACCGCTAGCAGATACAATCAAATTATTATCCAAGGAAGAAATTATCCCAAATGGCGTCAACCCATATCTCTTCATAGGGTTACCACTCGTAGCACTTGCCGGCGCATTGACAGCAGCCCTTTACGTGCCAATTGCGGGTTTAACACCAACCTACGGATTTTCAGGCGATTTGATCGTAGTGCTTTATCTACTCAGCCTTCTGACACTTTGCACGGGCCTGGCTGGTACGAATACCCTAGATCGCTTTTCAATGATTGGCGCCACGCGTGCGCTTACACAGCTCTTTTCTTACGAGGCCCCCTTTCTGTTAGCACTACTTGGACCTGCGCTGGTCGCTAGGAGTTGGCAGGTTGGGACAATCGCGAGCTACGCACAGAATCATTGGCTGATCCTGACACAGCCGCTGGGCTTCATCGTGGCGTTAGTTGGTCTGATGGGCAAGCTGGAGATGCCGCCGTTCGATGCACCCGAGGCACATACCGAAATCGTCGCCGGTGCTTTGACAGAATACAGCGGGCGGGGTCTGGCAATCTTCAATTTAGGGAGGGCGGTCGAACTAGTTGTAGGTCTGACTCTAGTATCTGCTTTTTATCTAGGCGGCGTATCCAATCCATTATGGTTCCTGGGCAAGACTTTTGCCCTCTTATTTATCATGGTGGGGCTGCAAGCTCTGCTGACCCGCTTGCGTATTGATCAAACCGTCGGTTTGTGGTGGCGCTATGGGACCCTTCTGGTTCTTGTGCAATGGTTCGTTATGATCTTAGTCTAGAGGTGAAATAATGAATGTCTTTGGAACAATGTTTAGTGATATATCTGCTTCTCTGTTTCGCCGTTCCGCAACACAACAATATCCACTGAAGCGAACAGATGCGCCGCTAAAGTTGCGTGGCCTGCTCCATATAAAATTGGAAGCTTGTACTGGCTGCGGTTTGTGCGCTATGGATTGTCCAGCTGATGCCATCCAAGTGATCATGCTGGATCGCAAAGCAAAGCGTTTCGTTTTGAACTACCACGTTGACCGCTGCACATTCTGCGGTCAGTGCCTGGAAAGCTGTCACCAAGGGGCGCTCAGCATGGCGAGCGATGAGTGGGAGCTGGCTTCTCTAAATAAAACGCCGTTTTTAATTCATTTTGGGAAGGCAAGCGATGTTGAACAAACCTTGGCCGGAACGCCTAAAGGCGAACCTGCAAAATCTGAGCACAGCTGAGCATCCGGCACATCTGGCGGTCCTCGGGATTGGTCACGAATTGTGCGGAGACGATGCCGTTGGCACGCAAATCGCCGGCATGCTACGTGCGAGGCTTCCAAACGAGCCGCGCCTTCTGGCGATTGAGGCGGGTCCCGCGCCAGAAAACTTCACCGGTTCCCTACGCCGCTATCAGCCAGATATGATCCTGATGATTGATGCCGCGCGATTGGATGAAGCCCCTGGCACGGTACGCTGGTTGGACTGCAATGAAGTGGAGGGTATGAGTGCATCTACCCATACCCTGCCTCTGGATATTTTAATATCCTACCTGAAGGCGGAGCTTGGCTGCAGCGTGGAATTAATCGGCATCCAGCCAGAACAGACTTTCGCCAACGCGCCGCTCACACCGCGCGTTCGGAAGGCGTCAGAAGAAATCCTCGAGGTGCTTGTAGATTGCCTGAGGAATTAAGATGATTGGTTAGACAAGAATTGAAATCAATTTAGAAAGGAAAAGTAAAATGTTCAAGATTTTGGTGATAGACGATGATCCAGATATTGTGACCGCAGTTCGCATGACCTTGGAGAGTGCCGGATATGAAGTGATTTCCGCCAGCACCGGCCGCGAGGGCCGGGCAAAGATCAAGTCTGAAATTCCAAACCTCATCATCCTGGACGTGATGATGGAGACTCATACGGAGGGTTTCCAACTTGCACTCCAATTACACAATCCCGACCCGGCTTCCGAATGGAAGCAGTTCAAAAACATCCCGATCTTGATGCTCACAGCCATCCACAGTACGACCCCCCTTCGATATGAACGCGATATCGATTACCTGCCCGTGGAGCTGTTTGTTGATAAGCCAATTGATCCGGACGATTTGCTTGGCAAGGTCAAATGGATATTTGAACGTCAGAAAGTATAGGTTCAAATCGAACTTTAATTTAGACGATTTGTCTACGATTCTACGGCCTGCACGAATAAATGCAGTACGTGCCTGTCAATTGGAGGTCTAATTTGGAAAAGGGTCGAATACGCCGTTTCTTTGCGGGATTCTTCGGCGGTCGTTTGATCACCGTGCTAATCGTCTCATTTGTTTTTGTGGCGATCCTGACTGCGGTTCTTAACACTGCAGTCATTTCACGCTTAATCAACGACTACCTGGCCCAATCACAGACGGATCGCGTTGCTCGCGACATGAACCTGGCAGACGGCTTATACCAGCAGAAGTTACAAGAAGTGGAAGGCATCGGTGAACGAATGGCGAGCGACCCCCAGACGATCATCAACCTGGATGCAGCTTTTCAAGGAAACACAGATGCGTTAGGGGAAATCGATCAGGTGATTAGTCGTAAGATAACGGTACCCAGCCTCGGAAGCTCTGAGCTGATTCTGATCCTGGATCGAAAGGGGAACATCCTGATTGGACGCGTGTTATCATCCAATGGCCAGTTGTCTTCTCCCGTTCTAAAAGGCAACTGGAGCAGCCTGCCAATCGTCGCAGATGCAATATCCTCTCTGAAACCCATTACCGGTACAGAGGTACTTCCCGCTAATTTTCTTGATCAAGTTAACTTGGAACAGCAAGCTTTTATTCCTCTTCGCGAAACATCGCAGGCCTCGCCCCAACCGTATGACGCCCGCGAGGGTACCGGAGGATTAGCTTTGGTGAGCGTCTACCCATTACAGGATGAACAAAACAGTGTGCAAGGCCTGGCGGTAACCGCCTATCTGTTCAATAATGATTTCTCTTTTGTAGACTTCACCACGAGCGTAGGCAATATTGAGACCATGACAGTTTTCTTAGGCGATCTGCGCGTTTCTACCAACGTATTAGATGCGAATGGCGCGCGTGCTGTTGGAACGCGGGTTTCACAGGCTGTCTACAATCAGGTGTTGTTGCATGGACAGAATTACATTGGTCCGGCTTTTGTCGTTAATAATTGGTATATCGGCCGTTACCTGCCTCTACGTGACCATCAGAACAACGTGGTTGGCATGCTCTACGTAGGCGCGCGCGAAGCTGATTTTAACAAGTTGGTCAACGATTTCAATATTCAAGTGGCAATGATTGCGCTGGTATGTATTGGCGTTGCCGGTATAATCGCAATCCCGATCGCACAATGGATCACCCGCCCGCTGATTGAGCTGGTAGATGCCAATCATAATCTTGCCAAAGGTGAACTGGACGTGCGCGTAAAGCCTTATGGAAGAGGTGAAATCGCCATGCTCGGCCGTTCGTTCAACAGTATGGTCGAAACATTGAGCGAAACCCAGAGGGCATTAGTGCACAAGGACAAGTTGGCCTCAATGGGCCAGCTCGCGGCCGGTGTAGCTCACGAGCTTAACAACCCCCTCGGTACGATCATGCTATACTCGGATGTAATGTACCGGGACACGCAAGAGGATGATCCGCACCGTGAAGATATAATGATGATTATCAATGAAGCCTACCGCTGCAAAATCATTGTGGCTGACTTGCTGAACTTCGCACGCCAACAGGAAGTGATGGCGCAAGACACCGATTTGAACACCTTGTTAAAAGAAGTGGTCGATAAGTTTCTGAATCAGCCAAGCTTTGAGCGTCTCGAACTAAAGTACAATCTCGATCCACAATTGCCCGTTATACAGGCAGATCCTGCCCAGTTACAACAGGTTTTCATTAACCTGATCAACAATTCGGCGGATGCCATCGAAGGGCCAGGAACCGTCACAGTTTCCACCCATGCAGTCAGCAAAGAGTCGGTGGAAGTTCGCGTGTCCGATACTGGTTTGGGCATTGCGCCGGAGAATCTGGATAAATTATTCACCCCGTTCTTTACAACCAAGCCCGCAGGTAAGGGAACCGGGCTTGGGCTCGCAATTGTCTATGGTATCGTCAAAATGCACCGCGGACAGATCAGAGTGGAGAGCAAGCTTGGGCATGGCGCCACAGTAATCATTACCCTACCCGTTCATTTACCAGATGGACAAGTGGACCAATCGGTGAAAAGAGATGATATGATCATCTAAGATTGAAGGAAACCATGGATATCAAAGGCAGGATCTTGATCATCGATGACGAGGAAGGAGTTCGCAAAGGCTGTTGCCGAGTTTTGCAGCCCATTGGGTATGCAGCGGAAACCGCGGTCAGCTTCCAGGAGGGCTTGCAAAAAATTCAGCAGAACCAGTATGACCTCATCCTGCTGGATGTGATGATGCCTGATGGACAAGGCATCGATTTGTTGGAGCCAATTCTTGAACGGGATCCAGATGCCGTTCCAGTACTGATTACAGGATATGCAACCGTGGAAATGGCCGTAGATGCCATCAAGAGGGGTGCCTACGATTTTATCTCCAAACCTTTCACGGCGCAGATGCTCGTAATGACTGTTGAACAAGGCTTGCAGAAGAGGCATCTTTCCCTCGAAACTAAACGCCTGCAAGCCGTTGAACGCCAAGCAGCGGAACTTGCGGAGGCCAAGGAACAAGCCGAAAAAGTATCCGAGTTTAAGTCGGCTTTTGCAACCATGGTCGCTCATGAACTGCGATCACCAGTAGGTGCAACCCAGAGCTTGGTACTAACCCTTCTGCGAGGCACGGCGGGCAGCCTTAACGAAAAACAAACCGAACTTTTGAAGCGTGTAGAAATCAGATTGAACGATCTATTAGCGCTGATCAACGATCTACTAACCCTAGCTGCCAGCAAATCGATAAGCGCCGAAAAGCCTTTAGAAGCAGTGAAGATAAATGGCGTTCTTCAACCCTTGGTTGAACGTTTCGCACAGGAAATGGCAGATAAGCAGATCGGTTTGAACTATTGCCAACCCGACTTAAGTCTTACAGTTCGAGCCACCGAAGATGGCTTGGAGACAGTTCTCAGCAACTTGATGGGAAATGCGATTAAATATACGCCAGCGGGCGGTTTAATACGGCTGGAGGCCGCTGAGCAAGAGGGTTATTGCAAGCTCACGTTGAGTGATACCGGAATTGGAATCTCACAGGAAGATTTATTCCATCTGGGCGAGGAGTTCTTTCGGGCAAAGAATGCTTATGAGTCTCCATATCCCAGGAACAGGTCTAGGCTTGAGCATAGCATGTGAGCTTGTGAAGCACTTTGGCGGTGAAATCAAATTCCAAAGCCAGGAAGGCCAGGGGACCACTGTTATGCTTAAGCTTCCTCTTTGGGAGAGCTAAATCGTTGCTCTCTTAAGTGCTTTGAGATTTGCCTTATTTCTGGTTTGTCAGCCGCATTGTGACAAATAAAAACATCAAAGACATATTGCCCGCCAGCTTTAAATTCAAGTTAATAAATCTTGTTGCGCAAACAACAATAGCTTTCCTTGTCGCCATTCAGTAGTCCTAATAATCGAAGATCCTCTTGAATCGAATTCACTCCAGGAAAATATTCTAATTTCTCTCCATCCAGGAATTCTTTAGGCGTACGCCATTAATGAATCCGCAGGACCTAAACGCGTCAAGATTGAAGAAATATGATTCTTATCTTCTCAAAGAACATAATTTGCAAACTTATCAAATTGCGGCAATCTGCTATCTTCCGATGAGCTTGGCGGTGGCCGCCGAGCGGGTATGAACATCAAGCTTTTCAAATATTGCTTTCAGATGCCTTTTTATGGTATTGGTTGTGACGAACAGCTGATCTGCAATTTCCTTGTTGGTTAAACCTTGAGCCAGCAAGTTCAATACCTCTCGTTCACGATCAGTCAGTGCGCTCAATTTGCTAAAAGACTGATGCATCGATCGGGTTTCATCGACCAAGCGGCGAAACGCGGCGCGGTCGAAGGCCTGCTTCTCGATATAGGCAGATATCGAATAATCTGAATAAACTCTTTGGATTTCCTCCGGCTCGATAATACCGCTGACGACAATTGTGGGGATCATTTCGGTATGTGTGGCAGCGAGCAGTTTATGGCCATCCAGATTTGCGTCACTTGTGTACTTATCCCAGACTCCAGTCACCGGGCCCTGCAAAGACAAGTCAATAATTGCCAGCCCAAATTTATCTGTACGGAGATATCCAATTGCATCGCCAAAACTGACACATGACCGGACCTGAAATCCGGCATCGCTCAAGAGTTCAGCGAGAATGCTTCTCCATCCGGCATCATCTTCCACCACCAGCGCTTTTTCATCAAGGTGTTTTAACGGTTTGAGTTGTCCAACTTCAGGGGCAGTTGCAGTGGTTGACTTTGAGGTAGAAACCGGGACTGCCAGAGGCGGAGGACTTACCAGGATACGATAAATAATGTCACGAAACTGACTGCGATGGAAACTTTCCTTCCGCAAAAAAGTAAAAGCGCCGTAATCTGTAAGTGCAGTAACCGCGAGCTCAACAGTCGCAAAGCCGGTTAGGAGAATCGCTCGGCAATTCGGATCAAGGCGGCGAACTGCATCCAGGACACGCAGGCCGTCATAATTATTCTGATTGCTGGGAGAAAGCGAAAGATCGAGGACAGCGAGCCGATGCGGTTGCGCTTTAAGGCTAAGAATTGCTTCTTCCAGATTATCGGCGACATCCACTTCCAACCCGCAATCTGTAAGAATCTCACTTAGGATTTGCTGCCATGAATGATCGTCTTCGACCACCAGTGCGCGAAGAATCTGCGTCATTAAGGCTTATTCTCCACCGAGGGCAGGCGCAATCGAAATGTGGTGCCGCGCTGGCCGTCGCTCTCAACTACGACAGACCCGCCCAGACGTGTCATCAAGGTCTTCACCCACCACAAGCCAAATCCTAATTTCCCTGGATGTGTACCGGAGCGGCCGGAAAAATTCAATTCAAAGATTTGACCGTGCAGTTCCTGTGAGATTCCGGGACCGCTATCCGTGATGGTTATTTCCAGCCATTCGGATTCGGATATGCCATGAATTACGATTAATCCATTTCCATGCATCGCAGAAATTGCGTTTTCGATCAGGTTCCTAAATACGAATGTGAGACTCTGTCTCCCTGCCATGACCGTGGGTAAGTCATCCAGCCCATTTAATTCGATCTGAACACCTGCCGGTAATTGCACAGCGCGAACCGCACCCGCTACGAGGGAGGCGATATCTACTTTCTCCATGCGAATGGGACGGAGATGGGAAAGGTTTTCCTGGACCATCTGCATTGCCTCCATTGCGCTGCTTTCGATCTCGGCCAGGTTATTGGCAAGATATGAATTTGCATCAAGGATCTGACGATACTTATCTTGAATGGCTTGAACCCGCACAGGTATAGTGCCGACTTTATTGTTCATATTATGTAATAAGTTTGCTGCAACATCGCCCACGGCGGCAAACGCCTCGGCTGTCCAATGCCCTTCTTGAGCAGTACGCAAAGCTTGCTGGTGGGACTCGTTTTGTACAGCCAGCACCGCGTAGTAAGCCAGACAGGTGAGAACTTTTTCATCCCACTCTGATTCAGCATTCCACCCAGCATCTGCATCTGACCTGAATACACTGAATGCGCCCAGGATATGGTTGTCATCACCAGTAAGCAAAGGAACGATTAACGTGCGCGGCCAATTTTGTATTTCTATGGAGTTCTTTGGGTCGCCACGAGAATTTTGACTTATGTCATTTGTTGTAATGGCTTTTTTGCGCAGGATTGCTTGCTTAATCAGGCTTTTGTGCAACGAAATCTTTTCAGCAAGATTAGGGTCGCCACTGGATGCGTGTTAACGTTAATTCATCATTGGTCATAAGCCAGATCGCGCTCGACGAGGAATTGAGCAAATCGTTGGCAACAGCCGCAAGATGATCCAACACTTTCTGGCATGGTTGCGATAGAAGCAGCTGGGCGATTTCCTGCAAGGCATCCAGCAAACGGACTTCCTGTATGGCCGTGATTGCATACGTTGCAAGTGATTGCAGCATGTGATTGTCAGCTTCAGAGAAGGCTCCCAGGTTCGGGCTTTCGAGATTAAGAACACCTTCCAAGCGTCCGCTTGCATTGATCAAAGGCACAGCCAGCTCGGAACGCATTTCTAACCCGGAATCAAGTGGATAATATATTTTTGACCACGGTTCCTGTCCCAGGTCTGAAATCAGCAAAGGTACCCGGGTGCGCGGCCACGTAAGCCATGATGCTGTTGCCTTCCAATGGTAATTTTTCAATGAGAGGGCTTTCAAACCGCGACCCACTGACCGCCCGCGTGACAAGAAATTCGCCGTTTTTGTCAAGAAGTCGGAATATTCCATATTGGGCGTTCGTGATTTCAAGAGCCAATTGCAGAATAGAATCAAGCGTCTCCTCAAGACGCAGCCGGGATGAGATCAATAATCCTGCCCGGCGAAGTTGATTTAATTCCTCGTTCTTGCGAGTCAAATCTCGTCTGATTCCGGCGAGACGCTGTGAATGATAGATCGCCATCGCAGCCTGATTGACAAAATTATCGAGCATGAGTTGTTCGAGGTTGGTGAACTGACGATCCTCATGCAGGTATATGTACAGGATTCCTACAGCCTGCTCTGCAACAATCAGTGGAAAACACGCAACGACTTTTATTCCCAAAGCGGCATGATAAGGATGAATATCCAAATCAGATTCTTCATAGGAAAAGGATCGGCGGCGGCGTCTGATCGTCCGCATCCCTATACCCTGCGGACGCGGCGCATCATTGGGTTTGTCTCGTCTCTGCATCATGTTTTTGTTTAGTCCCCGGTTCGGCAGAGACGCGCGATTCCTGCTCGAATAAGCCTTTGACCTGATCGTAGGTATAAATCACTGCCGATGAACCGGGGACAACTCGAATTGCACTATCAACGATCAACTGGAGGCTTAAGCCATCTTGATCTGCATCGCCAGAGCTAATGTGATTGATCGCGCCGCTTATCTGGTTTAGGCTTGCCAATGCTTCAAGCAGACGCGGATCTGTTTCTACAGAGGAAGGGAATGATTCGTGTCTTCATCTCAAATATGGCTCGAACAGGATTAACAACGATTTTCTCATTGGAATGTTATCTACGCAAGTTCTGGTTAATTCACAAAAAGCAATGGCACGCGGCAAAAGACAGATAACGGAATGAAGGCATACGATAATTTATGGGACAGGCCGAGATTGTCCTCGGCCTGTCCGTTTCACACTTCCCTCGAGTTGGATTCGATTTGTATCAGCAGTCAAAATATAGGGCGAATTCGTGCGGGGTCGGGCGCAGGCGAATCGCATCTACTTCATTGACACGTTTGTATTTGATGTACTCCTCGAGCAGGTCCTTAGTGAACACATCACCCTTCAGTAGGAAATCATGATCGGCTTCCAGTGCGTCAAGAACTTCTGTTAGGGAGCTAGGAACCTGCTTGATCAATTTTTTCTCCTCGGCAGGCAGTTCGTACAGATCGCGATCCTGCGGTTGACCGGGATCGATCTTGCTTGTGACACCGTCCAAGCCGGCCATGAGGATGGCTGCAAATGCAAGGAAGGGATTGCAGGATGGATCGGGTGCGCGGAATTCAACGCGCTTGGCCTTGGGATTATTGGTCACAGGAATGCGGCAGATCGCAGAGCGATTGCGCTGTGAATATGCGATGTTGACTGGCGCTTCATAACCCGGCACAAGACGTCGGAAGGAATTGGTGGTGGGGGAGGTCAGGGCTAACAGGGCCGGCGCATGCTTGAGCAACCCGCCAATATAGTACTTGGCGGTTTGCGAAAGGCCGGCGTATCCCTTTTCATCATAGAAGACATTGGTGCTGCCTTTCCAGAGGGATGAATGAACGTGCATGCCAGAGCCATTATCGCCGAACAATGGCTTGGGCATGAAGGTGGCCGTCTTTCCATTCTGGCGGGCAATATTTCTTAATGATGTATTTATACAGCAGGAGGTTATCGGCCATGCGGGTGAGCGGGGTAAAGGTCATGGTCATTTCGCTCTGACCTGCCGTGGCAACTTCATGATGGTGCAGATCCATCTTGACACCCACCTCTTCCATGGCAAGCATGAACTTGGATCGCAGGTTTGCAGGGTGTCCGTGGGAGGCACGGGGAAGTAACCGCGTTTCGGGAGGATTTGGCCGCCAAACGCCGGACGATCCGAACGGTTGCTACTCCACCAAGCTTCTTCACTGTCAATCGAATAGGACGATTCGTAATTACTGGATGAATACCGAACACTGTCGAAGATGAAGAATTCCGCCTCCGGTGCAAAGTAGGCCGTATCGGCAATCCCGGTGCTCTTGAGATAAGCCTCCGCTTTGAGTGCCACATAGCGCGGGTCCCGGCTGTAGGCTGCAAAAGTGAATGGATCGTACACATTGCAGCTTAGAACCAGCGTGGGTATCTCTGCCGTGGGATCAACGAAGGCGGTATCGGGATCGGGCTTCAAAAGCATATCGGACTCGTGAATCTCCTGAAAACCGCGGATGGAGGAACCATCAAACGGAATTCCTTCCTCGAAAAACTCTGCAGTGAGACGATGAGTGGGCATGGTGAAATGCTGCCAAGTGCCCGGTAGATCAATGAAGCGCAAATCCACTAGCTTAGTATTCTTGCTCATCTCAAGAACTTCCTTAATTGTTTTTGCCATGAGATACTTCTCCTTGAAAATCCTGTTTAGATTGGATTGCTATTGTTATTGACCGACAAATTATATGGTTTGAAAGATGGGTACGTCTATGCCCCAAACGGGTAGTGTTACCCTGAAAAACATGTGAATAAAACATCAGGGCAGGAAGTGGGATCAATCGCTATGTTCCCAACTCGAAAATTCCCTGATCGCCTAGTAATTTGGCAAATACTTTTCGAGTTCCCAACTGGTTATCTCGAGCCGATAATCCTCCCATTCAAGACGTTTGGCATTGATGAAGACTTCATGGGTATGTGCCCCAAGTGCATCACGGACGACTTCATCCTTTTCCATGGCCTTCAAGTGCCTCATCCAGGGAAGTTGGCAGCACATCTTGTGATGAATAATTCGGTTTGTCGAGAAGGTATATGTTCTCTTCCGTGGCTTCTGAAACGGACAACTCACGGCGAATCCCATCCAGCCCGGCAGCCAACATGACTGCAAAAGCAAGGTACGGGTTGCAACTCGGATCAGGGCAGCGCAACTCAAGTCGTGTTGACTCGCTCTCCGAGGCGCGGGGCACGCGGATGAGCGCAGACCGATTTATCCGTGCCCAACTGATATAAACTGGCGCCTCATAACCCACCACAAGGCGTTTATATGAATTCACCAAGGGAGCAAGATCGCACACATTCCGCGTGCATGAGCCAATTGTCCGGCAATGAAGTGTTTGGCAATTTTTGAAAGGCCATGGGCATCGCCAGGATCGGAAAAAGCGTTCTTTCCATTCGCGCTATACATGCAAACTCTGGTGCACATGCATTCCGCTTCCATTGATTCCCCGGATGGGTTTGGGTAGGAATGTACAATACAAACCATTTTGTTGAGCAATCACTTTCAGTGCCACGCGCAAGTGTAACTGCGCTGTCAGCAGTAGTTAGCGCATCGGAATAACGGAAGTCAATCTCTTGCTGGCCATCGGCCCCTTCGTGGTGCATGGCCTCCACTTGCAAGCCGAGCGCCTCGAGTGTAGTTGCCATTTGGCGTCGCAGTCCGGCAGCCATATCCGCCGGTGCGTCAAAATAACTGGCGCTATCATGCGGCGCAAGAGGCATCAGGCTTCCATCCGCATTTGGTTTAAGAAGGAAAAATTCAAGCTCGGGTCCGGTATTATATCCGAAACCCATCTGAGCGGCATCATTAATCACCCGCCGCAGGATTGAACGTGGGTCTCCAGGGAACGGTTGGCCATCAGGAGTATAAACATCACAGATCAGACGCGCCGTAGCTTCCTCGCCGGTTAGCCAGGGGATGATTGCAAAAGTCAAGGGATCAGGCCGTAAATGCATATCGCTCTCGGCCACACGCGCAAAGCCATCGATCGAAGAACCATCAAACCATACACCATTTTCAAGAGCCGCTTTCAACTCGTGTGTAGGAATGGTAACGTTCTTGACCATACCCACCACGTCAGTGAATTGTAGATCGATAAATTTGATGTGATCCTGTTCCATGCGTACAACAATATCTGTAGTTGACTGCGCTGAATTATTCATGCTTGACTTTCCTGTATCACAAAAATATTCCTATTGATCATTTCCACAACCGGCAATCACAGATACTTAACGATGCAGATATTGTAACGCCAAAGCAAGCACAACCAGCCCAGCCAGAATTCCCAGCGCAATCAAGACACCACGGATAATCTGCATTTGTGTAAAAGATCGAGTCGACACAGAAGAAGTATTAACTTTTTCCAGAATTGACAGGTCGGCATTCTCCGGATGATCGAGCGCCTGAATCAAGGCATGCATATTGGGGTAACGGTCTTCGGGATTCCGTGCCAGGCAAGTGGCAACAATCGCGGCCACCTGAGGAGAAATGGATGGGATGATCCGATCAAGGCGAGCAGGGGTGCCGTTCAAATGTTGCGCCATGATAATCATATTGCTATCGCCTGTAAAAGGCGTTTTCCCCGAGAGCAATTCATACATCATGGTGCCCAAGGCGTATATATCGGTCCGCCGGTCGCCTCGTTTGCCCTCAATTTGTTCGGGTGCCATATAATCGGGAGTGCCCGCCATAGCACTCAGATTCGAATAAGTCACACGGTGAGTGTTTTTCGTAAGTGCCAAGCCAAAATCAATTATGATCGGCTGACCATCGCTTGTTACTAAGATATTTTCAGGCTTTAAGTCGCGATGGATGACTTCATTTTCGTGGCAATATGCCATGCCATCAGCAATCTTCCGGATTAAGTCAAGCGCTTTATCCTGAGGGAAGGGAGATGAAAATTCGATTAAAGCTCGGAGAGATCGTCCTGCCACAAATTCCGTGACTAGAAAAGGTATGCGGTTGTAATTCCCCGAGCCTAGACCTTTGAGAATGAAAGGATGTTTGAGTGTATCCATTACCGCCAATTCACGCTGGAAACGTTCGAATGCGGCCGGGTCACCCAGCATGGATTGATCGGGAATCTTAATCACCACATCACGATGGTTCACAAGGTCGAAAGCCCGATAGGTATCGCTCATACCTCCTTGCGCCATGTGTGCTTGTATCTGATAGCGGTCAAACTGATCCCCGATCTGCAACATCTGACCGGCAATTATAGCATAGGTACTCATGACACCAATTTCCTTAGATTTTGGAACCAGTTCATACCGCCCTCTTGGTGAGGTTTCAATTCAGTCGAAGCCGGGATGAGCTTACGCAGATGGAAGACGACGACCGAAGCGTTATCGTCTGTTTCGTTGTGGAGAGCCAGATTGATGAGATTTCGGCTGATCACATTCACCGAATGCGGTTCGCTAGCGACCTTGCCAAATTCTTCATCCTCAACTACGGACCAGACCCCGTCGGAACACAATACCACACGATCTCCCTCTTTTCAGCCGTTGTTGCACAATATCGGGCTGAACAAACAAGTCCGTACCGATAGATTTGGTTAACATAGAACGCTGTGCATGGGTACGCAGCTTGTCAGGAGAAATTAACTTCGAGCGAACCATAGCGCCTACAGCTGTATGGTCGGTGGTCAGGCATACGGAGCGGCCGTCGCGTATCAAGTAGGCGCGGCTATCACCCACATGTGCCAGATACAGCATCTCACCTAGAACATAGGCGGCAGTAAGGGTCGTGCCCATGCGG
The DNA here is from genome assembly GCA_963752775.1 of uncultured Chloroflexia bacterium. GTDB lineage: Bacteria > Chloroflexota > Anaerolineae > Anaerolineales > Villigracilaceae > Fen-1038. The sequence continues at coordinate 109,785 of CAVVZL010000005.1, forward strand.
ACACCACCCAATTGCTGAGCTTTTTGATACACATGCAGGTTGGCAATCTCTACCCCACGCTGTAACAACTTGGGGATCGGATTGTCATTTCCCGCAGCCAACGTACTGGAGAAAGATTCGAGCGCCAGCAAACTAGCTACTCCACCATGTGCATAACCGCCCATGCCATCTGCGATTGCAAAAAGCAAGTCAGTGCCGGCTGGATGTTCATAATCAGGAAAATGGATCGAGTCCTGGTTATCATTACGAACCGGGCCAGTAACACTCAGACCACCACTTTCAATTTCGGGAATGTACTTTCTCAAGGAACGCTCTTCCGTTTCAGGCTGTGCCGCCTAAGAGAGATAGGCTAACGATTTACGGCCGTTACCCTTGTCCACGAACTGCACATTCTTAGATTTATGCAGTTCGTGAATGACATGATTCGTTAAGTGTTTAAGTCAGGGTGAATTTATTCCTTGGCAGTCATCTCATGCGCCGCCGGAACTATTGCATGTCCCTTTCGGGAACTAGTTATCACCAGATACAACGCACTCGTAATGAGCCAGATCGCCGAGATGCCTAAGGCAAGGTATGTTTCCTGCGCAGTAGAACCGCCGGTGATGATGCCGACGATGAAGATGGTGAGCACTAGGATAATATTTCCGATCAATCCAAGAACAGGCAGGGTGGCGTGTTTGAAGAAACTGAAGTCAGCTTTTCCACTGAAGGCCACCACCGTCAGGCCACAGATCAAGCCATAGAGCAGGAAGGTGCCCAGATTGGAAGCCAGGGTGATGCCGGTCAGGGCCACCACGCCGCCCAGCACGCCGATTGTGCCGATCACACCCGAGACAATGATCATAATGATGATACCCATCATGGGAGTAGCATATTCGTCGTGCAGCAGACCCATGATGTCGGGCATTTCCGAATCCTGTGCCATAGCGAAGCTGATACGTACGCCCGTATTCATGGCAGCCAGGGTGGTTCCGACGATGGCAATGACCACGGTGGCGGCGATAACGAGCATGAAGGCGAAACCGTTCCCGCCCAGGTAGACGTTCCCGATCTGAATGGCCATGTCGCCAATTGGGGCGCTGGAAGCGGCAGCGGCGGCGATGCCTTTCATGGTTCCATCGGCGGAAACCAGCTTGTCACTTAAGGCATAGTTGGCCGAGAAGTATTCGAAGAGATAGGCGAATAAACCCTGGATGACCAGCGCGAGAATGACAGCCCGGGGGACATCCTTCTTGGGGTTCTTGGCTTCAGCAGCGAATGCTGTGGAAGATTCGAAACCGACCAGAATCAGTATCGCAATAGTGCCCTGGAAGAGCAAGCCGCTCAGATTATGAGGGATAACAATCGAAGTGATCGCTGGGTGATACCATCCAGTTGCGGCAACACCTAGAGGATTCTGGACGCGAAATATGATTGCCAGAATCGAGAAGACGATCAAGGATACAAGCTGAATCACATTGATGACAACCGAGGCAATCGTTGAGCCAGTGACACCTCGAATGGCGATGTAGCCGACAGCGATTGAGAACAGCCAGGCAACCACGACCTGCTGCCAGATTGGCATGTTATAGCCGAACACGCCCAGAATATAAGTCACTAGTACGGCAAAGAAAGCCACCATCACACCAGGATATACCCAGTAAAACAAATGTGCCGCCCACCCAGTGATAAATTTTGAGAGGCGCGCCCAGCGGCGGTGACTCGGTTCTTCACGATCAAGGAAGGCCTTCTCCGCAAAGTAATAGGCGCTTCCTGTGCCGGCCTCCGGATACTTACCGGCCAGTTCAGCATACGCAAAGGCTGTCAAAAAAGCCACGATCAATGCGGCGACGATACCTGTCCACATATCCTTTGCCGTGCTGTTGCCCGCTATATCCGTGTTGGCGGCCTGGAGTTGGAAGGTCATCCACAGGAATGCGCCTGGCGCGATGAGCGCCATCGCGTTGACGGTAACTCCCGTTAAGCCAAGTGTTCTTTTCATTCCGGTCGTACTCGATTGTGTAGCCATTTTTTTAATCCTTTCATCATACTTGTATTTAGCAATAAGGTTGACTACATTCTAAAGATGATACAAATCGCAGCCGCCAGTACCCAATAGGAGTATTTTTATTGTTAAAAAAAGCAAACCTTATCGTTCAGGTGATCTGATTTACAGGAAATTACCCAAATGGAGCATCAATACCGGTATCCTTGTACTTTAGAAAATTCTAGAAGCAATTCTCTTAATAATTACGGCTTGCAAAATCATGTTTGCAAGCCGTTGGGATCTGAGTAAAAGTGCCTCGTATATTTTTTATTATTCAGTCGCAAAACGCTGCTCTTCCTGCTGCCCCAGCGGGACAACGCGGACGAATGTATTCTTCCAATCTATTAATAAATTTACAATTTTTTGCGCCTCTTCCGCCTGCTGGTTTTGTTTTAGTTCCTCAGAATAAATCGTAAGCAAGTGACGAAGATTTTTCAAATCGCCTTCGCCAACACTTTGTACTTCCACTTTTGCCCCTTTGGCCAGTCGGTGGTGAATGGAAGCCTGATCGAAATTTAGATGTGGTTGTAGGCGGAGATAGAGGACGCCTCCGGTCATGCCTGCACAGACCCACGGACCGGGATCACCAAGTACGATGACACGACCTGCTGTCATGTATTCACAAAGAAAGCCTTTTACGTTTGCCCGGGCACCGATAAACCCAAGGCTGTCGTTAAGCGGCATCAGGATTTCACCACCTATAATAACGTCCGTTCCAGAAAGACGGATGCAGGCACGCGAGTCGGCATTCCCTTGAACGATCACAAGGCCTCCCGTTCCCCCGTAAGCCAGACTTTTACCGACTGAACCATCGATTAATTTCCATCATGGTTGTAGCCTTTCATGATAACGACACGTCCTCCAGAAATCCCCTTTGCAACGCCGTCTTGCGCGCCACCCTCTACGCGGATAAAGACCGGCTCGGCATTGTACGCGCCCAACCCATTTCCCGGCACAGAACTACTGAAGAAGCGCAACGCCGTAGCAGGGATGGATCGGCTATCAATGCCCTCTACCGGCTGCCGCCATGTCTCACGATGACCACCAACGCCTCCATGTCCGGGTAGCCATGCCCAATCATGACGGAAGCAAGTCAAGGCTCCGGTAAGATGCGTACCAAGTGCGCGGTCAACGGGCGTAACTTTATCATCTTCAAAAAGGATCAAATCCTGCAGATAGGTTGTAAAACTTTCCATCACCAGATTGGAGATGACGGTTGTCAGGTGGTTACACGGACGATGAAGGGGGCCACGGTCAATTTCAGCCATCTCGTGCATCGGTAGGGAGATCGGGATGGGCTTGGCCATAAATTCCTCTAAAGGCATGAGTAATTCATTGAGATCAATCTGTTCCTGATGAGAGATTTGCATAAGCAGATCGGAACGACCTACAATGTCCTGTGCGCCTTTTATACCCAATCTTGCGAGATTATCTCTAATCCCGTCCCCAATACCAGAAAACAGATTGACAAGCGCCTGAGTCGCCTGTTCAAAATCGAGAGGCACAAAACGCTTTAGCCCGGCGGCATACGCTTCCTGAGTTGTCTCGATCTGGGTCGTGATGCCCGTATGACAAGTGCCGAGCTGACGATCGCGGCAGATCGTACAGCCAATCGCGACCATGGGCAACGTGCCAAACCCAACTCGGTTCGCCCCCAGGCACATTAATTTTAAGAACATCCGTTCCGGAGCGCACACCGCCATCAGCCCAGATTTCAACTTTCCCGCGCAAACCAGAATTCACTCAGCGCCCAATGCGCCTCCACAACCCCAATTTCAGCTGGCAGGCCCACATAACGGAGGGAATGCTGGCGGGCCGCGCCGGTGCCTCCGTCAAATCCTGTCAGATAGATGATATCAGCATCCGCTTTCGCGATGCCAACTGCTATAATCCCAATGCCAGGCACTACAGGCACCTTCACCGCTACACACGCTTTCGGGTTAATGGTTTTGAGTTCCTCTATAAATTGTGCGAGGTCACTGTTATTGAATAAATATCGTGATTGTTGGATGGAGAGATTAGATCTACTCCAGGATGAGCATGACACGCGGCGGCGACCTTTTGAGTGACCTTCCGGGCAGGCAGGTGACCACCTTCACCGGGCTTGGCACCCTGACCAACTTTGATCTCTAATAAATTTGTTGAGTTGATAGTTTCCGCTGTAATCCCAAACCGACCGGATGCAATTTGGATGCCGCGGTTGAACGGATACTTTCCTAAGAGATCGGGAATTTCCCTCCCTCGCCGTTGATCGAGATCATATTCAAGCGATAGGCGGCTTCTGCATAAGCGCGATAAGCTATCTCGCCCTGCGATCCGAAAGACATGGATGCGATCAGAAAAGGTAATTTGTGCGACGTGATTCCCAAGTCAACATCAGCCGGGTTGATAATTGGGGTTCCTTCAGAATATCGAAAATCAAGAATATTACGAAGAGTGACTGGGTTAATCCTAGATGTATTTTCAACATGCGCTTCATAAGCTTGCCAATGGAATTCACCCCTTGCCAATTTCCCTGCCGCTTTCCAGATCTTCGGATAAAAATGGTTGACCCACGAAAGTTCACTGCGGCCGGGCGCATTATAATTGGCTTTTCGTACAGCGAGTTCGGCATCCAGGTTTTCCCATTTTTAATCCCCCAAGTTCAGAGCCCGCGTAATTTTTTGCGCCAAGAGTCAAAGCGATACTATTACTCAGACCAATGCTGGCGAATAAACGGCCATAGCCACACGATTCGTGAATCCCCATGGTGCTAGTACATTTTTCAAGGCCGGAACATAAAGCCTTCCATATGTTCTTCAACCGTGCAGGATATTCTTCGGAAGGGATGCGGACATCATGGATCGTCGTTTCAAACATCAAGTAAGGGACGACTGCATCGGCGCCCAGGCCAATGGACATGATCACGTCATGCAGATTGCGAATCGCTCCACTGCGCAGGATCAGTCCGGTTTGTCGGCGCAAATTCTTTAAGGGTTTGGAAGCCATCAGGCCGAGATCAATTTTTCCATTATCACCCAACGGGAGCGGCGTAGAAGAAGCAGAAAATTCTTGTTCCACAAAACTTTGACGAAGAGCATGATCCACCACACCTAATATCAGGATGGGGTCGATCCATCCATATCCATTTCTGAACGAATCAGCATCATCAAGGATGAGAAGCTGCGTTCCGGCCCGAACAGCTTCCACGGCCGATTGAGCGATTCGCTCCAGCCCTTGCATAGTTGTTTCCTCCGGCAGGGTAACGGATTGCAATCTCGTGACACGACCAGCCTCGAAACCTTAAATCAACTGATCCAGAGTTGCACTACCGGTTTCATCTGCTACCTGCCACAGTAACTTCATGTCAAAGGGCGAGTAATCAGAATCATCTAATACTATCGGTGCATCGAGTGTGAATGCTGCAACTTGTTCAAGCTCACTTGGCGAGAGCGGAGGCCGCGGCCCAACAACGGTCTGCGTGGAAAAGTGCTCCGCTTCCCGCTCACGGTCGATTGCCGGGTTGGTCACAACAGCAACCGCTTCTTTAAAGTAATCCGAAATATTCTGGCGCTCTTTTGAGAGAGGTGCCAGCGGACCATCATAACCGAGCGAGCTAATCGGATCGCTCCCATTTTTTGCCAACTCGAGCACCCACTCATTATCTTCGCGGCCCCATCCGAAAGCCGAGAGGCGGTTGTCCAAGCTGACTTGTGATGCCGGGTGATGCGACCCATTATCCCCGGTATGAATTTCAGATGTCAAAACCAAAGGCGCATGGGCAATCCGCTTTTCGATAGTTTCGAGTGAGCCAAATCTACGCACGGTCAGATTTAGCATTCGCTGTTGAATCGTTGGATAGTCCGACACATCTACCGTAAGTCCGCGGCGGATGCGGACGCGCATCTTCTCACCCGGAGAGAGGGGAATAGGGTCCAAATGCATGGTGTCCAGATGGTAGACGCCTTTTTCCGATGAAAAGAAATATTCCTTTTCCGTATCACCAAACCATAACGGACGCAGCCCCAGTGCATCTACACTAAAGACGCATTCATCGCCGAAACGCGAAATGATGCCTGCGGGGCCCTGAGCGAAAGGACCAAAGGCTTGTCGATAATATTTATAGACAGTCTGCAGATCAGGCGAGAGTTTTTCCACTTCGCTTAGGATGGGTGGGAAAGCCAGTTCCATTGCCTCGGTTAATGTGAAGCGGTATCTGTGGATCAATGTTGCCAGAAGCCGATCCAGATCTTGCGAGTCGCTCCCGCCCTCCAGCAAATCAATACCCAGCATCTGAGCTTGTTCACGCAGACGGGCAATCGTGTTGATCTCGCCGTTATGTCCAAGCAGGCTGAATGGCTGGACACGTTCGAAACTCGTTGCGGTGTTGGTCGAATAACGAGCGTGTCCAATTGTGATCGCGGTTGTGAAATCGGGGTTCCGTAATTCCGGATAAAACTGATAAAGTGTTTCAATGGAGCCGCGCACTTTATAGTTCACCATATAACTTGAGAGTGACGCAACCACGATCTTTGTGCGGCGCTCGATATCAAGTGTTAGGTCAAAGAGCGTCCGCTCCACATTTTCGAGAGGACCCATGTGCACCAAGCCTGCGATCTGCCACAGATGAGGCGCCTGCATGCGCGCCATTTTTCCAAGTGCTTGTGGCCGCGTTTGGATCGGACGATCCAATAATAAATCAATGTCGTTCTCTTTTAGCATACTGAGAATGGTGGCTTGAACTCCTGATGGGTTTGACTTTGTGTTTGGAATCATCAAGTGCCCGACAAAAAAGCGGCGGTCTTCGGCAAGCCAGCCTGGCTTCCCTTCCTGCTCAAGTGCCTTTGCCCATACAATACGTGGAATGTCGGTCATCACTCCGCATCCATCCCCTTCACCGTTTACTTCGCCGCAACGATGACCCATGATGCTTAAGGCTGCAAGGGCTCGCTTCAAGTTTCCATGAGTGGATTCTCCATTCTTTCGAATGGATGCCACCAACGCGCAGGCATCCCTTTCATCCAGCCATGTCTTAACATCTGGGGCCGTCAACCAACGGAACGAATCCGAATGCGATCCACGGATCGTTTGATCATCAAAGAGTGCGGCTTGATTCTTGGTTTGCATGGTTCACCTTATATGAATGATTAGAATAGATAATTCTTTTCATCATACAAGGTGTGGATGTAATTGCTATTACCCGTATGGGTGATCCTGCGGGTAATCTTTAATAACTCGAAATACCAATGCCAAAAGCAATGGTATATTTCAACAAGTCTATGACTAACGCGTTGGAATCGGTTCGTTTGGCCAAACATGGGATCACACTTGGTGCAGTTGATGTGATTGATTTCGTTTCCGGAAACCTCGGCCACTAAAAGGAATTATTTATGCCATCCTCACTATCCCTTCGTTATGGTACCAATCCCCAACAGACTTCCCGCGCAGGTTTTTATGCCGGACAATTCCGAATTACCCTTTACGGTCTTAAATGGAGCGCCCGGATATATCAATTTGTTGGATGCGCTCAACTCCTGGCAGCTTGTTCGCGAACTCAAATCCGCACTTAATTTACCGGCCGCGGCCTCATTCAAGCATGTCAGTCCGGCGGGAGCTGCCGTTGCTGTTCCGATGTCGGATGAGCTCAAGAAGGCCTATTTTGTAGATGACCTTGAACTTTCCCCTCTTGCCACAGCCTATGCACGCGCAACGTGGCGCGGACCGCTTATGTTCATTTGGTGATTGGATCGCGTTGTCTGATAGTGTGGATGAATCCACTGCACGATTGGTTGCGCGTGAGGTATCGGATGGAGTTATTGCGCCTGCCTACGAACCTGCTGCGTTGAATCTTCTCAAGAATAAAAAGCAAGGGAAATATGTCATCATTCAAATCGATCCGTCGTATGAGCCATCCTCGATTTCAGGAAGTCCGCGACGTGTTTGGTGTTCGTTTGGAGCAGCATCGTCATAACCGCATAGTGACGGCCCGCGATTTCACGAATATCGTCACAGCTAAAAAGGATCTGCCTGCATCCGCCCTGCGCGACCTGACCGTTGCATGGATCACGCTTAAATATACTCAGTCCAATTCCGTTTGTTTTGTGTTCGGTGGTCAAGCGATCGGCGTTGGTGCAGGCCAGCAGTCACGCGTCCATTGCGTGCGCCTGGCAGCCCAAAAAGCGGACTTATGGTTTCTGCGTCAACATCCATCCGTTTTGGAGCTTCCGATTAAACCATCCATCAAACGCCCCGATCGAGATAATGCCATTGACCAATTCCTGCGTGAAGATGTGACACCGAATGAAAAAGCAGATTGGGGAAATATCTTTGCCCACACACCCCGACAACTCACGCCCAATGAGAAGCGGGCGTGGCTCTCCAAACTGGATTCCGTTGCTCTCGGGTCCGATGCTTTCTTTCCATTCCGCGATAGCATTGACCGGGCTGCGGTGAGCGGCGTGAAATTCATTCTAGAACCAGGAGGTTCGACGCGAGACGAAGCCGTGATCCAAGCAGCGAATGAATATGGAATGACAATGTTTTTTTCGGGTATTCGTCTTTTCCATCATTAATCAGAGCTTTTCCCTGGTCCCGCACTATCAATATCAATATATCAGATTTCCCAAAGGAATAAAATGCCCACTGCCATTCTCTCCGTTTACGATAAGACCGGGATCATCGAATTTGCCAAGGGACTCGCATCCCTTGGCTGGACCTTACTGGCTTCCGGTGGCACCGCGAGCTTCCTACGCAAAAATGGAATCACCGTTACCGACGTGGCCGATTACACGAAGTCGCCTGAAATCCTTGGCGGCCGGGTAAAAACTTTGCATCCCGCCATTCATGGTGGATTGCTGGCCAGGCCAACCGATGCAGATCACAAGCAACTCCTTGATTTGGGTTGGGACTACATTGACCTGGTTGCCGTCAATCTATATCCTTTTGAAGCGACCATTGCCAAACCCTCTGTAACCTATGACGAAATCATTGAAAACATTGATATCGGCGGCGTTACACTTATTCGTGCCGCTGCTAAGAACCATAAACGGGTCATCCTGGTTTGCGATCCGGCGGATTACGCAAGCGTGTTGTCCGATCTTAAAGGTGGCGGAATTCCTTTTGATGTCCGTAAAGGATTCGCCGTCAAAGGGTTTCAAGTCACCTCCCATTATGATGAAATGATATTTGGATATTTAAAGAATGTCTTGTAACCTCAGATCCAAGCAGAGCATTGTTATCCGGCCGATGTATGAGGTGGTGAATTCATGAAGATTGCGACTCTGGTTTTGGAGGATGGGACCGTGATCGAAGGCCAGGCCTTTGGTGCGGAAACTGAAACCATGTTCGAGCTGGTATTCAATACCAGTATGACGGGTTATCAGGAGATATTAAGCGACCGTTCGTATCGAGGACAAGGTGTGTTGTTTACCGTTTCGCACATTGGCAATATGGGTATCAACAATGAGGACAATGAGTCTGAAAGACCACAGGTTTCGGCGGCGATGGCTGCCACGGCAGCTATCCAAGCATTAAATAAAAAGGAATTACGTTACCGCAGTTTGCAAAGCCATCTCAGGAAAGCATGATGAAGGTAGCTGCAGCGATCCGATACTTGGTGCAATATCTTTGTACCCGAATATCCATGCCGTTAGGAAAAGCTGAAAAGTGGGCGGAAGATTCCAGCTGCCAGTTCAAAATCACTGATTTCTTTTACGACTTCTCCGCCAACAGAAAGTGAGCCGCCTGGAAACTCTACAATAAATTCCATTTCTCGATTAATAAAATAGCTTCCATTTTTTTATCCTCGTGGGGAGCCGTTTCATCCATGTTGACGAATGTAGGGAAAGAAAACCCAGGAGATCACTGCAAAGATGAGCATGATCACGGCGCAGATCATTGCCGTGACCGGAGCTCCAAAGCTCTGGCCAACGACACCGGTCAGCAGTGCCCCCATAGTGTAGGAACCATTCATTATCATGGCATATACGCCCGTTACCCGGCCACGCAGGGTGTCGGGGACCTCAGTCTGTATTAGCGAATTATTGTTATTGGTCACCAGCATCATGCTCCAGCCGATAATTACCAAGATTCCAAGAGAAAGCGGAATCCAGCCAACCCACGCAAAAATAAAAAGAGCGATCGGCATAATTAAGCTACCGAGCATCCAAAGTTTTCCCCGGACCTTTTGCCTACCGAGAGAAGCCAGCATCAGCGCGCTGACTAGGGCGCCGAAGCCACGGGCTGATATCAGTAGACCGTTGGTGGTCACGTCGCCATGCAGCACGTCCGTTGCCCAAGCCGGCAGCAGGTTCAAAAAGCCAAACCCGAAGAAGTTCACTATTCCCACAGCTAGGATCAGGCTGAGCACTAGACGATTGGAAATGACGTAACGCAGACCCTCGGCAATTTCCCCCGTGGCAGATGAACTTTGCATGGGCTGGGATTCCATTTTAATGTGCATCAAGAGTAAGGCCACGATCACGGCAATAAAAGAAAGACCGTTAATCGTGAAGCACCAAGCCGGCCCGAAAGCGGCATAGGTAAGGCCGGAGACCGATGGTCCAACAACCGTGGCGATATTGTACATGGTCGAGTTGAGGGCAATGGCATTATTCATATCCGCGCGATCAACAAGCTCAAGCACAAATGAAATGCGGGCGGGAGCATCGAAGGCGTTGGCTGCTCCCAACAGGAAAGCCAGGACCAGGATATGCCAAGGCTGGACAATATTGGCAAAGTCCAAGGCGGCCAGGATGAAAGCCAGGATCATCATCGAGGTTTGCGTGATGACCAACAATGTCCGGCGGGAAATGCGGTCCGCGACCCAACCTCCATACAGGGAAAACACCAAAATCGGCACTCCGCCCATGAATCCGACCAGGCCAAGGTAGGTTGTGGATTTGGTGATCTGGTAGATCAAATACCCCTGGGCAGTACTCTGCATCCAAGTGCCCATGAGGGAAACCATCTGGCCAATGAACCAGAGCCGGTAGTTATAATGTTTAAGCGCTGCAAACGTTTCGTTCAAATCAGGGCTTTCGCGTGAAACATTGAGATGATATCATGTGGGTATGATAACTAGGTAACAATATGAAGAACCCGATTGTAATGCGTTCCTCGAGGGCGTCCTTATAGGTACAATCCACTTTTTCTATCCCTTAGATGAAGAAATCCAAAAAGCCATCCCGCGGGATGGCTTTTTGGATTAATAGATTGAATAGCTAAAGCATTGGCGGTAAATATTCATATGCGTTCAAAGCGGCCTTTGCGCCTTCGCCGACCGAAATCATCGCCTGCTCGGAAAAATTATTAGTCACATCGCTAGCCGCGAACATACCGGGTAAGCCCGTGCAGTTGAAGTCATCCACAATAATGATGGCGTCCGAGTCCTTGGTATCGAGCATGATCGGGACTCGATCCACGCCGCCCAGACATTTATGGAGCAAGGCTTTGCCCTCCATCACGGACAATGCCGCTTTCGGACCGATGTCTCCCAACCCTAATACGCGGGTACTATCGCTGACCACAATGACGGTGTTCCATTTATTAGTGTAGTCGTACACCACATCGGGATTCGCTTCGACCGCCTGGCCGGGCGCGGCCACACCGGGCGTGTACCAAATCGCGAAATCATTGAAACTGTGCAACATGCAATTGAGCGTTGTTTCAATCTTGCCTTTATAAAAGCGATGAAGCCTCATCGCATCTGCCGATGGCATTTTGGCTTTTTCCAGCATTCGTCAACCTTCATGGTTTCCTTTCTTGCGAGAGTGTTTTCCGGATGCGCAACGCTCCGTGCAAAAAACTGATCGGGTTATCCGGCGTTCTGATTCGGCGGGCCCAGAATGCGATTCCCGTCACGCCGGAACCTTCTCGTCACGCGATGGCGGCGCAATGAAATCTTTAGGTAGAAGGCCTCCTTCGACAACAATGCGCGGGATGATATCTTCCCATCCGACGGGCATAATGTGCAGTCCGTGGATGCCTTGTTTGCCTTTGATCTTCTCGATAATTTCCAGCGCGATCTTCACACCTTCTTCTTGAGCCCCATGTGGTCCGCCCTTGTCTTCTGCATCTTCCATACGTCTGATTATTGGGCCAGGCACATACACACCGGGCACTTGAGTCATGTAATGAGTTATTTTGGCGCTCTTGAGCGGCGTGATGCCAATCAGAATATATACTTTATCAAGGATGTTCCGCCTGGCAATCTCGTTCAGCCAGATCTCCATTCGATCCGGATCGTAGACGAGATTGGTCTGAAAGAACTGCGCGCCAGCATTTACTTTCTTGTGCTCGCGCAAAGCCTGGAATTTTGGTTCAGACGCGAAAGGTGAAGCTGCTGCGCCCAGGAAGAATTTGGGCGGAAACTTGATCTCGCGGCCATCGAGGTAATGACCTTCATCACGCATACGGCGCAGGATCCAGATCATTTGGATGGCGTCCATATCATTTATGTCCATACGGCCGCGCGGTTGAGGTGCAAGCACGGGGCTATCGCCAGTGACACATAAAACATTGCGTACCCCCATAGCTGTTGCACCAAGAATCTCTCCTTGCAGGCTAGCGCGTGTACGGTCGCGCGCCGCAATCTGCATGACCGGCTCTGCACTGATTTCGATGGCAAACTTACTACAAGCCCACGATGTCATTCGTGGAGTAGCGGATGCATTGTCTGTGAAGTTGATCGCGGTTACATAAGGGTTAACAAGATTGATGTTATCTATCAACTTTTTAGTGGACATGCTCAATGGAGGCGTGATCTCGCAAGCCACGACAAACTCTCCGGCTTTAAGGTGTTTCTCCAAGTTTGAAACAGGCTCGGTGTATTTCGGCGCATGATATTGACTGTCGCCCTGCCACCAGTCAGGTTGACGAACCGATCTAAAGATGCTTTCCCACATTTCATTGCGAATACCAGCTGGCTTGAACAGCAATTCACGAATGACTTTTCCCATGCCAATCTCTTGGATACGTGCAATTACATCGCCCCACGTTTCTGTGCCAACCTTCTCCCAATCCAGTGGTGGCAGGACCTCGAACAGACGATCTGCGCGTCCCATTGTATATGAACGCTCATAAATCTTATACCAAATACATGGACGCGTTTTATCTACATAGCAATATTCAGATGTGGATCCACCGCACGGGCCGTTGCGTAGACCCTTGGGACATTCCATCGGACAAATGAAGGCTGTCTCCTGGAGCAAACAATTGCCACACATACGGCATCCAAACAACGGACCTTTGATGATCTTTTCAAGTGTTGCCAACGCACAATGGTCAAACGATTCACGCTTGAAAGGTAGATAGGGCGGCTGCCAGCGGCGGCCAGGCGTAAATCCAGGCATGAGTTGACTCCTTTTAGGGGCCAGGTGTCATATCTTGCAACGGCTTGATTTACTTAACACCGGGCCCTTCATCTGTAATCGTATTGTAGACGTGTGCCAGCGAATTGCTAGTGTCTTTCGTCTCTATCAAGCGGATGACAGACATCATCCTGCTTTTGGTTAACGGCGTGTCTGCGTCGGCGGAGCTAACCATGAAAGGGATTCAAAGAGGTATTGATCGGGATCGATCCTCAGCAAACATGGTTCATATTCTCGTTCCTCTTGAAAATCGCCTTCTAACATCATCAATTCGGTACTTTCTCTTTAGGACATGAGCTACACAGTCAGAGACTTTTGAATTTGCATTCGCTTATGCAGCATTTACCTCAAGCTGGCACAGTCTATCACGATTGAAGTTCAGAAAACACTCGCACAAACAAGGTTATTTCTCTTTGTGGAGTAATGAGGACAATCATCACCGTCAAACAAGGATATTCATATCTAGTGGGGTAGTGAGAAAGGCCAGATACTAAGAGCGACGGTCCGTTAGAGCCTCAAATTGGCTGGGGAGAGGGACCGCGTTTGATTCTAATGAAAAGAGGTCAAATGACTGAAGCTCCACTTGTCGCTACAATACCTAGTTCAGGTTCTCGGTCGGTTGAGGATCTTGGATTACTTCACGAAGTTGCCTCGCGGACAGCAGGCGTTTCGCGACTAGGGATGTGCATCCAGTGCGGGGCGTGCGGCGGTTCCTGCTTGTAAAAGTCTTCTGGAAATACTTAATTGAGGTGATCCATGTCCACTGAAGTACTCGAGCAATCGTTTTATGAGAAAGTGCTTGAAGCAACACCGCGTGGGGACAGACTGAGGCTTTGTCTGGAGTGCGGGAATTGCAGCGGCATATGTCCATTCGGTTACTTGATGGTCTATCCTCCGAGCAGGCTGATTGCCGCCATACGCGCGGATAGATTTGATAAAGTATTGAGCACTGATGCAATATGGATGTGTGTATCATGCTATGCATGTGCGACTGTCTGTCCTTCACAAATCCCGCTAACCCCGGGTTTGATGGCGAGTACCAAAGAAGAATTGATTCTGGCTGGCAATGTTCCATCAGAACTTCAGAATGCGTTGGCAAACTCGCAGCGATATGGAAACCCACTTGGCGAATCGCCTCGCAAACGCGCCGAATGGACAAATGGAATCTCGCCCGAAGTCAAGGTTTTGGGCAAAACGAAACAACCAGTGGATGTTCTGTGGTTCGTCGGTGACTACGCATCTTATCATCCCCGCGTTCAAGCAACGGCAAAAGCATTGGCGAAAATACTGAATGCCCTCGGTGTAGATTTTGCCATCCTTGGGCCAGAGGAGTCCAGTGATGGCGATTCGCAAAGAATGGCAGGTGAGCGCGGCCTGTTCGAGATGCTGGCTGACAAAAATGGAAAGGCGTTCAATAAATACCAATTCAACGAAATCATTACTACGGATCCCCATGCCTATAACGCGCTCAAAAATGAATATCCGAGGCTGGGAATTTCTTATCCAGTCCAGCATTACACTACATTTTTGGCAGGGCACCTCGACCAACTCAAGCCATTACTAAGAAGCCAAGTTAAAGCAAAGATCACCTATCACGATCCGTGCTATCTCGGCCGTGCCAATGGAATTTTCGAAGAGCCGCGCACATTATTGGAGGCCATTCCAGGCGTCAAATTGGCAGAGATGACTTACAATCATGCCAACAGCCTATGTTGCGGTGGCGGTGGCGGCGGGATGTGGCTGGATGGTTTTCAGTGGGAGAAAGCCCATACACGTTTGTCGGAGTGGCGCGTACGCGAGGCGCTGAACGTCGGCGCAAATGTTCTAGCTGTGGCATGTCCTTATGAGACGCCGCGTTTTGAAGATGCCGCCAAGACGGTTCAAGGGGCCGCGCAGTTGAAAGTAAGAGATATTGCCGAATTGCTGGTTGAAGCGATGGAAAATGAACGAGGTGAAATATGAACATCGTTGTTCTAGCCAAGCTTGTCCCTGATCTGGTCGAAGAGTTGACTATCGATGCCAGCGGCGCGGGGCTTGACATGACCTTTGCCCGTTTGATCATCAATGAATTGGACGACCATGCCATCGAGCAGGGTATTCTGCTCAAAGAACGGAGCGGCGGTCAAGTGACCGTCATTACACTTGACTTGGAGGGGGCTGACGACGTGCTATTTACTGCGGCCGCCAAAGGGGCGGATCGGTTGATAAAAATTAAAGGGGATTTTGCTGGAGGCGTAAGCAATCATGCCTTGGCACGCGCCTGCGCAACTATCGTGAAAGAACTTCAACCCGATCTAGTACTGACCGGAGTACAAGCTCATAATGATATAGATGGATCGGCTGGTCCTCTACTGGCGGAATGCTTGGGAATGCCATATGTAGGTTATGTACATGGTATCGCGATCAGCGATCGTAAATCCAAAGTGCTAAAGGAATATCCCGGCGGATTGGTCGCTGAGCTGGAGGTCGTCTTGCCCGCGCTGTTGGGTGTTCAAGCCTCAGAGCAACCACCGCGTTATGTGGCAGTCAGTAAAGTCCGGCAGGTGATGAAGACATCCAAGATCGAAGAGCGACCGGCCTCCGAGTTGGATGCGAACGGCGCACCCATCATCGGGCGTATGTTCCAGCCTGAAGCCAGCACACATGCAACGATGATCACGGGCAATGCGGATGATGTCGCCACTAAACTTGTTGGCATATTCAAGGAATTGGGCGTGTTGTGAGCGGAGGTTCCATGAGTCAGGATATTTACGTTGTCATTGAGCACCTACGAGAACAAGTAGCGGACATTTCCTATGTGATGCTGGCTGCCGCGCGTGAATCAGCCCAAAGCACAGGCGGAAAGGTTGTGGCTGTTCTGTTGGGTCACAACGCGAAAGGGTTGGCGGGAAACTTTGCCGCTGATCAAGTGCTCTATCTCGATCATTCCGCCTTGGCTGATTTTAATCCAGAGGCTTATCAAAAAGCATTAACGGATTTGATCGGGAAGAATCAACCGCGCGGAGTGCTCTTCGGAAGCACGTCCATTGGTGCGGACTTGGCTAGCGTGCTCTCGATTTCGACTTAATTTGCCACTGGTGAATTCTTGTCGCAGTCTTGCAAAAGACGGAAAATTTGTCAGCCAAATCTGCGGCGGCAAGATCATGGCCGAGGGTGAACTCCCCGCCCCCACTGCGCTAGTGACCATGATCCCTGGTGGATATAAAGTGGAACAAGGGCAAAGCAAACAATCTTCCCCAGTGACTTAAGTCGAAGTTCCGGTCTTGGAGTTGTCGCGAGTTCACACTTGTAAATTATATTGAGCCGGCGGCTGGCGACGTAGATATTGCCAAAGAACCGATATTGGTCTCCGTCGGTCGAGGGATTCAAAACAAAGACAACATTGGTCTCGCCGAGGACCTGGCAAAGGCTCTGGGAGGAGTTGTAACAGCTTCGCGGCCTGTGATTGATCAAGGTTGGCTGGTCGCTTCGCGCTTGGTGGGTAAATCTGGTAAGCATGTCAAGCCAAAGATTTATCTAACATTAGGTATCAGCGGCGCGCCTGAACACGTCGAAGCCATCACCGATAGTGAGGTGATCATTGCCATCAACACCGACCCGAAAGCTCCCATTTTCGACATCGCCAAATATGGCGTAGAAATGGATATGTTCGATCTGATCGAAGTGCTAACGGAAAAAGTGAAAGAAGCTAAAGGCAGCTAAGCCTGATTAGATTAGAAAGGAAGCGGTCCCATGCCAGAGCGAATCAATTATTGGGGCATACCAAATACGTGGGGATCACCTCAACTCTACGTGTACGCGATGATGGGATTCGCGGCGATTGTTTTGTTTATCCGTTTTTACAAACAAGCTAGTCTCTGGTGGCGGTTGGGCCGTCCTCAGGTTTGCTGGGACAAGTTGCATTTGCGCTTTGGCCGCCTCATCAAGTATGCGGTCGGTCAGACCCGCATTCTAAGTCAACAATATCCCGGCGTGATGCATGTCGCCATGGCATGGTCCTTCTTTGTATTCTTCTTGGGCACGGCGCTAGCAACCATTGACGCCGATTTCTCGAAGTTTCTCATCGGCAATATTTACCTTGTATATAAATTTGTTCTTGACACGTTCGCTGTTTTCTTCTTGATTGGCGTGACGATGGCCGCTTATCGACGCTTCATTCAGCGGCCGCGTCGATTAACGATCAAGCCTGGATTTACCTGGTCCTTGATCTTGATCACACTTATCGTGTTAGGCGGATTGTTCACCGAGTCCCTGCGCCTGGCATTCGAAAGGCCCGCATGGGCGTTGTGGTCGCCTGTCGGCTGGTTGATTGCACAGATTTGGATCGCTACTGGCGCCTCAGATGCAACGTTATTGAACTGGCATTTGGGAGTATGGATATTTCATCTGCTTATCGTCACAGTGACCCTCGCCACTTTGCCAGTTGGCACGCTCGTACATATATTAACGGGCCCGCTTAACGTGTTTTTCTCGAAGATTGACCGACCAACCGGCCAGCTTGCTCCCATCCCTCAGACAGCAAAGGGTGAACCAGTCTATGCCAGCACTTTACGCGGCCTGACCTGGAAACAATTGCTCGACGGCGATGCTTGTACGGAGTGCGGCCGCTGTCAGGAGGCGTGCCCAGCATTCGCGGCAAATACCTTGCTGAGCCCCAAGGAGTTGATTTTGGGAATCCGGGATGGGGTGCGCCAAGATGGGCCAGCATTGCTTGGATACGGGAAGATACCTATTCTGGTCGGAGAGCGAATCAAGGACGAGACGGTTTGGTTATGTACGACTTGCGGTGCCTGCGTCCGCGAGTGTCCGGTGTTGATTGAACACGTAGATGCCATTGTGGATATGCGTCGCTATCTCGTGGTCGAAGGCCGCGTGGATTTAAAATTACAAGATGCGCTCGCGAATATGGGTCGCTATGGTAATTCGTTTGGACAGTCCGAACGAATGCGTGCCCGCTGGACTCAGCCGCTCGAACCAAAGATTAAGGACGCGCGTAAAGAGCCCGTCGAGTATCTGTGGTTTGTTGGGGACTATGCCTCCTATAGTCCAACGCTGACGGATATTACCTTGAAGACAGCCCAAATATTCCAGAAGGCTGGATTGGATTTCGGAATCTTATACGATAGTGAGCGCAACGCTGGAAACGATGTGCGGCGGGTGGGAGAGGAGGGTTTATATGAAATGCTGATAGAGAAAAACTCGGGCGCACTGAGCAAATGCACCTATAAAAAGATCGTTACAACTGATCCTCATTCCTACAACACGCTCAAGAATGAATATCCGTCTAATGGGAATGGAAAGCATCCTATTCTTCATTCGGCTGAATTGCTCGATCAATTGATTGCTTCAGGTCAACTTAAATTGAGCAAGAAACTTGGTTACAAAGTCACCTATCACGATCCGTGCTATTTGGGCCGGTATAACGGTGTGTATGACGCGCCACGCAGGCTGATCAAGGCGACCGGCTGTGAATTGATCGAGATGCCTCGTCACAGAGATCGAGCTTTTTGTTGCGGCGCGGGCGGTGGCCGCATTTGGATGGAGGAAGGCAAGGTTCAAGAACGCCCCAGCGAATCTCGCGTGCGGGAGGCGGTAAAGCTGAATGGCGTAACAACTTTGGTTACTGCCTGCCCGAAAGATGCCAGCATGTTCCGCGATGCCGTGAAAACCACCGGCAACGAGGAACATCTCACAGTAAAAGACATTAATGAATTGGTATATGCCGCACTATAACGAGTTGGAATCAACGGAGATATAAAGCTCCGCAGGAATGAGATGCGATCTACATTTGGAATTCTGGCCAGCTATTTCAGAAAATTCAAGGCGCGGCTTTCGCGAGGCCTTAGTTTTCCTATTGCCACCAAACTTAGCCTAAGTTTTCTAGTGATCATCATTATTATCAGTGTGGTCTTCAGTGTTGTGGGTATTCAGTTGATCAGCAACCGGATCGTGGCGGAAGCCCAAGAGATGGTCAACCTAGATCTGAACTCCGCAAGGGGAATCTATCAAGACAAGTTAGATCACATCAACGATGTAGTTCAACTAACGGCTGCCGGAGTTATTCTCGCACAGGGCATGACGGCTGGAAATGTAGTGGAGGCCGCCGATGAGTTAATAAGAGTAAAAGAAACAGAAGGGTTAGATGTATTAGATGTCACCGACGCGTACGGCGACGTACTATTGCGAACGAGCAATTTGGGAGTGCATGGAGATAGTCAGATTCATAACGAACTCGTCTCGATGGTGATTATCGATAAAGCACCTGTTGCGGCCACGATTATTGTATCAGGAGAAGACTTGAACAAAGATGCCCCTCTCCTCGCTCAACAAGCCGACATCAAATTCATTAATACGCCCATGGCAAGACTTCACAGGCGAGACCGAGCAAACCAGTGGGATGATGCTGGCAGCGGCGGCCCCGATCTTTGACCAAAACAATAAGTTAATCGGGGTTTTGTATGGTGGAGTTCTGTTGAACAGGAATTATGAGCTTGTTGATGAGGTAAAACAAACCGTCTTTCAGAGCTTAAAATACAACGGGAAAGATATCGGGAGCGCCACAATCTTTCAGGATGATGTAAGAATTTCCACAAATGTCCTAGATCAAGACGGTTCGAGAGCAATTGGAACACGGGTCAGCGAACCGGTATACGATCAAGTTGTTCTCAATGGAGAATCTTACGTGGGGCGGGCCTATGTAGTGAACGACTGGTACATAAGTGCCTATGAACCTATTAAGGATGTCCACAACGAAATAATAGGAATCTTGTATGTTGGTGTCCTCGAACAGAAATACACTGATATCGAGAGGCAGACGATTCTTGCATTTCTGGCGATCGCGCTGGTCGGTGCGCTCGGCTCGATGACATTCGCTTATTTTATTTCACAAGAGATTTCAGTTCCGCTCAGGAAACTGGTAGCAGCATCCAGAGAAATCGCCGATGGCAACCTAGGCGCCAAGGTCGAGATCAAATCAGGTGATGAATTAGGCAAGCTGGCCTATACGTTCAACATAATGGCCTCGACATTGAAAGAACGGGATGAAAGGCTAAAGGAATTTACAAGAAAAAAAATCATGGAATCAGAAAGGCTGGCTCTCATTGGACAATTATCAGCCAACGTGGCCCATGAATTAAACAATCCGCTTCAGGGCATCGTTACCTACTCTAATTTGCTTTTGGAAAATCCGCTCCCTGACGATTCGGAAAGAAGCTTAGTCGAGAAAATTGTCATCCAAGCCAACCGCTGCCGCGACATAATTCGTGGGCTGTTAGATTTTTCGCGGCAGAGAAAACCGGATAAGACACTATGCGATGTCAACGACGTTTTGAAAGGCTGTGTTTCATTGCTGGAAAAGCAGGCCCTCTTCCACAACATTCAAATCGAGTTCAAGCCAGAAGCCGCATTGCCGAAAGCCATCATTGACCCCTCACAAATCGAGCGTGTATTCATAAATATCATCATCAACGCTGCTGAGGCTATGGATGGGAACGGACGATTAATGCTAACAACTCGAATTCGACCCGGCTGATAGCTTCATCGAATTAGTATTTTCTGACACAGGTCCGGGGATTGCCAAGGAAAATGTTGAAAAGATATTTGACCCATTCTTTACCACGAAAGATACTGGACACGGTGTGGGTTTAGGGCTGGCCATCAGTTATGGAATTATCAAAGAACACAATGGAACCATATCCGTTGAGAGCGAAATTGGCGAAGGAACGACCTTTACTGTGAGATTGCCGGTCGCCATGGAAGAAGAGAGCGTGAGCAATGGAAGATAAGGCCAGGATACTGATCATTGATGACGAGGAGGTTGTTCTGGATTCCTGTACCCAGATACTAAAGGGTAGTAATTATCAAATCGCGACTGGGACAAACGGCAGTCTCGGTCTTAAACTCGTCAGAGAATTCCAGCCTGACCTTGTTTATGTTGATCTCAAGATGCCTGGCATTTCCGGTTTTGAGGTGATCGAAAGTATTCGCGAGTCTGATCCTACGATTGTGACCATCGTGATTACAGGGTACGCAACGGTGAGTTCAGCCGTGGATGCAATGAAGAACGGAGCATATGACTTCTTGCCCAAGCCGTTTACACCCGACGAATTTCGTTTGATCACAAAGCGTGGGCTGGATCGAAGGAGATTGGTACTGGAAACTATTGCCCTCAGAAGAGAAAAGGAAATGCTCAGGGAGAATTTTGCCGCGATCGTCTCACACGAGTTGAAGGCTCCGTTGGGAGCCGTACAGCAGAACCTTTTTTTCCTGGCGGAAGAGCTATCCGACCAGCTCACTGACGAGCAGAAAAACCGCTTTGAGCACATGAAGACCAATATCAATGATCTCATCAATCTTATCCTTACCTGGCTAAGAGTGCTGTCTGTGGATGTCTCAAAAATTCGAGAAAACTTTCATCCAATCGCTATACCATTGGTACTTTCAAAAGCAGTTGAGGGCGTTCAACCTCAGGCGATTCGCAAGGATATTGAGATCGTCACCTCGATCCATGAGTCGCTCAAGCCCGTAGATGGAGATGAAGGGACTCTGGTGGAGACCGTGATAAATATTTTGGGTAATGCAATTAAGTATTCGCGTCCATCAAGCCGAGTATATATCAAAGCGGAAGAGAAGGAAAACGATGTATTGGTTTTTGTGACGGATACAGGCCCGGGTATCTCAAAAGATGAGATCCCCTATATTTTCAATGACTTCTACACTGGTAAACCGGCTCCGGCGGCTGAGCATGGAAGTGGAATTGGACTTGCAGTTGCCCGCCGTATCGTCGAGGCCCATAACGGAACGATTTCGGTTGAAAGCGAAATGGGCAAAGGAAGCACTTTTGTAATCCGACTGCCTGCGATCAAACCGGAGTTGCATGGTGAACCCAAGCTTGAAACAAACGGTTCAGTAAAATCCTAATACGAAGGAGATTTCTATGAGTGCACAAATAATGATGATAGACGACGATCCCGATTTCGTGTCGGGGATTAAATCCATCCTCGAAAAGGCTGATTACAAAGTGGACGTGGCCTATAACCCGAAGGATGGATTCCAAAGTTTGCAAAGCAAACGTTATGACCTGCTTCTATTGGACATCATGATGGGGCGCGGAGCCGAGGGCGTTGCTTTGGCGCGGAAAATTAGAAAAGATCCCAAGCTCAAAGAAATGCCAGTGTTGATCATCACGGGTCTTCGAGAGCAGATCGCTTTTCTTTTCCCCGGCCAATCCGTTCACCCCAATTTCGTTGAGACGGATGAACTGATTGAGAAACCAGTAGAGCCGAAATTTCTGTTGGAAAAAGTGAGTGCATTATTGAAACTGGCAGAACAGAAAAAGTCAAAAACACTGAAACAAGGAAGAGGATAAATGGCAACAGAACTTTTATTCGGTGATGAAGTCGCTAACCTGATGTATGCTACACATGGCAATCCGATCAGGGACTGCCTGCAATGCGGAACCTGTTCGGGAACCTGTCCGGCCGTTGAGTTCATGGATCATACACCCCGTCAAATCATTGGCCTGATAGGCGCTAATTTTAAAGATGAAGTACTTGCCAGCAACACGTATTGGTCTTGCGCTTCCTGCTATCACTGCTCGGTGCGATGCCCGGCGGGTATCGACATCGCAGATATGATGTACGCGTTGAAGCGCTACTCCATGTGGAATAAGACGTACCAAGAAGGTTTAATCGGACCTGCTTTCTCGGAAACCTTCATCAAGATGATTGTGGGTTCTGGCAGGTCTTTTGAGCCGCAATTAGCGCCCGCTTATCTCTTCAAGTATGGGCCTCGCGGCCTGATTCAGGAAGCACAGATCGCCACAGGTCTCATGCTGAAGGGCAGAATGCCTCTGCTTCCCAAGAAGATCAAAGGGCTCAAGAAGTTTCAGCAGATGGTACGTCGGATCATTCCGATAGGAGAGCCATCATGAAAAAATATGCATACTATCCCGGTTGCTCTCTTGAGAGTTTAGCCACCAGCTACAATGTCTCTACGCTTGAGGTAGCGCATGAGATTGGGCTGGACTTACAGGAAATCAAGGATTGGAACTGCTGTGGAGCCACAGCCTATTTTCCTGTGGACGAATTATTGGCTAACACACTCGTTGCGCGGAATTTGGCTTTGGCTGAAAAAGAGGGTGCGAGCGATTTCGTGGCGCCCTGCAGTGCGTGCTACAAGAATGCGTATTTTACCAACGCCTACCTCAAGAAGGATCCGGAGCTAGCCGAACACATCAACTACGCATTGGAAGCAGATAACCTGCACATCAGTGGGACATTGAGAGTGCGCCATCTCATCGAGGTGATCATGGAAGATGTGGGACTGGATGAGGTCAGGAAGAAGATCGTTCAACCACTGAAGAACCTGCGCGTCGCACCATACTACGGATGTCAACTTTTACGCCCGCGCAAGGATCATGAGAACGTTGAGAATCCTCGGTTTTTTGAAGACCTGTTGTCAGCACTGGGAGCGGACCCTATTGAATATCCATCCAAGACGCGTTGTTGCGGCGGCTCTTTGATCATCACCAACCGGAAAGCGGCCCTCGATATGGTTTGCAAACTTCTGGAAGATGCTGTAAATCACAAAGCCGATGTGATCGCGACCACCTGCCCGATGTGTAATGTCAATCTGGAAGTGTACCAAGCCCAGGTCAACCAGGAGTTTGGCACACATTTTTCAATCCCTGTCATGTATTTCACTCAACTCATGGGCATCGCCCTGGGTCTTAAACCGGGAAGCCTCGGGATTGGAAATGAAATGATATCCAGTGCGCCATTGCTCGCTTTTGCTCAAGGCTAGAAAATAGAGAGGAATTTATGACTGAAAGAATTGGCGTTTATGTTTGTCACTGCGGCACCAACATTGCCGGAGTTGTTGATGTGGCGGATGTCAGCAAATGGGCTGGAAAGCATCTCGCTGGTCAAGGCGTAGTGATTTCGCGCGATTACAAGTTCATGTGCTCCAGCCTTGGCCAGGAACTCATCCAGAAAGACATCAAGGAACTGGGACTGACACGCGTGGTGGTGGCGGCCTGTTCCCCCCATTTGCACGAAAAGACTTTCCGCAATGCCTGCGCAGGTGCAGGTCTGAATCCCTATCTGTGCGAATTGGTTTCCATTCGTGAACAGGATTCATGGGTCCACACCGACAAAGTTGCTGCAACGGATAAGGCCAAAGCCATCATCGCTGGGGGCGTGGCGCGCGTGGTCCACAACACTGAACTCGAACCGTTGCGCGTTCCAATTCATCCTGCCACCTTGGTTGTCGGCGGCGGTATCGCTGGCATCCAAGCCGCACTCGAGATCGCCGATGCGGGTTTCCATGTTTATCTCGTGGAGCGCGAACCGTCCATCGGCGGACATATGGCTCAATTTGATAAAACCTTCCCGACGCTTGATTGCTCGGCCTGTATCCTCACGCCGAAAATGGTGGATGTTGGCAATCATCCAAACATCACCCTGTTGACGTGGAGCGAAGTGGAGAAAGTGGATGGCTACGTGGGAAGTTTCACAGCAACCATCCGAAAGAAGGCTCGTTACGTGAACACGGATTCATGTACTGGCTGCGGAATCTGCTGGGAGAAATGTCCTTGGAAGGTCGTGGACAACGTCTTCGAGGCTGGCTTGGGAAAGCGAAAGGCGATCTATACACCGTTCCCGCAGGCTGTGCCAAAGTATCCAGTAATTGACTATGATAACTGCGCGTACTTCAAGAACGGCAAATGCAAGGCTTGCCAGATCTATTGTCCAACTGAACCCAACTCGATCGACTTCAATCAGAAGGATGAGATCCTGGAAATTCAAGTAGGCAACATTATTCTAGCCACCGGCTATCAGTTGTTCGATGCCACGCGCATACCGCAATATGGTTATAAGAGGCTGGCGAACGTATTCACCAGCCTGGAGTTTGAGCGTTTGTGCAACGCCTCGGGTCCAACTGAGGGCAAGATCGTGTTGCGCGATAAGAAGACCACACCAAAGACGGTGGTCATTGTCCATTGTGTGGGCAGTCGCGATGAGAACTACAACAAATATTGTTCTAGTATTTGCTGTATGCAGAGTTTGAAATTTGCCCACTTGGTGATGGAGCGCACTGGCGCAGAAGTCTACAACTGTTACATTGACATTCGCACCCCCTCCAAAGACTACGAGGAGTTCTACAAGCGCGTGCTGGAAGAAGGCGGCCACTTCATCCGTGGCAAGGTGGCGGAAATAACCGACGTTGCCCGCGTGCCAAGTGAAGAGGGAAAATTGGTTGTCCAGGTTGAGGATACGCTGATCGGCAAACAGCGACGCATCCCAGCCGATATGGTCATCCTATCTGCCGGCTTGGAACCGCACGATGATGCCAAGGAAGTCGGCAAGCTATTCGGCATTGCTTGCGGTGCCAGTGGCTGGTACACCGAGAGGCATCCGAAACTGGACCCGGTGGCAACGATGACCGAAGGCATTTACATCGCAGGCTGTGTGCAAGGACCGAAGGACATCCCGGCCAGTGTCGCGCAAGGCGCGGCCGCGTCGGCCCGCGTTATGGGAAAAATCCAACAGAAGGAAGTCGCGCTTGAACCAGTGCGCGCCTCAATTAATGAGAATCAATGCTCCGGTTGCCGCATTTGCAACAACCTATGCCCTTTCAATGCCATCTCATTCCATGAAGATAAGATGGTTTCGGAAGTTAATCCCGCTCTATGTCAGGGTTGCGGAACGTGCGTAGCTGGCTGCCCGGCGGGAGCAATCAGCGGGACCGGATTCTCCAACGAGCAGATATTGTCACAGATTGAGGGCCTGTTGTTGATCAATACGCCGCAAAGCGTGGTCGCATAAAAGGAGAGTGAACTATGAGTAACGAAAGATTTGAACCTGTGATCATCGGCTTCACCTGTAACTGGTGCAGCTATCGCGCGGCGGATATGGCTGGCACAGCTCGCATGAAATACGCACCCAACGTTCGCCTGATCCGGTTGATGTGCTCGGGGCGTTTGGATCCGACATTTGTGATGAAAGCGTTCGCTAATGGCGCCGATGGTGTTCTCATCACCGGCTGTCATCCAGGTGACTGTCACTACGTTGAGCAAAACTATAAAGCACTGAGACGTTTCCTTTTGCTGCGACGCGTGCTCACGCAAATGGGTGTCGAAGCCGGACGCCTCAAATTGTTTTGGGCGAGCGCGGCAGAAGGCGCCAACTTTGCAGCTGAGATCAACAAATTCGTGGAAGAGGTGCGCGCCCTCGGTCCGCTCACCTGGCCCACAGAATTTCAACCAGTTGCATCCATACCCATCATTGAGGAGGTAACAGCATGACCGCAAAACCGAAATTCGCAATGTACTGGGCGGCCTCCTGCGGCGGATGTGAAATCGCCGTGCTCAACACACACGAAAAGATTCTCGATCTGGATGCCAACTTCGATGTCGTCTTCTGGCCGGTAGCCATGGATGCCAAGTACAAGGATGTCGAAGCCATGGAAGATGGCTCGATCCTGTTGACGCTTTTCAACGGCGGCATTCGCAATGACGAGAATGAGCATATGGCCAAATTGCTCAGGCAAAAGTCCAAGATCCTGGTGGCCTTTGGTTCGTGTGCCACCGAGGGCTGCATTCCAGGACTGGCCAACTTGAGCGATGTGCGCGAGATCATCAGCACAGCCTTCAACACGATTACCACGGATAACCCAAATGGAATCTATCCAATGACGTCCTACGATATGCCCGAAGGTGAAATTCATATTCCGACGCTTTTACCAGTCTTGAAGACTCTCGATCAGGTAGTGGATGTGGATTATTTCATGCCCGGCTGTCCGCCGGAGTCGCAGCAGATCGCGGCGGTGATTGATCTGGTTATTCAGGTTGTGCAGGGCAAAGCTGAATTGCCGCCCAAAGGAACGGTTATTGGAGCGGGTAATTCAACCGTGTGCGATGAATGCAAACGCACGCGCAACGTCAAAGTGATCAAATCCTTCGAGCGCATCTGGAACATCGCTCAGGACCCAGCGCTGTGCCTGCTCGAACAGGGCATCCCCTGCAATGGTTCCGCGACGAGAAGCGGTTGCAATGCACGTTGCCCAACCGCCGGAGCGCAATGCATCGGCTGTTACGGTCCCGCCGAAGGGGTCGTGGATTACGGCGCGCGGTTGATCTCGGCCTTTGCATCCGTGATCGATGCGAAGGAGCCGGAAGAGATTGATCGCATCCTGGATGGGCTGGTGGACCCGGTCGGCCAATTTTATCGGTTCAGTCTGGCCGGTTCCTTGTTGAAAGCCGCAGTCCCGGCCTGGAAGAAAGAGAAGGCCTAAATGACACAACATATTAGCATTGATCCCATCACCCGTCTCGAGGGTCATGGCAAGATCGAAATCTTTCTGAACGACGAAGGTGATGTCGCCAACACCTACTTCCAGATTCCGGAACTGCGTGGCTTCGAACGGTTCTGCGTGGGTCGTCCGGTGGAGGAAATGCCGCTTCTCACCAACCGCATCTGCGGTGTGTGTCCTGAAGCACATCATATGGCCGCCGCCAAAGCTGCCGACGCGGTCTATCACATCGATCCACCGCACACGGCCAAGTTACTGCGTGAGCTACTTTACAGCGCGTTCTACTTTACCGATCACACCACTCATTTCTACGCCCTCGGCGGACCCGATTTTGTGATGGGTCCCGATGCACCTGTGGCGGAGCGCAACATTCTGGGCGTAATTCACAAGGTCGGTCTCGAGACCGGCGGCAAGGTCATTCAAGCGCGCAAGTTCGGACATAATGTGGTGGAGATCATTGGCGGACGAAAGGTTCATCCCTGCACGTCCATCCCCGGCGGGCTGACCAAAGGCATCACGGAAGACGAGCGAAAGCAAATCGAAGAAATGGGACGCTGGGCGATTGAGTTCGCTCAATTCAGTTTGAAACTCTTCAATGACATCGTGCTTGGCAACAAACAATACGTCGACCTGATCCTCGGCGACTTCTACACTCATCACACCTACTACATGGGCACAGTCGACGAGAACAACAAGATCCAATTTCTACAACGGCATGGTGCGCGTGGTGGATCCAGACGGAAAGGAATTCGTGAAGTACGCACCAAAGGATTATGTCGAGCACATTGCCGAGCATGTCGAGCCGTGGACGTATCTCAAATTCCCCTATCTCAAGAAGGTGGGCTGGAAAGGGTTCGTGGATGGCAAAGATTTGGGCATTTACATGGCAACGCCGCTCTCACGGCTCAACGCTTCGGAGGGCATGGCCACGCCACGGGCTCAGGAAGAATATGAGCGCTTCTATTCAACCTTGGGTGGAAAGCCCGTCCATCAGCGGCTTGCCATCCATTGGGCGCGGCTCGTTGAATTACTTTATGCAGCGGAACGCTGGGTGGACCTTGCGACCGATCCCGAGATCACTTCGCCGAACTTCCATACCATTCCTACAGAGAAGCCTACAGAAGGCGTGGGATGTGTCGAGGCACCGCGCGGCACACTGACGCATCATTACTGGACCGATGAACGCGGCATCGTGACCAAGGTGAATCTGGTCGTGGGCACCACCAACAACTATGCGCCCATGAGCATGTCCATCAACAAAGCCGCCAGAAGTCTAATCACGAAAGGCAAAGTGGTCACCGAAGGCATGTTGAACATGGTTGAGATGGCATTCCGCGCCTACGATCCATGCTTCGGCTGTGCGACCCATTCATTGCCGGGTCAAATGCCGTTGGAAGTGACCATCCGCGATGCGAAAGGCGAAACCATTGAGGTTCTGAAACGCGATTAGGTCCGGTTGTTAAACTAAACCAAATTTGTGCACAGCAAGAAGCCATCCCAGAGGATGCAGGACTCAATGCGTCTGATACCCTATGAAATTGAAATAGCTTTTTAGTAATCAAAAAACGCCCTCTTTCAAAAGGGCGTTTCCTTTTTCCTTCACCTCGCGCTTACTAACTTTTTTCTACAGTACGTATCTCTTTCTCCGTCGACCAATGCTATTGATGCTGAGATGGATATAGTCTATACTTGGATTCACCCTTTTTGTGTCCAACTGTTTATGATTCCCCTAAGGAGAATTATATGCCAGAAGACCTTCTCAGTTACGAGCGCGCTCAACGTGACCGTACGCTTTCGGTGATTATCTGGACAGCCCTGGTTGCATCCATCATCCTGGGTTGGTTTGATCTTCGGTTCCACACCTGGGTGTCAGTTGTTGCTCTCTGGAGCATGACAATACTTTGTATCCCCGTGCTAATTCTTAATAGGCAGGGACGTTTTTATCTCTCAGCTGTTTTCTTAAGCCTGGTTGTTTTAGTTGTCATTACTGTCAACCTGTATGACGGAGATGGGGTTCACGATCCGGGAATATTGACTTATCCGGTCTTCCTGATGATTGGTGCTCTACTGTTCGGTAAAAAGGCTACGCCCTATTTTGCTGCAGGCAGCATCGGGTCGCTTGCGCTGATTGTTTATCTGGAAACCAACAAACTGATCCATCCAAAAATTGGCCCGACCAACTTCGCGATCCTCGTACCGATGGGCATTTTACTATTGGCGGCGGCCATCATTATCTGGGTCATTGTGGATACCATCGAGAAGAACCTGATGCGGGCCAGATCCTCAGAAGCCACACTCCGCAGCAATTATGATTTGACTCTTGAAGCCTGGGCCAAAGTAATGGAATACCGCGACCGGGAAACAGAAGGCCATAGCCGCCGATTGGTGGAATTGACCACCCGCTTGGCGCACGCCCTGGGCATCGATGAAGAACGGATAGATCAACTCAGGCGCGGCGCGCTCCTGCATGATATTGGGAAACTAGCGATCCCTGATGAAATCCTCCTGAAGCCTGGGCCTCTCACCAAGACAGAACGGATGATCATCAAGAAACATCCCGCCTACGCACGCGAAATGCTGGCAGGAATTCCCTTTCTTCAGCCTTCGGTTGAAGTGGCTTACTGCCATCACGAGCATTGGGATGGAACAGGATATCCCCAGGAGTTGAAGGGGATGCAAATTCCCCTGCTGGCTCGAATCTTTGCCGTAGTGGATACATGGGATGCGCTTAGGTCGGATCGGGTCTACCGCAACGCCTGGAGCGTTGAAAAGGTGATCAACTATTTCAAGCAAAATGCAGGTACGATCTATGACCCGCATATCGTGGAAGTATTTCTTGCTATGATTAAAAATGAGTCATAGGAAGTGGCCTCATGGGGTGGCTTCTTGATTTATTCATCTCCAAATGAAATCCCCATGCCGCGTGCTGCAATGACCGCATCCTCGTTAAGATCAACCCTGCGGGCAACCGCCAACGCTTCTTCAAGAGTCACATCAGTGATTTGACCAGAGCGCAAAGCGACCATTCGATCAAAACCACCTTGCGCCGCGAGCCTGACGGCGCCCGCGCCATAACGAGTCGCCAACCAACGGTCAAATGCGGTGGGTGAACCGCCTCGCTGCAAATGACCCAGCACTGTGACGCGCGTCTCAAAGCCTTGCTTTTCAATATACTCACCCACCATGTGGCCAATACCGCCCAAACGCGGCACATAGATTTCATCCCCACTACGCGAGAAGACCTCTGTCCCACCCAGCGGCTCAGCTCCTTCTGAAACCGCTAAGATGCTGAATAAACTCCGCCTCCAACACGCTGACAAATCTTCAGCAATGATAGATTCAAACTTAAATGGAATTTCGGGTATCAGGATCACATCCGCTCCGCCCGATATTCCAGCCTGCAAGGCGATAAAACCAGCCTCGCGCCCCATCAATTCAAGCACCATTACGCGATGATGGGCTTCAGCCGTAGTATGCAGACGGTCAATCGCTTCCGTGGCAGTATTGACGGCGGTATCAAAACCGAAGGTCACTTCAGTGCCCCCAATATCATTGTCAATCGTTTTAGGAACACCAATCACAGGGATTCCTTTTTGATAAAGCTCATGAGCAATACGGAGCGTGCCATCTCCGCCCAGAACAAGCAAAGCATCCATTCCAGATTGCTTCATCGAATCGATCAACTCATCCGACTTATCAACGATGACCTCTTTGCCATCTTTAATGATCTTGCGAGCAAAAGGATTCCCGCGGTTCGCCGCGCCGAGGATGGTTCCGCCACGCGGCAAAATTCCGCTGATCTCCTTCAATCCCAAAGGGATGACTCCGCCATCTTTCAGAAATCCATCATATCCATCCTGCACACCATAGACTTCACATCCATATCGCAGTATGGCCGTTTTTACTGCTGCACGAATCACAGCATTCAAACCGGGTGCATCGCCGCCGCCCGTCAAGATTCCGATCCGTTTCATTGACCGTTCCTCCGACAAATAAATTATTCGTTTCTATCATACTCCAATCCATATCTTTCTTGCTTTTCGCAGACAATCCCCATATAATCATCCTATGACAGAACAAAAGTCTGCAACCCGATACCAAACTTGGACGAAGTGGCTTGTTCCGGTCGCGGCCATTATTGCATTAGGCGGCTGGATTTATATCGCGCCGCCTGGCTTGATGGGCAAACTGGACGCGATCGGTTACGCGGTTTGTCACCGGCTTTCATCGCACTCGCTCTTTGTAGATGGTATCCAATTTCCTTTATGCGCGCGTTGTACCGGTGAATTCAACGCTGCAGCCATCGCGTTGATCTTTCAGGGATTCATTAGCCGCAAGAAAAGCAAACTTCCCAATCGTGGAATCATTGCTGTGCTCATTTTTTTCTTCCTGGCCTTTGCGATAGACGGAAGTAATTCCTATCTTGCGTTGCTCAAGCAAAGTTACGGAAGTCCATTCACGAAAATTCCCAATCTTTACATTACCAATAACGTGACCAGAGTCTTTACCGGAAGCGGCATGGGGATTGCAATGGCATCTGTTCTTTATCCGATGTACAACCAGACGATCTGGCGCGCACCCGAAGATAAGCCCGCTCTCGAATGGCTCCAATTCGGACTTTTGGCTGGAATCGTGCTTCTGTTCGACTTCGGCGCTTTGAGCAATCTCGATCCGATTTTATATTTCATTGCGATCCTCAGCACGCTGGGGGTGCTGGCTTTATTGACGATGGTCTTCAGCATCGTTTGGGTCATGATCATGAAACAGGATAACGCCTTCGATCATCTCCACCAATTATGGTTGCCCGCTGTCGCTGGCTTGACTTTGGCTTTCATTCTCATCATCAGCATTGACCTGTTCCGCTTCAATCTCACTCACACTTGGACGGGCTTTCCTGGATTGACAGGATAGGAATCAAATGGATCAAGACTTTGTTCGACCATCCACAAGAGGCCTCTAAACTAGCAAGGGATATACTTATTTCGTTCTTTATTGCCATGGGGCTTGTGGCCCTGTCATCATTATTGCGTAATGTTATTTTGAGTGAAGCATTGTTGATACTTGCATTTCTCACATTCTTTACAAGTTGGATAACACCGGAAATGCTTATAATTTTCAGAAGGCCTTTGCTGGCTCAAGCTGGGCTATCTGGAATAGATCCGATTTTCTCCTCCTCAATGCCTTGGAATGAATTATCATCCTTGAAAAAGCTTTGGATTTATCTCACTTCAATATTTTTCTTTGTTGCCGTCGCGGGAGGTTTAATAACCTTGGTTAACAATCTAATTAAAAAGTGAATCGGAGACCAAATTGGACGCGTTGCTTGGGATCTTTTCAGCGTTTGGGCTTTCAGCCAGTGCAGGCTTGAATGCATACATCCCGCTTCTGGTTGTCGGCGTGATCGCTCATTATACCAATCTGATCAAACTCAATCCGCCGTATGATGCACTCGCCAATCCGTATATTTTGATTCTGATCGGTATCCTGCTCATCATCGAAATGCTGGCAGATAAAGTTCCCGTTGCGAATCACATCAATGATTTAATACAAACTTTTGTACGTCCTGTTGCGGGAGCAATTGTATTTGCGGCGAGCACAAAAGTGGGAAACATTAATCCGATCCTGGCACTGGCCTGCGGATTGCTGGTTGCCGGAAGCGTGCATGTGGTCAAATCCGCGGCTATCCGCCCTATGGTCACAGCTACGACCGCCGGCGCGGGAAACGTGCCGGTCAGCATCGCGGAAGATGTCACGTCAACGGTCGTATCTCTTTTGTCAATCCTCGCTCCGATTGCCATTGCCGTTTTGATTATCATTGCCATTGTGCTGCTGATATGGTGGTGGGCACGTCGAACGAGCAAGAAGGAAACCGCCTGAACGCGGAAATCAAACTCATTGGAGGCAAAAATGAACGATCAAAATCAACGCATGGATATTAACCCTGGCCCTACAGCGGCACCGGCGAAGAAAAACAACACTGCCCTGATTATTGCCATCATCGTGGTTGTTGTTTTATGTTGTTGTTGTGTTGCTGTGGCTGGTGGGTGGTGGCTGTGGAATAACGGAGATAAATTTCTCCATCAAGGCAGCAGCACCATCTTGCAAATACTATAGAATAATGGCCTCCGCAAATCGGAGGCTATATTTTTCTGAATAATTGTTGGACTTCAACAAGAGCCTGCAAGGCTTTCTCTCGTTCAGAATCGCTCAAGAATAACTCATCAAACTCATCCTCATCCAGCACAGTTTGTTTTCCATCGGCTGAAACCCATAAGTCCAGTGCGAGATCAACGTATGAAACAGCGCAGTCGGTCAATACCGCGGGTCTGCAAACGTTGCAATACCAACCCTTGAGCTTGCCCTCCTCACGGTCATAAACCTCAAAGATGTTATACCAACGATCCGTGTAAAACGTCTCAACAAAACGATCGTTCTCTTTCAACGTCACATCCAAAAACGGCATATCGGGGCGATCGAAGAACGCTTCCAACACAACTAAATTCGGTTCGCGGCGCAATACTTGTCCTTTATATTGCCACGTTATTTCGTCCTTTAGATTTTTCTTTAAAACTTTAATAGCATCTTTCATTGCAAGCATTCCAACTTGACACTAATTTCAAGCATTTGCCCGATCTTTGGCTTGTCCTTCAAATAAAAGTATAGACCGTTATCCAGCGTGAGTTTGAATCTGTCCTGCTGAAAGACTATATCCACGACGCGCCCACGAATTTGATTCGCTTCACTCGACGCCCCAATCGGACGCGCCAATAAATGAACTTTGTCTCCAATCCGGTGCTTGTGTCCGCATGTCATTGAAAAATTTCCAACCTTCGTTTCGACTTTCTTTCCATTAATTATTTTCCCCTCAATTATATTTCCCAGCCCAAGAAATTGCGCCACCCAAACCGAATTTGGCTCTGACCAAACATCCGCGGGAGTCCCTGCCTGGACAATTTCTCCGTTATGCAAAAGTAAAACGCGGTCAGCGATGGTGAATGCTTCATCTTGATCGTGAGTCACGTAAATAGCAGGGATTTGAGTTCGACGAAGGATACCGCGCAGTTCGTTGAGCAAATCTTCGCGTAAGGCACGATCCAATGCGCCCAGCGGCTCATCGAACATCAGCAAACGCGGATGCGGTGCCAGTGCGCGCGCCAATGCCACGCGTTGCTGTTCGCCGCCGGATAAGTCAGTCACTTTGCGGTGGTCGAAGCCGCGCAGATCGACCAATTCCAAGACTTCAGCGAGGGCGCGTTTTAACTTCATCGCTTTTCCAGCTCTTCATTCTCAAGCCAAAGGCAGCGTTGTCGAAAACGTCGAGGTGAG
This sequence comes from uncultured Chloroflexia bacterium, assembly GCA_963752775.1. GTDB lineage: Bacteria > Chloroflexota > Anaerolineae > Anaerolineales > Villigracilaceae > Fen-1038. The sequence continues at coordinate 144,798 of CAVVZL010000005.1, forward strand.
GGAAAAGTGCATAGTCTTGAAAGACCAATCCGAAGCCCCGAAGGTGAGGCGCCGTAGAGGCGAGATCAATCCCATCCCAGAGAATTTGTCCCGCATCAGGAGATTTTAGTCCCGCAACCATCCGCAATAAAGTTGATTTTCCACTGCCCGATGGACCAAGCAGGCAAATCGTCTCGCCAGCTCCAACAAGAAACGAAATGCTTTGGAGAAGCGGCTGGGCTTCATACGATTTATGAATGCCGCGTATTTCGAGCATTAAAATTCTCCCATGCCGGGGAGACGCTGTTTTTCGATGAACAGTATGCCAGCCGTTGTAAGCACCATTAGTAGAGTTGCCATCGCCATGGCTTGGCCATAATTCATATCGCCTGGTTGGGATAGAAAATTATAGATGGCAATGGGAATAGTTGGGTAATCGGGACGCGCCAATAGGAGAGTCGCGCCGAACTCACCGAGAGAAATGGTAAATGCGAAGGTGGCCGCGCTCAATGTGGCGCGGCTGAGAATGGGCCAATCCACATTTTGCCAGACACGCAACGGCGATGCACCTAAAGTGGTCGCGGCTTGACGCAATCGGTCAGGGATGGATGCGATGGCTGGTTGAAGCGTGCAAATCACAAACGGTAACGCGACTAAAGTATGCGCCAATGGAACGAGCCATGGCGAAATTAATAAGCGGCCAAAGGCGATGATGAATCCCAATGCAAGGGTCACGGCAGAGGCACCAAGCGGAAGAATCAAAATCGGATCGAGAATCTTTTCAAGGCGGCCCGGCTTTGCAAGTGCAGACGCGGCGGGAAAGCCAAGCAATAGCGAAAGGATCACGGTTGTGCCCGCATAACCTAGTGAATTCAGCGCGGCATTAATCGGCGGGACATAAAACAGTGAGTTGCGGCGATTGATGAATAACTCTGTGTAATAATCAGTCGTCAAGCCATAATGAACTTGGGTTTGCTGACCCCGGTCGGCTTGGAGACGAGAAACAGAACGAAGTGGAAGAGCAAGCATTGGGAGAATAAAAAACGTGAAGAGCAAAATACAAAAAGCAAAGACAAAAACTTTTTCTTTGACGGTATTCGCTTTGTGTCGGTTAGTCGAGCGCGGCGTGGATTGGACCGTGACGCGAGTCGAAAGGCGTGTATAAGAGATCGAGAAGGCCAGGGTGCAAAGCAACTGAATAAACGCCAGCAAGGCGGCCACAGGAAGATTTAACATTTCCAATGCTTGGATATAAATTTCCACCTCGACCGTCGCAAAGGTGGGGCCGCCAAGCAAAAGGATGACGCCAAAGCTGGTGAAATCAAATAGAAATACCAGCAATGATGCCGCTAATATCGAAGGACGTAACATCGGCAATATAACATTCCACCAAACGCGGCGTTCATTCGCGCCGAGAGAACGTGCGGCTTGTTCGAGTTTAGGATCGAGCCTGGAAAGTGCGTTGCTAACCATGCGAATCACAATCGTTGTGTTGTAAAAAACGTGAGCGAGCAAGATCGCGCCCAGCGTTCCGACAAATTGAATCGGTGGATTGTTCAATGCAAATAGATGCATGAAGGTGAGATTGATCCAGCCGCGCGGACCGAGCAATGCGTTGAATCCTGCCGCGACCACAACGGTCGGCAACATGAACGGGACAGTAGTCAGGGCACGCAAAAGCGATTTGCCATAAAAATCAAAACGAGCAAAGAGATAAGCAGATGGCAAGCCAATCAGCAATGTGAGCAGGGTTGATAAAGAAGCTTGATAAAAAGTAAAAAATAAAACGTGAAAAGCAAGCTGAAGATTAATCGGTTTGAGAGTCTCAAAGCTCAAACCAAAATCAAGGATGCGAAGAAATGGATAAAAGAAAAATATACCGAGAAAAGTCAGCGGCGCGAGCCAAAGCAAGATACGGTGAGAAAAGATTGATTTCATTTTTTCTGTAGGGGTGACTGGCCCGTCACCCCTACACTATTTATCTAATGCAATACCGCGTTCGTCCAGGCTTGGATCCAGGTATCACGGTTCTTGGAAATATCGTCTGCACTCAATATAGCAGGCTGGGATGGGATTGGGGCAAACTTTGTAAACGCGTCCGGCAGAGGAATATTCAGCGCGACCGGATAGACTGCCATTTGCCCTGGCACATCGGCTTGGAACGATGCACTCAACATAAAGTCAACAAACTTTTGAGCGAGAGCGAGTTGTTTGGTCCCTTGGAGGATGCCGACAAATTCAATTTGATGGAAGCAGGTATCGGGTCCGACGACGGCCGCGACCGGCGCATCTGGAATCGGCGTCGAAGCCGACATCACATCATAAGCTGGATCGGTCGCATACGAAACCACAAGCGCCTGCGCGCCCTGGCCGGAAGAGCCGCTGAAGTTGGTGTAATAAGCCGTTTCCCATCCATCCACAACGACCAGACCATTGGCGCGTAATTGTTTCCAATAATCGAGATAGTTCGAATCACCAAAATGTTTAATAGTGGCAAACAAAAAGTCGAGACCCGGAGATGAGGTGGCGGGATTCTCCATCACAAGCAAACCCTTATATTCGGGTTTGATTAAGTCTTCGAGGCTTTGCGGCGCGGAAAGATTGTGCGCGCTAAAATAGGCTTTATCATAGACTACGCATACATACCCGTGATCCACCGGTAAGGCGCGGTCCGAGGAGTCGAGTTGAAACTCAGCGGGAATATTTTTCAGTTGAGGCGAAGGATACGGCTGGTAAATACCTGCGTCAAGAGCCTCGGAGAGCAAGGTGTTATCTACGCCATAAAGCACATCTGCCAACGGCGCATCTTTGGAAAGAATAGCCTTGTTGAGCATCTCGCCTGCGTCGCCGCCTTTGACAAAAGTAACTTTTACATTGTTGGCTTGTTCAAAAGCCTGGATCACATTATCGCTCACAGCAAACGAGTCGTGGGTCATCACAGTGAGCGATTGCGGGCCGGATGGCTTGGGTGCGCACGAGACCAGCAGGATCAACAAGACGAGCAAGAGAATTGAAAAGCGTTTCATAGTTTTCCTTTCTACAAACGACGGTGTATGATGAGAAGCAATCCAGCTTCAGTACTGACCTCGGCAACAGCGTCCAACATTTCATTGCTGATGCCGCGTGTCTTTTCGGGATAAAGAGTTTCGTTCTTCAGCGGCCAGCGCAGTCCATCCGTACGGATTCCCTTGACCGCGCCATGCCAAGGAATCAATGAAACAATATCGTCCGCGTCTTCCGTCGACTTTGATCTGGCGGCGGCAAAAGAAAACTTCCTCCACCCCATCGTCGAGTCGAACATCGAGAATCGCAAGCCGAGAATCAGAAAGGAGGGAAATATTGCCGAGAGTTTGATCGAGGCGTCCGCCCAATGTGCCCATCATCAAAATGGATGAGGGGTTTCTCTCAAGTGCACGGTTCAAAGCCACTTCGAGATCAGTTTCGTTTTTATCGCGCGGATATAACTCGAGGGGGACATCTGCTTTTTTGAGTCGTTCCACTTCAGCTTTCGTAACGGAATCCATATCTCCAATCACGAGATGCGGAGTAACTCCCAGCGCCAGCGCGTGATGCGTACCACCGTCAGCGCAAATGATGTGGTCATCGGCCTTCACAAGTGCGCGGGCTTTTTCTATATTGGGTAATTCGCCATTGGCAAAGATGACAATACGAGGCATGTTATCCTTCAGCCCCTCCCTAGCCCCCTCCCCAATTCACAGAATTTGGTGAGGGTGACGAAGGTCGGGGCGACAAAAAACCATCCTCAGCAGAGGATGGTTTCAATTAAATCAATGTTCCCTCCGCTGGTATTAACCAGATCAGGTAATGCGGGTCGAGCGTCTGACGCTCCTCTCAGCCTGTTCCTACGACAGGCTCCCCGTTCTATAGATTGTTCAGGACAAATATACTCTAAAGTTTTAGAATGTCAACCTTTAATTCTGTGGCAAAGATGAACTCACATCAGTCTCCGGCGGCTGTCAGTAGACGGTGTAATTGAAGTTCAGCTTCAGCCGGGGTAACGGATAGGGCAAAGCCCCACTCCCCAATCAGTGATTCCTCTGTCCGTCTCAAAAGCGCCTGATCGTTGTCATTCAACGAACGAACGTGCCGGTAAGTTGACAGGTTACGAATCACTCGACAAAGTGATTCGGCGCGCCCATTCTTCAGTAATTCCGTCAGCAGGGTCTTGCGTTCATGACGATCATCGGGGAGCGGTTCGCCCGGGCCGGATAGAACATCGATCAGTTTCTTGAATCCAGCTTTTGAAGTCGGTGGCCGCAGACGTTTCTCCAGCTTATCGTCCGCTGGGACCCAAACGGTCATATCGCCGATTTGGACTGCATAGTAAAGTTCTTTCCTGCCGGATAAAACCCTCTCTTCCAACCGGATAACCTTCCCAATTCCATAGGTCCAGTGCATCACTGTATCACCTTCGTGGAAATTCATGACTACCTCCTTTACGATCTAATCAATAATAAAAAACGTCAGCCCTACAAAAGGACTGGCGCCCTGAGCCCGTCGATCCCCAATATTTAATCTGATTATACCATTGAACCGCTGATATTTCGCTGCCAGTTATCAGTGGGCAATCCAGGCCTGGGAAACCATAATGGTTCTTAACGGAATCTTGAATTTGCCCATAACATGCTATAACGACTTGCATTTGAAAATTTAACTATTACTCATACATTCTTCGCGCTGAGAAATCACCAAATCAAATGCTTCTATCGTCCACCCCTTTCGTTAGCGCACGCGGCGCCTCCACTCCTCCTTCAATTCCAATTCGCGCGGGCTGAGGCCTGAATCAAGCGCAAGAAAATCAATTAGCAGGCGATTGAATCTGGCCGCCTCATCAATCATCGGGAAGTGGCCTGAACCTTCCAAGTTGATCTGATGCATATGATGCGATGAGTGAGGCTGCATGCTCGGCAGGAGGAACAGAGATGGAAGGATCGTTCTGTCCGTAAACCAGCAGGCAGGGAACATCCGTATTGCGGAATTGCGTGAACAAACTATCCGCTTGAAAATTATTCATGGAGGCCGTGATCGCTCGCGTGTCTGATTTGGATGCGTCGGAAAGAGCCATCACCGCTTCGGGCGTCCGACTCGAAAGCCAATCCACCAATTCGACCGCGGTGGAAGTGCGAAGTTTGGCATTGACCGAATTAAAGTCAAGCGGAGAATTGACCGCCATGATGCGATCCACACTGCCGGGTTGTTGCGCTGCAAAATAAAAACCAACCAGCGCACCGAGACCGTGCCCAACGATTGCGATTTTGCCAATGCCCATTTCATCCAAGAATCGACTGACCAGCGCGGCCTGTTGCTCAAGCGAATAACGGCTTTCATCGTGAGCGGTATCGCCATATCCAAAGAGGTCGAGCGCATACGCACGGAAGGAGGTGGATGCCACCTGCATCGAAGCAATCCAGTATCGCCATGAGCCGACCCAGCCATGCAGAAAGACGATGGGGCGACCGCGTCCCAACGCTTCGTAATGCACAATGGCTTGATCAAGAAGAATGGCGCTCATGGTTATTGTTAATCAGCTCTGCATCTCCATCAGATCGGAGAGAAATTATCACGAGTGAAAATCATTTCCCAAACTTCGAAAGTATTGCCCTTACTCGATCCGTCAATTGATCGGGCGCAAATGGCTTGAGCAAATATTCTTCAGCTCCTGCATCGAGGCCGGTTTGGATTTCGGATTCCTGTCCTTTTGCGGAAAGAAAAACAACCGGGATATCTTTCAGTTCAGGATTGGCTTTCATCACGCGGCAGGCATCATAGCCAGTCATGCGCGGCATGCGGACATCCATAAGAATTAAATCGGGGAATACGCGTGAGGCCATCTGCACAGCTTCCTCCCCATTGTTCGCGGCCACGACCTCATAGCCCGCGAACCGCAGAGTGAACGCAACCAGGTCACGGATATCAGGTTCATCTTCGGCAATTAAAATTTTTGGCATGTGACTCTCATTTATCCTTCTGAATAGGTAAAGTGAATGAGAAGACGCTTCCTTTTCCCGGAAGCCCTTCACTCTTCATCCAAATTTTTCCATTATGCATTTCCACCAACTGGCGCACAATAGGCAATCCTAGGCCAGTGCCCGGCGTTGCCAATACCAGCGGATGCTCGCCACGATAGAAGCGCTCAAAGACACGCTCCTGATCGGCCGGCGCAATGCCTACCCCGTTATCTTCCACATCCACTTGAACTTCGGTTCCATCTAAGGCATGAATGCCGACTTTAATAGTTCCATTCTCAGGCGTGTAATGATAGGCATTGTCCACCAAATTATCAATCACCTGACGTACACGCTCTGGGTCGCCCATCGACACGCGGCAAGGTTTTAGGAGCATCAAGAGAAAGTCCCATGGGCTTGCCCTCCTCCTGAGAACGCCGTAATGCATCAGCAATTACATCCTCGGCAATTTCTCGCAGGTCAAGAGGCTGGGGAGTCAAGATGACACGTCCCGCCTCGATACGCGAGATGTCAAGCAAGTCGTTAACCAAGATATTCAATCGGTCAATATTGCCTTTGACTATATTCAGGAAGTGCGATTGGTTTTCATTTACTGCGCCGGCCGCGCCCATCAAGAGCACATCCACGTACCCTTTGATGGCAGTCATTGGAGTGCGCAGTTCGTGGCTTACTGTCGCAACAAACTCCGACTTCAAGCGGTCCACCTCGACCTCGTGCGTAATATCGCGGAAGATGGATACTGTGCCCAGAAAATCATTTTGCAAAATGACCGGCGCGAGGTGAATCAAGGCAATGCGACCATCGCCCAATTCCAATTGCTCGGCGTATGTATCTCCGGGTTGATAAGAACTAGGCGATTGCGACCAGTTGCGGATCGTTTCCATCCATGAAGAGGACGCCTTACCGAATAGGCCTCCAAAGTCTTCAAGCGGTTGATCGATCACGCGATCCGCCTTGATATCAAGGATCTTTTGAATGGATGTATTCAGGAAGGTGATACGGTTGTTGGAACCAGTAACCAAAACGCCATCCGCTACTGCTTCCAAGATGGCTTGCGAACGGCTGGCTTCCTCCTGTTCCTTGCGTAACATCAAACCGAGACGTTCAGCCTGATCACGGATAAGTTCATACAAATGCGCATTGTTAATGGCAACCGCTACCTGACTGGCGATTGCCTTAACAAGGTTCAAAGCATCAGGTGTGAAATAACGCACCTCGCGATGAAAGACCATTAATACGCCAATTACATCCTCGGCCACAAGTAATGGTGCGACAATGGTGCTTCGATGTTCCCGTGAAGTAGATCTCAGAGCGCACCCAGCGCTGATCAAGGCGTAAATCCTCAATCATGGCCGCTTCACGATTCTGGACAACCCATCCTGCCAGCCCCTCGCCCACTTTCAACGTGAAGCCGCGGCCACCTTGTTCTGCCCTATCGGAAAGATAGCCATAACCAGCACGGTAATGCAACTGGTTATCATCGGGATGCAAAAGCATGATCGTGCCTTGCTCCGCTCCAATGGCTTCGTTAAGCAGAGATAAGGTACGATTGAGAGCACGGTCAAGATCGAAGACTCGATGAAACTTCCGTAAGGATGCGCAGCAGAGTTTCGGTATTCTGTTGTTCGCGTTTCAACTGCGCAGTACGCTCGATGACGCGTTGTTCAAGCTCTTGGGCAAGTCGTTGCGTCTCGCCAAAGAGACGTCCATTCTGAATTGCAACAACCGCCTGATTTGCAAGTGTACTCAAAAGTTGAAGATCTTCATCGGTATATGCATTACTCTGATAGCTTTGTGCTGAAAGCATACCGATGGTTTTACTGCCAAGCGTTAACGGAACCGCTAAAACGGATGCAGGTTTTTCGCGCCTATCGCCAACCATGAACGCGCCCATTTTATCGGCCTGATCTGCATTGACCAAATTAAGCGGCTGGCCGCTCAAAATCACACGACCACTCAATCCTTCGCCTAAGGGCATGTGTGTGTTCGGTGTGCGAACATCCTTATCCACCAAATAAACGCCTTCCACTTCTCTCTTCTCTTCATCAAGCAGGCTGATGACAAATGCATCCACTGGCATCAGGCGGCCAACGGCTTCATGGATTGCGGCATAAATAGCCTCTGGATCAAGGCTGGCACCGATCAGGGAGCTGGCCTGGTTGAGGATCGAGAATCGTTCCGCAGTTCTCACTGTAGCCTGATACAGGCGGGCGTTTTCAAGCGCGATCGCGGCTTGGTTCGTGATTGTGCGGGCTAGCTCAATCTCAGTCAAAGTAAAGCGCCCATTGCCAACAATGTGGGCAAAGAGCAATGCGCGCAGATTCTGTCCGCTGGACAAAGGTAGGACAAGCAAAGCGTTTGTATCGTCACCGACCAAATTCAGGATGGGTCGAAGATCGGGTTCAGCCGTGATATTTTCTGTGTTAAAGATGCCCTGTGATTCGCGCAGCCGGTCAAATAGCGGTGCATCAGACAAAACTTGAGGCAGTTCATATTTCGCCTCAGGGAGGGTTAGCTTCCAAATTGCGTTGCCACGCTCAAACGATACTGCCGAAGTGCGAGTCGCGTTCAAGGCCCGGCGCAACTCTTCTGCTGTCAGACGCAGAATTTGATCAGCATCCAGCAAACCGCTGAGGGCGGAAGAGAAGCGATTGAGCAATGCCAGACGTTGCGAACGCTGATCCAAATCCGCGGCGCGGCTGAGGCTTTCTTCAAATAGTTTGGCATTATCCAAAGCCGCTGCAGCCTGACTTGCAAACGTAGATGCCAGTTGGATTTGCTCACGCGAATAGAAATACGATTGCCATTTTTCCAATGCAATCACACCGATCAATTCGGCCTTAGAAATCAATGGGATTCCAAGCCAAGAAAGATGCGGAGCTTCAACTGGGGGAAACCGCGGATCTTCGCGCACATCGGGCACCGAAATAGGTTGACTGCTCTTCGTCATTGCCTTGAACAGGGCACTATCAGATACGGCTACACTCAAACCAAGGCGTCTCTCAGCATCCGGGAAACCTCGCACGGCGGCAACAGCCAGGCGCTCTTTATCGCGCAGCCAGAGCGTGGCCGTGTCGAAAGGCAGGACCGGAACAAGTTGTTCGAGGAGAGATAGGATGAGTTCATCCGAGCGCAAGTTGGCAGTCATCACAGTCGCAACATCGTTGAGAGCCTGCAACTGACCTGCGCGTTCGGTCATGGCGTGTACCAAACGGACATTTTCAAGCGAGAGCGCCACTTGTTGAGAAAGCGACAGCATCAAGTTTTCATCTTCGGCATTGAATGCCAGATGGGGTGTTGAAATTATCCAAAACAAGGATGCCAAGCGCTTGATTAGCCACCAGAATCGGGACGAACAAACTGGATACGGGCAAACGTCCGCCAGTTGCCTGACGATACAATCCTAGCTTTTCGGAAGGTAAGGCGTAATCATGTGCAAAATCAATTTCATCCACACACCGCGGCTTCTTACTGGCAAAGACTATTCCTGGCAAAGCTTCGCCAACGCGATATGAAATCTGTTCCATACTGTTGTTATCTGCATAACCGGAAACAGCATGAGGCGTAAGCAGGTTACTTTGCTCGTTGAACATCAAAACAGTACCGGCATGCGCCGCGGGTAATACGCGGCGACTGCTTTCGAGCAAGGACCGGATAACACTTTCGGGATCCAACCCGCTCAGCCGGCGGCTAAAATCGAGCAAGAGATCAACTTCTTGTAATCGGCGACGCGTTTCATTCAGCAGAGAAATATTTTGAAGGATAACCGAGGTCTGTCTGGAAATCTGATAATAGACCTGCCGGTCTTCTTCCGTAAAATCCTGCATCGGCTCCAGGCCAAGAGCCAACATTGCCGCAACCGGCTTATTCTCTACAATGACCGGCAGACAAATTACACTTTTGGCATGCAATTGGGAAAGCAATGGAACATCGCGCCATTCATTGCTTTCATCCAAGTTTGATATCAGAATAGGTTCACCACTTTGCAAAACCGTGCGCAATGGATTCCGTTGGCCAAACAACGCCTCGGGATTAGTTGATCTCGGTATACTACCCAGAACATGAAGCAGACGTGGCCCTTCCGGAGCATTTTCCGCCACCACGGCAACCGTCATGGCTAATTGAGTTAATGTCTCGCGTCCCAACGCCATTAGCGCCGACGATGCATCCAATTGTCGGCTCACAGATTCAGTGATGGCCAAACCAGCACGCACTCGTTGAGCACGGCGATCCAAGTTGTGGAGTGAAATTGTCTGTTCCAAATCCTTGTGGAGCAGGATTGGTAGATCTTTTTGTGTAACGTTAAGTAATCGTTGCTGGCGCTGGATACCGGAAGAAAGCGAGTCAATTCGATTTTTAAGATCGTTGTATTGTCTCGCATTACTAATGATCCACGCTGCCTGTGCGGCAAAGGCTTCTCCAGAATCAATGGTTGCCCGATCAGGACGTAAGCCATTGCTTGGATCATCCAAACTGATCAACCCAAGTGGGTGGCCTTCCGCATCTTCCAATGGAATAAGCAGGAAATCATCTGGATCCCAAGTGCCCGGCTTGGATTGATCTCCTTGCGCATATTCCGGCGCATATACGTAATGAACATCCATTGGCAAAACAGGCGTTTGATTTGCCGGGATGTAATAGGAACGGCTGATTTTGAATTCGGGCTTCATCAATTGGAGAAGACCGGAATACGGTTGTTTACGCGCCAGTAATTCATTTAAGGTTTCTTGAGGAATGCCGAGGCCCACGACGCGCCGCAACATCCCGCCCTCAGGCTCATAGACACTGACCAACACCACCTGAAATGGCGTCGAATCTCGGATACCTTGAGCAACGACTCTTGAAGATTCGTCAAGGGAATCATCGGAATTGATGGCATAGCTCGCATTCGACAATTGCACCAGTGTGCCCGCCCGCCGGCGCAAAATTTCTGAGCGTTCCAGTTCACCTTGTATCTTCCAAGCATTATTCAAAGCAACGGCGGTTTGGAATGCAAGAGCCTCGACAAAATCCAAATCCTTCGGATTGAAGTGCGCGGGCACTTCAGAATGGAGCTGGATGAGCCCAATCAAACGCTTTTGATGGATGAGCGGAACAATCAAGGCGGAGTGTATACCTGCATGCGGTGGGAAGAAACTTTCCTGATCAAAGTCTGAAATAAGGAAGGACTGGCCCTTTTCAATCGCACTTCGTTCGAACGGAGATATCTTCAGATCCGATGAGCAACCGGTTGATTTGATCACACGCGGGTCATCAGCAGCCGCTTCGGGGTCCAGAAGAAGAACCGAGCCACAATCCGCCTTCATGGAGCGAACACATTCATTGCGAAAAACTTCGAGCAGTTGAGTGAAATCAAGCGAGCTGGTCAATTCGCGGCCAACGCGCGCGATCGTAATCAATTGTTCCAACTGCTCATGCAATGCCTGGTCTGTTTCCGAGCCGGCCCTGAGATTTTCGATAGTGGATGACAACTGCCCGGCGGCGCTGGTAGCAACCTGCAAATCATAATCAGTGAAGAGGTCGGTTTTATTCCCAGCCAGAATCAACTCCCCGGACAATTTCCCACGCATGGAAAGCGGTACAACCATTACCGATTCAATCCGAAGGTTTTCTGATAATGACTTATATGTTGACAACGCACGCGGATCCAAACTCAAGCGACCGGTAATAAAAAATCGCCCACTGGCCAGCAGAATGATAATCGTCATTCTCAAACTCGAATTGCTCAAGAGCTTTCCGAACTTCCACCCCCCTGCCAATTAACCGAGTCGCGATGCAATTTCAGTTGTCCGCGCATTTCATCTGCCAAAAAGACCGCACCTACATCCGCTTGAAACAGGTTGGTTAATTCTCGGACAGAATATTTCAGCACATCATCCAGTGTGCTTGCTGAAATAGCCAGACTGACCATGCGTTGCAAAACGTCCGAGCGTTGAGTGCGAATATGATTTTGTTGAATCAATAGGGCATTCTCAATAATGGCCGCGGCTTGATTGCCGACAATATTCATGAGGCGCAATTCGGAATCCGAAAATGCAATCGGACCGCGGCGATGATGCGAGACCTGAAAATAACCCACCATATTTCCGCCCACCTGCAAAGGCACAAGAGCAGAGTCGCGCAAACTAGCCGCGATGGCAATATCCGTTAACCCAAGCAAGCGCCAATTTTCATCTTGCGATGCATTCATGGTCAAGATCGGCTGTCGCCCTGCGCAAGAACGATTTGGCAGGGACTTCCCGGCATAATGGTTGCTCGATAAATTTCCACAATATGAACCGGCAGGCCATGGAACGGTACTTGGCCTTCCAATGTATGTTTGTTCTGATCGTATATCAAAAAACCAACAATGTCCGCATCGAAAAGCGGTGCCACACTATCCACTAGCTGTGTAACTAAATCCTTCGGATCCTTTATGGAGCCAGCCGCTTTTGCCAGATTAGCAAGCCCAGTCAATTCTGTGGACCGCCGTTGTTCCTCTTCATATAATATTGAATTACGCAGAGGAAATTGATGCCTGTCCCGAAACCAGCCGCAATAGATTTCCATCCTGCTGAGTAAATGCCGCGCCGGACAACTGCCCCGCTTCGATCAAACCCACCATATCGCCACCCGCGATCAGCGGTACACCTAGATAAGATTGAATGGTGCTATAGCTACCCTGCGCTTCCTGCGCGGTGAACGAGCGGACATCCGCTATGAAAAGAGGTTCCCTATCCTTGATGACTTTCTCGGAAAATTTTCCAAACTGGCTTTGCGATAAGCGAACGAGTTTTTGCTTAAATGGATTCTCGCTTTGAAATTGATAAGAAATAAATGCCTGCGCATCTTGATCCCAGACTTTGATCTCCAATAGATCGGCAGGAATGAGGCGGTTGAGATTTTCAAGAATGGAGCGGAGAACCGTTTCCAAGTCAAGGCTGGAAGCGATGGCTTGGCCAAAATCGGAAACAACTCTTAAGATTGAAGAAGATGCGTCTGTATTGTCCGTTGCGAGTGCGGGCGTCAATTCCACGCCGCGCAAAGAAACCAGCATCTTCGGATCTGGACCAGGCACTTGATACGAAGTAAGTTCAGCCAATCTGCCATTAACGTTTACCCGCTTTTGGCTGGGCAAAGCGCATACGTCCAAAAATTCCTCTGGAGGACGCACACGGCGCGCCAAGCGTTCGATATCCGCCACATCGTCATCATGTAAACCAAACCAATCGCGGGCGCGCGGGTTAATAAACTCCACTCGCCCACCCGTTTGTATGACGAGGACTGCTTCACTCGATTGATTAAAATCAGGAAGAACGAGGGAGATATTTTCAATTTGACTACTAGACACCTGATTGGGAAACAGACGCAATAAAGCCCAGACCAGTGTGCCAAATACTAGTCCGGCGACGATCAACCCGATTCCCAAACCCATACCAGCGGACATTGGAAGAAACCTCTTACGCGGTAGCTAAAGAATCCTGCCGACGGGCCTCCGCGGCAAGTTCAGTGATCTCACGAATATCCGCAAACGATTGCTGATTGGGTGATACGATGCCAACAGAGATAGTCATGAAAGGTACTTTTTCCATACCGCCATCGGCTTTGGAAGCCTGCATGAAACCCTGTTGCCGATCAATGAAGTTATAGTGAGTTTGAACCTCAGCCGCGAATCGTTCTTTAACTCGTTGTTTGATGCCCGGCGCAGCGGCATCGGTTGTAATCACAATGAAGTTATCACTGCCAGCGTGACCGATGAAATCGTTTCTCGTCCCCAGTTCGTCCACCACCTCGCCAATGATCATCGCGGCAAAGCGCATTACATCGTCGCCAGCCACAAAGCCATATACATCCTTGAATGGATCGAAGTGGTTGACCCGCATATCCAGCAAAGCCCAATCTTTTTCCCGAATAATGTGGCGCAATTGTTCTTCGATCAATCGCCCGGCAGGTAATCCCGAACGCGGATCCGTGAGACTTTCGCGTTCCGACCGCCGGATAGCACCTTGCACACGCAGTTTCAATTCCTCGATGTCAAAGGGTTTAGTAATGTAGTCGTCCGCACCGAGCTCCAGCCCCTGTAGTCTGTCTCCGCGTTCATCCTTCTGCGTCAGGAAGATAACCGGAATGTGGCTAGTGCGCGTGCTTGTCCGCAAATTGCGGCAGACTTCATAGCCATCAATATCCGGCAACATGATATCCAGCACGATCAAGTGCGGAAGCACATGCTTTGTCTTCTCCAGTGCGTCCCTGCCTCGATGGGCAACATCCACCTCGAACTCCATGCCGGAGAAATAAATCTTGAGCATGTTAGCGATATCCACATCATCTTCAACAACGAGCAGTCTCGCTTTTCCCATAGAGCCTCCTCAAACTCGCCGCCATTCTAAGCAGGCGTCCCTCGAGTCGATCTGACCCGATGGGCATTGCGGCGCACAAATTCAATTTGTTCTTCCGTCACTTCACTCTCAAACGAGCGGAACCCGCTCGGGCGAAATCCATGTTTCTCTGCAATTGCCGTGATCTCATTCACACGTTCCAACGTAATTTCCTTGCCAATGGTGTAATCCTCGAAGCGACCTTCCAATGCCAAAGCCATGGTCTCAGCCATGCAAGCATATGCCTTGCCTTCGGGAAAGCCAAAATCGAAATGAAAATTCACGGGGCCTGGTATATCTACCATTCCGCCGTCAATCACTAATATATCATCTCTAGCCGCCGCGACCATTGCAGAAACATCGCGGGGCCGGGCTACATCGCAAACAACACTTCCCGGCTGCAAATGCTCCGGATGAATAATATCATGAATGGCACTCGTCACCGTCAGAATTAACTGCGCTTCGGCAAGCCAACTCATGTCCGTGCTGACAATTAATTCGGCTCGCGTTGCGACGTTAAGCCGGTCGCGCAGAGCCTCAAGCTTTTTCTCGTCTCTGGCGATCAGGATCAGGCGTTCCACATCGCCCGCTAACAGTTCCGCGCAGACGCGCCCAATCGCTCCGGTCGCGCCAACGACAGCCGCTGTCGCTCCCTTCAACGGTATATCCATCACCTTCGCCGCATCGCGTATCGCTTGAACCGCCAGCGAAACCGTATACGAATCGCCAGTGGTAACCGGAATTTCAAGTTGCTTCGCGATAGTGATACCTGCATCGCCGACCACCGATGTGAACGCGCCCAAACCCAAAATCTGCGCGCCCAGCTGTTCAGCCATCCGTCCGGTCTGGATGATCTTACGATAGACAGTTCGTTCTGGCAGTTCCATCATACGTTTCGGCGTATAGGGACAAGCTATAAACCAGCCTCTGATCGGCTTGCCCGTCGCGGCAGATGTGATGCCTTCAATTTCGGAAAGATAAATCGGCGGAAAAAATGTAGAAAAGAAATTGATCTGACCTTCCGTTAGGATTTTTCCAAGGAACGGATATTTTCGGCTGACATCACGTTTCGGGTCAATGGGATGGATGATAAACGCAAAACTATCCATCACCATGACTCTAATTCCTTATCCTTCCGGCGATGATACAAAGCCTGGTGTAAGTTTCCCGACTTGAAATGATGATGGTCGCTATCTTCATAACGAACATCGCGGTCAATCACGCGGCGCTCCTTCGAGGCGGCCAGGACTACATCTGATTCGATAATGCGCGATGGATAAACGATCATGCCCGCACCAAGGCGGCAGTTGTGTCCCACTGCGCCACCCATCACGGGTCGGTTTGAAGCGCTCAACCGTCCATTCCCATCCAAAGCCTTCAAAGGCGCCGGAATAAGATTGTAATCAGTGAACGTGGAACCTGCGCCAATAAAAGTATTGCGTCCCACTACACACATCTGCAGACAAGTATTCTGAGCGATCATGCTGTTATCCATGACGGTGGTCATGAACAAAGCTGCGCTGGAACGGCAGGAATGTCCCATCCCCGACTACAGAAAGCATTAATTGCACGTCTTGCGAAATATTGACGTTATTTCCAATAATGCAGTTCTCGATCACTGCTCCTGCATTGACCATGACATTGTCGCCGATCGTAGTCGGTCCATGAATGACGGCACGCGGATCGATCACACAGTTCTTGCCGACGTGGACGAGGTCCGAACACTCAAGCAGTTGTCTTCCTTCATAGATTGCCTTGCTGAGAACTCCCAACTTGAAGGCCAGATCTTCATTGAGGCGTTTTTCGAAACGCGCCCCGCGTCCAAACAAACCAAATACAACATCGGCAATGAAGATATGCACCCAAGAATCAATCGCAAGCAAAGAACGCAATGGCACATGGAAAAGCAAATCGCCGCTTTGATCCGCCATATAAGTTGGAACATGATAATAGCCGATCTCGCGCGATTGCAAATCAATCACCAGAGGATCCACGTCCGCCACCGGTCCATTGGGGTAATACCATAAGTCGGCAAGATAGATGCTTCCGGCTGGCGTGTAGGAGGTTGAAAGCGGCAAGGCATGTTCTTTAAATGCCGGATCATCCGCCGAGAAGGCGGCCCGTACTGCCCGCCTGCGCTTTTTGGCCTCGGTCATAAAAGTCCGAATGTATGGCTCATCGAAGAACAGATTGTCGCGATATACCAAAGTCGGTTCGCGAACGGGCGGCATGGGCATCCCCTTTTTTAATTCCAATTCACGCGTCACATAAGGCGCAAGCAGGTTGCGCTGCCACAGCCAAAGCGGCGCATTCTGCAAACGCAGTTCGCGCGCCGGTTCGCAGAATGGCATGATCACATTCGGTGCATGAAGAATGATTTTGAGCATGGTCTCTTAAATTTTAATATGGTAGGGGCGGGAATATCCCGTCCCTACAATTTTGTTAGAGAATCCGACCTCTATGATAGAGGCATTGGATCAATGACAATCGTACAGGCAGGGTCACCACGCGCAATGCAGGCAATCTCCTCGACATTGAATATCTTACCACCACTCAGCCAGTAAAGCGCCTCCTGCAAAAGTCCCACCGCCAAATGGCAAACCGGTTCGCGTTGTTTTGCGTTCCCAGCACAATGGACAACGCTCAATGTGCCAGAACAACTTGTCATCCTTTTCTTCGATTCGAACAACTTGATCAGTTTGTTTATTGAAAAGATCGGCAAACAATTTCGCGCCGCTATGGATTTTTGTGGGAAGTGGAAGCAGGCGGAACGCCATCTCGGTCATGCCGAGCATGGAGCCATATTCACGCAAACCATATTGGAAGCAGGCCCGTCCAATACGTAAAGCTGTTCCGCGTCCGCCCTGCGGACCAAAAACCTGCTCCAGCGATTCTTGAAGCTGAGTTACCGCCTTGAATGGAAAAGTTTTTTCTGGGCGCGCCTCCGGATATTCGTCGGCATAAGAGGCGAGAGATGATAGATTGAAAACGGAACGAACAGCGTCCTTTCCGATCACCTCCTCCATCGCAAGCATGATGATGCGTCCCATCCGCTCAGGATAAAAATATTCGGTCATAAAGTTAAATTGATCGGGTCCGGCTCATCAAGAAAAGCCTTGAGCTTCTGGCTGAATTCGGTGGGCTCATCCAACATAATAAAATGGCCCGCATTGTGGAAACACTCCACGCGGGCCTGCGGCACACCGGCTTGCAAAGGCTTCCATTGTTTAGGATCAACGATAATATCTTTGTCACCAAACATGCCCAGAACCGGCGTATGGATTTGGTTGAGGCTGGAACGCAAATCTGTCTTGCGCAGCGAGCCAATGCTGGCGAAGAAAGCCTGCATGGTTGTGCGGGAAACATCGCGATCCATCATCGTTGCCCAGTTGCGATCCTTCGAATAAGCAGAAGCCAGCAAATGATAAAACGATTTATAGACCCAAATATTATGATAGGTGAGCCATCCAAATGCGCGATAACCAAAAACCTTGGGAAAAAAGAACAGCGACGAGCCGACAATCGGAGAGCCGATGATCACAACCTTGCTGACTCGCTCGGGATATTTTATAGCGACGGCTAGGCTGACAGTCCCGCCCATGCTATGTCCCACCAATGGCGCGCGGGCAATTCCTAGTTGCTCCATAAATTGATTGACGAGACTGACAAAGTCCTGCACGGCATACGTATCACGTTTAGTGCCCGATTCGCCAAAACCCCAAAAGTCCAAAGCATAGGTGCGATAGAACGCGCCGAGGTAAGCCATCGTTTCCTGCCACAATCCCCATGAGCCTTGATAGCCATGCAGGAGAATGACAGGTTTGCCTCTCCCATAAACTTCGTAGTGAACAATTCCCTGATCAGTCGTTATTGAAGACACGCGATTCTCTCATGGATGCAGGAGATTATGATTTCTAAAAATATCACCGTTTTTATTTACCGGATTCCATCTCTGCCAGAATACTGTAAAGCAATTCCAACAAAACCTGTTTGACTTGCGTTTTATTAGTAGCCACGCAAGGCAATAACTTGGTCTTGGCATCCAGCCGTAGTGCATGGCGCATATCATCCAACTCCCAGGCATCCTTTTTATCTTGCTTATTGGCAGCAACGACAAAAGGCGTAGGCGCATAGGCGCGGAAAGTCTCGAGAATAGAACGGGCTTCTCGGAAAGTCTCAGGACGGGTCGAATCAACCATAACAATGAAGCCTAACATGCCCTCCGAGAGGATCTCCCACATGAAGTCGAATTGTTTCTGGCCGGGAGTTCCGAACAGATAGAGAACCAAATCTTCATCCACGGTGATGCGGCCAAAGTCCATCGCGACCGTGGTCGCATCTTTGACGGATCGTTCCGCGGCGCTGGAAACTTTTCGCTCTGTTGCAACTACATCAATCTCGCTCACCGATTGGATGAACTGAGTTTTGCCGGCGCTGAAGGGGCCTGTGACCACCATTTTGACTGTTTTCATAATTCCGTTCCTTCCAAAATAAATTACAACTTCTGGATACGCCCGATCAGTTTGTTGATGAGCGTCTTTTGTTCTTCTTTATCCTGCGTCGGGAACATCTTGGGATTTACGTGCGGCACCGCTTGAGCGCCCAGCGGCCGGACCATCTCAACGAGACCCGCTTGAATCAAACCGTAAACAATGCGGCGGATTTCCATGTCGCTCAACTTCGCCGCCGAAGCAATCTGCTTCATGGTGTTCTTCGGATTAATGTACTTGACCACGCGCCATTCTTCGACGCTGAGATTGAGATTCGTCATCGGACGGTCGGTGAATTTGAGCGCCATATCGAGGCTGGGAATTTCATCCTGCAGTTCCTCCCATTCGCGCAATTGACGCGAGCCTTCGATAATTAGATTTTCAAGATCGAGCCGCACATTGATGCGGTCATCGGGCGGAAGCATATCATTCTCGAAACGGAAGAAACCTTCGACCCAGGAAAAGAGGTGGCGAATCACATCAGTGAAATAACCTTGCAGAGTTGAGCAGGATATCTTCCTGCGAAACGTAACCGGCGTTGATCAGCAAAAGTCCGAGTTCCTTATCCGTCATCTGACCGGAACGTTCAGCAATCGCACGATATTGGTTGGCATTCAACTTGTTGGCCTTATGCAACACCGACGCCAAGCTGTTATCCTCTGAACCGATGCGGGCATATGCCAGTTTCCCTCCCGAAACGAGACTTGAGCTTGTTCGCTCGGACCATCCACAACCAGCGTGCCAGTCTTTTGCGCCAGGTTGATCAGATTGAGCAGTTGAGTTATCGTAAAGTCACGCAGATTGCCGCGTAAAGCCATGTTGCCTCTTCAAAAGCCCCCAGGTTGGGAGCAAGTGCAGGAAATTATACTGCAAGAAGTGGATGCGTCGATTAAGCAGACTTGCAGGTTTGTGAGGTGATCTGTTACGAGGCGACAAATGAGCCGATAGCATGTTTTGTGGTCCTGGCAACCAAATCAGCGCGGCTTTTTCGCCCGATCCATTGGGCAACCGTCTTTGATTAGTGCCGTCAGCATTCATAATCTAGAGATAAGATTTGCCGCCTTCTCGAGCAAATTCAAAAACAATATGCTTTTTATCTGGAGGCTATATTGGTCTGCCTATCTGAAATCGGCCCACCTATCTGATTAACCAGCGAAGAAGGCAACGGGACCAGCTGGACGTCGCTTAATTTCATAAGTTGAAAACCGTCATGCAAAAATAAACCATCCTTGTTCCGCGATCACAGATCGAATGCAAGTTTATTGCCATCAGGAGACTATGCCGATGAATCGTATTGACTGGTTGTATTATCAGCAGTCTGCGGATATTTGAGCCATCGACATTCCTGATCCAAATGTTATCTGTCCAAAACTTGTACTTCGCATCAATCAAGACCATCTCGCGTCCAGCTGCAAGGGCAATTTGTTTTTCAGGTGGCGACCATGCAAGATCCCAGTTATTAGCTTCATTATTCGTGACACTCCACAGCCGCTGAAGCGGCGTGGCTTCTCGCCTGAGCGAGCCATTTACTCTGTGCCAAAGAGACTACGCAATGCAACCGATTGCGATACTTTCGAGTGCGGACGAAAGAAGAAAGGATGAGGCGCTTCTACCCTGGATAATTCCCCATAGCAAAAACGGGAAAGAATGTTGGCAGCCCCTCCCACATCCCGGTGATAGGTTCGCCTACATTCGGGCGATTGACAAGCGTAGAGTCTTCCCTTTGGCTTCTGTCTCGTCCCACAATAAACGCAAGTCTGAGTGGTATAGGATTCATCAATCTCATCGTCCACGACGATGCCTTCCGCTTCAGCTTTGTATGCGAGATAGCGGCGTATTTGACCATGCGACCAATTACTCACCTTTTGCTGGCTTTTCCGATTTAGCCGCTTGCCATCCGCCACATCCCGCACATCGCCCATCACGAGAGTCCCCACTTGATGAAGAACACTCCAATCCACGACAGCCCTGCTGATCTTGTGCTCCAAATCCCGGCGTTGTTGTTTGTTCTGCGCCAGGAAACGATTGATCCTTCGTTGGATCCTCCACCACCTGCGGGATTGTTTCTTCTTGCTGGATTGTAGGCTCTTGAGCTCTGCGAATCTCTTGTTGCGATATTGATTGAGTGAGCGCAATTCGCGACAAGAAATGATTATGGATTGTTGCCCATCGGTGATCGCTGCCGGATGGATTTCTCCCAAGTCCACGCCTGCCATGTTCGTCCCCGGACTTAAGCGCGCTTGCATGCCCGTCTCAATCACCACATGCCATGCGTATTTCCCGTACGCTTTGTCGTAGACCAATCGCACTTCAAGAAATTGTTCACCTTCCAGTTTGGACAACTCACTTGATAGCCGAAGAGGGACCGGTTCATTTCCCCTGGCCAAAGCCAATAACAGGTGACTGCCGCACTTGCGAATGCCGGTATTCTTCCAAAGGGTGGTCCGGTAGGATTTCTTCTTATGCGGATAGCTCGCCCCATCGTCTCGGTTCGCTCGGGCGGTCTTGCACGCTTTATAAAACGCTTCCTGCGCCGCATCTATCGAGTGAGCATGAAGGAAGGAAGATTGAGATATCCGATCATGGTACTTTTGCATCTGCGGATTGTTCAACCAAACATCGTGATTGCGATACACCCGATAATGCTCAATCATTACTTCCGTGTAGATCCGTCCACTCTCTCGATTGAGCGCATCGGCTGTTTTGTTTGAAAGCTTGCAGGGCAGAATGAGCGTTCGTATCATTGGAAGTCAAGTAGAACAAGTGTTCTTTTATAGTTTATCACTTTTCCCTGTGTTTGTCCAATAAAGTTCTGTTGAAACATTCGAGAAACCCGGCTTATCCACTGCCGTTAAACAGCGTGGCTTGCAGCGGGTTTCATTCGGTCAAATTTGATTGTTCCCACTATCGAGATCAATTAAATCGATTTCACTCCTGCCATCATCTTCAACTGTCTCAAAAGCAATACGTTTTCCATCTGGCGACGGGAAAAAGTCAGGACAATATCCAGTTTTAGGAAAGCTGGCTAGTTTTCTCTGGTCGGAACCATCTGCGTTCATAATGAACAAACCGCAGAATCTCTATTGCGGTTCCGTTGAAATATTATCCTCCCGCTAGCTGCATTTCTTTGAGATGGGACAGATGCAACAATCACAAACATCATCAAAGCAATAACACAAAGCATTTTTCATATTGGCTCCCCAAGGATTATCCACTTTATACTATACTAGCTCAAAATGATCTTTTGGAGAACTTCATGCAATATCCGCCGGTTTCGTTAACGTTGATGATGGCTTTCACCTGCTGTGCGTTAGGTCTGGTGCTCGGGCTTGTGATTTTAGGTTTTGTGCTTTCGTTTCAAAACCGCAAGAAGGGTGAGAAAGAGAAAAAGAAGTAGCCCGCCGCCCCACCCACTCAGCTGCACTTGCGTGCATGTGAAAGTGTCGGTCACCCTCTCCAAATGTCCGGCGGATATTTGGAGGGCTGGGGAGGGGTAAAATAGCACTCATGCGTTATATCTACTTTTCCCCGCATCTGGACGATGCCGTTCTCTCTGCCGGAGGGCCGATCTACGATCAGGTTCAGGCTGGACATTCGGTCGAGATTTGGACTTTCATGTGCGGCTTTCCTGATGGAACGGAATTAACCGATTTTGCCAAACACCTCCATGCGCTGTGGGGAACTACGTCTGCTGAAGAAACCATTCGCGTTCGACGTGCAGAGGATCAAAGAGCTGCGGCCACGGTGGGTGCGAAAGCTGTGCATTTTGACTTTTCTGGATTGCATCTACCGCCGCGGCAGGAATGGCGAGTTCTTATATAACGATGCGATCATCGGTCCCAACCCAGCCGAGGCGGATCTGCCAGCACAGATCGCACAAACGATGGTCGCCTGGTTGAAGCCGGACGATTTCGTTATCGCCCAATTGGCGATCGGAGGACACGTTGACCACGTCATCGTACGAAGCGCTGTCGAATTGCTTAAACGTTCGACGACATGGATTGCCGATATTCCGTATCTGATGAATTATCCGGATGATTTCGCGTCAAAAACTGCGGGGATGAAGGATTCCGTTCAGCCGGTTTCGGAGGCCGGCCTCAAGGTCTGGCAGGACGCGATTGAAATATACGCCTCCCAGTTCTCGACTCTGTTCGATTCCCCGGAAATCATGCGCCAAAAGATCAACGAATACTGGTCTGACCGAAAAGGCATCTGTTTTTGGCGGCCTGCCCAGACAGCTTAAAGCCGCGCTTGCATCGCCCTTTGAATCGTGAGATATTAAGCGTGCCGTTGGAAATGGCACCCAATTGCATCCTGTACAGGATGCAAATTCTTTAGTAAGGAAAGTATTATGGCGACAAAATTCCTGACCAAGGAAGGCTATCAGAAACTTCAGGATGAGCTTGATCACCTGCGCACTGTCAAGCGCCAGGAAGTGGCGGACCGCTTGCACGAGGCGATGGAAGGCGGGGAACTCATCGAGAACGCAGAATATGAAGCGGCCAAGAATGAACAGGCCTTCGTCGAAGGCCGCATTCAGGAATTGGAAACGCTCTTAGCTTCGGCGCGCGTGATCGAGGAAGAAAAGGAAAAGAATCATCATCAGGCGGACGTCGTGGAAATTGGCTCCACCGTAACCATTCAGGAACAAGGTTATGAGGCCGAGACCTACACGATTGTCGGCGCGGCAGAAGCCAACCCACGCGAAGGCAAAATCTCGAACGAATTGCCCATCGGCAAAGCTATTCTGAATCATGAAGTCGGCGATGCCGTGCACGTCGAAACGCCGGATGGAACATATAAAGTCAAGATCATCAAGGTCAAGTAAATCGAGGATTGACTTTGCGGCCCCGCGCGTCTGCAATTAGGCCGCGCGGGGCTTTTTGTTTAAGGATAGGATATGCCAGAATACACTTCTCTTGAAAAAATTCGTTTGCAAAAAATCGAGGAACTTCGCGCTGGAGGGCGTGGAGCCATATCCAACACGAGCCGAGCGGACACATACTAGCGTACAAGCCATTGCCGAATTTGAATCGGCCGAAAAAGATGGTCGTGAGGTTAAGGCGACTCTTGCGGGACGCATCCGGGCGACGCGCTGCGATGGGCAAGATTTCATTTGCTCACATCGAAGACGGCGCAGGAAAGATTTAACTTTTCCTTGCGCATCAACGAATTGACTCAGGAGCGGGTTGACTTTCTTCAATAAGATGTTTGATATCGGCGATTTCATTCAAGCCTCGGGCGTGATATTCCGCACCAAAACCGGCGAAGTGACGCTGCATGTCTATGACTTCAAACTGCTTGCCAAAGCCGTGAGTCCCTTGCCTGCTGACAAAGATGTAACCCAGGACGATGGTACCGTTGTCCGTTATGCCGCGTTGGAAGATCCTGAACTCCGCGCTCGACAACGCTATGCCGACCTTGCCGTTAATCCCGAAGTGCGCGAAACGTTCCGGCAGCGTGCAATGACCATCAAAGCTTTGCGCGAATTTCTCGATGACAAAGGCTTTCTTGAAGTCGAAACGCCGATCCTTCAACCGATCTATGGCGGCGCGGCGGCGCGTCCGTTCACCACGCATCACAATGAGTTGAATCAGGATATGTATCTGCGTATCTCGTTTGAACTTTATCTCAAACGATTATTGGTTGGCAATCTTGAAAAAGTCTATGAGATCGGACGCGACTTCCGCAACGAAGGCGTCTCCTATAAACACAACCCGGAGTTCACTCAATTGGAATTCTATTGGGCATACGCGGATTATCTCAAGGTCATGGAATTGACCGAGCAGATGGTGGCGTTTGCCGCTGAAAAAGTCACAGGCGGAACAAAGATCAGACATGGCAATTACGATCTTGAGTTTAAGCCGCCGTGGCGTAGATTAGAAATGCGTCAGGGATTGATCGAAGCCTCCGGCATTGATATCGCTGAACACAAAACAGCCGAGGCATTGTTCAAAGCAATTGTGTCGAAGCACAAAGATAAAACTCCCGATCCCAAAGCAACGCGCGGCAAATTGATTGACTTTATATTAAGCGAGTTCCTTGAGCCAATGTTGATCCAACCGACATTCATCTACGATTATCCCGCGATATATCGCCGTTGGCAAAATCCAAACCAGGCGATCTGCTAACCGTCGAACGTTTCGAAGGTTATGTTGCGGGCTTTGAATTGTGCAACGCCTTCACCGAATTGAATGATCCGCTCGATCAAGAACAACGCTTTATCGAAATGGGGCACGATTACGCCGCCGACGATGAGGAGAAGCATCCCATGGACGAGGATTATCTGCGCGCCATGCGCTACGGAATGCCACCTTGCGGTGGATTCGGCATGGGGGTGGATCGCCTCACCATGTTGTTGACGGACAAACATTCTATCCGTGAAGTGTTGTTGTTCCCCGCTTTGCGGAACGAAGAATGATTTATTGTAGGGGCGGATGGTCATCCGCCCCTACACGTTTAACAAAATGAAAAATAGAATTCTCATCCTCGGCGATACACTGACTTTACTCATCGTAACGCTGATTGGCTTTGCAACTCACAACGAGACTTCGATCTATTTTTTGCCGCGCATGTTGTCCACTTTCATTCCTCTCCTCACCGCGTGGTTTCTGCTCGCACCGTGGTTTCAATTATTTAATTCTGAAATAAATTCGAATCCAAAACAACTTTGGCGTCCCAGCGCTGACGATGCTCTTTGCCGGACCGCTGGCAGTTGTCCTGCGCGGACTGATCCTAGACGCGCCAATCATTCCAATTTTCGCAGTTGTGCTCGAGCGCGACATCTGCATTCGGAATAACGATCTGGAGAGGGTTATATTATCTTTTGAAGCGCAGGGTGCGCTAAGCCAGTGTGACCGCGCTTTGGTTTATAGAGATCCTACTTATTTCGTTTTCATTCCAAATCTTAATTCCAGTTTTATCGAATACCTCAGCAAAAAACTCGACTGTACTCTTAATAGCTAGTTCACAGTATTCGGCCTCAATTCTTAAGCCCCATCATAATTATCTATCTGACGAGCAAGATGTTTTGCTTCAACAAGTTTTATCAAATGTTTTTATCCCCAGATTTATCTACAAAGCCAGACGTATGCACAATGCAATTTCTAACTTTCTGCAGATCATCAATATCAGACCAATGCGAGATGTCGGCATCAGCGGAGCCAGTAACTTCTTTAAGAATTTTTCTTGCACTGCTTAATTGTGCCGGTGCCTTCCCATTCTTATGGGACTGATCCTTTTCGGTGTTGGATTTTCATGCAGACTCTTTTTAGCTCTTCTTCTATTACATGCCAAACCAAAACAACGGGGGAACAGTGAAAACTCTAAGCAAAAGTAATCTTAAAGTTGAAACCCGGCGGCTGGTAGCGGGTTTTAAGACTGGTCCGGATAACTCCATGAATCAGGTACAGTTTCTAAATCTTTCTTTAGTTGCTCAAACTGTTCAGACTCGATGCGTGCAACTTGCGTATCCATAATAGCTAAGTAATTTGCAAAACCACTCAGTCTTTCCTGACTCTCTGTGGTGTAATAATGAGACTCGAAATCAAATAGGCTTAAGTCAGTTTCATTCATAGCACCTTCGTTTATAGATTAGAATTAGTTGAGAACCTGAATTAAGTATAGCAAATCGGCTGACAAAAAAAAAACAATGGACGAACCCGCCCTCATCCAATCCGCGCAACGCGGCGACCTCGATGCTTTCAATACGCTCGTCTTGCATTATCAAGATGCGCTCTTCAACACCGCCCTGCGCATCCTTGGCGATGACGATCTCGCCGCCGATGCAACGCAGGATGCGTTTCTTTCCGCGTTCCAACATCTCAATTCCTATCGCGGCGGATCATTCAAAGCCTGGCTGATGCGCACCGTGACCAATGCCTGCTACGATGAACTTCGCCGCAAGCAAACGCAGTCCCACCACTCCGCTCGAACCCGAATTGTGCATGATGACGGCGATGAAATGGATTTGCCGCGCTGGCTTGCCGATCCCCATCTCACGCCGGAACAGCAAGCCGAAGCCGACGAACTCGAACACGCCATCCAGCATTGTCTCGATCATCTTCCTGTTGAATTTCGCAGTCGTCGTTGTGCTCGCCGATATTCAAGGTCTCGATTACACACGAAGTCGCCGCGGCAATCCGCGCTCCGCTCGGCACCATCAAATCGCGTCTCGCTCGCGCTCGCATCCGCTTGCAGGAATGTCTGCAAGGCTTTGCGGAACTTCTGCCCGCCGCGTTTCGTCTGCAAGAGGAACAATCATGAATCCCCGCGATGTCGAACTCCTCTCTGCATATTTAGATGGACAACTCAATCCAACGGCTTCCGCCCGCCTCGAATCCCGCCTCACCTCAGACGAAAGTCTGCGTGCCGCTTTAGATAATTTGCGCTCCAGCCGCGGCTTGCTCCGTCAACTCCCTTCTCAGACGCGCACCTCGCAACTTCACATTGACTCCGCAAATGGCTGGCATCAGACCACCGACGCCGCGCATTGTTCCGGTTTTTCGTTTTGCAACTGCAATAGCAACTTTCTTATTCGTCATTTCATTTGTGGTCAATGGATTGATTTCATTATCGGCTCCAAGTTTTGCCGCGGCTCGAATTCCATCAGCCGTTGGCGCCGGGGCTCCGTTATCTACTTCACAGCAATCTGCTCCAGCAGCACAAGCGCCTGCGCTTCCGCTCCCAGCAAACTCGATGACAGAAACTCCCGCATCCCGAATGATGGCTCTCTCCCCAATGACAATGGCAGCTCCTGTATTGTCAGGTTCTGGCCCCGCGCCCATGACAACAGAAGCTTCCACGCCTGAGGTTACTTTGAAATCCATACCGCCTCAAGCTGAGAATAGCCAACCGATTCGTGTTCAGAAAAATCAGCAGTGCCATTTGACGTTGAAATACTATTTGGGATTTTGGCTCTTGGGTTTGGAATCACCGCATGGATATTGCCTCGAAACAACGAAAGCATACTTCCGCAAAAAATGGAACAAGAAATAAATTTCTGTCCGCGTTGCGGATCAACAGTCAGTTTGCAGGAAAAGTTTGGCAAGCCGCGTGCAGTTTGTCCAAGTTGCGGATGGATTCATTTTGCCGATCCAAAAGTCGCCGCAGCAGTCCTTGTGGAACAAGATGGACGCGTGTTGTTGGTGCGTCGGGTCAATGAACCGTTTCCGCGGCTTGTGGACTTTGCCTGCCGGTTTTGTGGACGCGGGCGAAGATCCGGCGCGAGCCGCGGAAAGGGAATGTTTGGAAGAGACCAGCCTTACGGTCCGCGTGACGCGCGTGATGGATGTGATCGCGGGCCGCGAGCATCCGCGCGGTGCGGATTTCATCATCGTTTACGCCGCACAATTTATCTCCGGCATTCCTCAAGCTGGCGATGATGCCGATCAAGTCGGATGGTTCGAGCGATCCAATCTGCCGCCGTTAGCGTTTCGCGCGACACAAAAAGTTTTGAGTGAAAATGAAATTAAATAACTTTCGATTTTTTGTCTTGGATGATCCTTCTCTTTGCCGTGGGTTGCAGCAGGCATCACGCCGACGCCGCAATTCCCGCCAGGAACCTGACCACATTCACAGATCAGAACAAGTATTATCAAATCCAATTGCCGAAGGATTGGAAGCATGACCATCTTCGGGCAGTCATTATTATATGGATACATTTACATCGCCCGATGGCAATGCCGTGATTCAAAATATTGCCTACGATGATGGCACGCCGATTTCCGGTTCGACCAATGCGCAATTTGCCTTGAATTTGCTTGATAAATATTTCAGTACGAATGGTCAGACCGGCTCCATCACGATCAGTGATACGAACATGGAGAATGATGGCAGTGAACGTTTGAATTGGACATCTGCGTCTACGGATGCTTCGGGCATTTCATTTATCGAAGTCCGAAACCAAACCACTTTTCTTATTTTTACAGTGGAATGGAAAAATAAATATAAAAGCCAATATTTCAACATCCTCGATCAAGTGACGGCAAGCTATACGGTTCCATAATTAATTTCCTTCTTGTGAAAAACTCTTGCATAATATAGCTTGAATATGTTATCAAATTGCATCGTGCCCTCCAACTTTCCCGTTTATATAAACGGTAGTATAAATCGACGGTAGGGAAACGACATTTTTTCACTTCAACAAGCGAAATCTCTTTTTGGAGGAGCAATGCAGGAATCATCGAAGAATTCATCGCGAGGATATTTGATCGGTGTCAGCGCGACAGTACTGTTATCGACCACCGGTATTCTCATCAGCTATCTAAGCACAACTTATCACCTGCCGTCACTGGTGCTGGCTTTTTGGCGGGATTGTTTCGTCGTGTTCGGACTGATCATCGCTGTTTACGTTATTCAGCCGTGCACGTTTTCGATTGGGTGGATCACATTGGAAATTTTTTATTTTATATGGTCTCACGCTTGCGCTGTTCAATTCCATGTGGACGTTCTCGGTTCAATTCAACGGTGCGGCGGTCGCAACGGTATTGGCCTACAGCTCGCCTGCCATAACAGCCATTCTGTCACTATTTGTTTTTTAAAGAAGAGATCAATCAGGTTAAACTGATTTCGCATTGTTTTGAGTCTGTCCGGCACGGCATTGGTTTCGGGCGCGGCGGATCCTTCCGCATGGAAAGTTAATTCACTGGGGATTTTATTCGGCCTGCTCACCGGACTCCTTTACGCCTGCTACAGCTTGGTGGGCAAGACCGCGGCGAACAAATCCATTGACCCATGGTCAACCATGCTATACAGTTTTGGCAATGCGGTTATTTTTCTTTTTCTATTCAATCTCATGGTGAATGCTTTAGGTGGACAAAGCCTCTTCTCAAATTTCTTATGGCTCGGAACATCTTATAG
Organism: uncultured Chloroflexia bacterium; assembly: GCA_963752775.1. GTDB lineage: Bacteria > Chloroflexota > Anaerolineae > Anaerolineales > Villigracilaceae > Fen-1038. The sequence continues at coordinate 174,471 of CAVVZL010000005.1, forward strand.
CGGATGGGGAATTCTTGTTTTTCCTCGGCGTCGGTCCGACAATCGGCGGCTTCGGGCTTTATTTGGTGAGCTCTTAATTATCTGCCTGCCACTGTAACAAATCTCATCGCCGCGCTCGAACCAGCCCTCACCGCAATCTGGGCCTATTTCCTTCTGCGCGAGCAATTGACCCTATCCAATTTGTCGGAAGCGTGCTGGTAGTTGCCAGCGTGATTCTTCTCCGCCTCGGAGAAGGAACGCGTCGCGGTTGCGGTTGTGGATTAGTTAAAGAAGAAATAACCTATGAGCCCGGAATGGATGCCGATCCCGGTTGAGGATGATTATCCAAAATCAAAGGCGGCCGCGGAGATTGAGTCGAAGTCAAAGTCAAGACTGAGGTTACCCAGAACTGCTGGCGTCCTCGCGCACATCAGGACGGGGGTCAGGACGGCTATCGGTCTTCGGGATCAATGCGTTGACTTCCAGAAAATCATCCTCGATAAACTTGACATACGCATCGTGGCTCAGGATTTGATGATCAATATAGCCCTGTTTGGCATACGGGCTGATGACGATGCCCGGCACGCGTAAGCCGTAACCATTCTCATCAATTGTCGGCGGGACAACGTGATCATAAAATCCGCCCCAGTCATCCCACGAGAGGAAGATGGCTGTGCTGTTCCAATCGGGGCTCTGCATCACCGCATCAACCAGACGCGTGACGTAATTCTGCCCAACACTGATCAACGCCGGCGGATGTTCGCTTTCAGCGTCATTCGGTGTGACCCAGCTAACGTTCGGTAAAGTTCCCACTTTGGCATCTTGGAAAAATTCTTGCGTGCTTGTGATATTCGTAAGTTGATTATCTTCCTTGACGGTATCAAAGAAGGGCAGCGGATTCCAAATGCCGGGCGTCTTGGCATCTTGGTGTACCGGTGGACAATCTGCCGCATCATCCGCACAATCAGGCTGGTTACCGGTTGCGACATAGTATTTCCAAGTGACATGCTGCTTGAAAAGTAAATACGTCAGATCGGTCCAGGCATAGTCAGGCGATTTACCGCTTGGAGGTTTTCCTCCCAAACTAAAGTCCGGCGGAAAATCAGGACTTTGCAAAGCATTGACACAACTCATCGGGTCACCTGCCTTGCTGCATTTCGCCGACCATTCCGAAACCATGAAGAGATGCGCCGGCAAACTCCATGAGGCATTCGGTTCGAACAGATGGTCCTGCAAGACGAAGCTCTGCGCATACTTCCAATAATTGGGAATCTCACGTGCATCATGCCAGCCCATGATGTCCGTTAACGCCGCCACCACCGAAGATGGATCGTCCGCATTCTTGCAACCCGTTGGACTACTCTCTGCTTGGGCTATAAAGCCATCCATCTTACCGCCATCCACGTCCGCGGTGAAATTAGCTGCATCATGAGGCCCGCCAAAATTCTTATCATCAGGATCGTGGAACGGATAAACACACTTTCCAGTTTTCGGATCATTAAACAGACCGTGAATTGTCCATTGGCACGCGGCAGCCCATCTGCGCCCGGATAAGTTCCAAAATATGAATTGAAAGAACGATTTTCCTGCATAATGATGACAATATGCTGAATCTTATGAATCCCTTGCAAATTGAGATGCCCGTTCTGAAATAGAGCGGGAAACGATGAACAGCCACCTATGAGAAGGCATAAAATGAAAGTAATCAGGGAGCGAAATATTTAGCTCATGGTTCTCCGCTTATTTTCGACAAGCAAGTAATTTTCACCGCAAAGCATAATTTTGAAAAACGATCCATATGAGTGTAGATGCAACAAACAAACTGTAAATTCCGCCTTGGGAAAATCAATGAAACAAACCGATGAGTGAGAGTCGTGATTATGGAATAGATTGCCCCCACCATCTTTTTCTAATAAGATCGTCAGCTCCATCCATTGACAGTACAAATAAAGCGGTGTAAAAAAGATACCGACTGGTCGGTTTTAACTCTCAGCCGCCCTCTTCCAAACGGGAGACAGGAGTCGAAAGGAATTATGCAGCAACGCAGCGAAGAGACACGCTCTCGAATCATGGGATCAGCGGTCAAGCTATTTTCCGACCGCGGCTTCAATGCCGCCAGTGTGGACGATATTTGTGATGAAGCGGGAATCAGCAAGGGCGCGTTCTATCATCATTTTGAAAGCAAGCAGGCGCTTTTCCTGGCGTTGCTGGATGGCTGGCTGAAAACGATTGACACCGCCATCGAAGCATCCAAGGATAAGACCGCGCCCGAAACCTTCATGCAAATGACGGAAGCCTTCCCCTATATTTTTGAAACAGCAGGGAATCATTTGCCGATGTTCATGGAGTTCTGGCTGCAAGCCAGTCGAGACAAGAAAATCTGGCAGGCCAGCATCGCGCCGTATCGCCGATATCATAAATATTTCACGTCGCTGATCAAGAAGGGCGTGGATGAAGGTTCATTTGTGGATGTGGATCCGCAAATCGCATCACGCTTGATCGTCTCGACGGCAATGGGATTGTTATTGCAGAGTCTGCTCGACCCTAAAGGCGCAAAATGGGAAAAGGTGGCGCGCGAAAGCACGACCATGTTATTAGATAGTTTGATAAAGAAATGAGGCAATTAGAATGATTTTGGTTACTGGCGCGACCGGGCACATTGGAAACGTCCTCGTCCGCAAATTGCTCGAACGGGGCGAAAAAGTCCGGGTGTTGATTCTGCCCGGAGAAAGACGCGCCCCGCTTCAGGTCTGAATGTTGAAGCGATGGAAGGCGACGTGCTCGATCCTACTTCCCTGTTCAACAGCGTTTCAAGGAGTACGCGCAGTTTTTCATCTGGCTCGGAATCATTTCGATCATGCCCGGAGAAAATCCCTTCGTACGCAAAGTCAATGTGGAAGGTACGCGCAACGTGATGCGAGTTGCGAAAGAAGCTCACGTGAAGAAGATAGTTTACGCGAGCTCAATCCATGCCATCCAGCGCGTAGAAAGTGGCGTGATTGATGAACGCCTGCCATATGATCCATATAATGCCTATGGTGAATATGATCGTTCAAAGGCGGAAGCAACACTCGAAGTTCAGAAAGCGGCTCAAGCGGGACTGGAAGCGGTGATCGTTTGTCCGACCGGAGTCATCGGCCCGTACGATTTCCGCGGCTCGATGATGGGCTCGGTCATCCACGATGCAGCTTTTGCCAAACCAACTCTTTACGTGGACGGCGCATATAACTTTGTGGATGTGCGCGATGTGGTCAATGGAATGATTGCGGCGTTGGATAAAGGCCGGCGCGGCGAAAGCTATATTTTATCGGGACAAAAAATTTCGGTGCGATATCTGCTCGAAACCGTGCGTGAGATCACGGGGAAACATTTCTTTCAAATGAAAGTGCCATTTGATCTGGCGGAGTTCGCGGCGCGCTTTACGCCGTGGTATTACCGCAAATCAAAATCGACGCCGCGCTTCACGCCATATTCATTGGAAGTGCTGCAAAGCAATTGCAACATCAGCCATGACAAGGCGACACGCGAATTAGGTTATTACCCACGCACGATATATGAAACCATCGCCGATACCGTGAAATGGTTTTTTGAGAATCGCTCATTTGCTACTCAATGGCTAAAGGAGAGAACAATGAAAATCGTTACCGATTGCGCCGCGGACCTATCTGCAGAAGAATTGAAAGAATTAGGCATCGAACAAGCGCCGCTTTACATTCAATTTCCGGAGGGCGAAGTAAGCTCCATAGATATTTCGGCGGACGCTTTCTATGATCGGCTCGAAGCGATGCAACCGAATGTCCCCAGCACGGCCATGGCTTCCAGCGGAATCTTCAACGAAATCTATCGCAAGGTTGCGAAGCTCGATAGGAATATTTTTTCACTTCACATTTCATCTGGCTTGAGCGGAACCATCAACGCCGCGCGCGCGGCGGAGAAGAAGCCAAGCCCGAAGCGAATGTTGATTTCTGGGATACGCTCACCCTTTCCGGCGGCGAACGGTTTCAGGTCATCACTGCCGCGCTCGCTGCGAAAGCCGGTTGGACGATGCATGCGATTCAGGAACGGCTGGCAAAAATCCGCGAGAAGACCGAAGTGATTTATACGCTCGATACGCTGGATTATCTGGCGCGCGGCGGGCGCATCGGACGCGTCAAAGCGATGGCTGGCGCGTTGCTTCATCTCAAGCCGGTTATCCGAGTCGATACCGATGGCAAATACAGCACCGTCACAAATGCGCGCACGATTGCCAAAGGCATGTCAGCAATCACAGAACATCTTTACAATAAGTATGCCAATGCGCCGTTATGGGTCACGGTCTCTACACGGACGCTTTGCAGATAAAGCTGAAGAATTGTCAAATGAACTCAAAGAAAAATTGAACATTGCAAAACTTGAAGTGATGCGCATCTCGCCGGTGCTCGGCGTTCATACTGGACCAAGTGTGGTCGGCGCGGCGGTGGTGCCTCGTGGAAGTGATGGATGGGTTGATGTAGTCATTCAACTCATCGCAAATCGCCTCTTGACAAATAGACGATTATCTATATAATACACATCGAAGGTTATCGATATGACTGCTGTAGATGCCGTCCTGTTCGCGAAAGCCATCGCCGACGAGACCCGCCAGAAGATCATGAGTCTGTGTTGCTGCACCTCGCTCTCGGTCAACGAGATCGTCGAAAAGACGCACGTCACGCAACCCACCGTCTCGCATCATCTCGCCATTTTACGCGAGGCGGGACTGGTCAATGTGCGCGAGGAAGGTAAGCAAACTTTTTATTCGTTGAATCAGGATCGCGTCGTAACCTGTTGCGGACATTTGATGATCAAGTTCGCGCCCGAAACCAAGACTGCCGAGAAGCTCATCAAAATCGCAAGCTAAAAAGAGCGGACGCTGATCCTCAGGATGCGTCCATTCTTTTTGCCTAAATACATAGACAATCATCTATATAAGGAGGCCAACATGACCCAAAACCCTGATACCATTCACGAAAGTGTCCGCGAACATTATGCGGAACGAATCAAGAGCTCCGCTTCCTGCTGCGGTTCCGATGCGTGCTGCAGCCCTCAGAGCAGTCTCTACCCGGTTGATTTGCTTACCACCCTGCCCTCGGATATTTCATCCACCAGCTACGGCTGCGGCGACCCGATCACGCTCGCAAGCTTGCAGCCCGGTCAAACCGTGCTCGATCTCGGCTCCGGTGCAGGACTGGATTGTTTCTTCGCCGCCAAGAAGGTCGGCGCGACAGGAAAAGTGATCGGCGTGGATATGACTCCTGAAATGATCGAGCGTGCGCGGCGCAAGCGCACAGCGCTTGAACATCGCAAATGTGGAATTCCGTCAGGGTTATCTTGAAGATTTGCCAGCTGATGCAAACAGCGTGGATGTCATCATCTCGAATTGTGTCATCAACCTTTCGCCCGATAAAGCCAGAGTTTTTAGCGAAGCCTTCCGCGTGCTCAAACCCGGCGGCAAACTGGCGGTGTCTGACATCGTCACCGGTGGTCCGCTGCCAGAGGCGATCAAGAAAAGCTTGAGCGCATGGGCTGGTTGCATCGCGGGCGCATTGGATATGAAAGATTATCAAGCCGCAATGGAATCCGCCGGACTCATCAATATTTCCGTCACGCCCACCTATTTCGAAGATGCAATAATTGATGAAGCGATAAGTGACTTTGGTATCATCAGTTGAATTGAAATCTTTTTCACGTGAGAAAATTTCGAAAGACGGTCTTCAGCGCAAAGATCACAGCCAACAAACCATAATAATAACTGGAATATTTTTCGGAAAGGAGGTGAATGCGATGACTAATTTATCCGTAATCCCAGATTGCGATGCGTGATGATGCTGTGGCGGCGAGTTGCTGCTAATTGCTCACGTAAAAAAAAAGTCTCCTGAGTTTTCAGGAGACTTTTTTATTCAGATCAATTGGTGGTAAACTAATCAGTGGATACAAATTGCGCGGCCGGCAATGCATCGTGATCTGGAAGGATGGATTCTGCATTGCGAATGGCTGGGACAAAATATCCGGATAATCCGACCAGCATCATGCAAAGTCCGCAGATAAAAATCAGAAGTGACATTCCGCTTCCGAGCTCCGGATCCGAAGGCTGGCGCGAAGAAACGAGCAGAATCCACTCGCCTGATTCTTCATCGCAGGCTCGAGCAAAAAGTCAGCCAACGTGCCGCCGATGATCGGCGAGATTGGATTCGTGAACCAAGCAATCAAACGACGCGCCGTGAAAACGCGTCCCTGCAAATCGGGTGCGACCTTGGCTTGCCATATGCTTTGATTTGATCCATTGAGAAGCGGCACGAAGAGTCCGCCCAGAAACATCATAGGCGCCCAAATCGGCACTCCGCGTCCAAATGCCAAAATAACACGGAATTAAAAAGGCTGAATATAAACCAACCCATCAATACGCCATGAATGCGCTTTTTGAATCCGCCCCAGGCGCTGATCGCAATTCCGCCAATCACCATTCCGATTGCACCCGCCGATTCAACCGAACCAAGTGCCAGACTATTCTGCGAAGTGCGCGCCAAAACCATAGGAGCCAACACAGTGATACCAATCCCCGAAATAGATTACCAAAGAAGAAGATCAATTGCAAGCCCAGCAAACTGGGACGCGCAAAAATATATTTAAATCCGAAAGCGGCTTGTTTCAGAATGTTTCCTTCCGCCTCCTGACCTTCAGCAGTACGCGGCGGCTGAGGAATGAACACAGCAGCCAAAGCAAGAATCGCAATTGCAAATGTCAGTACATCCACGATCAGGATGCCGCTCACGCCGATGAACGGCATTAACGCGCCAGCCATCAAAGGTGAAACCACGCCCGGTCCCGCTTCCACCAGCGACATCATGCCGTTGGCGCGCGTGTATTGTTCTTTTGGGATCATGGTACTGATCGCCGCCGAATATGCGGGCCATTGGAAGGCAGCGCCCGCGCCTTTGATAGCCGTAATAATATAAACGTGCCAAAATTGCAAATGGCCACTGGCATAAAGGATGAGCGCAATTAAAGAAGCCAGTCCACCAACGATATCGCTGATCATCATCATCGTTTTGCGATTGTAACGATCCACCATCACGCCCGCAATTGGAGAAATGATCAGTAATGGCGTGACATAAGCGACCTGCACGAATCCCATCGCGGTCGCGGACTTGGTCTGTTGATACATATAAATGGTAAACGCAAAAGCGGTCATGCCGCTGGCAAGTACTGAGATGATTTGTCCTAGCCAGACGATGGTGAAGCCAAATAATCCACTCAAGCGCGGTTTGGCTTGCGATTGTGTTTGCATTCTCACCTCATACAGATAAAGGAGTCCGAAGCTATCGACTTCGGCACTGGTTTTATTTTACTTCTATTTCGGCTTATGTGTTTTCAGGAGATTCGCCGATAAATCGAACGGTCAATAATGAAGCGACGCTGGGAATTCCAATATAAACGGCGCAAGCCAACAGCATCGCACCTGCCAGCAGGAACATGGGTGCAACACTCCAATGCAACATCGCGCCCGCAATCGCCTGTGAGAGCGGCATCAATCCCAGGTTGGCAAGCACTATCATGCTCATCAGACGTCCAAGCATTTCTTTGGGCGTACTGCGCTGTAAACCGGTGATCAATAAAATACCAAGATAACCGTTGAGCACTCCCAAAATGAACATGATCGACAGTCGCAACCGCGGTGATATTGATCCATGCCATGGCGCCAAGTCCCACGCCAAAAAATGTAAACATCACCACACTCAAGACCTTGAACAGCCTGTGTGATAATTTCGGCAACACACCACAAAGAATGATACCCAGCAAGTTGCCGCCTGCGTAACCGGAGATGATCAAGCCATACGCCGCGGCACCTTCAGGGAAACGCGTATTCGCAAGATAAGGCACGCCCACAATAATCGGTCCGCCAAATGCAAAGTTGGCGACAGCAATCAAGATGAACATCGCGCGCAAAGCCGGATCCTTGAACATAAAAACGATTCCCTCACGGATGGATTCGAGCACACCAACCGCTCCGGATTTTTGAGCCGAGGCAATCAGTTCTCCTCCGGTTTTCATTATCCACAACGTGACCACCGAAACAATGAACGTGAACGCGTCGAATGCCATCGCCAACGCCACGCCGATTTTCACATCCCGGAATGCGGCGATCATCACGCCAGCCGCGGCGGGTCCCACAAAACTGATCGAGTGACATACTTCCCTGCATCACCGAGTTGCCAGCTTGGAGATCTTCCGATGGAACCAGATGCGGCGTCATGGACATCGCAGCCGGTTCGAATGCGCCCGAAACAACTCCCGCCATAAAACTATAAACGTAGATCATCCAAATCTGCAGAGTGCCGGTCAACACTTGGGCCGCCAACAAAGCCGAAATGAAAAGTCGAATGACATCTGAAATCAACATCACCCGGCGCGGTGAAATCCGGTCTGTGATTGCGCCGCCGATCAAAGTAAAGACCACGCGCGGAATCCCACCCACTGCCAGAACGATGCCAAGTGCCAGCGGATCGCCGGTCATTTTCAATACCAGCCACGACATGGCAATAAAATGGAATTGATCGCCAAGCAATGACGTGCTTTGCCCAATCCAAAGAAGAAGGAAATCGCGAATTGCAAGCACGCGTTTCATTGGATTAGAGGCAACAACAGGTTGAGCAATTGATTCAGCCATGAAATCTCCAATAAGATTTGATTTATTCTTTCGGTTTCCTAAACGACAGGCAATACAAGTCGCCGCCTGAGATGTCTTTCACGTGCACTTCCTGCATTTCCGGTGGCAGGAGATCAATCGGTGCAGTGATGGCTTGTGCGCGGTTGCCATACCACCCATCCATGACCGGAATGTTTTCATATCGTTGCGCCAGATCTTCATTTTCATCGCCAATGACAAACTTGGTTCCCGGTTTCGCCACGCGGATCATTTCACGAATCGCCGCCGCTCGATCATTGAAAAAGTTAATCCCGCCGAAGTGAAATACCACATCGAACGATTTCATCCTTGAACGGCAAACATTCAGCGTTTCCCATAAAGAGCGCGATATCGAGATTCCATTTTCTCGCGTTACGTTGACATCGTTTCAACATTCCCCATGAAATATCCAATCCAAAGTATTGCGCAGTGCGCGGCAGGAATTGAAGATTGCGTCCCGTGCCCACTGAGACTTCCAGCACGCGGTCGCCCTCTTTCACTTCAAGTTCGTCAAGATATTCCCGCAAGCGGGCTTCAACATTCATCCCCTTCCAATTCGAGTAAGCCCAGGTTGAGAAATCATAGAGCGGAGCGAAGCGGTCATACATGGACTGATATTTTTTATTCGATCCGGATATGATTTCGTTCTCGAGGAAGATCGGAATGCCTTCGCGAATTGGAAAGCGCTTTCCGGTTTTCCGATTGACGAGCGATTCCTGTTTGCGTCCATGCGAATCAAAAGACAGTTTCAATTTCAAGCGGATCGTGACGCGATCGGATCACAAATCAATGAGAGAATTTCAGATTCCATTGTTAATTCCTTTCTATTTCACGGAATGGAAAGAATTTTCAATCCTTTCGTCCTGTAAGCACGACTGTCCACATTTCCTTGGCGATATTTGCATTCCTGAGATTTGTCGCTTTCAAGATTGGCATCAATTCTTCCATCGCATAAGAAGCATGAAGCGATGACACAAAACCTTCCTTGCATTCTTTTGGAATGGCAAATTGCAGGACGACCTTTGCAAAGCGGGTTATATCTCTGCGCAGATCGGTTACGCAGTAACGCCCACCCGGCTTTTAAACTCGATATATTTCATCCAACACCAGCTTCGGATCTGACCATTCATGAAGCGAACCATTTGTGAACACAGCATCGAAAGTTCCATTCTCGAATGGGATTTGTTTGGCATTGCCTAAACGATATTCAACGCGATCTTGGACTTTGAATTCTTGAGCATTGCGTTGGGCTTTATTAATCATATCCTGGCTGATATCGAGTACCTTCAAGAACGTGCCTTGAGTTTTCGAAAGCCAACCAATCCCAAGATAGCCTGGGCCCGGTCCAACTTCCAAAACTGTGCCGTGGGTGATTCCGCTTTGAGTGATCGCTGCAGTGTCGAGATAACCTTTATTCATCAAGCTTCTCATCAACTTGTCATTCGATTCTACGGTGAGTTCCCCCGTTGCACCTTTGGGTTCGATAATTCTTGGTTTAGTCATATGATGATCTTTTTATTTCTCGAGCCAGGGTTGAAAGCCAATGCCCTTGGATTCAATTCTGGGCTTTGCTAAACGGAGTCTGCGCAGCCATAGACTTCATGTCTTCAATGCTATAAGCGCTTTTCAACAACTCTGCTGACCTCCTGGTCAATATCTTCAGGTGTCGCATCACGCCGCATATCGACAATAACGGCGATGCCTTTTGGCTTCAACACCCGATACATTTCGGCCATGGCTTTGACAGGCTCTCTAAAATTGACGATGCAAATCTTTGAGGGTTGTTTTGGCATATAACCTTGCGATCACGCCTTCCATCGGAAGACCCTTATATGCTGTTGTGTTGTTCATGTAATTTTCCCTTTTAATTATTGTTTATTTAGGTATATCGAGAATCCTAGATTGGTATCCTTTATTACAAAATCTTTAAATCCGGTCTGTGAGATAAAGGATTCAAATTCTTTCCTAGAGTAGGCGGCTTGCCTTTGGATTGCACCAGCAACATATGCCATTATTCCTTTTAGCCCCATGTTTTCTGCAACTATTTTCGTCACTTTCATTGACGCTTTTCTATTCAAGTCGATAATCAGGGCTGTGCTACCTGGCTTTAACACTCTGTGCATCTCTTCCAAAGCTTTAAGCGGCTCCTTGAAGTTTTTGAATGCGAGGACGCAAATAATAAAGTTGAACACATTCTCATGGAAAGGCATCTCAGAAACATTTCCTTGTTGGAAGTCAATATCAACTTCTTCTACCTTTGCATTTCTGGTGGCGATTTCTACAAGGTCCTCGCTAAGATCCATGCCAGTAATTTTATATTTCCCCAGCTTGGATAGTTCAATTGAAAGATAGCCAGGCTCCCGGGGCTATCTCAAGCACAGAATCTCCGTCTTGGATATGAGCAGATACTTCATTTGCTTGCTTCCTTCATCTCCTCCAATTCGATATTCGACGGGAAATCTTATCATACATAATTTCGCTTGTTCACCCTCAATTCCTAAATCCTGGAAACGCTTAAAGAAATTCATCATGGCAATATCTCCTATGTTTAAAGGTTACTTACATTAAAAATATTAATATTTGAGCAATTGATCCGGTCATGATGCGACTTATTCCACATAAATCTCAACATGCTCGCCGTCTTCATCATCGGTGACATCAATGATCTTGCCGGTCACGCCGGAGCGCAAAGCATCCATCACGGACGACATATCTACGCCTTCAACTTCAGGTGCAAAATGCGCGCCGATCTTTAAGCCCGCATCGATGAGACCCAACGGAATTTGAACCGCGGCTTTCGAGCGGCCCGTTGCAATGTCAGTCACGCGGATGCGAAGCCAATGACCAGCCGCCGCCGACCGTGATGAATTCGCCATTCCTGATCGGCGTCCCTTCGCTCAATGCCGACTAGCAATTTTGCGCCATCTTCCGCGCTGATTTTTCCCTCCTCGATCATCTTCAAAATTTTCATACGTTCTTCTGCGTTTGCCATTTGTTCCTCCTACCCGATATAAACCTGCACACGTTCACCGTGCTCGGCTTCATCCACATTCACAATCAACGGTTCTTTCGCCGATATTCCCTTCGACAATATTTCAATGATCTCGTCCACATTGGCTTGCCTCAAGCCTTCAATGTTGTTTCCAAAGTTGCGGAGAAACCAACTTGCCAATCCAAGCGGAAGCGGAAATCCAAGAGTGATGTTGCGCGGCCATTCGCCTTCCGCTTGTTCCACATTCACATACAACCATCGAGAGGTTCGGGAACTCGCAAACAATGCAATCATCAAAATTCCCAATATAAGTGGAAGCCACGCGAAGTAAAACCAAAATCCGTAATTGGAGGTGTGACAAATGTGTACATCCAGTATGCAGATAGCACGGTGATCATCACACCGATCCACAATGGGATTTGCCAGAGTCGACGCGCCCGACGTGCGACTTCTTCAAATTCAGGCGCGTTGGGTTCCTTTGAATCTGATTCCGCTTCGGGTCCGGATGAAGAAGCGGGCGCGGCTTCGATGATTTCCATCTCCACATGATGATTCATCCAGCGCCTTCATCAACTTCATGGCTTCATCCGCGCTGATCTTGCCATCCTCAACCATTTTGAGAATCTGTTGCCGCTCTTCAGAAGACATCACTCGCCTCCTTCAAGTGCCGTCAGCAATTTATCCGCTTCTTCGGATGTGATTTTCTTTTCTTGCAACATCTTCAAAATTGCCATGCGCTCTTCATCAGACACAGGCTGGCTTGCCTCTTCGGCTTCAGAAGTATTCAAACCAAAATTGAAGCGTCGTGAAGATGGATTCGCGCGGCGGAATAGGCTGTCCAGCATGATGCATTCTTAGTTGTTCAATATTTTGCATTCTCGATTCTAGATGGGCAGAATGAGCCTGACGCATTTTTTGTTCCGCCTCGCGAATTTTACGATCAGCTCGACGCATCGCTTCATCCACTTTGCGTTGAACCTTTGCTGAAACATTCGCGCCAACTTTTCCACTTGTACGCCCATCGTGATCTTGCGGACATTTTCCGTCTTTGTCTCGCCGCCGATTACACCTTCAAACGAAACTTCACCGGTCATGTTCTGCAACACCACATCGCCACCGACAAAAGAAACTTCAACGTTGCCATCCAAATTTCCCACTTTCAAATCGCCACCGACATAACTAATGGTCAGGCTTGCGCCACGCGGCACAGAAACTTTAAGTCGCTTCCACACGATAAAGTAACTTCATCGCCATCTTGCTCAATACGAGGCGAATCATCACTGCGAGCTTCAAGGTCGGCGCGTTCCCAGCCTTCGACAGTCAAATCACCGCCGACGTTTGTAATTTCAATTTCAGGTTTGGATCCCAAAGATAAAGTTTGAGTGGTCATGATTTACTCCTCGCCGCGCAACATGCGCATGGCATCTTCTGCTGAAATCTTGCCGGCATCCAAATCTTCGAGAACGGAATGCCGCTTCTCGTCACTGACATCCGGCAATTCATCTTTGCCGGGTTCATATCCCATGGCGCGGATGGTTTCATGCAAGCGATTACGGATGGTTGGATACGACAAATTCAATTCCCCTTCCATACGATTGATCTTGCCTTCACATCGAACAAAAGTTTTGACAAATTCGATTTGCTCAGCGGTCAAACCTGGAAAGGCGCTATTTTCAAAGCGCCCTTCGATAACCGTATCGCAAGTATCGCAGTGATAACGGGCAACCAACAGGTTATCTCCGCATACAGGACATTTATTCAAAGATGGTTTCATGTTTTTGCCTCGTTAATGGAGGATAAGGTTGTAGATGTTAAATTCGTCGTCGCGTTCTTTCATCGAATTTCCTACCAAGATCAAAATATCTCCGATGCGCGCCAAAACACCTTTATACAAACTTCGTCTTTTCACCTTTGCATCAGCCACTAGAATATCCAGCTCGTCCTTTAAGATAGCTGTGAGTGCGTTGATGGGTTTCATATTCATCAATAAGTCGGTCACGATAAAACATAACAGCCTCCTTTGCCATTAACTTTTGCTATTTTTTTATAGTATTATATTCAATAATATTGATTTTGTCAAGTAAAATTTTTAATATAATCAATTATATATGTTAATTTTATTGGAATACAATTTTATTTTTTTGATTAATTTAGATCTAAATCCGCTAAATTTTCAAAATTCAAGGTGGCAATATTATCAACAGGAATCCATAAAGGTCTTGACATCGAACGCATGTTCAGGTATCATTCATAGCACAAATGAGCGATTTATGGTTCTTACTATCGAACCACTTTAGCTCAGGAGGCACAAATGATGATGGTTCGAAAAAGCAAAGGAATAGGTGAACGCCACCAAAAAATCCTGGATTTTATCCAGGAATATCAGCGCAAGTACAAGCACCCACCTTCCATTCGAGAGATCGGTGAGAATTGCGATATCTCTTCCACTTCGGTAGTCAATTATTATCTTGATCAACTTGAAAAGAATGGCTACATAGAACGGGATCGAAAGATTTCCCGCGGCCTGCGCGTAACTGGCGCTAATGCATCAGTTGACACTTTACATATCCCCATTCTCGGACCAATCGCGGCGGGTCTCCCCTTACCCGAACTCCAACCCGGAGTTAATTATCTGACGGATAACGAAGCCAATGCCGTTGATGTGGCCCGCAATCTCCTGCCTCTCAAGGAAAAAGGCGCCGATCTTTATGCCCTGGAGGTCAAAGGGGAATCCATGATCGATGCCATGATCAACGATGGCGATATTGTTGTAATGAAACGTGCCGACGAGGCCCGCAATGGCGAAATGGTAGCTGTCTGGTTACCGCGTGACAACGAAGCGACTTTGAAATATTTCTTCAGAGAAAAAGATCGTTATCGCCTCCAGCCTGCCAACCCAACGATGAAACCTATTTACATCAACAAGGATGAACCATTGGAAATCAAAGGCAAGGTAATCATGGTGATACGAAAAGTTGAGATGGTTTCTTGACTTCCCATGCACAATCAAAAAAATCAAACTCCAAGTGGAGTTCTGATTTTTTTATTCATTTGAGCTTCACGTGTCCTCTTTGGGATGTATTGTTGGATTGGCCCGCAAATTTTACACGGCCTTTTTTGTTCCCACGATTTGCTGAGCGCAGATCCCAAATTGATAAGCATTGGCACTGCCAGCAAAACCAGCAAAACGAGCAGGATGCCACCAAACAATATCCAATTCTGGCCCGACCACTTCCGGCAAAACACCGCCAGGGTTATATTGTGACTGACACCATAACGCTGCTGCCATTCAGACTTACAGACAGATTGCGATTTACTCCATCCCGCAAAGTGGACGGCGAAGTATAAGTCAAAGCATATTCGCTCTGCAGAGCAGTTCCGTATTGCTGAAATATGGATGCAAGCTGAGATGGATTCGGCTCGTAAGTATAGATTCCTCCAGCCTGCTGTGCGATGGACTTAAGATTAGTCTCATCGATCCCTTGCAAACTCTTGACGTCTTGAGGATTGCCCAAGCCAATTGTAGAAATAGTCAGCCCACTCGGACCAATAGCCTTAATGACAGCATCTTCATTATTTTTACTGCGATTATCCATGCCATCAGTTAGCAAAAGAATTGCTTTGCGGCCACTAACATTGGCCAACAATTGCTCGCCATTGAACAGCGCATCAAACATTGCGGTATCCGTACCCGGTTGAAGCGAGTCAATTGCGTTGATCAAAGCCTGATGATCTGTTGTGATCGCCTGCACAATGCTTACATGAGTATCGAAGGCAACCACTCCGGCCTGATCGCCGGGACGCATTTGATTTATATAAGCCTCAGCCGCGGCCTTTGCTTGAGTCAGTTTATTGGCAGTTGCCATGCTGCCGGATACATCAATCACCAACAAAGTCGTCAACTGACCGGGCCCATTTGATGCCTGACCATTGACGCTAGCTGCGCTGGCGGTTGTTTTCATCACTTGGCCGTTTTCAGAAATCTGAATGGCGGAAGGATCAACACCCACCGGTTGGCCATTGGCATCCATCACAGAAACATAAACCGTGACTTGAGGAAACTTGGAGTTATCAACTTGGGTGATACGGATTTGCGGGGCAGGGGCGTCGGCGTTTGGGCAAAAACTCCGAGCGTGTACCACAAGCTCAATACGAGCAACAGACTAAAGGTCAGAAGGAAGCGGAATATTTTTCCCATGGTTACCTCTTTTCGTGATAGATCATCTCAGTATTGCCCATGCGAATCTTTTGTCCGTTGACCAGCCGGGCAAGTTCGATTTTCTTGTTATTGATAAAAGTTCCCGAGAGGCTTATGTCTTTAACACTGAATTGTTTTCCATCTCCTGTAAGCATGGCGTGTTGCGGAGCGATATCCGGATCAGGCAAAACAATCTCAGACTTCAGCGCCGAACTTCCAATGGCAATTGCCGGCCCGCCGGCATGCAGGAACTTGTCGAGAATGAACTCAGTGCCTTTGAGTTTGCCGGAAGTGACTTCAAGCCAGGCACGTGATAACAGCACGACAATCAAGGAGATGAACGCTCCGACCGATGCACCAAGGAGAACTAAGCCGGAGGCTTTGCCGATCAGCGGATCTTTAAGCATGTTATGGACAGCTTCAAGCAAAACTCCACCAAGCGCGCCGCCGATCAATCCGCCAAGCATCCCTTTCCAGACCTGACTCTTGCCGACTACACCTTCAGCCAAACCAATCAGCAAGCCAAATATCCCCCAGCCAAGTGCGCGCCCAAAGTAACCCGCGCCCACGGACTGAAACAGGAACTCACTAAGCGGCAAACCGACCGCACCAGCTAAAAGCCCAAGATGCCGCTTACAACTCCAGCCTTTATCGCCTGGACAATATTGCGCGTCATCAAGCCTTCAGTGATTCCAATGAAGAGGCCAATACACAACCCGACCAGCGCACCTACAATAGCCTCACTTACATACAGGTTGGATGTGAATGAAAGGCCAAGCATATCACTCACCTGCCAACCGATAAGTCCACCGATTGCACCAAGCACTGCATAGAAATACGTTCGCATCCGTCTATTCATTTTTAGCTTCTCCTTTCTCTGCTTCAATTTGATTTAAGTTCTTCCAATAAACCATACTACGGCCATAATTTCCATCCAATTCATAAAAGCCAAAATAGCGGGTTGGGTCCAAAATTCCGCCTGTTTGGCGAATGAAAAAACCTCCGATTGCCGAGACAGGTTCCACCACAAGGGCAACCTGCCAAGGTTCTGGAAAGAAGTTATTATGCAACCACGTATCGTAATGAGAAAGAAAAACACCCATGCTGGGGTGCGTATGGTACCATCCCACGATTTTCTGGCCCTTGTAATTGGCATCAATCTGGTCATGGATGTCAACCAGACTTTCCTGTGTGAAGGTCAGATATACACTGCCCTGACGGGTATAACGCGCCGGCAAAGCATATTCAACCTCCACAAACTGCTCATGGCTTTCACTGAGGCACCACTGCCCAATCAAGAAACCGCCGACCTCGTTTTTCATATCGCTAACGGAGTGGACGCAAATACGGCTGTAAGCCTGCTGAGTCATAAACACTGACACGAGCGGCTGTAAATTGTTTCCATCGTAGTGCGAATTCCAGCGGCTGGCTCTTTTTATCGGAAGCGGTGTGGTGATCGGTTGGGTCATATCGGATGCCAAAACACGGATTCGAGGTATCGATGCCATAAAATTTACGTCTGGCCCTCAACCCGCCTTGCTCATAACAAGGCGGGCGAGGACGGCCAAATTTATCCAGCCGTTACATCGGCAGTCATCATCAGCCGATCGTTTTGCGGGATGCCGGCCGCAGAAAGCGTTTCTTCCTCTTTCAATTCGCGGCCAAGCGCTTTGCTATCCAAACGATAAGACATAGCGCGTCCATCCGGACCCGTAACGGGCAACTCCAACGACGTGGTCAACTCCGGGATTAATTCTTTTCACGGGCACATCATTTGGAACTTCGGCATTGCGGGTGCCTCCTGAGGGGAGAACGATTGTGACAGGAACATCTGACATGGTTAATCTCCTTTCTGAATTTGGACGAACTTACACTTGCAGAACCGGTTTGCTTGCTTCTCTGTGCACGACGCGGAAGAATGACTATTTGATTCGGATTTTCGATTTCGGCCTGACCGTTGTTGATGGTGTTGCCGCTTTATTGGTTGACACCGGGTTAGAAAACTTGATGCTCGGCTTTTTATGATCTTGTTTATTGTCCTGTTTGGCACTGCCCAGTTTGACGCGTTCAGGTCGCATCAACTCACGTGTATCAACCGGAAAAGCGTTGGGATGAGTTTTGCGATATTCCCTGGACCAGCGCGCTGCTTCGGGATCCCACGGGAACGGAGGTTTGGTTGGGTCATCGTGAAAGTTTTTATATTGCAGCATCTCACCCAGCATGATAACCAAACGGTCCAACGAACGGCTGGCGGTCCACCAGGCAGCATCAATACAAACTGTGCCATTGATGTGATTGATATTAGGATGCCAGATAGGAGTCATCCATTTCATGCCCGGCCAACGCTGGGGATATTGATTGTGAAGATAGATTTCAACCTGATGATGATCGCTAAATTGCGGATTTCCTTGCCGATCAACCGTGGCAATACTTTTGCATTTGAATGTCACAATGTAACGTTCGGGCGGCAGATTGGGACGCGGCGATTGAGCCACAAAGGAAATGAAGTCGGTGCGAGAGGCGAGTTCCTGCATCAATTCATAGTCGCCTCGCAGACGTCGCATACGCGGGCTTTCTGCAACAATGTTTGAACCGGCGCCAGCAGTAATATCCGCGGTCAACATCAATCGATCGTTCTCAGGAATTCCGGCCGCGGCCAGCGTTTCATCCTCTTTTAGCTCACGCCCAAGCCCCTTGCTGTCGAGGCGATAAGCCATTGGTCGTCCGTCCGGTCCGACGGTTGGGAGTTGAAGTAGAGATGTAAACTCCGTCATCAACTCGTGAACAGGAACATCGTCAGGGACTTCGGCGGCACGGGCGCCTCCGCTTGGCAAAACAATTGTCACATTCAAATCAGGCATGGCATTTCCTCCAAATCAAGTATTGAGATGTGGCACCTGACAGGCGCCGGTGATATCCCAGCAGTCTTTATGGTGCAAGGTATGGCAAACCTCACACTCTACCACGCCGCGTGGATCGTTTCGTTTTACTTCTTCGAGACAATACGGACAACGATGATCCTCGTGAACGGCCAGTTGAATTTGAGGCTTCCGGTGTAAAGGATTCCATCGTCGTGGTTGTACTGCCTTGACTGAAGCAGATGCGACCGAGGTAGAAACCCGTGGGCGTTCCGTTCTTTTTCTTCGAACCTTCGGGTTTGTACTCGAATTCCGAAGTTGTATCTTCGGGAAAGATAAATGCGGCACGGCCTTAGAGCTTGAAGAACGTGCTGATCTGCGACCTTTTCGTGCCGGAAGAAAAGAAGATTCCGCTACCCGAGATGCGGCTTGATTCCAAGCTCTCAAGGCAATCCAGGACGTATCAATCGCAATCACCATATAAACCAAGGCAGCCCAATTCATTTGCCTGTTTATAATTTGCAGTGGCAGCTCTAATGAGATATGCCATTGACTTAGCCAATCGACTTGAACAAGTCCGACCGGCGGCAGCATGACACCGATTTCCCCGTCCGTGAAATAGCCTGATACCAGTAATCCAATCACAGCTAAAGCGGCAGACGTCAGACCTCGAACGAACCAGTTCCGCTGACGCAATACGAGGCGCGTTGCGAGCCCAGCGACCAATCCGATGCAGATATCTGCAA
This sequence comes from uncultured Chloroflexia bacterium, assembly GCA_963752775.1. GTDB lineage: Bacteria > Chloroflexota > Anaerolineae > Anaerolineales > Villigracilaceae > Fen-1038. The sequence continues at coordinate 193,948 of CAVVZL010000005.1, forward strand.
ACAGATTAAAAAACAACAAGGGCAAGGTTGTTCTTTGGTGAAATAGAATCACCAAACCCAGAGCCAGCGCGATGACCAGTAGCAACAACAAGGTCAACTTTCGGCCCAGGTGCCATCGTTCAGGAGTTGAATTCAGAGTCAAAACTCATTGCTCGTGCAGCCATCTTAAACTCAAATTTATCCGCGCAATTTGACGCGGCTGTGCGCGGGAACTCGGCGCAGATTGCTTGATCTTCAACACGTTTTTGTCATCCAAAATCTTTCAATTCTTCTTTGATGCGCACGTGGCTTCGCGGTTGCGAACTCATCGTAATATGCGTCTGTTCAAAATGGCGGAAGTGGAGTGCTTCCGGCAAATCACCGGTCAATTCATAGAAGCGATATTCGACGCCATTGTGAGCTCGGACAATATGCATTGGTGGAATACCGACACTGGACAAGGTGCGATGCAGGAAATCTTCTTCTCCGGAGACGACATGTGTCAATGTGGATTCGCGTAACACGCCACAAGTTGGACAATGTCCGGCTTCAAATGTGACCTCGCTCAATGGCCTGAGGATGTGTTCAACCGTATGGCAATTCGGACATTCGAGTGATGTGATCAGTTCCTGGTCAAGCTCGATCATGGCGTCCGGTCCAAGGTCCGCGCGGGCGATACGCAATAGATCAGCCAAGGTAGTGCGCTCGGCACGGGCCGGAAGTTCTGTGATAACACCGTAAGTCCAATGGCTTTCACAGTCCTCACGCGGTGAATAGGCCGTGGTATGCATCTCATTGACCATGCCATTGTAGTGAATAACTTTACCTGCTTCGACCGGCATTCCATTAATCAGCTTGAGGGCCTCCTGCGATTGCATCCCGCCGATGATCGAAGCGATGGTTGGCGTGGTTGGAACTTTGCCGAGCAAAATATTTTGTCGTGCAAGCAACGGACAGGAATACCGCATGGAAAGATCGCGCAAAGCCTGCTCCGTCAAAGTGCATTCGTAACACGCACCCTGACCCGGCACGAAGACTCGTACAAGTCCAAGCAATTCCTGGATCGCTCCATCGACCCAGGGTTTGTTCACCCAGTAGCAAAATCGGTTGACCGCCAGGCGCGCCTCGCGGTTATCGAGGCAACCAATAATTACATCCATACGACGGAAGATTCCAAGTCCCAGTTGCGTGGTTACATCGCCGTTCAAGTACTGAACATGAATGTCGGGATTGATGGATTTAGCGCGCGCCGCAGCGATCTCGGCCTTGCTACGATTATTATCCGTTTCGCGGAACAATACCGAACGGCTCAAATTGGCTGCTTCCACCTTATCGAAATCCACGATGAACAAATTACCAATGCCCATCAGTGCCAGGTTCTTGATAACTTCATTACCAAGTGCACCTGCGCCAATCACCATCACCTTGGCGTTTTTGACTTTCTCGCGTTCCCACCACGAAATGAATTCAAAAGTTCCGAGGCGGTCTTTCTTCAGATTCGGTATATGGATCGGTTTATCGGGAGCAATCGGGACCCGCATCGGTCCGGTTGGCGGTTCGTTCGTTGCCGAACGTGAAGTGAGTTGCCCAGCCCCGGCCATTTCCCTCGCCTGAGCCATATTCGACTTACTTATGGTTCTAGCAAACCAGCCCACGTGCGGGCGCGAACTCGATCAGATTATTCTTTTCGAGGGTTTTGAGCGCTTCCCGCAGCGTCGAGCGGCTGATCTTGAGTTGATTTATCAGCTCGCGCTCCGATGGAAGCTGGGTTCCAGGCGCCAAACTTCCATCCAAAATGGAGGCGACCAGCTTTCCGGCAGTGATTTCCGAGAGGGAACTATGGGCAATCGGCTGAATTTTCATGGAACATTAGCGGCTTTCTGTGGTATGGTAGTCAGACCAGTACGCAAACAGTATATGTGCTTTTTGGCTTAAAGTCAAGAGGCAAAAATAGGAAGAAAGTACTATTTTTGCAATTTTCACCCTACAATTGCCATATGAACCCGCTCTTCTAACAGCGAATCAAAAAAAAGGACAGTCACAAATTGCACCTTGCCAAAAAGCGCCTTAAAGTCCCCACTTTTTGGATGTGGGAAATAAGTCGTAGATTGTGTGAGGGTATTGAACCTGATAGAAATATCATTTGCGGTAGAGCAATATCGTATAGGTTCCAATCCTAAGAAGGTCCCCGCTATAGCTGCGTACTCCGGAGCAGGGTGGCCACCGATTCCGGTCCATGCGCTGTAGCCGCGGGGAGTAGCCACCCTCGCCTCCTCACGTGAGGCGTTTCGAGGCCTCTCATGCGATGTTATTAAACCTCACGTGTCACGTATTCAAACATCAAGTATTCTGCTTCAGCACCTCACGTATTAGGCCATCAACCCAGATAAATCCCGTTTTAATACCTCGCGTTCGCTTTCAGCAGTGCAATTATCTTCATTGTATGTCATACAAAGGCTTTGGAAAGCTAGCAAAAGCCCAAATAAAAAAGACGACCCTTGCGAGTCGTCTTTTTTATTTGATTATTGAATTACTTGACTTCGATGGAAGCGCCGGCTTCTTCCAACTTCTTCTTGGCATCCGTCGCGGCATCCTTGCCGACTGCGGATAGAACCTTGCCTCCGGCGGTTTCGGCCAACGTCTTGGCTTCACCCAGACCGAGGCTGGTCAACTGGCGAATGACTTTGATGACGTCAATCTTCTTCGCGCCCGCATCTTTGATGATCACATCGAATTCAGTTTTCTCTTCGACGGGTTCAGCAGAAGCGGCAGCACCAGCCACAGCGGCTACCGCGACCGGAGCGGCGGCGGAAACGCCCCACTTCGCTTCAAGAGCTTTGACCAATTCAGCGGCTTCCAGAACTGAGAGCTTGCTCAGTTCCTCAACCAAATTTTCGAGATTTGCAGCCATTGTATAGAAACTCCTTGCTTTCTTTTAGAAAATATTATTTATTTGATGTACTTCCACAGCCGTCAGGCCGAAGTAGGTACCGACAATGAACTTACGCCGTGGTCTCTGCCTTTTCCGAATATGCGCGGAAGACCGAAGCCAGTGAGCGTGCAGGTTCGGCAATCGTGCGGACCAGCTGACTGGCTGGAGCCTGCAAAACGCCGAGCAATTGTGCGCGCATAATAGGCAGGGGCGGCAGTTCGGATAATACTTTGACTTGAGCAGGACTCAAGGCTTGACCGGCCATGAAGCCGCCTTTGACCTTAACAAACTCCATGCCTTTGGTTGCGTCCGAGAGAGCTTTGGCAGTTGCAGCAGGATCTGTGAATGCAAATGAAACAGCCGTCGATTGCGCGAAATAGCTGTCGGGCATAATCCAGCCGTTGTCAGAGAGAACGCGGTCGAACCAACGTGTTCTTGACCACATGAAATTCTCCGCCCACTTCGCGTATCTTGGATCGGATCGCATCCATGTTCTTCATCTTTGCGCCTGTGTACTCCACAAGGATCACGGCCTGGCTGCGCTTCAACCAGTCTCGATAGGTTTCGAGAACCTCTTCTTTACGCTGTTTAGTAATAGCCAACGAATATCACCTCCTTTCAATAAAAAAGTCTTTGCCACTTTCGCAGGCAAAGACTTGTCGCAATGTCCATGGAAGGACACAACCCAGGTGGGTTGAGATTTGCTTTGAGTCTCCGCCTAAGCAGGATATTATGTCCTTCAATATGAGGGACACCCGCTGTCACTGGCAGTGGCTTATCAGGGTACAAGTATTTCTACTTGGTAGCCTCAACAGAGAGAGCAAGGCTCGGATCAATCTTGATTCCAGGCCCCATCGTTGCATTGACAACAATGCGCTTGATATACAGGCCCTTTGCGCCAGATGGTCGCGCTTTGTTGATCGCATCCATCAGAGCCGCGAAGTTTTCATATAATTTATTGGCATCGAAAGATGCTTTGCCAATCACAACATGAATATTGGCAGTCTTATCGAGGCGGAACTCGACCCGGCCCGCTTTGGCTTCTTTGATGGCGCGTGCCATGTCCTGCGGTGGAACAACGGTTCCGGCTTTGGGATTCGGCATCAGGCCGCGCGGACCAGCACGCGTCCAAGACGACCGACTTTGCCCATCATATCGGGTGTGGCAATTGCGACATCGAAATCAGTCATGCCGCCTTCGATTTTCTTGAGCGTTTCGTCATCATCCGCGACGAGGTCGGCTCCGGAAGCACGAGCAGTCACCGCGCCCTCGCCAGACGCAAAAACCAACACTCGCACAGATTTTCCCAAGCCATTTGGCAGGACAACCACATCGCGTACTTGTTGGTCAGCTTGGCGCGGATCAAGCGCAGTGCGCATGTGAACTTCCACACTCGCGTCAAATTTAGTGTAAGCAGTGTCCTTCGCCAGAGCCACAGCCTCTTGAGGCGTGTATTGTTTATTCAGGTCAACCTTGGCCAAAGAGGCCCTATACTTCTTTCCTTGTTTCGGCATTTTATCCTCCGTGGTGCAAACGGGCGATCAGCCCTCCCACAAATTAATCTACAACGTTGATTCCCATCGAGCGCGCGGTGCCTTCCACTTGGAGCATGGCGCCTTCGATATTAATCGCGTTCAAGTCTTTCATCTTCAATTCGGCGATTTCACGGACCTGCTTGCGCGTCACCTTGCCAACTTTCTCCTTATTTGGCACACCCGAACCTTTCGCCACACCTGCGGCTTTTCGCAGGAGCACCGCGGCGGGGGGCGTCTTCAACACAAACGTGAACGAACCGTCTGTATAAACGGTGATTTCTGCAGGTAGTGTCTCACCCGGGCGATTTGCTGTGCGGGCATTATATTCCTTGCAGAAGGCCATAATATTGATCCCATGACCAGCCAACGCAGGGCCGACGGGGGGTGCCGGGTTAGCCTTTCCAGCTTCAAGCTGGAGACGAACGATTGCCTTTAGTTTCTTTGACATTCTTTTTATACTCCTTGTGGTTTTAGCGGGCGATTAAGGGACGCCCTCCCACTCAACATCGAACCTTGCAGCTCAATGTGATTTACATATCATGACTTCTCAACTTGCAGGAAGTCCAGTTCGACCGGTGTTTCGCGTCCAAAGAAAGACACCATCACTCGCACTTTTGTGCGCTCCATATCAATTTCCGAAACCGTACCGCGGAAATCGTTGAACGGCCCATCAATAATCCGGACGCGTTCGCCAACCTTGAATGATACTTTGACCGTCGGCGCATCGGCTTCCATGCGCTTGACGATCTGCGAAACTTCCTCGGGTCGTAAGGCTGTGGGCTGATTACCCATACCAACGAAACCCGTTACGCCTGGAGTATTCCGAACCACATACCACGATTCTTCCGAGAGAATTAAATTCACAAGAACATAACCCGGAAAAATGTGACGCTCCACCGTGCGACGTTTACCATCGCGAACTTCGATCTCATCTTGTGTTGGAATGACGACATCGAAAATCTTGTCCTTCATTCCCATAGTCTCGATACGCTGTTCGAGATTATGACGAACCTTATTCTCGTATCCTGAATAACAGTGGATCACGTACCAGGCCGGTTCGGTGGATATTTGGGTCGGCGCTTCGCCACGTGAGGCTGAATCAACCTCCAGCCTGGGAGTTGATACGATTTCGGTTTCAGATTCAATCGTTGATAAATCCATCGCCGCTTCTTCCTCGACCGATTGGACGACTTCCGTTTCCTGAGCAGTTTCTTCCTGCCGCGCTGAATCCACCGAAGAAGCTTGTGATTCCTCTACTTGAGGAGTCACTGGTTCCTGCGGTTCTGATTCAAACTGCTCTAGAGGTTCCTGCACATCCATCAATACCTCAATCCCAGGTTAATTAGATGCCCAGCGCTAGATTCAATGCATGACCAGCGATGAGATCCACCAACCCAAGAAAAGCGCCCATGAAAACCATGACCACCAACACGATGATCGTCAATTGAACGGCTTCCTGACGTGTTGGCCAGGAAACTTTGCGTAGTTCGCCTGTGGTCTCGCTAAAATAGCGCTGGATGGCATTTTGTTTCTTTGCTTTCTCAGCCAAGTTCAATCTCCTTTATTCTACAGCCAAAACGCCGTTATCATGTAAGGCGTTTTTATACAGGCCAGGCAGGAATCGAACCCACAACCGCTCGTTTTGGAGACGAGTGCTCTACCAATTGAGCTACTGGCCTATGAATTATTTCTAATAGCCTGCTAGTCACCTAGCTTCCAGATCAGTCTTGCTCTTCACACTTGGACGAACAGGCTATCAGACTAATCATTTCGTTTCGCGATGAAGCGTATGCTTCCGGCAACGCGGACAGTATTTTTTGAATTCTAACCTGTTCGGATCGTTGCGGCGATTCTTCTCTGTCGTATAGTTCCGTTCCTTGCAATCACTGCATTGAAGCGTAATCACAGGTCGGACATCTTTCTTTTTCGAAGGCATTGCTTACTACCAACTTCCTTTTAAAATTTATTCCAAGATTTTGGTGACGACGCCGGAGCCGACGGTCAAGCCACCTTCACGGATGGCGAACTTCGATCCTTGCTCGAGAGCAACGGGAACGATCAGTTCAACGGTGAGATTGACGTTGTCCCCAGGCATCACCATCTCCACTCCCTCCGGCAACGCTATGTTCCCCGTCACATCCATCGTCCGAATGTAGAACTGCGGCCGATAGCCCGTGAAGAACGCCTTGTGCCGTCCACCTTCTTCCTTCTTCAGCACATAGACCTGCGCTGTGAACTTCTTGTGCGGCGTGATCGAGCCCGGCTTCGCCAACACTTGCCCCCGCTCCACATCCGTCCGCTCGATCCCGCGCAACAGGATCCCCGCATTGTCCCCAGCCACCACTTCGTCCAACTCCTTGTGGAACATCTCCGTCCCCGTGATGACTGACTTCTTCGTCTCGCGCAACCCAATGATCTCTACTTCATCCCCTTTCTTCGCCTTGCCTCGGTCCACCCTGCCCGTCACCACCGTCCCCCGCCCCTTGATCGAGAACACATCCTCGATCGACATCATGAACGGCTTTTCCACCTCCCGCTTCGGCTGCGGTATGTACTCGTCTATCACCCGCAACAATTCCTTGATGCTCGCATACTCCGCCGCATTCGGATCCGTCGACGTGCTCTCCAACGCCTTCAACGCACTCCCGCGCACGATCGGTATCGTCTCTCCCGGAAATCCGTAGCTCGTCAATAGCTCCCGCAGTTCCACTTCCACCAGCTCCAACAACTCCGGATCATCCATCTGATCCACTTTGTTCAGATACACCACGATGCTCGGCACTTCCACCTGCCGCGCCAGCAGCACATGCTCCCGCGTCTGCGGCATCGGCCCGTCCGGCGCCGCCACCACCAGGATCGCCCCATCCACCTGCGCCGCTCCCGTGATCATGTTCTTGATATAGTCCCGGTGCCCTGGCATGTCCACGTGCGCATAGTGCCGCTTCTCTGTCTCATATTCCACATGCGCTATGTTGATCGTGATCCCGCGCGCTTTCTCCTCCGGTGCATTGTCGATCGTATCGTACGCTCGATACTGCGCCCTCCCCAAAAACTGGCTGTACTTCGTGATCGCCGCCGTCAGCGTCGTCTTCCCGTGATCGATGTGCCCCATCGTCCCCACGTTCAGATGCGGCTTCGTCCTATCAAACTTCGCCTTCGCCATTATTTCATCTCCTTATCTGACAAATGTCCGTTATGTCAGCAGTGAGCCCTCAATGGGATTTGAACCCATGACCCCGTTCTTACCAAGAACGTGCTCTACCGGCTGAGCTATGAGGGCTTGACTTGCTGCCGGGATATCCCGGTTTGTGGGCGGTGAAGGATTCGAACCTCCGAAGTCATCTGACAACTGATTTACAGTCAGTCCCCTTTGGCCGCTTGGGTAACCGCCCGCTATTTAGTTTTCTAGTCGCTTAGTCGACTAGTCACTTAGTTTCATCAGGAACCATTTGACCATGAGACTAACTGACCAAGCGACTAAACTGAGCCGACGACGAGAATCGAACTCGTAACCGCCCGCTTACAAGGCGGGTGCTCTGCCGATTGAGCTACGTCGGCAATTAAGCAGGCGAATTATACCAAATTCAAAAATTGCGTCAATGCTTTTGGGGCGTTGGCAGCGGCTAAAAGTATAACCTAAACAACTTTTTCCTGCGTCGGATCGCGGGGGTCAGTTAGCAAAAGAGTGAAATCGGTGCTGAAAATAAGTCAAGAATTACTTGGTTGCAGTTGCCCACATGTTCAGCATAAATTCAAAATAGCCAAACTTCACTTTTTTCATTTCAAAGCCTGCCTGCCCGAAGTGCCAACCGATCAGCGGAAGAGTATAAGCGAAGGCATGTTCGTGGATTTCCTCCGCGCTGACGAGATTAATGCGGGCCATGAACTTGAGTAACCCGTCAGACCAAGCGGCGGGCGTGGTCATAATGACCGTGCCTCCCGGCTTGAGGACGCGATGGCATTCCTTGAAAAGGATTGCCATGCTATCGGGATTCAAATGTTCGACCACGGCCAAAAGACTTACAACGCTAAAAAAATTCTCTCCAAAGGGAAGTTTGGGTTCTTTATTTAAATTGAGCGCGAAGAACTCAATTCGATTTCGAGTTGCAGTCTCCTTAGGCATCGGCAATTGATCGACCGCAAATTTTTCTTCGAAGGAAGTGTGTGAGAGAAAATACGGGAACGAGCCACAGCCGATGTCGAGGATACGGCCAGCTCGAAGGTCCGGTGGAATGAGGCGGTTGGCGCGCTGTGTGCGCAAATCAGCAAGGGTCGATTTAAGCAAGCCTTTGCCGCGCGTAAATTTGGTTTGGGTCATTACAAGATCTTTCCCATTCAAGTCTCACTAATTATACGTGATTTCACCTCGCATGCGAAGCGAAGCGCGCAAACCATGCTGCGATGCGCGGCAGGATGACAATCTTCTTTTGCATTTCAGCCAGCGCCAGCATCGCAAAAACATTGAACAGCGCCGCGACCAACGTAACAATTAGGAAGCCAAAGCGTTGATAAATAAACGTGGATAACAGATCGCCGAGAGCGCGTCCGACGGAAAAGCCAATCAAATTCAAAGCCATTGCCGTTGCGCGCGCTTGCGGAACGGCTTCCGTCATCATCGGCAGTTGGCTGACGATCATATATTCGAACGAGATGTAAAAAAGAAACAAACCGATTAGCGCACCAATTTCAGTACGACCAATAAAAGGCAAAAGAATGGAGGCCATAACATTACCTGCCAAACCGAACGCGACCGCACGCGGCTTTCCGATGCGGTCCGTGACAAGCGCGACGAGTTCCTTCCCCACTCAACTCTGCGAAGCCAATCACGGCAGACGCGCCAGCCAAAGCGGCGATCTGCAAGCCAAATGAATCTCCCAGCCACACGCCGAAGATTAAATTAACCATTTCGTTTGCAACACTCGACCATAACGCGATGGATGCGCAAGCCAGAGCAGGAATGGATGCAAGAATCACGTGCCAATGTGCACGTGAATTATTGTCCGGCTGATAATGTGTGTCTGTGTGCGGGATCATCCACCAGATAACGGCGAACATTCCGACGCCCAATATCGCTAATACAGGAAACGGCGCCGACCATCCATAATGTGCGATCAACAATCCGGCAAGTGGTACGCCAACAATGAAAGCCAGCGACCAGGACATTTCCGTGATGGCTAAAGCTGTGCCCCGTTGTTCGTAAGGAACGCGGTCGCCAAAATAAGCTTGGGTGGCGGGGTCGAATAAGTCTTTGCTAAGAATACCAAGTATCAGTGCAATGGATAATGTCAGCAAACTTGGGTGGATGGCCACCGCGCTTACACCCACCGTAAAGGTTACGGCACCAGCCAGCATAGCAAACTTACGCCCGCGCTGATCCGCGAGAGGTGCGAGGAACGGACTAAGTGCGCCCGCCAAATTCCTTCCGGTCAACACAAAAGAGATGGCGGTCACATCCACGCCGAGACTGCGTGCAAAAATGGATAAAAAGGGATAGGCCATCCTGTGCAAAGTGTTCAGGATGAACCGCAGGAACGTCACAACGATGAGCTGAATGCGGGTCTTCAGATTCATGGGCTTAAAGCTCAACTGGCTGTAAAAGGGCCTCGGGCAGCGGTTTGTTTTTTGGAGAACTGCCGTGGAATACGCACTAGCCATATGCACGTGTTTCAATTAAAGTGAATTGTATCAGACGGAAAAAGTCGAAGGCGATCAAACCCGAATCAACCTCTGCATCAAAAAGAAAAATAGGTGGTCTATCCTAGCTTCAAGAATTCGACATAAAATGTTCATGAAAAATTCACTCCCCTAAACTATAATATTGCTGAATAAGAAAGATAAGGAGTTAATAAATGAAAACAGTTTGGAAATGGATTCTTGGAATCGTGATTGTGCTGATTGTCGTAGCAGCCCTCGTCGGCGGCTTCGTGATGATGCGAAACTATCGCATGACGGCTTTTGCTCAGAGATACCGGCAGTTTAGCCAGCAGGTACCCAATGGAACAACCGCTCCGAAAGCGCCAAACGGACAAAGTACTCCGAATGTTCCCGCCAACCCCAATGTTCCCGCCAACCCCAGTGCTCCTAACCGCCCCATGATGGGACGCGGATTTGGCTTTGGGCGCGGCCCGATGACAATGGGACGTGGGCCAATGATGATGGGTCCCGGCTATAATCAATTCGGCAGGTCCAGATCATCTGGTTCGTCTGGAATTCTGGGCTTCATGTTCTTGGGCCTGGTTGGCTTGATCATTTTACTGGCGGTAGTTGCTGGGGTGGCCTTTGTCTTTTACCAATTGGGAAAGAATGCAGGCATTTCTTCCGTGCTTCTCGCACAGCTAGCCTCCACCAACTCAGTTGCAACCACAGATGCGGACCCCCCCTCAAGAGCCGGCCGCGCTCGAAGAACAGGATAAACAACAAAGACTCGAAAATAAGGCGGCCACCCAAGGCCGCCTTATTTGCTTCTTTAGGATGGGCTGGTCATAACTATCTTTTCAGAGTGCGATAGTTCAAGCGATGCGGAGTCTCGGCCTCCTTGCCCAATCGCTTGCGGCGGTCTTCATCATATTCCGACCAATTGCCATAGAAGAAATGAACACTGCCATCAGCTTCAAAAGCAAGGATGTGTGTGGCAATGCGATCCAGGAACCAGCGGTCATGACTCACCACAACGGCACAGCCCGCGAAGTTTTCCAATGCTTCTTCCAACGCCCGAAGCGTATTCACATCGAGATCATTGGTTGGCTCATCTAGCAAAATGACGTTTGCACCGCTAGTCAACGTCTTGGCTAAATGCACACGATTGCGTTCACCGCCCGATAACACTTTAATCTGCTTTTGCTGATCGGTTCCGAGAAAATTAAATGAGGCCACATAAGCGCGTGAGTTCATCTTGCGTGCGCCGAGCGTGATCGTATCCTCCCCCGCCGAGATTTCTTCCCAAACCGTTTTCTCACCATCGAGCGGACGCAGTTGATCGGCATAAGCCATCTTCACCGTGTCACCGATTTTGATAGAGCCGCTATCAGGCTTTTCGGTGCTAGTGATCATCTTGAGCAGGGTCGTTTTGCCCGCGCCGTTGGGGCCAATGATGCCAAGGATGGAACCGGGCGGAATATTAACAGTCAAATCATCAATCAATAAGTGATCGCCGTAGGATTTATTCACGTGTTCCAAGTTGATGACGATATCGCCGAGCCGCTGACCGGGTGGAATATAAATTTCCTGTTCGCCGCGATATTGTTCAAATTCCTGGCTTAATAATTTTTCATAGGCTGTGATGCGCGCCTTGCCTTTTGCTTGACGCGCTTTGGGAGACATGCTGATCCATTCCAATTCGCGTTCAGAGTCTTCTGTCGCTTGGACTCAGACTTCTCTTCCTGCGCCAGCACTTCCTTCTTTTGTGCAAGCCATAAAGAGTAATTGCCCTTCCATGGAATCCCATAGCCGCGATCCAATTCAAGGATCCAGCCCGCCACGTTATCAAGAAAGTAGCGGTCATGCGTTACGGCAATGACCGTGCCTTTGTACTCGCGCAGATGATGTTCGAGCCACGCCACGGATTCGGCATCGAGATGATTGGTAGGTTCATCTAGTAAAAGAATATCGGGTTCGGTGAGTAATAAGCGGGTCAGGGCGACACGCCGCCGTTCTCCGCCAGAACAAACTTTGATGGGTGTATCCGCAGGTGGACAACGCAAGGCGTCCATGGCGAGATCAAGATGGCTGTCGAGATTCCACGCATCGACCTTATCGAGTTGTTCCTGCAATTTCGATTGCTCGCTGACCAGTGCATCGAAGTCCGCATCCGGCTCGGCAAATTTGGCGTTGACTTCATCGAAGCGCCTTAGCATTTCGACAATCGGTTGCACCGCTTCTTTTACAACTTCGATAACGGTTTTTGTTTCATCGAGCTTCGGCTCCTGCTCCAGCAAGCCGACGGTGTAACCTTTGCTCATAGAAATTTCGCCGACATAATCCTTATCCACACCTGCCATGATACGAAGCAGTGTAGATTTGCCTGCGCCATTGAGACCGAGCACGCCGATCTTGGCGCCGTAATAGAAGCCGAGCGAGATATCGCGCAGAATTTGCTTGTTGGGCGGGACGATGCGTCCCACTTTGTTCATGGAGTAGATAACGAGCGTATCAGAGGGCATGGAGGAATTTTACTCGATGTTTTGTGTTGTTTAAATTTATTATTTTGCACGTAAACATTCCTTGAATAAATTTCTCGAAATCCTCCACCAGCAGATTCCATTGCTCGCCGAACGCCATAGCGTGGAAAAGATGGAAGTGCTCGGATCATATGTTCGTGCGGAACAGAATCAGGATAGCGATCTGGATATTTTAGAGGCATTCTAAGGAAGGTCCTAGCCTGCTCACCGTCATAGCAATTGAAAATTATTTATCTGATCTGTTGGAGGTCGAGGTGGATTTGGTGATGAAAGGCTAACTCATGCCGAAAATCGGACAACAGGTTTTACGCGAAGCAATTCCTGTATGGATCACGAGTACGAAGATTATCTGTGCGGCATGCTGGAGAACGCCGAAAAAGCGCGTTCTTTTGTGCAGGGATTGGATTACGATGTTTTTGCAAAGACGACAAAGCTTTATATAAAGTAGTCCGCCCCACTGAAAACTATCGGTGAAGCCGTTCGGCAAAACCCTGACAATGTGAGCGAGTCTAATCCTGAATTTCAATGGCCGGAAATCGCCGCCATGCGAAACAAGTTGACAGACGAATATTCTAATGTCAATACAAAGGTAGTCTGGCTACCAGTGCAGGGGATTTACCAAGCATCATCCACTCTTAACGGAAAATGCTTGGGAAGAAATAATGAGAACTCCGAGATTTTCGAAAATCTCGGAGTTCTGCTTTGTTCAAAGAGCACGCACCCGAATTGGTCAAAAATAGGATAACAAACACCTGCACAATACGGTTTCGCATCGCATCAGAGACGACTATCATGTAGTAGTTGGAAGTAATTGGTCATATCACTGCAACGGATATTCTCTGGTGACGTCCTGCCGCATATCAGCAGGATGGTCACAACATCATCGAATCTCAGGAAGATTATCATGCCATATTTGCACAGAGACATAAGGCAAAGCGTGCCCTTTAATACCAGCGGCGAAATCGGTTTTGAATTCAGTTTTGCGTTCCAGCCCATTGTAGATGTCCGCAACAGAGAGATCGTTTCCTTTGAGGCCCTGGTGCGCGGGCCGCATGGCGAACCCTCAGCTACGGTGTTCGCCCAGGTGCCCAAACAACATTTTCCGCGATTCGACGAGATTTGCCGGATGAAAGCCATTTACCTGGCCAGTCGATTGAAGATTCAAAATCAGTTGAATCTGAATATTTCTCCGCAAAGCATCTACGAGGTCGATCTAAATATTACGGCCACCTTCCAAGCCTCCATTCACAGTGGTATTCCCGTGGGAAAAATTGTTTTTGAGGTGCTTGAAACGGAGAGCCTGACCGACCAAAGGAATCTGCTCAAATATCTGCAGATTCTGCAGGGTTTCGGCTTTAGAACCGCCATCGACGATTTCGGGGCAGGCTATTCCGGACTTAACCTGCTGGTGCAGTACCAGCCGAATTACATCAAACTGGATCGGAATATCATCAGTAACATTCAATGTGATCATATCAAACAAAGTATTTTTTCGGGCGTGCGGCAGATCTGCAATGACTTGCGGATTGAAATTATCGCCGAAGGCGTGGAAACCGCAGACGAGTATCATTGGCTGAACGAGGCAGGCATCAGTATCTTCCAAGGTTTCTATTTTGCCAGGCCGGCCTTTGAGGCCCTGCCCGATGTAGCCAATAGAGTCTTCTATAATTAGTTTGCAGCCGCGTGGACTTGCCCCTGCCGTTGAGAACCAGAAAAAGCCATACATAAAGCCGAGCTACAAACATTAGGGCAATACAGACCTCGGAGATTTGAGAATCTCGGAGGTCTGCTTTTGGCGTCCCACTTTATTCGTGGAATAGATGCCCTGAGTTTCAGAGGGCTTAGTGAAGTATAAGATTGACAATCAGGCTGTCAAGGTCCCTTATTTCAAACTAATGCTGAGTAGACTGGGGCCAGAGTCTGCGCAAGCGTAGTATTAGCTGCATTTTCGAAATTTATTTAGTCTGGCGCGGGTCCGCATGTACATAGCAGAACGAGGAATATGATTAAAGTGACAGATAGAAAATTTTTCATTGTGCGGACTCTAACGACAATAAAAAAGAAAATCTTCTATATACGATATTACAGCTACTAAAGAAGCTACTGTGAATTTTCTCCCTCGCAGCGTTATCTGTATATTAATTTTCTGATTACATAATCCCAATACGATGATTTTGACCGCACAAACCGAATCCAAGGGGGTGGGATAGAATAGTTGTGTTCCATCAACCAGGAGGTATTCATCGCATGATCGTCGTTACGGGAGCATCTGGACTGGTGGGCGGTAACCTCGTCCGCGCATTGCTTTCACAGGGCCGCCCGGTGCGTGCGCTAGTTCATCACGACCGCCGCGCATTGGATGGGCTGGACGTGGAGAGCACCTCAGCCAACCTGAACGACCCCGCTTCGCTCGAGCAGGCCTTCCGCGGCGCGCAGGTCGTCTATCACCTGGCTAGCACCATCTCGATCCGCATGGACGACTGGGACGAGCTCGACCGCGTCAATGTCAATGGCACGCGCAACGTGGTGGAGGCCTGCCTGCATTGCGGCGTGCTGCGGTTAGTGTACTTTAGTTCCATCCACGCCTACCAGCAGGACCCTTTCGATCAACCTTTGGACGAAGGTCGGCCTCTGCTGACCGATGAGCGTGTCCCGCCTTACGAGCGCTCCAAAGCCGCCGCCGAATTGATTGCACGTCAAGCTCCCGAGCGTGGACTGGATACCGTTATCATTATTCCCACTGCCGTCCTCGGGCCTTACGACTTCCGCCCCTCCTATCTCGGCCAAGCTCTGCAAATGTTGGTACGCGGGCGTATCCCGGCCCTAGTGCGCGGCGGCTATGATTGGGTCGATGTACGCGACGTGGTTAATGGTGCAATCCAAGCCGAACGTCTAGCTCCAAGCGGTAGGCGCTACATTATGTCCGGCCATTGGCACACATTGAAAGAAGTTGCCAGCCTCACGGCCGAGATCAGCGGACATCCCGCTCCCCATTTCACCGTGCCTACTTGGTTGGCAGAATTTGCCCAGCCCGCCATGGCGAAACTGGCCCAACTCAACAGCGCTCAACCGTTGTATACGCGTGCCATGCTCAAGGCCTTGCACTCCAACCGACAAGTCAGCCATGACTATGTCACGCATGAATTAGGCTATGCGCCGCGCCCCTTTGAGCTGACGTTGAAAGACACTCTAGACTGGTTCGTAGAAGGACAGGCAGGCCATTCATGACCGAATCGGCATTCTTCCGTACTATTCTGCTCATCAGCTTCCTGGTTGCCGCTGGGACGTTTGTGGCGCTGTTCTTTGTCTCTGCCCCCTATGGCCGGCACCTGCGCCACGGCTGGGGTCTGGGCATGCCTAGCTGCTTAGCCTGGCTGCTGATGGAATCCGTCTCAGCCATTGGCATGTTGGTCATGTTCATTATCGGAGATGCGCCGCGCACCGCCGCAACCGTTATCTTTTTATTGATGTGGGAGGCACATTACATCCACCGCGCATTCATCTATCCCTTCCTTTTGCGTGGTGGAAAAAAGAAAATGCCCATCCTGGTTACCTTCATGGCGGTGGTCTTTAATTTCGGCAACGCGTACCTGAACGGCCGCTACTTGTTTCATTTCGCAAACCCTCCCTACACCATGAGCTGGCTGCTGGACCCGCGCTTTATCTTGGGTGCAGTCCTGTTCGTGGTCGGGTTCAGCCTCAACCGTTGGGCGGATAATATCCTGCGCAGTCTACGTCAGCCCGGCGAGACCGGCTATAAGATTCCGCACGGCGGGCTGTATCGCTACATCTCCTGTCCCAACTACTTTGGTGAGATCGTGGAATGGTTTGGCTGGGCACTCTCGGCGTGGTCCCTGCCGGGGCTGGCCTTCGCGGTCTGGACCTTCGCTAACCTGGCGCCGCGTGCCTTATCCCACCATCGCTGGTACCACGAACACTTCAGCGAATACCCGCTCGAACGCAAAGCCCTGATTCCGGGCATATGGTGAGTACTCCCCACGGCTAAAGCGGGGAGCTTCTAAGGATTGGAACCTATGCCGTATAGCCCCAGCGCAAATGATATTTCTATCACGTTCAAAATCATAACAAAACCTACGCCTTATATCCTCACACCGAAAAGTCGGGACTTTACGGCGCTTTTTGGTAAGATTAATCGTAACACGCTCTCATAAATTTGGAGACATCATGAAAACCAAAGAAGAGATTGTCAACAACTGGTTGCCACGCTACACCGATACGCCGCTAAACGAATTTGGCAGGTACATTCTACTAACCAACTTCGACGACTACCTGCGCATGTTCTCCGAGTGGAATGCAGTTCCAATCCATGGAGCAGGCATGCCCATGCCAAACGCCACCGCGCAAGGCATCACCCTCATCAACTTCGGAATGGGCAGTGCCAACGCTGCCACGATCATGGACCTGTTGAGCGCTATCAAACCGAAGGCATGTCTCTTTTTGGGAAAATGCGGGGGGCTCAAGAGAAAGAACAAAGTCGGGGATCTGATCCTGCCCATCGCGGCCATCCGCGGCGAGGGCACCTCCAATGATTATTTTCCGTCTGAAGTTCCCGCACTGCCCGCTTTCAATTTACAAAAAGCCATCTCGACCACCATCCGCAACCATGATCGAGATTATTGGACGGGTACGGTTTACACCACCAATCGCCGCGTCTGGGAATATGACGAGGCGTTCAAGGCTTACCTGCGCCGCATCCGCGTCATGGCCATTGACATGGAAACGGCCACCCTGTTCACCACTGGTTTCCATAACGGGATTTCGGTCGGGGCCCTGCTCCTGGTTTCCGACCAGCCGATGATCGACAGCGGCATCAAGACCGCCCGCAGCGATAAAGAGGTCACGCAAAAGTTTGCGGAGATGCACCTGCGTATCGGGATTGATTCACTCAAGGAATTGATCAACAATGGAGTGACTGTCAAGCACTTGCGTTTCTAGCAGCCTTCAACTCAACCGGCTCCCCACTCTCTATTCTGCCATCTCCATCCCCTTTCTCAATATATTCCACGCCAGACTGAGCGCCTCAGCCATTCCTTTTCCGGCCGCCACCGGTTGATATTCCCATAGAACGCCATCCAATTGAAACGTACGCGATTGTCCAGCCATCAGGTAGATGCCGAAACACCAGCTTGTTCCTCAGCTTTCCGCATAGCCCCTCTACAATCACAATTGTTTTGATCCTTCCATCCCGTTTTCCACCTTGAATTATATCCTGGCCTACCCATTGTTCGATATAGCTATATCCTATGTATATTCTATCTATATCTTCTATCACTCCTGATACATTCGATGCTATCAGATGGTAAGCAAGGATTGCCTGCATTTGAAATGAAAAGAACTCCGGGACTGAATTCTCGGAGTTCTTTTCCTCCGTGCACCTGCTTTGCAGCTCACAGCGAATTGATTATTTTAGATAGGAACGATATGGAATGAGTAAGAGGAATCCGATCGCAATTACAATCTCTCCGAGCAAAACCCCCAGTGCCTGGATCGGTCCAAAAAACGGGATCAGCGGAGGTGACTGCGATCCCAGTCCAAACACATCGGCCATGCCGGAAAAGACGGAAATCACGTATCCGGTTGCGACTATGCGCAAACCAATGTCCGCCGCAATGGAGCGTTCTATTCCCTTCCACAAACCCCACAAGCCGGTATATCCACCAAGACAGATAATCGCCAGTCCCACCAGAAAGACCGAAATCTTAACGAACCCAACCGTGGAACTGCGCTGGAGATCAAACCAAGCCGGCTTGGTGCCCACAAGAAAAACAAATAGCCCGAACAGGGTTGTCATCAATCCTACCCGTACGCGTAAGCGCGAAGGTCGCATGGAACGCGGCGAAGTATCAATGGGAGAGGGGGCGGGTTTTTCTTTCGGTTCGTTCATGACGGTAGATTATTCTCCAGGAAATTAAGCCAGTTGCCGCCGAGAATATTTGCCGCATCTGATTCTGAATAGCCGCGCGCGGTCAAGAGCGGTACCAGCTTTTGCAAGTCGGCAATTGTATCAATTTCAGGCGGAACGGATTGCACACCAAATCCGCCATCGAAATCAGAGCCAATGCCAACGTGACGCGCATCTCCGGCCAATTGGCAGACATGATCCATGTGCGCAGCCACCACATCCAGAGGCACTTCTTCGCGTGAACTTCCCTTTGCGCGCGACCAACCGGTTTTTAGAAATGAATTATTCGGAACAATACCAACAATTCCACCGCGTTGGATCACACCTCGAATTACTCGATCTGATAAATGACGATTGGTGGGGAAATTTGGCAAGAGTACCAGGCAATTGGAATGGGAAGCGACAATCGGTCCTTCGTATAATTCCAACGCTTGAAGGGCGGATTGTTCATCCATATGACTCAGATCCAGCGTAAAATTGAAATCGATCATGGCCTTGAGCAAATGACGGCCATCTTCGGTTAAAGGGCCAGGCTCGCGCGTGCCGCCGGAATAACGTGTGCCAGCCCACGACAAGCCGATCACCCGCAATCCCATTTCATACCATTCTTCGAGCTCATCGGTTGAGCGGATGCCATCTGCACCCTCCATCAACGGAATCAATCCAACGGGAAGATTCTTCTTTTCAGGCGATCTCCAGTCCTCCATGTGCTTGCGCAAATCTTTCGTGTTAAGAACGAGGCGAAAATAATCAGGCTTAGAATCAGTCAATTGATGATAGAGCCGCAGCTGATCCAGATAAACGCGGTGGGCCTCTTCATAATCCGCATAAACCGTTTTATCCCGATCACCGGGCTTACCGCTCAGAGGCGATGCAAACAAAGTTGAAAAAACGATAGCCACGCGGCCGCGTTGATAATCCGGCCAGCCGATCAAACTATCGCCGTTGTTTTCAGGAACGCTCGTGCCCTTTTCTAGTTGGCGAGTTTCTGCCGCGGAACGCGTGTATTCGCGGCCATAAGCCCGCATATTAAAGGCCAGATCACAATGCGAATCGATGATGAAAGGTTTTTCCATAGTTGGAAAGAGCGCACCTTCGGGTGCGCTCTTGTTTTTATTTAGCAGGGGTTTCCCCCGCGTCCAACTCCGTATGCCCATATTCTTCGATGAGCTTCTTGTAATCTCGATCCGCATACGCGCCAGAGTTTACCTTGCGAAGGCTGAGACCAATCCGATGTTGGTCGGGGTCAATGCGAATGATGCGCAAGGTATGCACTTCGCCTTCCTTCAAAATTTCCTTCGGATGATCAATGCGATGATCAGCGACTTCGGAAATATGAATCAAGCCTTCGATGTCGCCTTCAAGTCGGGCAAAGGCCCCGAATTTGGTCAAACGAGTAATGACGCCTTCCACCAATTGTCCAACGCTAAATTTCTCGAACTCGCGACATCCAGGGATCATCGGCCAGTGCGCGAATGGATAAACCGATGCGCTTCTTCTCACGATCCACGTTAATGACTTTGACTTTAACTTCCTGACCAACTTCCAAAACTTCCTTGGGATGTTGAACACGATCCCACGAGATTTCGGAGAGATGAACAAGTCCGTCCGCGCCGTTGACATTAACAAATGCGCCGAAGCCGGCCAGGCTGGTGACACGGCCCGTATACACTTTTCCAACTTCGAGCTCATCAATGACGCGCTCTTTAACGGACTGGCGCGAACTCGGTGCTGGCAGCGCGCTCAGAAAGAATTAGGCGTCGGCGCTCGCGGTCCACTTCAATGATGCGAACAGAGATGGGCTGTCCAATCATCTTTTGCCAGCGTTGTTCAGGCGTCTCGCCAGAGGACTGAGCACGGCGCATTGCGCCGATCTGGGATGAAGGAATGAAACCCCGCAAGCCGCCCACCAAGACGATCAAGCCGCCTTTGTTGAAACCAACAATATTGCTGTCGTAAGCGCGGTCTTCTTCGAGCATCTTTTCAACGTTCTCCCAGGAAATCTGCTCTTGCGCACGGCGGAAGGATAAGACAACATTCCCATTATCATCTTCGGGATTGATGACATAAACCGGAATCTCTGCGCCGACTTTCAGCGCCTCGCGTTCCTCTGCCGATAACTGTTCCAACTCCTTGCCAGAGATTATGCCCTCCGACTTTGCGCCGACGCTTACGAGAATCTGGCTGGGGCTCACGCCCGCAATCGTGCCTGTGCGGATCTCGCCTTGTTGAGGCATATCCACATTCACGTTCTCGGTTTGGAGCAAGGATTCCATGCTCTGATTATTGTTGTTATGATCTCCCTGCATGTTAGCATCGCTCCCTTGCGCTGGCAGGGACTGGTTCTGATCCGTCACTTGTTGACTCCGGTTAAAAAAAGGTAAAGGGGATTATACAGGCGATTGCAGAAGTTGACAACCCTCTATATACATTATCTTAATCTTCGCAGAAAACGATACCAATGTGAGTGCTCCCCTCGGCTAAAGCCGGGAGCTTCTAAGGATTGGAACCTGTGCGACATAGCCCTGGCGCAAATGATATTTCGATCACGTTCAATATCCTCACACAATGTAGGCCGAATATCCCCACACCTAAAAGCGGGGCTTTACGGCGCTTTTTGGTAATTCATCCCAAATCATTTTTGATATAATGAACGCCGGAGTTAACATGCCTGCTATTTATCCCTTCACCGCCGTTGTTGGACAAGACCGGATGCGCCGCGCTCTGATTCTCAACGCGGTAGATACCCGCATCGGCGGTGTATTGATCCGCGGAGAACGCGGCACGGCCAAATCCACCGCTTCGCGCGCGCTGGCCGCATTATTGCCGCAAGTCAAAGTTGTTGAAGATTGCCGCTTCGGATGCGATCCCGACAAGCCGGGCACCTGGTGCACGGAATGCAAGGAGCGCGCAATCGGCCGACAGAAACTGCCATTCCAATATAAGACAACGCCATTCGTTAATTTACCTGTTTCCGCGACTGAAGATCGCGTTGTTGGGACATTGGATATCGAGCAAGCCATTCAGAAAGGCGAACGGCACTTTGAACCCGGCGTGCTTGCCAAGGCCAACCGTGGATTACTTTATATCGATGAAGTCAATCTGCTCGACGATCATGTTGTGGATGTTCTTTTGAATTCAGCAGCGATGGGCGTCAACGTGGTCGAGCGCGAAGGGATTTCGTTTTCGCATCCTGCCCGCTTCATCCTCGTTGGAACGATGAATCCAGAAGAAGGTGAATTGCGTCCCCAACTGCTGGATCGTTTTGCTTTATCAGTGGATATCGTCGGCATTCGCGATGCGCGCGAACGCGTGATGATTATGGAACGTAATCTTTCCTTTGAACGCGATCCGGAGGCCTTCCGCAAAGAATGGATGCCAAAGGAACAGGAAGTTTCCAAACAAATCGAACGCGCGCGTGAGCTTGTGGATCAAGTTACATATACTAGCCGTGACTTATTATCCATCGCGGCGCTGACCGCTTCATTGAATGTTGATGGTCATCGCGCCGATTTGGTAATCCTCAAGGCCGCGCGTGCGCAAGCCGCCTTCGAAGGCCGCACGCAGATCACCGATCATGATATCGCGCTTGCCGCGGAACTGGCTTTGCCTCACCGCATCAAGCGCACGCCATTCCAACAAGCCGAAATCACCTCCGAACAATTGCAGGAACGCATTGAGCAACTGGCAGGTCAATCGGTACCAAGTGAATCGGAAGAAAAATCCGAATCGCAGGAAAGCAAGTCTACGGAAAAAAAAACTTAAAGCTTGATGATGAGGCGCAGGAAAATCCGCAACAGGGTCAGCCTGAGCCGATGCCGCAGGATGATGTTTTTGCTCACACCGATGCCAAATGGTGGGAGGGCGGTCAAAAGATTAAAGCAGGCGAAACATTCCAGCCGCGCAAATTAAATACCCCCCTCGATAAATTAACGCGAAAACGCGCCGGACGCCGTTCACTCACCAAAACCGAGCGTAAGCACGGACGTTATATCAAAGCGCGCCCGGCTGGCGATAAGACCGACGATATCGCTTTCGATGCCACTTTTCGCGCGGCCGCGCCGTTCCAAAAGCGCCGCGTCGAGAAACGGAAGCGGCTGGCCTTTGCTATCGAGAAATCCGATTTACAGCGCAAGGTGCGCGTCAAGCGCGTCGCGAACCTGGTTTTGTTTTTAGTTGACGCCTCATGGTCCATGGCTGTTGCGGAACGCATGAACGCTACCAAAGGCGCGATCCTTTCGTTGCTGACCGATGCGTATCAACGCCGCGACCGCGTGGGACTCATTGTCTTTCAAAAAGATCGCGCCACCCTGGTTCTCCCGCCGACAAATTCTATTCAACTTGCAAAGCGGGCGCTGGTAGATATTCCGGTCGGCGGCAAGACTCCGCTCTCGGCGGGTCTGCTGATGGCCGCCGACGTGCTACAGCATGAGAAATATACTCATCCGGATATTGAACCGCTGCTCATCGTCCTGACCGATGGAGCGGGCAACGTTTCAATTGGCACGCTCCCGCCTCAGGAAGAATCGTATCGCTTCGCGGAGATGATCGCGATCGAACAAGTCAAGAGCGTGGTGATCAACATGGAACATGCCGCCTTTGATCAAGGCCTGGCGCAAAGTCTGGCCGAGCATTTGAAGGCGCCGTGCTACGCCTTAAGCGAGTTGAAAGCTGAGAATTTGTATCACGCCGTGAAAGATGAGATGGCAAGGCCGCTGAAGAAGTAATGGGAAGGCCAGCCTATAGGGTTACATTGCCAGCACAACGAAACTTGTGAAACTGTTACACTATACCTCTTGACAATTATAGAACATTAGTTCTATAATACCTGCATCTATCCTATAATAAGGAGGTAGACATGAACAGCGTCCGTAACTCACATAGCGTAGGGGATGGCTTGGCTAACATGTTCCGCAATCTCACTCACGGCCGACGCATCAACCGCGGCGCAGCCTGGGGCTTAATTATTATCACTGCCCTACTTGCTTTTGAGATCTTCAATTACAGCACAACGCAGTTTGCATTGGCTGATGTGCTGGGTGATCTCAAATTTGCCGGCCTTCGATGGGCGACCATTCTGGCAATTGCATTTTGTGGGATTGACTTTGCAGGCATTGCCCGTATCTTCACACCACAACAAGGCCGCGATGAACCTGCCGAGGTTTGGTATCTCTTCGGCGCATGGCTATTGGCCGCAGGCTTCAATGCCACCCTCACCTGGTGGGGAGTTTCGGTTGCGATTGTCAATCATACCAGCGCCACGGCTGGTGCCGTGATCAGTAATAGTACATTGATCAAAGTCGTGCCGATTTTTGTAGCCGTGATGGTTTGGTTGATCCGCGTGCTCATCATCGGAACATTCTCCATTGCAGGCGACAATCTGTTTTCCACGGCGGACACGCGCAACTATTCATCTCAAAGATCGTTCTCGCCACCATCGCGACCAGTACCAGCCAGCACAGTTGGAACGACTCTACGTCCCGCATCCTCCCTGCCGCGACCAGTCCAAAGTTATCATCCTGCGCCCAAGCCCGTGCCGCC
The DNA here is from genome assembly GCA_963752775.1 of uncultured Chloroflexia bacterium. GTDB lineage: Bacteria > Chloroflexota > Anaerolineae > Anaerolineales > Villigracilaceae > Fen-1038. The sequence continues at coordinate 218,035 of CAVVZL010000005.1, forward strand.
GACAAACTTTGATCGTCCCGAACCGACCTATCAAAACATGTCCTTTGACTCACAATCACCTTACGATGCCGTCGAAGCGCGCAAGCAATAGTGGTATTGCACCACAAAACTATAACCGAATCTAAGTTTTGAATAGCTCCATAATGGTTTCGCACCATAGAACCATAACAATTTAGCTCGACGCGGGTTTTTAACCCGGCATGAAAGGAAACCTATGTCCCGCGTTCGTCAATACCAAAACAATCGGCGAACAGCCGCGGCCTACCATCAAGAAGGCAGCGGCTGTTTGTCTTTCTATTTACTCCCGCCTCTATCGGTTTTATTCTTTGGCATCATAATCGCCATTATTGTTCTTAATGTTCCGGCTCAGAAAGTTCCTCTTCAAATAAGTGCTTTCTCCGTCTCAAACAGACTGGCTCCCTTATTTACACCCGAGGTGCAGTATTGGAGTATGTCCATCCTGCGCTGGAGTGGCATATCGAACCTTGATCCAAATCTGGTAGCCACGGTCATGCAAATTGAATCCTGTGGTGACGAGTTTGCTCGCTCCTCCGCCGGAGCCATGGGCCTTTTTCAGGTCATGCCCTTTCATTTTGCCTCCACTGACAATCCATTCGATCCCGATACCAATGCCTTGCGTGGATTGACGTATTTACATCACGTGTTCGATGCTGCTAATCATAATGTTTCATGGTCGCTTGCGGCTTATAACGGAGGGCCAAGTCTGATCGGATTGAATGAATGGAAGTGGCCCGCGGAAACAGTTCGTTATGTTTATTGGGGAAGTGGCATTGACGCAGACGCCATGCTGATGCGATCATCGAGTCAGCGTCTTAAGGAGTGGCTCGCAGTCAGTGGCGACAGCCTCTGCCGGCAAGCTCATCAGCAATTAGGCTTGCCTTGATTACTTACGCTTAACTACTTTGGGGTGTCTTTTTCCAATGGAAGCCAAATAGCAAACGTTGTGCCTTTTCCTTCTTTGGACTCTACATTGATTGTTCCCCCATGATTCTCTACAATCCATTTTGCGATGGAAAGTCCCAGACCAAAACCCGGCGACGATGATCGAGTCCGCGATTTCTCCGCCCGATAGAACCGATCAAAAATATAGGGCAGGTCTTCGCTTGAAATTCCCGGCCCGGTGTCCCGGACAATGATGCGTGCCTGATCGCCAATCCGCGCAAGCCCCACCATCACGTCGCCGCCTTGCGGTGTATACTGAATCGCATTCGCCACCAGATTCAGCAGAACTTGTTTCAACCGGTCACGGTCGCCTTCAATTTGAATTTGATCAATGTCTGTGATCTTGAGATGCACTTTATTACCAGCAAGGATGTGCATCTCCTGAAAGACTTCAAGCAAAAGCGTATCAAGCTCAACTGGTTGCTTGTTTAACGTAAGCTTGCCCGAGTCGGCTTGGGTGAGGAGTAATAATCCGCCGACCAAACGAGTCAGACGCCCGGCTTCCTGATCAATACTGGAAAGGGACTCTTCGTCGAGCTGTTTCATATGCCGCATCAAATCTACATTGCCTTTAATAATTGTCAACGGGGTGCGCAACTCGTGGCTGACATCAGCGAGAAAACGCTGTTGTGAAGTAAAAAGATTTTCGAGGCGTTCGAGGGTTTGGTTGAATGCCTCGATCAGATTGCCGATCTCATCATCAGAAGCAACAGCGTAAGGGAATACGACGCGAAAGATCGTCCGCGCGGTTAATGGCAAGTGCGGTTTCCGTAGCCGCATCTAGCGGAGAAAGAACGCTTCCAAGTACAAACCACGAACCAATTCCAGCAACGAGTGCGGAAATAATAGTCGAAATCAAAAGGATATCAAGCAGGTCGCGGCGCGCAGCGTCCACTACATTTAAATTGGTCGCCACTTGCAAAATACCCACGCTATGAATGCCGGACCTTAGGGGAACACTTAAGACGCGCAGGTGAACATTTTAAATCGTATTCTCTCTATAAATCGGTTCACCCGCTTTTAACCCAATTGGATCGAGGGAAGAAGTCAGGTTTGCAATGCTTGGTGATTCATTCCTGATCTTGTTATCTTCGCCCCACAATTGGAGATACACATTCGACGTCATATCAAGCGGCGGCAAAGTAATTACATCAATCTCCGCTACAGAGTTGACACGCGTCACGGCCATAATATCGCGCGCTGTGCTTGCCAAGGTTGTATCGGCTTGATTGAGCAGGAGAACACTGATAATAATATAAACCGCCGCCCCGAATGTTAAAAGAATTCCCCCCATCAGCGTGGAGTAGAGAAGGGTCAAGCGAAGACGGAGGGACATAAGTAAAATTTCACTGCGAGAGGAATTCTTCCTCGGAGCAGTCCCCGCGTTTATGAATTATTGAAGGAGATTGCTTCGCAATGGCAAAGAGCTACGGATTTTCCCGTAAAACGTAACCAACGCCGCGCACGGTATGAATTAAACGCGGCTCATCCTCCGCTTCAAGTTTCTGCCGCAAGTAACGGATGTAAACTTCCAGCACATTGCTCTCGCCACCAAAGTCATAACCCCAGACGCGGTCAAAGATGACCTCGCGGGTCAATACTTGTTTTGGATGACGCAGGAACAGCTCCAGTAATTCGTATTCCTTGGCGGTCAGCGCAACCAGGCGGTTGCCGCGTGATGCCTGACGTGATCCTGTGTCGAGGGACAAATCGGCAAACTTCAACACAGGCACGCGTTCAGGTTGAGTTCGGCGCAGAAGCGCCCGCACACGCGCCAGCAATTCATCGAGATTGAACGGCTTGACCATGTAATCATCAGCGCCAGCATCCAATCCCTGAATGCGATCTTGTACTGTATCTTTGGCCGTCAGCATCAGAATCGGAATCGAACCGCCGCTTCTTAAACGATTACAAACTTCCAAGCCGTCAATACCCGGAAGCATCCAATCGAGGATTACGATATCGGGAGTATGATCGCGCGCTAAAATCAAACCTGTGCGGCCGTCGGTGGCGGTATCCACCACGTAGCCTTCATAGGCCAGCCCGCGCTGAAGCAATTTCAAAATCGCCTGATCGTCTTCAATGATCAATATTCGTTCGTTCATGGCTCACTCTCCAAGCAAAATAATACCACATTTGGTAGAATGTCCGCATGCCCATCAGCAAGCGGATTTTTGATTTGATCATCACCTCGTTGGGACTCATTATCCTTTCGCCGATTATTTTACTGACTGCGATTCTGGTCCGCATCTTTCTTGGAACGCCGGTCTTGTTCCGTCAAACGCGGCCGGGCTACAAAGGGAAACCTTTCACCGTTTACAAATTTCGCACGATGACAGATGCCCGCGACGCGACAAGGGAATCTTTTACCCGATGACATTCGCCTGACGCGCTTTGGAAAATTTCTACGCTCCTCTAGCCTCGACGAGCTTCCCGAACTCTTCAGTATTCTGCGCGGCGAGATGAGTTTCATCGGCCCGCGGCCTTTGCTTATGGAATATCTCCCGCTTTATTCACCCGAGCAAATGCGGCGACATGATGTTCACCCCGGTCGTGACCGGCTGGGCACAGGTCAATGGACGAAATGCGACTGCTTGGCAAACGCGATTTACATTGGATGTTTGGTATGTTGACCATTGGTCATTTTGGCTTGATATAAAAATAATGTTCATGAGCCTTTGGAAAGTGATTCAACGCGAAGGCATCAATCAGCCGGGGCAGGCAACTACTGAGTATTTCAAGGGAAATAAAGAATAAAGCAGAAGGCAAGAAGTTTTTGCGGATATAATGGTTCGCAAGTCAGAACCATTATTTTGTCATTGCTTTCATGAGTTTTATCTTCACGCTTCTTTCAGGCTTTCCGAATTTGCTCCTCCCTACTCCGGTTGGTTGGGTCGTGTGGCTGGGCTTCTTGGGATTGACCATTTTCCTTTTGATTCACTGGAAGGGAAGTCAATCCGCGTGGACAGTCCGTTCATGGGGATTGTGTATCGGATTATTAATCCTGGTTCCGATAACAAATTTATTCATCGGTGTTCGATTGCCCGCCGGTTCCGCCTTACCTATGCCGAACTTTCCAGCCGATACTTCGCCTGGTTCTGCGATGATGCTTTTCTCCGCCGTTCCGTGGATATTAGCTGGTGGATTTCTCGGACCACTCGGCGCGGCTCTGCTTGGACTCTTTGCCGGTATCTTACGCGGCGCTTGGGACACTTATAGTTTATTTAGCGCGCTGGAATTTTCTTTATTGGCCATTTTATTTTCAGCGAGCGTTCGTCAGCGTTATCGCACGCCGCTATATCAACTGGCGCGCCAGCCGCTGGTCAGCGCGTTGCTGATGATTCCCTTGCATCTTGTATTATTCATCATCGGCTTGTTCTTTAGCATTCCATCCAATGTTCCGGTGGCGGCGCGGCTTGATTTTGCGTTGAGCAATGCGGGAACCGCCGCATTGGCTTTTGGCGGCGAAATGTTGATTGCAGGAGTCATTGCTCAATTGGCGGCTGCCACGCTCCCGTCGGCGTGGGGCGAGAAGGGGCCTCTTCAACCCTCGCCATCAGAGCGCAGTCTCGAAACGCGTTTTGTGTATGCCACCGGCACGTTCATCATCGCGTTGTTATTGACTTTGCTCATCGGCGATTGGGTGGTGGCGGGACAAGCCGCCAACGGATTGTTAAAGGATCGATTGGCAAGTACCGCACAAGCCGCGGCGCAGAACGTTCCGTTCTTTCTCGAGACCGGACAAAATCTCGCAGTGCAATTATCGTCTGACCCGCGCCTGCTTTCATCGAACGATCCAGATTTGAGCGCACTTCTCGCACAGAGAATGCAGGCGGTTCCATACTTCGATCAATTCTTGGTCCTTGACGCAAGCGGAAAGAATTTATTGGGTGCATATCCCAATTCTGCGCGCCAGAATTTTTCTTTGTACGCTCAAGAAGCCTCTGGCATTCCATTGGCAGACAAAGGCGTGTTAACTCAAATTTATACAATTCCACCCACCTCGTCGAGTGAGTCAGCACGCGTTTCATTTTTAGTCGCGATTGTAGATAGTTCACATCAAGTGCAACGAATCTTGATCGGACGCACAACGTTATCCACCAATCCATTGACTCAACCGCTGATCAGCAGCCTCGATAAGTCTATCGAAATCGGATTTGAATGGCTGATGGCTTTCTGCTTGATGAGAACGGCAATGTAATTTATCAAACCGGCGGCAGTGCACTTGCGACATTTAGCGGATCGCGCGGTGACCAGCCTTCTTTTTCCAATGGTACTGCGCCGGATGGTACGCGGCAATTGGTTTATTATCAACCGGTCGAAGGAGAACCATGGGCGATCGTCTTAACGATTCCTGCGAGTCAAGTTCAACAACTGGCACTCAACATTGCCCTACCCATGTTTGTAATGATTATCCTGGTGGCGGTTGTGGCGCTCATCTTATTGCGGGTTGGCTTGCGCGTGGTCACAGGTTCATTGCAAGGTTTGGCATTTGAGGCGAATCGAATTGCACAAGGCAAGCTTGATCATCCACTGCAAACCATAGGCGTGGATGAAGTCGGTCAATTACGAGGCGCCTTCGAACAGATGCGCGTAAGTTTAGCCGCGCGCCTCGATGAACTCAACCGTCTGCTGATTGTAAGTCAGGGTGTCGCGTCCAGCCTGGAGATGCGCAACGTGGTCAAGCCGGTGCTGGATGCGGTCGCCGCTACCGGTGCTAATGCAGTGCATGTGGTGCTTTTGCCATCCATTCTTCCCGAAACTCCTGCCGAACTTCCTTCGCGCTTTGCGGTGGGGCCAGCCAAAGATTCTTATACGTATCTCGATGAACAAATACTAGCGATGGCACAGAAACAGGAACACATCGTCTTTCCAAATCTTTCGAGGACCCGAGAGTTGGCTCTTGATCCAAAGCGGCCTAATCCTGCGGCCTTGTTAGCCGTTCCATTGCGCCATGAGAACCGATATTATGGCGTGATGTGGGCTTCGTATGAACAGCCGCACAATTTCACTGAAGCCGATGTTCGCTTTATTGCTACACTTGCCGGTCAGGCTTCATTAGCAGTTGCGAATGTCGTATCTTTTCTTGAACGTGGAAGTGGCACGGCGTCAACTCGAAGCGATCATCAACTCAACGCCCGATCCTGTATTGGTCACCGATCAGCGTAACCATTTACTCCTTGCCAATCGCGCCGCGGGGCAATCGTTTGATATCAACGTAAATAAAGCCATCGGTCAATCTATCGAGAAAGTCATCGCACAAAAACCGCTGATTGATCTTTTGTTGGCTTCCAGCGAGAAACAATCAGCTGAGGTTCTACTGCCGGATAAGCGCACATATCTGGCCACGGCTTCATCCGTGATCGCCGAAGGCCGTCCGATGGGACGCGTTTGCATTTTGCGTGATGTGACTTCCTTCAAAGAGATAGACACGATGAAGTCGGAGTTTGTCGCGACAGTCAGCCACGATCTTGCGTTCACCGTTGACATTGATGCGCGGCTATGCCACCATGCTTGATATGGTCGGAGAGCTTAACGATCAACAACGCGGGTATATATAAAAAGATGATATCCGGCGTTGATAACATGTCCCGGTTGGTCAGTAATCTGTTGGATCTGGGACGGATCGAAGTGGGCGTGGGATTGCAAGTGGATAATGTTTCCGTGCTGGATATTCTCGAACGAGCGACCAGCCTATTGCAACTTCAGGCCGGTGAGAAAAAGATTATGTTGAATTTGGAAATCCCCAAAAATTTACCGCCTACTATCGAAGCCGATCAGGCGCTCCTACATCAGGCAGTATATAATCTCATCGAAAATGCCATCAAATATACGCCAGAGAACGGCACCGTTACGGTTCGAGTCAGGACTATGTCGAATGATCTTATCTTCGAAGTGGAAGATACCGGCATCGGTATTGCCCTCGACGATCTGCCACACCTATTTGAAAAGTTTTATCGAGGCAAACAACGGGAAGCGCGCGCTCAGCATGGGTCGGGGTTGGGACTCGCCATCGTTCGGTCCATTGCTGAGCAACACAGGGGTCGCGTTTGGGTTGAGAGCCAGTTGGGCAGGGGAAGTATGTTCTTTCTGCAAATCCCGCTTACACAACCGAAAGCAAAACGCCTTGCTTGATGAGGTATAATAGCGCGTTGCTCTCGCTAGTTGAGGGCATATATTTTTTCGCTTTATGGAAAGCAGGGATCATGTCGCATCTGGCTCCCACTGAATCCTTTGAGAAGGAATACAAAGAGCAGGAGTCTCTCTTCAAAGCCCAGCCGCCTATTGTCCAGCGCTTTTTGGAAGCGCAGGCGCGGCAGGTGGCAGAGGTGTTTGTTCAGCGCGGCTCGCGTGTACATTTTTCATTGCCTGACCGCGTCGTTGTCGAGACGAACGGCGTCTCATCTACATTGACCGTGCCACAAAATTTGCGGGAGCAATCCGCGGGCAGTTTGCGCGACCGCATCACGCGGAACGATGTGCATTTCACTTTACGCGAACGTCTTTCCCAACTGGAACAATCTTCGGAGCGCGCGGTGGTTATCAGCGCAGAGTTGATCCGCCATACGACGGCCATGCATATGATATATAACATGTTGCCATCCGGGCGATCGGTGACTTATAGGTCGGAAGAGGATGAAGATGTGCCGACGATTCCGACTGGCGATGCGCTTGAGCCAGCCTCAGCGATTACTGCCACAACGGATGCGATTGCAGAAGAAGGCAAAACCGAGGATCGGACGTGGCAGTTTGCTGGTGCCGTATGTGCCGGCCGCGCGTCGATTCTATCTTCCGCAGTGGGTGGCCTTCGATGATAACGATAAGCTGTTGGTCAATTCTGTCGGCGAGGCAGAAGCGCACATTGGCTTCGATGCAAAGATTCCTGACTGTGATCTTCGCGGCGCGTTCGTTAGCTCCGTATATGGTCGCGGATGGGGAATATCAGAAAAAACGATACGGCATGTTGGGGCAGTTGATCAATCAAGGCCGAGCCTTGGCACGTTATCAGACCAGGGAGATCATTCACGCCATCAAGGAACGCGCAGCCGCGCAAAGTTTAAATCGGGGCTTGAGTTTAAGTCTGCCTTATTTCAATGATCAAGAACTGAAGATGGACATCTACCACTTTGTCGTTATCCCTGCCGGGCGTATTATGTTTGTTCCATCGTTTGTGGTGCGCGCCGCCCGCGAAGAGGATGCCAAGGTGGATCAGGATACTCGCTTCAATTCCTCAACGCGCAAACACTTATTGAACGAACTCCAGATGCTGGAAGACGCTTTTGCGCCCAAGAAAGTGTAAGTAAATTCAAAGTATGAATCCAATATTTTTTTCTGGTTTATTGTTGATCGCGATAGTTTACATTGCCTTCCGGATCGCACCACGCGAAAACAAAGAACACGCTCATATCCATGGTGCGGGACAGATTGCGCTGTTAGCCGCGCTGGCCCTCTTTGGAATAGATTTCTTTACATCGTATTTTTATGGTACCGGCGAACTCATGAGCGTTCTCTGGCCTTATGGATTGCAGCGTTTTGGCTTCATTGGGGCGGGATTAATCGCCTTTGCCAACATATGTTTTGGCATTCTGTATATGTATTCGCTGGCTCCGTTCAACGAGGGAGGCGGTTCTTATACCGCTTCCATGCGTTATCTAAAGCCGACACTTAGCCTGATGGTTGCAGTTACCCTGATCGAAGATTACGTTTTAACTATCGTTGTTTCTGCTCTATCAGGTTCGGACCAATTACTTTCAATTACAAACTCCTACAGTGCGCCCTGGTTTTGGCATTTTGCCATCGGGGCAGTCTTGGCGACTGTTACTTGGTATATGACCATTCGCGGGCGAGGCGAATCTTCGTTTATTAGCTTTGGGTTCCTGGCAGTCTTCTTGATGCTTACTCTCGTCAACTGGGTTGGATTGATCATGGCAATCCACAATGGAGTGCCGCCCGCGCCGGCCATTGCCGCGACACAATCTGCGACATTGGCAGATGGTCTCTACCACATCCTCACAGGTTCGATGAAAGGAATGGTGGCTCTCACCGGTCTGGAGGCCATGTCGAATGGTATCCAATTTGTTATCAACGAAGATGTTCCTCTAGTCAAGTGGGGCAAGAAAAAGCTCCCGAAGTGGAACAAGGTTTGGAGCTTCTATAGCGGGAAAACTGGCGTGGGACGCTTTGTTCAGACGGCATTTCTATTCTATGGCGGTGTAACAACAATCATCCTCACTGCGTTTGCTGTCCATTTCAATGTTTTTGACGGCACGGGTGGCAAAACTTTGGTGGGGAATCTCGCTTCGATCGGCTTTGGACAAATTCCTGGCGGAATACTTCTTTACTGGGTTTATCAAGGTTTGGCTGTGATTTTATTGGCATTTGCCTCAATGACTGCTTTCCAAGATGCTCAGGCCACTGAATGGCGTGATGTTGCCATCGGAGAGATTCCCGAAGCAATTATTTACCGCGACAAACGTGGAACTTTCACACGCTCAGTGACTATTACCTTCGGCTTGGCTGTTATCATCATGCTGTTGGTCAAGGGTAATACGGATGTTGCCGCGCCCTTTTATGGCGTGGGAGTGTTCATTCCGATCACGATCATGGGTCTGGCCATGCGGCAGCACATTTTGCAGACAGTAACAGGTTGGCTACGCCGCTGGGGTGCGCGCGCGGCTTTCTTTACAGCCATCCTGGCCGCCTCAGTTTGGGTATTCCAAATCATAGGCAAGTGGGAAGAAGGTGGATGGGTTCGTCTGATATCTTTTACAATTCTATTCTTGTCAGCTCATTTGGTGATCCTATCTCCTCTCGGATATCGGGACCCGAAACAAATCCACCGCATTGTACGCGACAAAGCTCGCATCCAAGGTGCAATGGCATCGATTGTCGAATGGCAATCGCTCAAAATGCAGGAATATCGCTATAGCCTATTGGTAGCCATTGCTCGATTTTGGCAGTTCTTCGGAATCAATCGACCAGTGCGCTACGATGCGCCCGTGATTGCGGGTGACTACAATGAGGCTTTGCATGTTGATCACCCTGATGCGCCATCGCTATTGGAACAATATTTGGATAAACAAGCCCAGCGAACCAAAACTGGGCGGCGCTCCCAAGCAAACAGCTCCCGGCGATGAAGAGGGAAAAGTAGAATAATCTCACGCGGGAGGGACGTGCCTCCCGCGTTTGCACGCTTATGAGTTCCACACCGATCTACAGCTTGCGCGTGAACGAGGTCTTTCATTCTCTGGAGACCTTTATGCAGGGTTTGTCCACTGCCGAGGCTGAGTCGCGCCGCGCCTTATACGGCGAGAACATTTTGTCCGAGCAAGCGCGTCCGCCGATGTGGCGCAAGTATGCAGCTCAAGCGACACATCCTTTTGTGGTGGTGATGATCCTTGCCGGGGTTGATCACGCTATGGCAAAGAGAATTTGAGCTTTCTGTGGTCATCTTGCTGGTTGCAGTAGTCAACGCAGGCTTTTCTTTTTGGCGTGAATATCAAGCCGAACGGGCTGTTGAAAAACTCAAGCATTTGCTTCCCACATACGCGCATGTAATTCGAGATGGAAAGGATGTTCATCTTCCAGCCGCTGAGATTGTTCCCGGCGACGTTTTGATTTTAGCTGAAGGCGATAACATCCCGGCCGATGCACGCGTGGTAGAAGAATATGGCTTGCGCGTGAATAACTCATCTCTCACCGGAGAATCATTGGCCGCGCGCAAAACAGCCGACTCTTCGCTGGTGACCGGTGTCAGCGAACTCGAACGCCCAAACCTGATCTTTGCCGGAACCTCGGTCGCCTCTGGAACAGGAAAAGCGGTCGTTTACGCTACCGGCATGTTGACTCAATTTGGGCGCATCGCTCAACTAACAGAAACCGTCCAAGAAGCACCTTCCCCATTTCAACAGGAACTCCATCGCCTCAGTCGCAGCCTGTCCTTTGTTGCCATTGGTATCGGAATGTTTGTCTTATTGATCAGTTTTTACGAACCGACAGTAAAGCAACATATCAACATCAATCCGATATTATTGGCGTTGGGAATCATCGTCGCCATCACACCTGAAGGGCTGCCCGTCACATTGACGCTTTCGCTGGCGAGAGCCGTTCAACGTCTGACAACACGCGGCGTGTTATCAAAGCGCCTTAGCATTGTTGAAACGCTGGGCAATGTCTCGGTAATTTGCACCGATAAAAGCGGTACGTTGACTCAAAACCAAATGACTGTACGTGAAGTATGGGTAGCGCGACAAAAATTACAAGTCAGCGGTGCAGGATATGAACCAAAAGGTCAATACCAACCGACTCCTTCGGGCGCACCATTTGAACAAGATTTGGATGCTTTGCTTGAAGCCGCGATGAGTTGCAATAACGCTCGCATCAATCCACCCTCATTGGAACATCCCATGTGGACAAGTCTTGGCGATCAAACAGAAGCCGCACTCAAAGTCGCGGCCATGAAAGCTAATATCGAAGAAGATTCGGTTAATGCGTTATATCCGCGCACACATGAACTTCCCTTCGATGCGCGGCGAAAACGGATGACTACCATTCACCGTTCGCCCGCGGGCGACCTGGCTTTTGTCAAGGGAGCGCCGCGTGAGGTATTGCAATTATGCACGCATATTTTGACCAATGGCGAAACCTTGCCTTTGACCGAGGACGTGCGTGCAGAAATCATGTCTGTAAATGACGAATATGCCCGCCGCGCCTTGCGCGTGCTGGCTTTGGCGCGTCGTGCTTTACCGCCGCGCGCTGGTGCATATGCCGCTGAAAGCATTGAGCGCGAACTGACGTTTCTTGGTTTGATGGCAATGATGGATCCGCCGCGTCCGGAAGTGGAACGCGCTGTGGCGGTTTGTCATCAAGCAGGTATTCGCATCGTGATGATCACTGGCGATTATGGTCTGACCGCAGAGTCGCTCGCAAGGCGTGTGGGGATAATCACTTCGTCGAATCCCTCCATCATTACCGGCGCGGAGTTAGATGTGATGGATGATGTCGCGCTCAAGCACGCTTTGGATAAGGAAGTGATCTTTGCGCGGATGGCGCCAGATCATAAACTCCGGCTGGTATCCGCTTTCCAAGCGCGGGGCGATGTGGTGGCTGTCACCGGCGATGGCGTCAACGATGCGCCCGCGCTGCGCAAAGCGGACGTTGGAATTGCGATGGGCATTGTCGGCACGGATGTGGCAAAAGAAGCCGCCGATGTGATTTTGACCAACGACAATTTCGATGCAATTGTTTCGGCGATTGAAGAAGGCCGCGCCATCTACGATAACATCCGCAAGTTCATCACTTATATTTTTTCAAGCAATGTGGCAGAGGTGGTGCCATTCCTTGCCACAGCAGCTTTTGGCATTCCTCTGGCGTTAACTGTGCGGCAAATCCTCGCCATTGACATGGGCACCGACATCGTCCCTGCTCTTGCGCTTGGTATCGAAAAGCCCGAAGCAGGTATCATAAGTCAACCGCCTCGCCCGCGTTTCCAACCGCTGTTGGACCGGCCATTGTTGATACATGCTTTCTTGTGGCTGGGAATGATTGAGGCGATTCTTTGTTATGTGGGATTTATCGCAGTCTACGTTCTGTCGGGACATGCACATAGTCTCGGTATCCCTTTTCTGGAAACCATTGTCTGGCCACATTTGCTTACATTTAGTGGCGCTGGCGTTGTTGATCGCGCAGCTCAAACTGTATTTCATGTTGGTGTAGTGATGTCGCAAGTTGGAAATGTTTTTGCTTGCCGTACTTTCAAAGCTCACAATAGACAACAAGGCTGGTTTAGCAATCCGACTCTGTTACTAGGCGTGGTACTTGAATTGGTAGTTATTTTGGCGTTGATCTATATCCCGCCTTTGGCCATTGCATTTGATCACACTGCCCTGCCTTTGTTGCTTTGGCCAGCTTTACTTCTTTTTGCTCCCGTGTTATATGTCTTGGAATGGATGCGTAAAACTTTCGTCCGCCGATTTGGTACAATCCAACATGCTCGCTCGTCTTGATATTCAAGAGAGGAGGTAGTTACTATGAAAGTGATTATCATGGGTAGTGGACGGATTGGCTCACAAGTCAGTGAGTTGATGTCCGCTCAGGGACACGATGTAACGGTCATTGACCATGATTCCAATGCAGTTGATCGCCTCGGGCCGGACTTCAAGGGCCGCATCGTTCATGGGTTGGGATTCGACCGCAACGTCCTGATCGAAGCGGGTATCGAACGGGCTGATGCGTTCGTGACCGCCAGTTCTTCGGATAATGCCAACATCGTAGCAGCGCGTATTGCCCGGAATATTTTCCGTGTGCCACGTGTGGTTGCGCGCCTTTATGACCCGCGTCGTGCCGAGGTTTATCAGCGGCTTGGCCTGACCACGATCTCTTCCACGAACTGGGGTGCCGAGCGGATCTATCAGGTGCTTTCCCACACCGATTTGGATGTGCTATACATATTTGGCCGAGGTGAGGTTTCCCTCGTGATCGTGGAAGCGCCATCCCAATTGATTGGAAAAAACGTTGCGCAGTTGTCGGTTCCGGGTGAAATCGCAGTGGTATCCATTACGCGTAATGATCAAGCCTTTCTTCCCGTCCGTGGAACAGAATTTAAGGAAGGCGACCTCATTCACTTGTCGGTATTATCTTCGGCGATGGATCGCCTTGAAGAGATGCTGGGATTGGAAAGGAGGTAAAGCATGTATGTCATCATTGTCGGCGGCGGAAATACAGGATCTTATTTAGCGCACCTTTTACTGGGTGTAGGTCATCGTATAAGAATTATCGAGGAACGTCCAGCGCTTTTGGAAAAACTCAAGAAGGAAGTTCCGCCCGAAGCGATTATGGTTGGAGATGGAAGTTCGCCGCTCACGCTCGAACAGGCAGATATTTCCACAGCTCATGCTTTGGCCGCGGTTACTGGCGCGGACGATACAAATCTGGTTGTGACATCGCTGGCGCGTTTCGAATTCAATGTACCGCGCGTGATCGCCAAAATCAATAATCCTAAAAATGCCTGGCTATTCACGCCAGAAATGGGCGTGGATATCGCCCTAAATCAAGCCGATATTTTAGCACGGCTCGTGCTGGAGGAAATGTCATTCGGCGACATGATGACCCTCTTCAAAATCCGACGAGGTAATTATTCGGTAGTGGAAGAAAAAGTTCCACCGGGAGCAAAAGCGATTGGTTTGGCGCTTAAGGATTCAGAATTGGCAGAGTATTGCGTCATCGCCGCCATTATTCGAGATGGCAAGATGACATTGCCGCGCGGCGATAGCGTTTTTCAGGCCAACGATGAAATCATCGCCGTTGCCAGCTCGGAAGGAGCGAAAAAGCTGGCCGAATTGCTGGCTCATCCGGTTTATCCAGTGCGCGAGCCGAAGAAAAAAGATGGCGATTGACCTTTGACCGAATCCAAAGCCTTACGGTATAATAGCGTGCCAGTTAAGTGACTGCCGGTTCCCTACCATATGGGAATTGCAATTATCTTTTGAATGGAATGAGGAAGTAATTAATGCCCAAGCGAACTTATCAACCAAAGATACGCCGACGTGTGCGGGTGCATGGTTTTCGATCACGCATGGCAACGGCCGATGGGCGCGCGGTGCTGAAGCGCCGTCGCCTGCGCGGACGCTATAAATTGACCGTTAAGTCCAACGAGCATGTGAAACGCACGCGTTGGTAAAATCCAAAACGTGCAACGATGCTCGAGGTTCGGGTGCAGCGAACATTCCGCTTGACCCGGTCACAAGACTTCAGGCGGGTGCGGCAATCTGGCAAGTCTTATGCCCACCCGCTTGTTGTGCTAATCGCACAGGCGAATGGTGAAATGAAAATTCGTGTGGGCGTGGCAGCGGGTCGGACCGTAGGAACTGCGGTTAAACGGAATCGAGCCAAACGTCTCCTGCGCGAAGCGATGCGGCCTTTAATTCCATCACTCTCTACCGGCTGGGACTTGATCCTGATTGCCCGCCCCGCGCTTGCCTTCTCAACCTTAACCGATACCCGCCAAGCCCTGCTCAATGTTTTAAAACGTGCTCAATTGATTTCCAATTCTGATGCAATCTGAATTTTATCTGCCGCATGATTATCCCAACGAACCGCGCTTGCGCGATCTGCCGCGCTCGCCGCGCAATTGGGCGCGGATCTTCCTGCTGTCGTTGATTCGTTTATATCAAATGACCCTTTCCCATGGCTTGCCCGAAGGGACTTGTCGATTCTATCCGTCGTGTTCGCATTATGGCTATCAGGCCATTTACAAACACGGTGCGCTGAAAGGTTCCGTGATGGCCGTTTGGCGCGTGATTCGTTGCAACCCGTTTAATCCCGGGGGATACGACCCCGTTCTTTAAGGAGTTTGATTTCTTTCAATGAAACGTTCGACGTTGTTTTCTTTTGTTTTGCTCGGAGCGATCTTGCTGAGTGCGTGCTCCAGCGCCGCTAGCCGCGGAACAAGCTGGCCGGGTTTGGCCGCCGACGCGAATAACGCGTATCTTGCCAATGGTCAATTCATTTATGCCGCTCGCTTGAGTGACGGCTCAAAGCTTTGGCAATATCCCGATAAAGCAGGTTCGCAACAATTCTTTGCCGCGCCGCTTCTTACACCTGATGGTCAATTGATCGTTGGAAGCGCCGGGACGGATCAGGGTTTATATAGTCTGGATCCGGCAACTGGCGCAACAAAATGGTCAGTCCCGTTTACTGGCGCGAAGGATCGCTGGATCGCGGCGCCGTTGGCAATCAACGATACACTTTATGCGCCCAATAATGACGGTTCGCTATATGCACTCAAACTCGCAACCGGTGAATTGCTTTGGTCCTTATCTATTGGCCACCCGTTGTGGGGCTCACCGGTCACGGATGGCAAGTTGATTTTCCTCACTTCGTTGGATCATTTCCTTTATGCGATTGATCCGCAATCACAAAAAGATCGTTTGGAAAACTGATTTGGGCGGGTCAGCTGCCGGCTCTCCCGCATTGAGCGCCGATCAGACAACGCTTTATGTCGGTTCATTCGGCTCTAGGGTTTTTGCGCTCAACGCCGCGGATGGTTCGATTCGTTGGACAGCAAATACTAATGCTTGGGTTTGGAGCGATCCAGTTGTCAATGGCTCGTCCATTTATGTTACCGATATTAATGGACAAGTGTATTCGCTGGACGCGTCGAGCGGAAAAAACTCCTGGCCAACATTTACCCGATGGCCCAATCACTGGCAGTCCACTCCTGACTACGGATGGTGTGATTGTCACCACCGAATCCGGTTCGGTTTATTCGATTGATCACAACGGTAAGGTGCTTTGGTCTACTTCCATCGGTGGGAAGATTTACACCGCTCCTGTCGCTTCTGGTAATCTCGTTATGGTTGCTCCGCTTGGTGCCCAGTATCTATTGTATGCTGTCAATGAAAAAGATGGTAGTATGTTACCGTGGCACTTTGACGGCAAATAAAAGGAGTTGTTATGTTTTCGGATCCCTGGGGTTTCTTTATTCTTAATCCGTTTACCAATGTGCTGTTATTGATCTATAACCTCATCGGTCATAACTTTGGTCTGGCGGTCATTCTCTTCACCATACTTATTCGTGCCATCACTTGGCCGCTGACAGGCCAGCAATTAAAAGGCGCCAAAGTGATGCAAGATTTGCAAAGCGATAAGGAATGGCTGGACATTCAAAAGAAATATGCCAAGGATCGCGAGAAACTTGCGTCGGAACAAATGCGCATCTATAAGGAACGCGGCGTAAATCCGTTTGCTTCCTGTTTGCCCACGCTGATTCAGTTCCCGATCATTATTGGCTTGTATCAAAGCGTGACGCGCGCTTTGGCGGCTACGCCGCTTACATTGCTTCAACTAGCCCGCAGCATCTACCCGTTCATGAATGCCGCTGGCATCATTCCGCTTAACAGCCATTTCCTCTGGATGGATCTTGGTCGCCCAGAAGGACTCCCCTTCCCCGGTGGATTTGCACTTTCCTTCCTGCCTTATGGTTTTCCTACGCTGGCAATTGTTGTTGCGCTTACCACTTACTTGCAAACCAAATTAACCCTTCCGCCATCCACCAATCCCAACGATCAGACTGCGGCGATGAACAGTATGATGAGCATTTATATGCCATTGTTCCTTGGCTGGCTGGTACTCAATTATGCCTCGGGGCTGGCAGTCTATTTCGTCACAAGTAATCTGCTGGGAATTCTTCCAATATTCAATGATGGGACGCGTCAATTGGCGCAACCTTTTGCCAGGCGGAAATCAACCCGCTCCATCGAATGTAAAAAAAAGCAAATAAACTTCAGGGAGTTTAAAGATGAATGAGCGAACCACGTTAGAGATCATTGCTCCAACCGTTGAAGAAGCGCTCGCGCAGGGATTAGCCCAACTCGGACTGCCTGCCGAGGCCGTCAGTGTGGAAGTATTGGACTCAGGCAACAAAGGGCTGTTTGGCTTGGGCGGACGTCAAGTACGCGTCAGATTGATGGTCAACCCGCCAGCCGGATCCGAGCCTCCCAAAACAAAGGCAGCGGAAAAGACCGAGAGGAAGCGTGGGGCTAAAACCGAAAAGCCGGCTGCGGTTCCGGACAGAGAGCCTGCCCGGTCTGCGCCATTGCCACAACGGAAAGGCGCAGTCACTTCGCAGGCACAAGTAAGCAAAATCGAAGAAACAGTTACTGTTAAGAATGCCGAATCGATACCCGATGGACATGATCCCATTCTTGATAAAACCGAGTCTGTCATTTCGAAACTACTTTACCAAATGGGAATGCAGGCACAGGTATCAGCTCATTACGGCGAGGCGCGTGACGATCGACATCCTATCATGGTCGATATTCGCGGCCAGGACCTCGGCGTGTTGATCGGCCATCGCGGCGAAACTTTGAACGCGTTTCAATATGTCGCTTCGTTGATGGTAGGCAAGGAAACGCAGCAGTACATCCAGTTGATTGTGGATGTCGAAGGACATCGTGACCGCCGCGAACGACAACTACGACAATTGGCACGGCGCATGGCTGAACAAGTCATCAAGACCGGACGCAAGCTCACGCTCGAACCGATGCCCGCTGCAGAACGGCGCGTGATCCACATGGAATTGCGCGATCATCCTGCAGTGACCACACAAAGTATAGGCGAGGAGCCGCATCGCAAGATCACAATTTTGCCAAAAGAATAGTATCGTGAAGTAACGCTCACCTTGAAGGCGAGGGTTTCTTTTTACCAAATATCGCGCCGTAAAGTCCCTTGCGTCAGCCATAGGGATAGACGCAAGGACTTTGCTCATCAGTTGAGTCGGAAGTGGGTGGATCGTTTTGGCATAATCGTCTTTGAAAATCTGCACATTCACAACATGCTTCAAAATCATTGTTTGGCAAAAAGCATATCGGATGCGGCTTAGAATCAACTAATCGCGCACACCAAGTACAAAGCGGAAAGTCCGCTGTTCTTTGCGGAAAGTCCGCTGTTCTTTGCGGAAAGTCCGCTGTTCTTTGCGGAAAGTCCGCTGTTCTTTGCGGAAAGTCCGCTGTTCTTTGCGGAGAACGCCGGACGTATGGTCGTATTGGTGGATCCACGCAACACATCCCAAATGTGCTCTGGCTGTGTAACTTTAGTAGGGAAGTCGCTGTCTGTTCTTGTGCATGTCTATCCAGTCTGTGGTCTGGTAATGGATCGAGATGAAAACGCTGTAAATAATATTTTGAGACTTGGGCTAGAGTTTCTGGGCTTTGCCCTGAAAGCTCCCGCCGGCACTCCCCTGCTGGCGCAGACCAGTACGGGTAGGCGTGGGGAGTAGTCACCTGCCCATACTTTTCTCACGGTATAATTCATTCATGCTTGAACGTGTTCCGCTTCAACCCTTAGATTATCTCGTGATCGGCCACGTCACACAGGACCTCACACAAAGCGGTCCCAGGTTGGGCGGCACAGCGGCATTTTCCACGTTGACTGCGCGTGCTCTTGGCTTCCGAGTGGGAGTGGTAACATCTGGAAACGAAGAGACTTCTATGAAAGCCTTGGACGGGATTCAGATCATTTCCATTCCTTCCGAATATACAACAACGTTTGAAAATATCTACAACAGCGAAGCTGGACGGTCACAAATCCTTCATCACCAAGCCGCACATATCCTCTTTGATCTTGTGCCGGAAGTTTGGCGAAGCACGCCGATCATTCATCTGGGACCGGTCGCGCAGGAATTGGATTCTGAATTGCCCAAGAACCTATCGCCATCCTTACTGGGCATCACACCTCAAGGCTGGATGCGGACATGGGACGATGATGGGCATATCATTCCATGCAAATGGCAAAACGCTGACTGCGATATTGCCTCAAGCAAACGCGGTTGCGATCAGCCGCGAAGACGTTGGCGGTGATGAAGAATGGATCGAAGCCATGGCGCATCAAACCCAAGTATTGGCAGTTACAGAAGCCGAGGCCGGGGCGGTGCTTTATTGGAACGGTGACCGCCGTCGCTTCCGCGCGCCCGCAATCAAGGAAGTGGACGCGACCGGTGCAGGAGATATCTTTGCTACTTCATTTTTCGTCCGCCTACTTGAGACGCACGATCCATGGGAAGCGGCACGCTTTGCTACGCAACTTTCGGCGCGATCTGTAATGCGCGTTGGTCTTGAGGGGATTCCAACTCAACAAGAAATTGATGAATGCTTGATGGAGGTTTTTTAGTGGCTCGCATTTATACGCTTGTCAATCAAAAAGGCGGCGTCGGCAAGACGACCACCACGATTAATCTTGCAGCATATCTTGCGCAATCGGGACAGCGCGTGCTAGTGGTCGATCTAGATCCGCAAGCCAATGCCACCTCCTGCCTCGGTGTGGACAAATCCACGGTCAGAGGGGGTACGTATGAGGCTTTGCTTGGAAGCGAGGCTATGCCGTTTGTGCTTTTGAATGAACGACTCAAACTTTCTCTTCTGCCTTCATCGCCTGCACTGGCTGGTGCGGAAGTGGAATTGGTCGAAGAACTGGCGCGTGAGATGCATCTCAAAAAAGCCATTGCCCCTCTTGCTGAAAAATACGATTACATTTTGATTGATTGTCCTCCTTCGCTTGGTCTTCTCACAGTCAATGGATTAGTCGCGGCCAAAGATGGTGTGCTTGTTCCTGTTCAATGCGAATACCTCGCGCTCGAAGGTCTCGGACAATTAACCCAGACCATTCAGCGCGTCCGCTCGGCTCTTTTCCCGGACCTGAGAGTACGCGGCGTTATCTTGACGATGTTCGATCCTCGCACCAATCTCGCGACGGATGTTGTCAGGGAAGTAAATAAGCATTTTCCGGATCAGGTTTTCAAATCGGTGGTACCGCGTTCCATTCGTCTGGCGGAAGCACCATCATATGGATTGCCCATCTCGGCCTATGCACCTTCTTCAGTTGGCGCGCAGGCTTATGAAGCGCTTGCAAAAGAATTGTTGAAGGGCGATAGAGGAAAGGCCTAATAAATTAAACACGAAGTACACCAAGTCGTTTTTTTGTGTCCGTTGTGTTTAGAAAAGGAAAAACATGCCTCAACGTAGCGGTCTTGGCAAAGGACTTGATGCTCTTATCCCCGGCGGTGGAACTGTTTCGAGCAATGGCGGCATTGCACAGGTTGCCGTGGATTCGATCCAACGCAATCCTCGTCAACCGCGCCAGTCGTTTAAGGAGGATGAACTTGAAGAGCTGGCGATGTCCATCCGCGAGCATGGCATCATCCAGCCACTGATTGTGGCTCCTGCCATAAATGGTATATTTACCCTAATCGCGGGCGAACGCCGATTACAAGCTGCACGCCGCGCCGGTTTACGAAATGTCCCCGTCGTGGTTCGCCATGCCACCGACCAACAACTGCTCGAGCTGGCTCTGATTGAAAACGTTCAGCGCGCTGACCTGAATCCGATTGAAGAAGCCGAGGCATTTCACCATCTCATCAAAGAGTTTGGTCTTTCACAGGAATCCGTTGCCTCGCAGGTAGGCAAGAGCCGTGTGGCAGTGGCGAATACACTTCGTCTGTTGGACGCCTCATCTGTTGTCAAGCAGGCGCTTGTAGATGGGAAAATTTCAGAAGGACATGCGCGCGCATTACTCGCATTGCATTCTTCTAAAGCCCAGGAAGTCGCATTGCACTCGATCATCAATTTGGATTTAAGTGTCCGGCAGGCGGAGCAGTTAGTGCGGAAATATTCCGGGCAGAAACCGGCGTCGAATAAGAAAGCCGGTCGAAATCCGAACGTGAGCGATATTGAGCGGCGCCTGCGCGCCAGCCTTGGAACAAAAGTGGCACTCAAGCATGGCAAGAAAGGCGGCGCACTTACCATCTATTATTATTCTGATGAAGAATTGGATGCTTTACTGCAAAAGATATTATGAAGCTCTTGCATCATTCTCAGATTCATACGCTCGATAAATCGAAGCCCGTTGCATCGGCCATCGCGATTGAACACGGTGAGATTGTTGCAGTAGGCGGCGATGAATTGCTCTCCGAGTTTGACCACGCAGAAAAGCAAAATATGGAAGGCCGCGTAATTTTGCCCGGCCTGACGGATGCACACTTGCATCTTCAACACTTTGCATTGGCATTAGAGAAAATTGATTGCGAAACGGATACACTCGAAGAATGCCTGCGGCGTGTGGCGGAGCGTGTTCATAAAGCCAAGCCGGGAGAATGGATTCTGGGTCATGGGTGGAATCAAAATGTTTGGGGAAGCTGGCCCTCCGCCCTTGACCTTGATCAGATCGCGCCGAACCATCCCGTTTATTTAACAGCCAAGTCGTTGCATGCGGCATGGGCGAACAGCGCTGGACTGCATCTCGCAAATATCACTGCATCCACACCTGACCCAAAAGATAGACAGATCCAACGCGATGCCAAAGGCGAACCAACTGGTATTTTATTTGAAAATGCGATGCAGTTAATGGACGATATTGTGCCTGAACCGAACACCGAAGGGTTGGCTCGCACGATTCAAAAGGCTCAATCCATCTTATGGAAAATGGGGCTTACGGGCGTTCACGATTTTGACCGCCGCGATTGTTTCATGGCTTTGCAACAGCTCCATGGGGATGGAAAATTGAAATTGCGCATCACAAAGAATATTCCCGTTGAACTCCTCAATCAGGCTTTTGAACTTGGACTTCGCACCGGTTTCGGCGACGACTGGCTTCGCATCGGCTCGGTCAAGGTTTTTATGGATGGGGCATTGGGTCCGCGCACGGCGGCAATGTTCCAACCCTATTTGAATGAGTTGGGGAATCGCGGTATCTTAAATATGGACGGCGAGCAACTCTTTGAGCTTGGTCGTCATGCCGCCGATGTAGGTCTTGGCATGACGGTTCATGCTATCGGCGACCGCGCCAATCATGAAGTGTTGAACGCATATGAGCAATTGCGGACTTATGAGAACAAAAAAGGATTGCCTGCTCTACGCCACCGCATCGAACACGTTCAGGTTCTTCATCCAAATGATGCCACGCGTCTTGCCAAATTGGATGTAGTTGCATCCATGCAGCCGATCCATGCCACCTCGGATATGCTGATGGCCGATAAATATTGGGGCGAAAGATCTGCATTGGCTTACGCCTGGCGCACTCAACTGGATGCAGGAGCGCATCTTGCGTTCGGTTCAGATGCGCCGGTTGAGTCGCCGAATCCGTTTTTGGGGATCCATGCCGCGGTCACACGCCGACGCGCGGACGGCTCGCCCAACCCCAATGGTTGGCACCCCGAACAGCGGCTGACCATGCAGGAAGCTATAGAAGGCTATACAACCGGCGCAGCCTACGCGGCATATGCCGAAAATCGCGTAGGGAAATTGGCCGAAGGCTATCTGGCGGATTTGATCATTCTGGAAAAAGATCCTTTTACTTGCGATCCTGAAGAGGTGAAAGATTTGCAATTATCGGCTACAATGATAGGTGGTGATTGGGTTTGGCGATCTTAGGAGATAGTTATGGCGCAACAGAAATCGCAGCTTACCCCTGAAATGCTTGTTCCGAAAATAGGGGATGCCCTGCTGCGTGGAGGCCATATTTCGGAAAAAGATTTGCAGAAAGCGTTGGCCTATCAGCAGGAACAGATTGCTCAACACAAGACATACCTGCTTGGTCAGGCCCTCATTGACTTGAAATTGATTGACCGCGCGACCCTCGACAGCGCGGTAACTGAGCAAATCATTCAACTCCGCTCGGCATTGCAAGCCGCTAACCGAAACTTGGAATTACGCGTTGAGGAACGGACCGCGGAATTGCGGGAAGCATTGCAACGCCTGAGCGAATTGAGCCAAATGAAGGCGAATTTCGTGGCCAACGTTTCGCATGAATTGCGGACTCCCCTGACCCACGTCAAAGGCTACCTCGAACTGATGATCACTGGATCCCTCGGCACATTGACCGAAGAACAGCGCCACGCGCTGGCCGTTAGCCAGAAGTCGGCGGGCAGGCTGGAAAGCATGATCGAGGATCTGATTATGTTCTCGCTGGCATCGCGCGGCGAAATGAGCATGAAGCAGGAGTCAATTGATATTGAGCGCATTGGGAATCTGTCAGCCAATACGGCCGCGCAAAAGGGCGAAGCGCGTGGAGTGGAAGTACATGCTGTTGTGGATCAAGGCCTGCCCCTTGTCCAAGGCGACCCAGAAAAGATTAGCTGGGTACTGAATCAGCTTCTGGATAATTCCGTTAAGTTCACGCCATCCGGTGGACATGTCATTCTAAGCCTTAAGGAAGAGGGCGCAAACCTAGTTATGGTCTCAGTGACCGATACAGGCATCGGTATTCCCCCAGGCCGTTTGCAGGAAATCTTCGAACCGTTCCATCAACTCGACGATTCATCGACGCGCAAAGTAGGCGGAACGGGATTGGGCCTTTCGTTGGTACGCCAAATCGTGGAAGCTCATGGCTCGTTGCTTGATGTTCAATCGGCAGAAGGCAAAGGCACTACATTTAAATTCCCATTGCTGGCAGTGGCGAAAGAAAAATAATTTGGACGAAAACGCTCCGCTCGACACCTATACGCTTTCGCAGATTCATTCCACTTTCCAATCCGTCATTCGTAAATCGGATTGGAAAGAGGGTATAGATACTCTTCTCGCAGCGTTGCGCGATGAATTTGTTTATGATAACGTAGCAGTTTACATGCTTGATGCGCAGGGCAACGGCTTCGATGTGATTTATGCACGGGCAGTAGGCCGCGGCAAACATGCGGAGGCTGACGCCAGCTGGGGCGAAGGAATCGCAGTTCATGTTCTAGAAAAAAAAGAGATCATCATTGAAACCCCGCAATCGAAAGATGACATCGCCCCGCATTGACCTGCCACACTTGATCGGATTGCCTTTGCAAATTGGCGGGCGATTGGGCGCAGCATTGGTCTTTGTCCGTTTTGCCGGTCCCCCTTACACTACGGATCATATCCGGCCTCGCCTCGCTAATTTCACTATGGATGACTTCACTGCTGGAACGCAAGGCATTGCAGGAGGCGCGTGTGGAACTCGAGTCCGTGCAGCGCCAAATGCGCCTGCAGGATGATTTTGTTTCGACGATCTCTCATGAACTTCGCACGCCGCTTGGTTTTATCAAAGGATACAGCACTAGCTTGCTTCGTCAGGATACAACCTGGGACGAAAAGACACAGCACGAATTCTTAACCATTATTGATGAAGAGACCGATCGCCTAGCGCAACTCATCGAGAACATGCTCGAGTCAGCGCGCCTACAGAGCAAGACCATTCAATTCAAGTTCCAACCGCTGCGGTTGGACGCATTGATTCGGGACGTGGCTTTGCGCGTCCGCGTTCATCAACCGAATCTCGAAATAAAACTGGATTTTGAAGATATGCCGCCCATTCATGGCGATAGTGTGCGACTTTCCCAAGTTTTTGAGAATCTATTTGTCAATGCAATCAAGTATGCACCAAGCTCCCCTTTGACCATTCATATCGAACCTGGTAAAAGCACTGTACGCGTTGCATTTGCCGATAGAGGTCCGGGAATCCCTGAAGGCTATCTCCCGTTTATTTTTGAACGTTTTTATCGCGTGCCCGGTCAAAGCATCACCGGTACCGGCTTGGGCCTTTATATTTGCAAGCAAATAATTTTGGCACATCATGGTAAGATTTGGGCAGAGTCCATTATGGATCAAGGCACCACCTTTTTTATAGAACTGCCCATTGATTAAGCGCATTAATTCGCTTTCATTGAAAGGAGAACGTTATGTCCAAACGTATTCTCATTGTGGATGACGAACCCCGTTATCTTCGCCTGCTGGAAGCCAATCTAAAAACGGAGGGATATACCGTTGTGACTGCGGCAGATGGCGTACAGGCGGTCGAATCGTTTTCGGCCCATCCCGCCGACTTGGTTTTGTTGGATATCATGATGCCGCGCCTCGACGGTTTTGCCACCTGCCAGCGTATACGCCAATTCTCAAGTGTGCCCATCATTATGTTGACTGCAAAAGGCGAGGAACAGGATCGCGTCAAAGGCTTGGACCTTGGAGCGGATGATTATCTCGTGAAGCCTTTCTCTGCAACGGAATTACTGGCGCGTGTACGCGCGGTGTTGCGACGCGCCCAGCCGCCTGTCGAGAACGGCGGCTCGCGTTTCTTCACGCACGAGAATCTTAGGATCGATTTTGCCCGTGCCGAAGTTTGGCGCGATGACCAGGCGATTTCTCTATCCGCCACCGAATATCGCCTGCTCCTGCAATTCGCCCATAACATCGGCAAGATCCTCACCGCCGAAGATCTTCTGACCAGTGTTTGGGGCCCTGAATATAAAACGGACAAGGAAATTCTGTGGGTCAGCATCGCACGCCTGCGGCAAAAACTCGAATTTGATTCGCATTCTCCCCGACATATCGTCACACGTTCTGGACTCGGTTACCTGATGCCGCCGACGGAGTCATAACCGAAAGGAATTAAGATGGCCGGCAATAGGATTCTCATTATTGATTCTGACGCCGCCAGCCGCAATTTCATTGGCGCGGCGTTGCAAAAGGAAAAATTCCAGATACTGCAGGCTGCATCTGGAAGAGAGGGGTTGATTTTCGCCTGGCGTGACCGGCCCGATCTAATCATTGTCGATCCCTCTTTATCTGACCTGAAAGGTGAGGATCTGGCGATTCGTTTACGGCAGGATACGCGTACCGCGCATACGCCGCTTGTGGCTCTAAGCAATGATCCACAATCAGCTCAACTACATCTATTATTGATTAAAGCAGGCTTCAACGAACACTTGACCAAGACCGCCGAGGTTATGCCAAACTTGATCGATACTGTAAATCGCCTGCTCGGTGGCGCAGCAAAAAAAGTAGGCGGACTGCTTATCGTTTTTCTAAGCGCAAAGGGCGGAACAGGCACATCCTCCCTATGCGCAAATATCGCCACAAATATCGTGCAATATAAACCCGAGGCACGGGTCGCTGTAGCGGATTTGGTTCTGCCGATTGGTTCCATCGCCGATATCGTTGGTTATCAAGGTGAGCTGAATTTAGTTACGGTATCCGAAATGCTCGCCACCAACATGGCTCCTGAATACTTTCGCGATAACCTGACTAGAATAGCTAATTGGAATTTCCACTTGCTGGCTGGGTCGCCTGATCCCGAGCACGGGAACCAGCTCAAAGTCGGATTGATCGGCGATTTCGTCAGCGCCTTGAAAGTTTCATACGATTACGTAGTGATAGATCTAGGGCGTTCACTCTCACGTATCAGCATGCCTATCATCGAAAACGCCGATTTGATCGCTCTAATTGTCAGCACCGAGCAGAGCACCATTTCCCTTACCAAAACCGTTTGGGAATATCTCCAATCCAAGGGAGTGGAGGCGTCTCGTGTCTATCCCATCCTTAACCGAGCAATCGGGTTGGAGGGGCTGACCAAAATTGAAGCTGAAAAAATCATTGGGTTGGACATCAGGACATCCATGCCGTATCTGGGTAATACATTTGCCATGGCGAATAACCAGCACTTGCCCTTCTCGCAAAAATTTCCAAGAGATACAGCGGCGATTGTATTCAAAGAGACTGCGCAAGAAATGGCCGATCTCGCCCGGCGCCTGCGGGTACAATAAGATCGGAGCTGAACATTGTGAGCATGGAATATGATGAAAAAGGCAAGTTCTTCACAAATGTGGTTGCCAAGATTCCCGTACGTGTTACCATTCAGTCAACGATGCAATTGATCCGAGGAAATGTGCATGTGCGAAGAGGCGAACGTCTCAAGGACGAATTGGATCGCAGCGAAACCTTTCTCGCAGTGACAGATGCCAGCGTGCTGGACGCAAATGGCAAAGTGCTATTTGAGGCCTCGTTTCTGGCTGTCCAACGTGCCCAAATTATCTGGGTACGACCCGATCAGGAGGAACCAGAGGGTGAATAAGACTCCATGACTCAGCCAGCTCCCCAAAAACAGTTTTCCGCCTCCGATCTGATAAAACTTAGAAATTATCTGATTGAAAAGCTCGCGCGTGCCATCGAGAGTGAAGGAATCTCTAACGAGCAACGTCGTGAATTCATTCAACAGCAGATTGGAAGCTTGTACGAACAGGCGCATCTCGCTTTGCCAGAAGATATTCGTAATGAACTATTGCAAGAAGTTTTGAATGATATGCTTGGCTATGGGCCGATTCAGCCTTTGCTAGATGATCCTGAAGTCAGCGAAGTGATGGTCAATGGAGCAAAGAAGGTCTATATTGAAAAGAAAGGCCAATTGATCCGGACTGAAGTGACCTTTGATGACGATGCGCATGTACTTCGGATCATTGACCGCATTATTTCACCGCTTGGCCGTCATGTGGATGCCGATCATCCGACCGTGGATGGGCGATTGCCTGACGGCTCTCGCGTTAATGCAGTTGTCCCGCTCGTGGCAATTGACGGCCCATCCATCACCATCCGGAAGTTTCGCAAGGATAAGCTTTCTGTTCACAAATTGATTGAACATGGTTCTCTTACACAAGGGATGGCCGATTTTCTAAAGGCCTGTGTATTGGCACGCTTGAACATTGTCATTTCCGGCGGAACAGGTTCAGGGAAGACGACGCTGCTGAATGCTCTCTCTGGCTTTATTCCAGAAAACGAACGAATTCTTACAATTGAGGACGCGGCTGAATTACAGCTTGAACAGGATCATGTTCTTCGCCTCGAGACCAAGCCTGCGAATTTTGCGGGAGAAAATGCCGTGACCATCCGCGAGCTGGTTCGCAATGCGCTCCGGATGCGACCAGATCGTATTATAGTTGGCGAATGCCGCGGCGGTGAAGCTTTGGATATGCTTCAGGCTATGAATACTGGACACGATGGCTCGCTGACCACGCTCCATGCCAATTCGCCGCGCGATGCCTTATCGCGGCTTGAGACCATGGTGCTCATGGCAGGCATGGAGTTGCCACTCAAAGTAGTGCGTCAGCAGATTTCATCAGCTGTGGATTTGATTGTGCAACAAACCCGCCTCCGGGACGGCGTGCGCAAAGTTACAGCGATCACCGAAGTCGCCGGTATGGAAGGCGACACCATTGTTATGACGGATATTTTTAAATTCGAACAAACCGGTCTCGGCGAAGGCGGGATAGTATTGGGCGAAGTGAAGGCTACTGGAATTCGTCCTGCCTTTTCTCCACGGTTGGAAGCCGCCGGATTTAAATTGAGCGCCGATCTTTTCGGTAATACTTTTGCAGACAGGCTTGCCACTCACCAGCATCGCTGATAGCTGGCGGATGGTTCTCTGCTATAATTACCTTGATCTGAGGATTGCATGGATACTCGTTCTCAAATTACCCTGCGTACCAAAAAATTGGGCGTTCTGATTCGCGATGCGCGCCTGGCGTCCCGCCGGGATGTAGATGAATGTGCCAAAGCCATCGGCGTTACGAAGGGCATTTTCCGCGCCTACGAAGAAGGAAAGCGCGCCCCATCGCTGCCTGAACTTGAAATTCTTGTTTATTCTCTTAAAATGCCTATCCATCATTTTTGGGGACAAGCCTCGATTTCTGACGAGGCTCCTTCGGCAGATACGCTTGATTTGCCACGCCTGGTAGAGGTCCGCCAGCGCATGATCGGTGCATTATTACGGCAACAACGTAACAACACCAGCCTTTCGATCAGGTCCCTAGTTCAAGAAACGAGCATTCCGGGGGCGCGGATCAAATCCTATGAATTGGGTGAGCGTCCGATTCCCTTGCCAGAACTGGAAGTTTTAGCGACCGCGTTGGGAAGCCGAGTCGAAACTTTTTTTGATGAGAGCGGTCCGATCGGTCAATGGATGAGCAATCAAAAAGGCATTCAACAATTTCTCGAGCTTCCTAAAGAATTACAAAACTTTGTCTGCCAGCCGGTTAATCGTCCTTATTTAGAACTGGCTCTAAAGCTCAGTTCCATGCCCACCGACAAACTGCGGTCGGTCGCAGAAGGTTTATTGGACATTACGTTGTAGAGGTCTCATGCCCACAAATACGGATCCCCAATTTTTGAATGAGCAGGGCAAACAGGCTTTTCAATCAGGCCAATTAGATGCAGCGGTCGATTCGTTCCGCGTGGCTGCCGAGGCTTATGCCTCCGCCCATGATGATCTAAACGCCGCCGAATCAAAAAACAATCTAAGTGTTGCACTTTTGCAGTCGGGCCAAGCCCAGGAGGCTTTGGATGCGGCGCTTGGAACGGATGATATTTTCGCCAAGGCCGGCGATTTGAAACGCCAGGGAATGGCGATTGGAAATCGAGCGGCCGCGCTCGAAGCACTGAAAAGACTTGATGAAGCCATTACTGCTTATGAACGTTCCGCTTCTGTTTTTGCCGATGCTGGTGAAGGAGACTCTGCGCGCTATGGTCCTCAAATCCGCAGCGGGATTAAAGTTTAAAAAAAGGCAAGGTCACCGAATCGGTTTTCAAAATGGTCGGCTCATTGGATGCAAAGCAGAATCCATCCATCTTTGACCGCATTCTCCGAGCCCTGGTTCATTTTGTGCAACGATGATCGAAATCAATCTGCGGCTCCGCCCGGCGGTCCCTGCGGACCAGCAGCAGATTGCCGACCTTATCTTATTCGAACAAAGAATTCATCGCCATTTGGATTGGCGCGGCTCCGCTGGAATGGCTTGGATATCAGCCGTACTTTGTGCTGGAAAAAGAGGGACGCGTCGTCGCCGCATTTGCATGTCCCCCTGACCCGCCCTCCATATTTTGGATTCGCCTCTTTGTTTTTGATTCGAATCTTTCCGTCTCTTCAGCGTGGTCGCCCTTATGGGATGCGGCGAGGCGCGAATTAACTTCGTTCTCCGGCGCAACGGTTGCAGCCATCACCACGCAGCACTGGTTTGACACGAGCCTGATCCAAAGCGGATTCACCTCTACCCAAAATATTGTGATGCTTGAATGGAATCGACAGACTTCTCAAATCTTATCCTATTCCACCTGGAATTACATTGCGTCCAATGAATTTTGACGATCTCCCGTGCGTGGTGGAAGTGGATGCCGCGGCTTTCGAG
This sequence comes from uncultured Chloroflexia bacterium, assembly GCA_963752775.1. Classification (GTDB taxonomy): domain Bacteria; phylum Chloroflexota; class Anaerolineae; order Anaerolineales; family Villigracilaceae; genus Fen-1038. Next base: position 248,456 of record CAVVZL010000005.1, read on the forward strand.
CCGCTTTGGCAGAATTCTTTAGCGGCATTGGGCAAGGCTTTTTCTCAAGCCACATATGCCTCGGTTGCAGAAAAAGAAGCGGGTATTGTAGGATATCAACTCTCAACGGGGAATTCGTTTGGTGTGCATCTCGCCCGCCTTGCGGTTCGACCGGAAGTGCAGGGACGCGGGGTTGCATCGGCATTGATCAGTGATCTCATGGCTCATGTTTGTCTTGATGGCACCCTGTCAAGGATCACCGTGAATACACAATCAGACAATAGCACCTCTTTGGCTTTGTATGAAAAAATCGGTTTTTGGCGTACGGGTGAACAATATCCTGTTTATACTTATAGAGTGAACGATCATGACGCAGCGGGATGATGCAGTCATGTCAACGCGCTCGGGCGGCAGGCGCTTGCTTCAGCGGAGATGAATGCTTGAGCAGAAAAAATCAGGGGGGAGGCTGCGTTTGGATCGCTATGGAGGCGACCATGAAACTTTTTGAATTGAATTGGCAAAACAAGGATGGATTGAATTTTTACGTTCAGGGTTGGGAGCCTAATCAAAATCCCAAGGCGGTGATCGCGCTAGTCCATGGGTTTGGAGAACATACAGGTCGTTACGCTCACGTGGGCGAAGCATTCAATAGGGCAGGATATACCTTGGTCGGGTTCGATTTACGCGGTCACGGGAAGTCCGGCGGGGCCCGCGGGCATACTCCTTCCTACGATGCATTGATGGATGATATTGACGATTTCCTGAAGTTGATCGAGGAGCGCTATCCCGGTCTGCCGCGCTTTTTATATGGCCACAGCATGGGCGGGAATCAGGTGCTCAACTTTTGCCTCCGACGCAAACCGGACGTCGTTGGTGTGATTGCCACAGGTCCATGGCTGAAGCTGGCTTTCGATCCGCCTCCCCTGCAGATAACCTTAGTCAAAGTCATGAATAACATCGCCCCGGGATCCACTCAGAAGGCCCCGGTGGACACAGCCGCGCTTTCACATGACCAAAAAACTGTGGATGCCTATAACAACGATCCACTTGTTCATTCAAAAATCTCACCCAGGCTATTTATCAGCATTTATGAATCCGGGTTATGGGCGTTGGATCACGCCGGTGAATTTTCGATTCCGCTTTTGCTGATGCATGGCGCCGCCGACAGGGTTACTTCGTCCGCCGCGAGCGCTGAGTTTGCCAAACGGGCCGGAAAGATCGTTACCTGGCATCCCTGGGAAGGCTTCTATCATGAAATTCACAATGAGCCTGAAAAGGCAGAGGTCCTAAAGACCATGATCAGCTGGCTGGATGCGCAACTAAAAAAGAAATAAGTCTTTATTAAACATTCTGGACAAATATCTGTAAACATGGGAAAATCCGACCGTTAATTTTTTCGTTGAGGTGTATTTATGAGCAAAAAGGATCGAGAAGGCCCGAGCAAACGCCAGGAGTTCCGCGAGAAGCGTCGCCGCGCTGAACTGCGCAATCGCTGGATCGTGATTGGTGCGATTACCATCATTGCGATTTTGATTGTTGGCGCTTTTGCATACTACGAACTCCAACCGGTGGCAGCAATTCAAAAAGCCGATGCGAGGACGCGTCCGAATGTCAATCGCAATTCTTCAGGTGACCCAAATGCGCCAGTTAAACTTGTGGAATTCGCGGATTTCCAATGTCCATACTGCAAAGAGTTTTGGTCCACAACCGAAGCTCAAGTGTTTAGCACATATGTTACCACGGGCAAGGTGTTATACACCTATCGGTCTGCCGGAAATTGGGTGAGCGGAAATATCGGCGATGGCGGATTTGAATCACAAAATTCAGCCATGGCCGCTTACTGCGCCGCTGACCAAAATAAATTCTGGGAAATGCACGATGCGCTATTCGCAAATGTCCTTGGCGAGGATGCAGGTTCATTCACCAGCCGCCGCTTGCAAGTGATTGCGCAGAACATCGGTTTGAAGATGAGTGACTTCAACTCGTGCTACAGCAGCCAGAAGTATCTTGATCAAGTCAACCAGGATTTCAAAGATGCGCAAGCTTCTGGAATTCAAGGTACACCATGGTTTGTCTTGAGCTATACAGTCAACGGTCAAACAAAGACTTCATCGATTGATGGAAACCAGGCCTTCAATGTTTTCCAACAGGATATTGATCAAGCGCTTGTCGCGGCTGGCGCGAAATAATAGTCTACATTTCCAAATTGGGCAGCAGATTTATCTGCTGCCCAATTTTATTTAATGTCCAAAAAGCGAAAGGATCCACACGATCAACGGGGCAATCACCAGCGCAGGCAGAAAATTGCCGGCGCGGATTTTTTTGATCTCCAATAAGCTACTAAGTGCCAGACCGATTAGAATCACGCCGCCGGTTGCGGTCATCTCATTCATCATGGATTGCGTAACGATTGCATTCAATTGAGCGGCAAGCAAACTGATGCCTCCCTGATAAACCAGAATCATCACAGAGGAGAACATCACCCCCACTCCTAGTGTAGATGCAAATGCCAGCGACGCGAATCCATCGAGCACGGATTTGACTGCCAGCAAATTGTAATTACCCGTCAGGCCATCTTGAATTGAGCCGAGGATTGCAATAGGACCGACGCAAAACAATAACGACGCAGTTAAAGAATCCACGCACAAATCTATTGGATTCAACCTCGCCGCTTGCACTTGTAGAATCGCTTTTTGCGAAGCGCGCATCGAGAACTTGTCCCAGCGATTGAAGGCGATCTTCAATTCTCCACCATTCGCCGAGCAACGCACCGATCAGTAATGCTCCCAACACAATCAAGGAATTCCCAGTCTTAAGGAACATCTGCATGCCAATCGCGCCGGTGAAGAGTCCCATGCCGGAAATGACAGTGGCCTTGAGTCGTTCGGGTACGCGCGCACCAAAAATCAACCCCAGCGTGCCGCCGATTAAGATAGTAGCAACATTAATCAAAGTGCCGATCATCTGAATTCTCCATGTAATGAGCAGGAATAAGTTCTTCTATTTCTTTGCCAGCGTTGTATTTTTCCCCGCCGCCTGATTCTCGGCCAGTTCCAATACAAACAACAACGAAGATAAACGATTGAGATATTGTTGCAAAGCAGGATTTGTGATTTCTTCCGCATCAAACAATTCTGCTACCCGCCGCTCGGCGCGGCGAACAATGGCGCGGGCCAACGACAGTGACGCGCCGCCGATCGAAATCGCCGGGGATAATGAATTCATTTGGCATCTCAACTGTTTTGCTCAACAAATCTGTCTGTTCCTCGATCCATTGAACGCGTACCTCCATCGAAGTGAAATTGATCCGCGTGCTCAGGAGGCGCGGCTACTTCGGCCATGAGCCGATACAAGTCACGCTGAACATAGAGCATCAGCGGCGCGGAACGAGGGTCATGCACCGAGGCGCGCGCCAGCCCAAGCGTTGCATTGGATTCGTCCAGTGTTCCCAACGCTTCGATCCGCAAATGATATTTGGGGATACGTCCTTCACCTAGAAATCCAGTTGTTCCATCGTCGCCTTTTCGAGTGTAAAAAGTCATGCTTCGATTATAATTCATGAAAGATGCCCACCTCATCCGAACGCAATTGGCTTTTTCACATCCTGCCTCTCCTCGTGGCGGGGATTGCGGTACTAATGATAATCCTAGCTCCGTTCTGGGCGGCGGAATGGTATCGCACACCCTTCCTCGGCATGTTGCTCGAACCGAATAACGTGGTCAGTCAAATCGCTTCACCGGGCTGGCCTGCCCGCAGCAATGGCGTGATCTTTGCGGACCAATTGCTAGCCCTGAACGGTCAGCCGATCAACGATGCTTCTTCGTTGGATACGTTCCTTCAGCAAAATGGCACACAGCCGGTTCAGGCTTCCTTTGCACGCCGCGCGGGCGGAACCCTAGAGCTGACGATTACCCCGCTGGATCATCCCCCGCTGGGTGATTTATTCACATTATTCATCGTGCCTTATCTCGTTAGCCTGGCTTTTATTGGGATTGGTCTTTGGACTTATACACTGCGCAGTGACCAGCGTGCCAGCCGCGCCCTGTTAGCTTTTACCTCCGCGCTTAGCATCGCAACATCCACATTTCTCGATATGGATACGACGCGGCACGCGGTTTTATTTTGGGCTTTGAGCTTGGGTGTAACGGGAGCGAGCCTCGTACATCTTTCTTTTGTCTTTCCCCAGCCGATGCGTTTTGTTCTGCGAAGGCCGAGCCTGCGCTGGCTGGGATGGATCGTGTTCATTCTGCTTGCCATACCGACGACACTTGCAATCGTGCGCCCGCCTAGTCCCTATTTTTACATCCACACTTGGCAATGGGGTTATCTCTTCATTACTGTTGGATTTGTTTTATTCCTTGGCACACTTATCTACCGCGTGTTTCGCAGCAATCTTTCGCATGTTCGTCAACAAAGCCGCGTCATCATTTTTGGCGCGCTCATTGCGTTTATACCCGCGCTCTACTACATTACGCCCCTTGCATTCGGAGTTTTTACACAGTTTTATGCATGGCTGATTTTTCCCGCGCTCATAGTCTTTCCGCTTTCCATTACTTATGCAATCATCCGATACCGGCTGCTCGATGTGGATCGTTTCTTCTCGGGCGTGCTCACATATCTCCTCACGCTCAGTGTGGCACTTGTCGCGTTCTACGCCTTGCTTGCGCTGTTTTCCCTATCGCTTCAAAGAGTTATCCGCGCCAGCGATCCGCTGATCATTGCGGCTTATTTGCTATTGCTGGTCATCAGCCTCAATCCTCTGCGCGGCCTCATCCAGCATGGCATTGATCGTCTTTTCTATCGTGCGCCCGCCGATTACCGCCGCGCGCTGACCAGTCTATCGCGTAATCTCGCCGTCACGCCGGACCTCAACCAAACACTTCGCACCCTCGAAGATCAGTTAAAGCAGGCTTTAGCACCGGAGAAATTCGTTCTCTATCTTTATAACGATGACTTGGGAGAATATTTTCCGCATGCCACGCGCGAGGATTCTGCGCCGCCCTATCAAGCCGAAGATCTGTTGATTTAAGTTATCGCTTCGGCGCGGACTCCGGTCTGGTTTCCGACCGACGGGCCCTTGCCAGCTCCTCTGCAGAATTTTACCGGTGCATACCGCCGCCTGATGGGATTTACCATAGTGCCTCTTCATTATGAGGGCAAATTGATTGGCTTTATGATGCTTGGCCCGCGACGGTCCGGCGATTTATATACCAGCGACGATTTGGATTTTCTTGCGGCGGTCGCGGCGCAATCCGCGCTGGCACTTGAAAATGTTCGCCTCTTTGCCAATCTGCACCGCAATCTCGATCAGACATTAGAGATGAAAAACATGATGGATGATATTTTTGCATCCATCGCCACAGGCATTATCACAACAGACCTGGATCGCCGCGTGACCTTCTCGAATCGTGCCGCTGAAAATATTTTGGGCGTCGAGGTCAGCAAAGTCATGGGCGAACTCTTGGCAAAGGCAGTGCCGGGTTTCGGCACGGACATGGCCAACGCCGCCAACGGAACGCTGAACAAAGGCGAGAGCTTCATCAGCACGGAAATCAATAACCATGTCCCGGAACGAGGCGATTTATATTTGCGCCTTACCGTCTCGCCTCTGCGCGATGCGTATCTCGGGACGAAAGGCGCGACGCTCGTCTTCGAGGACCTGACCGAGCGGCATAAACTCGAAGCCGAACGTGAACGGATTTGCAAAACATTTGGTCATGTGGTCGCGCCGCGTCGTCCGTGACCGATTGCTGGCCAATCCGGATAATCTCCAATTGGATGGCGCCAAGCAAATCGTCACGACCTTGTTCGCGGATTTATCCGGATTTACACCTTACAGCGAAAAGCACAATCCTGAAACTGTCTTTAGCGTGCTCAATCAGTATCTTTCGCTGGCCGCGCACGCGATTCTGGAGGAAGAAGGGACTCTCGATAAATTCATGGGCGATGCGGTGCTGGCCATTTGGAACAGTCCCGATCCACAGCCCGATCATGCCCTGCGGGCGGCACGCGCCGTGCTGAATATCGTGCGGAGTTCCATCGAAGCCCATCGCAACTTCAAGGATCTTGAACAGCATATGACGTTTCGCATCGGGATTACGACTGGACCCGCCATCATCGGCAACGTGGGGACGACCGAGCTATTCAATTACACTGCAATCGGCGATACGGTCAACCTCGCTCAACGTCTGCAAACCTCCGCTCAGCGCGGACAAATTCTTTTGGAAAGCACAACGTATGAAATCATCAAAGATTTCGTGAATGCCGATGCGCTGAATCCGATCACCGTCAAGGGACGTGAACAAGCTGCGGAAGTCTATGAACTCAAAGGGTTGAAAGAGTAAAAATAAAGCGTAAGAGCGATGCCGCGAAAATCCACGAAGACCTCCTCTTTCGGTTCGCCCGGCCGCGTTGGACATGACGCCTCAACGTTTTACTCTGCGCACCTTTACGACGACCAGCCTCAGGCCGAAGAATTGAAATACGTTGAGAATCCCATTCCGTCCGAAAAGCTTGATACGATTTTCAATTCTTCGTCAGAGGCGATGAGCGATTTGCCGGATAACTCCGTTCATTTAATGGTGACATCACCGCCGTATAACGTGGGCAAGGATTACGATGACGATTTGACTCTCGCTGAATATTTATCCTTTCTCAAGCGCGTCTGGGCTGAGACTTATCGCGTGCTCGTTCCCGGCGGACGCGCCTGCATCAACGTCGCCAATCTTGGACGCAAACCGTATATTCCCCTGCACGCGTTTATTATCCATGACATGAACGAGATTGGCTTCTTGATGCGCGGTGAGATCATTTGGGATAAAGGGGCTTCTGCAAGTTCATCCACTGCGTGGGGCTCGTGGCAATCGGCGTCCAATCCGACGCTGCGCGATATCCATGAATATATTTTGGTTTTCTCAAGAGGAAACTTTCGCCGCGAGAAATTAGATGGAAAATCAGATACCATTTCCAAAGAAGAATTCCTTGAGTTCACCAAATCTGTTTGGTAGTTTTGCGGCGGAGTTTGCTAAGAAGATTGGACATCCCGCGCCGTTCCCAATCGAATTGCCATATCGTTTAATCCAGTTATACACATTCAAAGATGAAGTTGTACTTGATCCATTTATGGGCTCAGGCCAAACCGCGGTGGCGGCGTTGAAAGCGGGACGGCATTATGTGGGATATGAAACCAATGGAGAGTATTTGGAATTGGCGCAGAAGCGAATCAGCAAACAAATTTAGAAGTACAGAAGATAGAAATGAAAACCTATACCAAACTATCTGATGATGAACTTCGGCAAAAAATTGGAAACGTCTTGTATAAAAGAGGCAACCACTTCAACACCGTCCAAAGACATAATTTCTATAGGGAGTAAAATCATGCGCAAACTTATTGTCAGCAACTTTACCACATTGGATGGCTTATACGAAGGGAAGGACAAAAGTATCAATTCGCTGTTTGACTACTACCACGAAGACTATGCAAATGACGACATTTACGATTTCTATAATGTTGAATTGGTGCGTGCGGCAGATTTCCTGCTATTAAGTCGCAAGTCATTTTTAGTTTGCAAGGAGTATTGGACGGGTGTACCCAATGACCCCAATGCCACCTCTATCAGACGTGAAACTGCGTCGCTATTCAAGTCCATTGAGAAAATCGTTATTTCAGATAATCTGACCACCACAGGGTTAGCCCCTTGGGAAAATACGCGCATCATCAAACGAGCGGATGCCTACACGGAGATTGCCAAGCTTAAACAGCAACCTGGTAAAGACATTCTAGTGATCTTGAGCCGCCTGCTCTGGAATGACCTGCTGGCTCATGATCTGGTAGACGAACTTCATATTACATTCTTTCCACTAATCGGTGGCGAAGGTACACCGTTATTCGAGGGCCGCCCGCCAATCTCGCTTAAACTCATCCACACACGGTCCTGGCAAGGCTCAGGCAAAATCCTCGCGGTTTATAAAGTTAGTCGTAAATCAAACCTCCATTAGCCAGCATTCTGGCAGGTTCGTGGTTGCCTAACCAAGGGTGCACCTGAGGAGTACATATGAAAGTGAAAGTCACGGGTGGGAAGGCAGTTGGAGGGTAAGCAGACAAACTGAGTTTCCGCCTTCGAGAGAGTATGCAAACCTATGTATTGGGGATCCTGCGAAACCGTGAATATCGCCGATGGTGGCCCAAACCGTCACTGCGGTGATCGCCCCGAAACCCGGCAAGTGGATCCGACGGGTCATACACGCGTCTTTGGCGGCCATCTCGTTCATCAGCGAGGTCAAACCTGCAAGCATACTGTTATCCATATCACTCTGCAGATTGACTCTTTCCAACTTACCCAAGGGTAAAGCTTGCCACCATCCATTTTGATCCGGACGGCAAGGATTGCCTTCTGGAGAGGCTAGTTGATGGCACTGCAACGTAGCATCCAAGCGATTCTTCCCGAAGGAGATCGATACGATGTGGCCTGAATGGACAAATGAGTCATCTTACTGCGCTGCGCCACTAGCCCGCACAACTCACGCACTTCCTGCGGAGGCACCCAGATCGAAACCAGCAATCCCTTCGCCAAGGGGAACGCCAGCCGTTGAGCGGCGACAAGTTCGCTGAGAACAATTTATTTATTGATGAGGAGATTTCAAGTGGCAAAACAGACAGTAAGCAGAACGGCTCTTGGTGCAGCAATCTGCAGAATGATTGAACAATACCAGCCTGAGAAAATCCGCTTGTTTGACGATCCGGTAGCCAAAGAGCTGGTGGGCAGTACCATAAAGTTCTTGATGCAATTCAATCGCATACGGAATCTTACAGTACGACAGACCGATGGCGTCGCAAAAGGAATTTACGGCGTCCAGGTTTGCCGTACTCGCTTTATCGATGATGCTGTCCAAACGGCAATATCAAAAGGAATCCAACAAGTGGTCATCCTTGGCGCCGGGTATGACACGCGCCCTTATCGCCTGCCCCAGATGAAGACCATCGAAGTATTCGATTTCGATCTACCGGCGATACAAGAAGACAAGAAGAAAAAGCTTCAGAAATATCTCGGTCTTTTGCCCCGCCACGTAACTTTCATCCCGATTGACTTCGATACCCAGGCATTGGAAGCTGTTATTTCTGGTACAGCTTTCAACCTCAGAAAGCCCGCGATATTTGTCTGGGAAGGCGTCACTCAATATATCTCGGAAGAATCCGTTCGACAGACATTAGCGTTCCTTGGAAAATCGGCACGGGGTAGCACTGTCCTATTCACTTATGTCCTGAAAAGTATCATCGAACGGCGTTCCACTATTCCCGATGCAAACCACATGATGGATGTCGTTGCCAAACAGTCCCCTTGGATTTTTGGTATAGAACCCTCAGGTATTCAAGACTTCCTAAAACCTTATCACCTAGCCTTGGTAGCGGATGTTGGAAATTCTGATTATCAAGAGAAATATCTCAAGCCGATACAACGGAACCTGGTCGTGTTCGAAGGAGAACGCATAACTCAAGCGTCCGTCGGCTGATTATCGCTTTCACAATCATTGCTGCATAGCACCGGCCCCACTGGACAGGGCTGTCACCCGGTTAAGACAGGAGCACACTACGCTTAAGCCAATTCCGTCAAATCAGCTTCATCCCGTCCCACCCCTAGTCGGAATTCAGACTATTGGGCGCTGGATATGGTTCACAGTGAATCAAGGAGTTTGATACATTATGCGCAGTAAATTTCCCGTTGCTGTACATTTATTATTTCAACATGACAATCAAATATTACTATTGCGTCGCTTCAATACAGGCTATGAAGACGGCAATTACAGCGTTGTTGCGGGCCATGTAGAGGAGGCAAGTCGGTGGTACAGGCCGCTGTTCGTGAAGCGAGTGAAGAAGTTGGAGTAATTATAGAGCCGGCGGACCTTCAAGTCGTTCATGTTATGAGTCGCAAATCGGAAGATGAACGTATTGATTTTTTTATGGCGGCCAGGATCTGGATTGGCGAATTCAAGAACAATGAGCCGCAAAAATGCGATGAGCTATTATGGACAGCTATTGATTCTTTGCCTCATAATATAATTCCATATGTGAAGGTTGGACTGGAGAAATATCAAGCAGGCGTCTTTTACAGTGAATTTGGTTGGCCGTGAAGACGTATTTTCCCTGTGTGAACACAAACAGTTGTGCCACAGTAGGTAAGACCCATCCTTCGCACCCTATCTTCACAAATAGAATATACGTAACGATCAAAACTTGTGAAGTACTCACCTTTATACGTGTAGGAGATTCTTATGAAAACTTATACCAAACCATCAGACGCCGAATTAAGGCAACTCTTGTCTTCCATGCAATATCAAGTCACACAGCATGAAGGCACCGAGCCGCCGTTTCAAAACGAATATTGGAATAACAAACATGCCGGTATTTATGTCGATGTGGCTTCGGGCGAGCCGTTATTCAGTTCGCTGGATAAATACAACTCGGGCACCGGCTGGCCCAGCTTCACCAAGCCTTTGGAGCCGGATCATATCGTCAACCACACGGACTTCAAACTCATTTTGCCCCGCACCGAGGTCCGCTCGAAGGTTGCCAATTCCCATTTGGGACATGTCTTCAATGACGGCCCGGCTCCGACCGGTTTACGTTATTGCATGAACTCCGCCGCGCTGCGCTTTATTCCGGTCGAAGACTTGGAGAAGGAAGGCTACGGACAGTATCTCTCCTTGTTTGATCGAGAAGCTGCAAAGAGTCCTGATAAATAACCGTTCGATATAACCCGGGCTTTAAATCTTCGTCCCTCTGAAAGAGCAGCGATGAAGTCCACGCCATGGTTATTTGAGTTAGCTCAACAAATCCAGGTATTTCAAGCCTAACCCGGTGTTAAACAAGATAATGCGTTCTTCAGGATGAACCCACTTTTGTTGAACCAGCGTTTTGAGAGCTGCCAGCGTAGCCGCGCCTTCCGGTGCCGGAAAAATTCCTTCCATCTTACCGAACTGGCGTTGAGCCTCCATGATGGCCGCATCGCTCACGGCCACGGCAGTCCCCTTACTTTCGCGCAAGTTATTTAAAATAAGCACATCCGCAAAACTTTTAGGAACGCGTAATCCGGAGGCTATCGTATGTGCGTTTGTCCAAAAGTCACAAAAGGCTGCGCCCGTTTCAAAAGCTTTGACGACTGGCGCGCAGCCTTCTGCCTGAACCGCTACCATGCGCGGTCTTTTTGTACTATTCAACCAGCCCAATGCCTCGAGTTCTGCGAAGGCTTTCCACATACCCACCAGCCCGGTACCGCCGCCCGTGGGATAGATGATCACATCCGGTAAAGCCCAGTCAAAAGTCTCGGCCAACTCATAGCCCATGATCTTCTTACCTTCCGTCCGGTACGGCTCTTTGAACGTGGAAAGATCGAACCAGCCTTCAGCACGCGCTTTTTCTCCGGCCATGCCGGCGGCGTCGCTGATCAGTCCATCCACCAGGACAACCTCTGCGCCTGCGATACGACTTTCTTCAATGTTGGAGCGCGGCGTATCTTTCGGCATATAGATTAAAGCCTGGATGCCTGCACGTGCGGCGTAGGCCGCCATGGCCCCGCCGGCATTCCCCGCCGTAGGAATGATCACTTTTTTGATGCCCAATTCTTTTGCTTTGGAGACAGCCGCCGCAAGCCCCCGCGCTTTGAATGAGCCGGTCGGATTTAAGCTTTCATCCTTGACGAAAAGGTGGGGATACCCAAGTTCTTTTCCTAAATTTGGAAGATGCAACAATGGAGTGTCGCCTTCTCCCAGAAAGACAAAGTTCCCGGGGTCTCTCACCGGAAGCAATTCGTGCCAGCGCCACATTCTCCCTTGCCGCAAACGGAAAGCATCGCGATGGACGTGTTTACGAACTGCTTCCAGAGCATAACGCACTAATAATGGAGATTGACAGCTGGGACAAAAGGTGTGAATCTCATCATATGAATATTTTTCTCCACAGCCTGAACATTCGAGCTCCGAAATGAACGAAACTGCGTCTTGAATTCAAATCAGCAGCTACGGGTTTGGTGGGCATGCATAACCATCCTTGGTTTTCCTCAATGGGTACTATGTGCGTACTATTTTGGAGAGGGTATAAAAGCTTCGACCCGTGCCCGAAGCTCGTGGACATTGATTGGCTTGGACATGTATACGTCGCACCCTGCCTCAAGAGCCTTTTCAGCATCGCCTTTCAAGGCGTTGGCAGTGATGGCAATGATTGGAATATGAGCCAACGCTTTTTTCACGTTTGAACGTAGTCGGCGCGCAACTTCATAACCATCTAAATCAGGTAGATTGATATCCAGTAAAACCAGGTCCACATCCTGATTTTCTGCAACAGAAAGTCCCCTTGCGCCGTTTTCTGCTTCAAGCACGTTGTAGCCGGATGCCACCAGAACTCGCTTAACGAGCAACATGTTATCCGGATTATCTTCGATGTACAGAATGTTCTTTGTCATTGTTCATTTTCCTTAGTCATTAGTGTAATCAATCTCTATCACAGTTCGATGGCACAAGTGCCTCAACTGTTTCCCAAAGCTCTTGAATATCAATCGGTTTGGATATATATAAATCGCATCCCAGCGTCAAGACATCTCTCGGCATCAGCCTTCATGGCATTGGCAGTAACAGCAATGATGGGAACATGAGCTAATTCCGATTTTGTGCTCGAACGCAAGCGGCGAGCGACTTCATAACCATCAATGTCAGGCAGATTGATATCCAGCAATATCAAGTCTACTTCCTGGCTTTCCGCGATTTCAAGCCCCTGCATGCCATTCCTAGCTTCCACCATACAATAGCTTTCTGATCCGGAAAACCCGATTGAGAAGCATCATATTGTCCGCGTTGTCTTCAATGCAGAGAATCGTAGCGGGCTTCATGGTTTTTCTCCTTGCGTCTCTGTTTTTTCTTCGATAACATGAATCACCTGGTCTACAAATTTTCTTGTGGGCAGAGAGCCTTTTTGATATACGGCTTCAATATGCCCATTCAAACGCTTACGTTCTTCGGGTGTAATATCTTTCGCACTGACAATCACAATGGGAATATTTTTCGTGCGCGGGTCAAGCTTAAGTTCTTCCACAAGGGCAAAACCATCCAGACCTGACATCATTAGATCAGAAACAATAAAGTCCGGCAGCTTTTGACGTGCAATAGCCAAACCCTCCCAACCATCCTTAGCATCATAGATCCGATATGATTTTTGCTTTTCCAACAGGCGGCGAATCAACAGGGCATCATCTGCATTGTCGTCAATCAGCAAAATGGAGGTGGTTTTCTCATCCAGATTTTCAAGGGCGGCCTGCAAGCCCTCGCGCGGAGCCGAAGATTGATCTTTGCTAAGATGCACATCTACCGCCAATTGATCGCCCAAAACATGTTTTTCCACAGGGAAAGTATGACCTGTGCAATTGACAACAACTGTTTCATCCGGACTTATCGTTCCTTCTTTTAGCATCTTTTCCAAGCCTGCAAATGCCACCGCGGTCGCGGGCTCCACAGCCATCCCCTCGCTTTTAGCAAGGGCACGCATGGCAGCGAAGGCCTCGGCGTCGGTAACAGATTCCATGGTGCCGCCATACTGTTGGATGAGATTCCAAAGATAGGTATAGGATTTCCCGGGATCACCCGTCGCCAGAATGATGATGTGCGTGTCTGGGATAACCGGTTCAGCTGTATCCTTTCCTGACTTGAAAGCCTTCACCATGGGCGAGCATCCTTCGGCCTGTATCACGGCAAGTTTGGGAATGTGATTTATCAAACCCATGTTGAACATTTCTTTAAATCCCTGAAAGACACCGAGAGGACCAATTCCGCCGCTCACGGATTGAATATACCAATCAGGCGCGCGCCAGCCAAGCTGTTCAACGATCTCGTAGGCAATGGTCTTCATCGACTCCCGCGAAGGAACCGAGCTTGCTCCCCGATCCAAAAACAAATTCTTGCGTTGCGCGAACTGGGAAGCAATCTGTTTGGTCTGATCGTAATTGCCGCTAACGCGAATAACTTCTGCACCAAAGAGGGCAGCCTCACGCAATTTTTCCTGTGGCACAAGGCTGGTCATAAAGACCCAGAGCTTGATGCCGGCCCGCGCACACGCCGCCGCATATGCTACCGCCGCGTTGCCGGTGGAAGCGACGACGGCTTCATGTATGTGGCCCTCGTTCATGGCGGCAACAGCAACTGCAGCCTGACGATCCTTGAACGAACTGGTTGGGCCGTAGCGTTCATCTTTTATGTAGACGTGGTCATTTCCAAGCGAAGGTCCAAAGCGTTGCGATATCCAGATCGGAGTCCCACCGGCAGGATAGAGATCCAACGCTCCCGGATTGGTTAGCGGTAAAACATCCTGATAGCGCCACATGTTGGAAGGCCGCCCCGGTAAACCGCGCAGGATCTCCCGTTTGAAAGCATCGTAATCGTAATGCGCTTCCAGCCACTGTGAATTGCAATCCTTGCATACGGCAGGGACAAAGGGTTCATAAGGCTGCTGCTTTCCACAGATAACACATCTTAGGAATTGAGGCGCGGCCATTTATTTCTTTCCTTCTTTTCGGTTGGTTCGTCAATCTTCGCTATCAGAGGCAATTCAACGTAGAAAGTTGAGCCTTCACCCGATATGCCCGTACTTTCTGCCCACAAGCGACCACCGTGCAACTCGATCAGACGGCGACTGATTGGCAAACCCAAGCCTGTGCCACCCGTCTTTCTTGTGGTGGAGGTATCCACCTGGGTAAATTCCTGGAAAATCGTTTGAAGTTGTTCTGGCGGAATGCCAATACCGGTATCATGGATTTCTATCAAAACATGGTCTTCCATTTGCCTGCCCTTAAGGAGACCTTGCCCTGTTCTCGTGAACTTGATCGCGTTATTGATAAGGTTGATCATCACTTGCTGAAGACGAGTTCCGATCGGCAAATACTTCTACCTTCCGATCAGAGTCCTCTTTAATAACAAGCGAGAGCGATTTTGCGCCTGCCAGGGATGACGTGATGTTGATCGCTTCTTCAAAGAGTCATTCAACTTAAATTTCTCGGGTTGCAAATTCATGCGTCCCGCATCGATCTTGGACATATCAAGCACATCATTGATCAGGTGCAATAAATGCTGGCCGTTTTTCCCGATCAGCCGAAGATCGTTATCCATCTGTTCTGTTACAGGGCCATCCAATCCTTCGAGGATCACATCTGAAAAGCCGAGGATGGAATTCAATGGCGTTCGTAACTCATGACTCATGTTCGCCAGGAAAGATGTCTTCAGACGATCGAGCTCACGCAACTCTGTCACAGTGGCAGACTGTTCAGCATACAAACGTGCATTCTGCAGTGCAACGGCTACTTGAGCAGCCAGCGTTGTGTAGATATTTGCGTCCTCTTTGGTAAAACCATCGAGTTTATCAGACTGTACGTCAAACACGCCGAGAACTTTGTCGCCCACGATCATGGGCATGGCCATTTCTGCATGTGTGTCAGGAAGCAAAGGGTTAGACAGGAAGTCCGCTTCGCTATGTACATCATTCACAATGATAGGATTGCGTTCACGAGCTGCACGTGCCACAAGAGATTTTCCAGTATCCATTTTGATCGCGTGGCCTTCAGCGACCATCTGCCTGCCAATTTCGCCCGCACCGGCAGCGAGAAGCAAAGTGCTCCATGCATCATCGGCAAGATAGATATGAGCATGGTAAAGGCCGAATTGCTCCTTGGAGAGATCAACCACAGATTGCAACAGGCGATCCGGCTCAAGGGTCTTAGCCGTGGTAGTACTCACCTCGGCCACAGTTGCAAGTTCAGCGGCTCTTTTGGCAATAGCTTCTTGGGCCAGCTTTCGTTCGGTGATGTCCTGGGTATAAGTAACACAATATAGGAACTTACCCATTTGATCGCGGACGCCGCTGAACGAAATAAAAACGTGGAGAAGATGTCCATCTTTATGAATGTATCGTTTTTCAAAACTAGCAGTGGAGATCTCACCCGCCAGAACTTGCTTGAGCGCAGAAAGTCCAATTTCCTTGTCTTCATCATAGGTCACGTCGTTGAATGTCATCTGCATTAACTCTTCTGATGAATACCCAAGCATAGTGCATAGTTTGTTGTTTATCCTAAAGAACTTTCCGTCTGCCAAAACCAAGCTTACACCTGCAGTAGCGTTCTCAAAAGCTGCACGAAACAACTCTTCGTTCGCATATAGAACCGCTTCGGTCTCCTTCCGTTCGGTGATATCCTGATTAGCACCATAGTAGCGGATGATCTTGCCCTGATCATCACGATCAATATGAACTTCGACCGAAATGTAGCCGATGCCGCCATCGCCATATATCACGCGGTGCTCCAGCTTGGTGCTGTAATGCTGATCGGTGGAGGCAAGAGCTTTTTCGATGGCAGCACCAACCATAGGAACATCTTCCGGGTGGACAAGGCGCTGAGCATACTCGGCTGAAGACAGCTCATACCCACCCATCTCTTCGACAGTCGTGTGGAAAATCGAGTAGAAATGGTCATTGAAGCTGAAACGATCGCGTTCAACGTCGTATTCCCAGTTGGCAAGCTTGGCAATATCCAAAGCCTCTGAAAGCTTTGCCTCGCTTTCACGCACAGCTTTCTCCGCCTCCTTGGACTCAAGCAATGCTGATTGGGTTTGCTCAAAGAGACGGGCGCTTTCCAATGCTAAAGCAACTTGCTCGGAAACCTGCTGTACGAATGTCTGATCTTCAGGAGAGATGGGATGTTGAGGATCATCAGCGACAGCCAAGGTCCCAATTACCTCTCCCCCTGGCACGGTCAGAGGAAGGTTTGAGAAAAATTCTTCCGCCAATCCGACATTCTTGACTGGCCTAAGCCCGCTCTGATCGAACATAAAACCTTCAGGAACACCAGACGTTTCCCGATATGTTTGCCAGCCTTCATAACTCACGGCTTGATATAGGCGGTTTATTTCTTCAAGACGCTCATCCATTTCCTGGCGCAGGCGCGTGCTTTCAATAGCAGTAGCAATCTGACCGCATAAACCCTCCAGGAGGAGCTGGTCATCTGCATCGAGTGCATTAGCCATACTGCTCTGAACATCAAGCACGCCTAGGATGTTATCTCCCAACTTAATCGGAACCGCAATTTCGCCTTTTGTTTCCGGCAGAAGTGGGTTGGGATGCCAGTCCGGGTCATTTGTTAGCACTGGGCGCAACACGGTTTTACCGGAAGCGGCAGCCGCCCCAATCAAACCCTGACCCAATGGCAAGCGATGCCCAGCAGACAACATCTTGGCACCAGTCTCGCCATAACCAGTGATTAATACGACTGCGTTTTGGGTGACATCATATCGGAGGAGTTGTGCGTGATAATAACCAAATTGCTCTTTAACCTGTGTTACCACACGTTGATACAAATCTTCCAAGCTGGTAGCAGCTGCAATTGATTGAGCTACCTGGGTCGAAAGTTGCACCTGACGACCACGACGTTCAAACGCGGTTTGAATTTGTTGTTCCAGGCGCTTACGCTCCGACAGGTCAATACCTGTTCCTAACACATACATGTCGTCGCCAATAGCCATCCGTACCGCAGTCATGAGGTAAGGTATTTTTTCACCGTGCCGTGTCTTGAAAAGCATTTCGATCTCAACCTTGCCTTCGGTGAAGGCTCTTTGAATGGCTTGAGCCACGCGTTCTCTATCTTCTTCAGCAACAGCATCCAAAGCAGTGCGTGTCGCAGTTTCTCCTGCTAAATAACCCGCCACGGTCTCGTAATTTTTGTTCCTGCGAACAAGATTTCCTTGAGTATCGAACATATAGAAAATGCCCGGCAAACTGTTAATTGTGGCATCAGAGACATTCTTTTCTCGTAATTTATCAGCTTCCGCTTGTTTGCGCTCGGTAATGTCACGCAGGGATGATGCACGAATGAGGCGCTTGCCAGTCTTATAGGCTCGTGTAGAGGTTTCTATCGGGAAGGTGGAACCGTCTTTGCGGATACCCTGAATTTCATACGGATGAACACTTTCCAACTGCATTTGCTGCAATACCAATTTGTGGGAATCGGGCGCGATGAAATCCAACAAGTTTCTGCCGATCAGTCCAGTGACATTTGAAAAACCAAACATGGCAATCGCCGCTGGGTTTGCATCCACAATCTTGCCTTGCTCGTGAAATACCAGGCCCTCGATAGTCGCCTCAGTGAACCGCCGGAATCTTATCCTGGCTCTCACGAATCACCTCTTCCGCCCGTTTGCGCTCGGTGATATCGCGGATCAGGCCCACATCGGCGGTATTCCCATGATACTGAATCACACCAGCCGATAACTCGGCATCGAAGACGGTGCCATCTTTACGCTGTAATCTGGCTTCGTATACTAGTGGGACCTGCTCACCGGCCAACCGTGCTTTGATTCTGCCCGCGACGAGAGCCCTGCTTTCAGGTGCTAGATAGTTGACGAAAGGCGTATTCTGCATTTCTGCCGCGGTATATCCAAGCATATTAGCCAGGAATTCATTTACAAATTGGCAGATATTGTTCTGGATGATAATTACGCCCTCGGTAGTTTGGTTGATCACGGCAGAGTATCTGGCTTCCGATTCTTGCAGCGTCTGCTCCGCCTGTTTGCGAGCGGTGAGGTCTAGGAAAGCGCCCTGTGTGGCAGGCTTCCCTTCATATTCGATCATTATGCCGAACATTAAAACGTCAAGCGCCGATCCGTCCTTTTTGAGCATGCGGGTTTCATATTGGTCAGGGACATTCTCTCCGGCGGTTCTCCGACGGACCATATCGGCGATATACTGTCGTTCATCGGGATGTATAAAATCCATGATCGAGCGGCCGATTGTCTCAGAAACGTTGTATCCGAGGAGGCGGGCGGCTTCACGGCCGACGTAACGGACAATCCCCTCCTGATAGATAAAGAGCCCTACCGCAGTATTGTCGGCGATGGCCTTGAATTTTCCTCGAATTCTTTTATTGCCTGTTCTGCCTGCTTGCGGATAGTGATGTCTTCGTACATCCCCAATACGGCAACGACCTGACCATTTTCGCGCATTGGAATTTTGCTAGTGTTTAGCCAGATTGTGGAACCGTCAGGTGTGGTCTGGGCCTCTTCGTAATTAAGTTTGAACTCGCCGCTTTCCATAACCAGTCGGTCGTCTGCGCGATAAAGCTCTGCCTGTTCCTTCCAAGGCAGATCAAAATCGGTCTTACCGATGATCTCTTCAGGCGAGGAAAAACCGGTATCCTCTGCAAAAGCCCGATTGCATCCCAAATAAACCAAGTTGCGATCCTTCCAAAATACAGCCTGAGGGATGTTATTCATGATCAACGGCAACAACTCCAGACCGCTCTGTACTAGCTGTTGAATGGGTTTATGCCCGTTGCCCGTCGTCTTATTTATCGTTTTCATTCTTTACCTCCAACTGCGTCTCTGAGGATTAAATCGCAGGAGGAACTGGTTCGTTTCCATGGGTTTTGGTAGATTCTGTTTGGTTGGCCTTTTCGGGGGCTGACAATTTCACAACCGTCTTGCGTCCCAACCTATTCCCGAGTTCACGCACAGCGGTGCGCATGATGGTAACTGGGTTGGTTGAACTGCGCACGGCAGCCGTAATCTCGCGCAAAGACTGCTCGCGTTTCACTCGTTCCTGGGTCATCATTAGCAAACGTATATTGTTGATTGCTACCGCAGCCTGACCAGAGACTGCAACCAATTTACGAATCTCGGCTTCGGGGAAGGAAGTTGCTTGCTGGTACATGGCATTGATATAACCCAGCCATTGTCCGCTGACGACCAGCGGTATGAATATAGTACTCTTGGCACCAAACTGCACGGCATACAGTTTGCGAGTGTTATCATCCAATCTCGTATCGCCGGCTACATCCTCGATCAGAGTGGGAGCATCGGAATGCAATAATTTTTGGGCTGAGGGAAAATCGGATATAAGGTATTTATTGACGGTGGCTCTAGAATGCGCACTGGTCCACGATGCCAGAGTGTTGATCCAAGTTGGCTCCGCCTCGGAACTCCACGGCCGATCGAAAAAGCCCACGCTAACATTCAGCGTATCATGACCAAGCAAAGTATAGCGTCGTAAAACATCCAAAATTTGCTCATAGGTTTTAGCAGTATTAAGCTCGGCGCTGGACCTGTAAAGCGTTTCCGTTTCATTCAAGGCATTCTCAGTCTGCTCGGTAAGCCGTAGATCCTCAAGATGGGCACTCAGTTGCTGCGCAACAGCCGCGACAATCTCGGTTCTACCGTCGGACTGAGTGACAGAATCAACAGTCAATTCACCAACAGCCTCATCACGCACGACCAACGAATATTTTAGAGCTCCGCCGGAATCACCATTGCCGCTGTCGGTCAACGGCTGGACCTCATTTAGATCGAACTTGTAACCAGCGGGCTGTTCGCTCCGGGACTGCAGGTAACCATCCCAACCTTCGCGTGTGAGGCGGTGAACGGCATCTTCAGCCTCGTTTCGATATCGCTCGGCCTGATCTAGCAGGCGCAGGTTTTCTATATGCTGTGCTAACTGTCTGGCGGTGGCTTGGACAATTTCTGTTTCCCTGCCTGTCCAAGCACGATTAGGCTCATCGCCAAGCTGGATTTCTCCAACTTGCTCGCCGGTTACGGTGATCGGCACATGAAGTGCATTTTCTATTGCTGATCCAGAAAGCGCATCCGCCTTCAACGGAACAACGCTATCTTGGTCAAAGGAAAAGCCCATCTTTTGCCCGCGCTCAATGGCATTTAGAAATTCCTGCCAGCCCTGATCAGTCTGCCGACGAATTTGCGCTACGACCTCAGAACGGGCTTCTTCGGCCGCGGCAAACAGAATGGCATTCTGTATGGCAATGCCCAATTGGCTTGCCAATGTTTCGAACACCGGGAGATTATCTTCGTTGAGCAATCCTATGTGTTCGCTCTGCATATCTAAAACGCCCAACAATTTTTCACCTGTAATAAGCGGAATAACCATTTCGGAACGCGTATTGGGTAACAAAGGATTGGGCAAGAAATTTGCACTCTGGGTCGTGTCCGCCACAATGATTGGTTTTTTCTCTACAACGGCGCGCCCATTGAGCGATCCGAGCCCAACCGTCAATTGGTGTTTCTTCTGCAGAAGTTGTTTCCCGGCTTCGCCGGTACCAGCTCGCAAGGAAATCGTGTGGCCAGATTGATCCAGTAGATAGACTTGGGTATAGTACAAGTTAAAACGGGCACCGATCATCTCCACAGCGGAGGTCAGCATTTCGTTCAGATTTGACACTTTTTCCGTGATCGTCCGTCCAATCTCGGAGGCTAATTCAAGATCGTGGGTCCGTTCTTTCACACGCTGTTCGAGCGTGCCGATCAATCCACTCAACTGGCTGGTCATGAGGTTGAAAGCACTGGCCAGCACACCGATTTCATCCTCGGATTTCACGTTCGATTGGATGGAATAATTGCCTTGCGCGACCTCTTGCGCAGTATGCGTCAAACTGATTAACGGGGCTGTAAATGAATTACCAAGATATACGGCGAGGACGAGAGCCGCAAGCAAAATCGCACCCAGAATGAGCAAGCTGTTCGTGAGCGTTCGGTTGGCCGGTGCATAGATTTCGGCTTGGGGAACTTCATACACTAAGTACCAGCTGGGTGTCGTGCCATTTAAGACCGTGATCGGCGTATAAAAGTAGACGTTTTGCTGATCTGAAAAGGATCCAGCCTTTCCCGATAAAAGAGAGGCAACCTGGACAGGCATATCCTTGGCAATCGTGTATCCTGTGTTCAAGTCAGTGGCCCCTCCAAAGAGTTTGTTCGTTTCCCGGTTGTTGTATACGTAGAAGCCTTTTTGATCTACCAGCATCACATGATGGCTTGGGTCATTCAATGTGCTTAGGAAGTTCTTTGCAACAATATTGGCTACGACTACACCAGCCAGTTTATTGTTGTAATATACGGGCGTTGCGAAACGTACTACGGGAACGTTGGGCACGATGATTTTGCCCAAGTCTTGTTCCAACTCTAGGGGAGATAGATAAAGCGAACCAGATGACATCTTCGCCGGTATTGCAAAGAACGGACGGGTCGCCTTGTTCTGCAACGTAGTTGAGATATAACTAGCAGTTACCTTGGCCACTTCCTTTCCGGAGGCATCGATGAACCGCACATTGTCGTAAACGGGATGGGCATCAAAAAATGCCTGCAAATCCTGTTTAAAAGCCGCGGTGTCGGATGCGATCACTGATGGATCTGCCCCAGTTTGCTGGGCCACGATGAGGTTGTTCAGGTCAGGCAACTGACTCAGGATCATCACATCCTGGCTATGCTCCGATAGAAATGTTTAAATCGAAAGAACATGCTCTCTATTTTCCGTGGTGATCTGGGTAGCCGTGGTGTTGTATGCATTTTGATAGATCTGGTTAAGCAGGTAATAGGAAATAACGGCTACAGTGAGTGCAGTAATACCTACCAATGCCATAATCACTTTGGGGCGCAAAGACAAATTGAGGAATTCACGAATGGCGAAGACGCCAATGGCCAATACCGCCAGGATGATCAAATAGATAGTAAAGCTAGGCAAATTTGATGAACCTAGGCGAAACGCCGGGTTCCAGGCTTGAATTCCAATAATGCCTAGAATCGACATGCCAGTAGCAATGATTGCCCGTTGACTGGATGTTTTTGGGAGCACCCAAGCGATCAGGATTGGCGCCAGAAAAGCTATGTATAAAATCATCACCGCAAAAATGTCCCTAAGGACAAGTACGGCCGGGAGAGGCGGAATGAGAACTATCGAGAGCAGGAGCCAAGCTCCCAGTTTAAGACGGTTGCGCTGGATGAGAAAAAAGCTGATCAGGCTAGCAACGATCATCAGAAAAGCCACCGGTTCAAGAGTCTTATCCGATAGATCGGGCTGTCCCTTTCCAACGATGTAAACCATGTATATCGATAAGGCTAAGAGGACCAAACTGAACACAGCAAAGATCGCACCAGCCCATTGGCCAATTAACTTTGGCCCATTCTCCATAGCAATGGGTTTTCTGCGGTTTACCAGATTCGCTTCGATGGGTTTAGCCACCGGTTCAGGTTCGAGAGGTATTTCTAGAGCCGCGGTTGCGGGAAGCCCGCTGCTGGAAGACTCTTGTTGTTTCAGCTTCGACTCGAGTTCGGCAACACGTGCCTTCAACTCTTCCATCTGCCGGATGTTGATAGGCGCGGGCGGCGCATCCTGTCCCGAAAATAGGTTTTCGTATTGTTTCTGGACATTCTTAGCGATCTTTTCGCGATCGTCGTTGACTTTTTTTGCCTTCGCCATAAAACTAACTCCTCAAAGTGCGCATCGATCTAGTTTGCCTTCCGGCCATCAGTTGCCAGGCGAGGTGCTTCGAGAATGACGCGTATATCCTTGGGACCCACAGCGCGGCCAAGTTCGCGGATGGCAACCTGCAGGGCGCGTCTCCACGGTCGTCGTGCCTTGAATCTTCTGGCTGATGGAGGTGATCAGCGCCTCGCGCTCTGCGCGTTGCTGCACCTCGGTGTAGGAACGGGCATTGCGAAGGGCAAGGGCAACCTGGTTCGCTATGGACTGCAACAAATCAACATCTTCTTGCTTCAATCCATCGGCGACCTTCTGCTGCACATCCAGCACGCCCAACACGTGATCGCCGATGGCAATCGGCACAGCTACCTCGGATTTCGTTTCAGGCAGTAGGGGATTCGGCAACCAATAAGGATCTTGGGAAACATCTGAAACAAGCCTAGTCGTATTCGTTTCAGCAGCGCGCCCAACCAAGCCTTTGCCTTGCGAAATTCTATGACCGCTGGCCAGCATGATCTGCCCGGCTTCACCTGTACCGCCTGCCATGATCAAATCTCCGCTGGCTTCATCCAGAAGGTAAATATGTGCATGATAATAGTTGAAAGCATTTTTGACTTGGTCCACCACTTCGGCTACCAATTGCTTCTCATCCAAAATAGTGGAGAGGCGGCGGCTGACTTCAGTGGATGTAGCCAGAGCTTTCGTGCGGTCTGCCACACGTTGTTCCAGTGAACTAATCAGTTCACGCAGACGAAAGGTCATCGTATTGAACGTGGAGGCTACTTGGGCGATTTCTGCTGGCCCGCCGGCTTTCGCCACGACCGCCAGATCACCGCCTGCAACTTCGGCGGCTGCGTTGGAAAGCTCGACAAGCGGTGCAGCCAACCGGCGTGCTATCAAAACACCCACTAGGCTTGCCAAAACCGCCATCAGCAAAATAATGCCCACGGACACTCCGACCACTTGCAAGATAGGTTGGTAAGCCTCCTGCCAGGGCAATTCGGTTATAACAGCCCATGAGGGCGTTCCCAGCGGAGCATAAGTGCCAACCACTGCTGTACCGTTAATGCCAGTATATATATTTATCCCCGTTGCTGCGGCAGAAGCAGGGTTGAGGACGAATTCATGGACTAATTTGAGGTCGCCCACGTTCTCCCCCTTCAAAGTACGATCCGTATCTTTGAAAGCAATCAGAGTTCCTTGACTATTCACTACATAAGCGTAACCGGCGTTCCCCACCTTGACATGGTTCACCAGGTACCACATACTTATCAGGTTCAATTCTGCCGCCAAGGCTCCTTGATAATTCCCAAGGACATCAGTCACCGGAACCGCCATCAACACCAAAGGCTCATGGTAGGTTGAATCGAAATAGACGGGGCTGATATAGTTCTGCCCTTTCTTGGTTTGAGCCAGTACATCGTTTGTAACAAGATGGGAAAATTGGGCTGAAGTAATAGATGAATTGCTCTGGATGCGCGTGACGGAGGTCGTTTCATAGCCATTGTTGTCGAAAACAGCAAATTGGCGAAATTCGGACTGGCTTGCCAATAGACTATTCAGAATCTCGGTCTGTGCTTCCGGTGATGTTACGGTTGGACTGGCCAACTGAATCGTCGTTGTTGACAAAACGGTGAACTTTTCCTCAATGAAGTTGCTGACCGTTGTAGCCGCACTCTGCGCAATGAGGTCTTGCTGACTCGAAACGGCCTGTTGCTGGGCTTGAATATAGAAGAATAATTGCAAGCTGCCAGAAACCAGAAGGATCACCACACTCAATATCAAGAATGCGATAATCAATGTAGCCGACAGGCTTCTTGCGGACTGAGGATTATTAGTCTGCGTGGTCATGATTCACCTTGATCTCATCTTGTTACTGGGACGGAGATAACAACCTATCTCCACATGGTAGGGTTGGTCAGTATTAATGCTTGTAACGTGCAGCCAGAGATAAACCAGGCCTGCCTCTGCTGATTTATTCTGGGGAAAATGAAAGAATAGTCTCATTAATTGCCTCCCGTCCTTTTTCCAGATTGTGCCAGTTTCACGCTGGCCTGTGAATGTAGTGCAAGTCCCACCTCACGCACGGCCATCTGTAAGGCCGTCTCCACGGTCGTCGTGCCTTGAATCTTCTGGCTGATGGAGGTGATCAGCGCCTCGCGCTCTGCGCGTTGCTGCACCTCGGTGTAGGAACGGGCATTGCGAAGGGCAAGAGCAACCTGGTTCGCTATAGATTGCAACAAATCAACATCTTCTTGTTGCAATCCATCGGCGACCTTCTGCTGCACATCCAGCACGCCCAACACGTGATCGCCGATGGCAATCGGCACAGCTGCCTCGGATTTCGTTTCAGGCAGTAGAGGATTCGGCAACCAAT
Source organism: uncultured Chloroflexia bacterium (assembly GCA_963752775.1). GTDB lineage: Bacteria > Chloroflexota > Anaerolineae > Anaerolineales > Villigracilaceae > Fen-1038. Next base: position 274,090 of record CAVVZL010000005.1, read on the forward strand.
AAGGATCTTGGGAAACATCTGAAACAAGAACAGGCATGATAGTTTCGGCAACACGCCCAACCAAGCCTTTGCCTTGCGAAATTCTATGACCGCTGGCCAGCATGATCTGCCCGGCCTCACCTGTACCGCCTGCCATGATCAAATCTCCGCTGGCTTCATCCAGAAGGTAAATATGTGCATGATAATAGTTGAAAGCATTTTTGACTTGGTCCACCATTTCGGATACCAATTGCTTCTCATCCAAAATAGCGGAGAGGCGGCGGCTGACCTCAATGGATGTGGCTAGGGCTTTCGTGGAAGTAGTCAGAGCTTTCGTGCGTGCCTCCAGAGCAGCATTGCTGGTCTCCAAAGTACGGTTGAGCTGCGCTACTTCTGCCAGCCGATCTTTTTCTACTAGGTTGCGGTGCTGGGTAAAGACCAGAATAAGGACTGAAACCACGGCATTAAAACTCAGCGGTATGATCATGTTTGCAACTTGGACAGCCGGGACTAGTCTGGGCAACAACAGGAGCGCAACAAAATTAGCAACGCTTAAAAAGATCGTCGTGCGGAAAGATGCCAATGTACCACTGATGACTATTATCAAGATATTAAAAGCGAATGTAGTAAGGAGACCCGCCGGGCTGTAATTCTTCGCTAGGGCGATACTTAAAATCGGCCAAGCCGAAATTGCGATAAGTAAAAGAGGCACGGCTAGTCGGTAATCCTTAGTGCGGCTAAAGATATACGCGATTATGAAGCCGAGGCCCATCGCAGCCAAAATAATTGCGGTGATTAGGTCGTGGAGGAAATAAAACTGGGCGAATGGCCCACTGATAATGCACACTACCAGGACGAGCAACAAGCTTGACACCAGGCCCGCTTGCCGCCGCTCGGCGACATCGATAATCACTGCGGGCGGTTCCACCAACCATTGCCAAAGATTGCGTTTGTTGCGCTTGACCGGATCCGGTGGGAAAGAGGCGGGAGAAAAACTTTTATTCATATTGGCGCTCCTGAGTCAAAAACATGTTAAGATGTGGCAATTGCTTAGTGACCGTCACTCAATATTTGCCGTTTCAGGCAAGCCAATCTCTGCATTGATCAAACGCGGAATTGAAAGACTAAAACAGGAACCTTTTCCCAATTCGCTTTCCACACTGATCTGTCCACCATGTTTTTCAATGATAGATTTTACGATTGCCAATCCGAGGCCATTACCTTCGATATCTTTTACCGCGCCATCCCGCACACGATAAAAACGGTCAAAGATAAATGGCAAATCATGTGTTCGGAAATACCATAGCCAGTATCTTTTACATGAATAATCACCGCCTGTCATCTGTCTCGAAAGGGAGAGGTTGATGCTGCCACTGACCGGTGTGTATTTGATGGCATTGCCGACCAGATTGCGCAGATGCCTGTTTCAACTGCAATGCATCTCCCTGAATCATCGGGTGGTCTGCTGTTTTCTCGAGCAGAAGTTTTTGCTCTTTGGTTTCCGCCTGCGGTCGGAATTCATCCAAGATGTCGGAGACAAAGGTATTCATATCCAGTGTTTCTTGTTTGAGTTCCATGCCCATGTCGATCTTCGCCAGTTCGAGCAGGTTCTGCACCAGTTCATTCATGTTTTCCGCGGCCGTGCGAATGTGTCCAACATAACCCACCTGAGTATCATTGAGCGGTCCAACCTTTGCCAACAGGTCGCTGAAACCCGCAATGATGCCAATCGGATTTCTCAAATCATGCGTGGCCGTGGAGATAAATTCATTCTTGACTTTTTCCAGAGCCTTGAAATGAGAGACATCGTGAAGAAGCACAACACAACCACCCTCCTCAATCGGCGTAAATAACGCCGTGAAAACGCGTTGATCCGGCCAGGCGAATTCTCCCGTTATAGGTTTTCCGCCGGCGAGTGCTTGTTGCAGAAGTTCGATTAACGAATCGTATCCGCGACCCTGCGTAAGCGGCAGGCCAAGTTTCGCTTCGTAGTCTGTGAACAGTTTTTCAGCCGCGGGATTCAACAGCGAAAGGCAGCCATCCATGTTGAAAACCAAAATGGCATCCGCTGCACTCTGCAAGACCGCCGCCAACTTTTGCTGTTCCTTTGCAACGGAACAATACAACTGGGCATTCTCCACTGCAATGGCCGCCTGGCTGGCTATCGCCTCTAAGAGGATCAAGTGCTCCAGCTTGAAATAATCCGTTTGTTCGTGCGCCAGGACCAACAAACCCAGCAGATTGTTTCGCCCTAACATTGGAGAGATCAAAACTGAACGCGTCGGGTCACCCGGAAGTGTCTGCCACTTCGAATCCTTGTTTACATCGTTGATGATCAAGCCCTGGCGCGTCTCTTCAACATGATTTAAGATGGCATCCAAACGCGGGAATTGCTTCTCCGCCAGTGACGAAGCACCGGATGCATAAAATGATTTTTGAAGTGGAGTTCCTTTTTGGTTTACGATCAATACATGCCCGCCAAACGCGCCCAACGTCTCGACCGAACGCCGCAGGATAATGGATAACAATTCATTAAGATCAAAGCGGGCGCTTAACTCCTTGCCGATCTCCGGCAATATGCTGAGCTCGCGATTGCGTTTACGGATGACATCTTCGGCTTCCTTGACACGCAGTTTCGCGCGGATGCGTGCAAACAATTCGCGTCGGTCAAAGGGTTTGACGATGTAATCATCAGCACCTAGATTCAAGCCTTCCTGCATATCCATCGGATTCAAGCGCGCAGCGGTAAAAATAATCACTGGAATATGGCCAATCGTCGGGTCCTTTCCGTATTTCCGCCAGCACCTCAAAACCATCCTTATTCGGCATATTCACATCGAGCAAAACCAAATCCGGCATTTCTGAACGGACCTTTTCCAAAGTTTCAACTCCGTTCGAGGCCGTAATAAAACTGTACCCTTCGTTTTGTACATAGCGTGACATTAAAGTCAGGTTATCCTTAGAATCATCCGCAATTAGGATTTTGAATAAATGGCTCTCTCTCGCTGATGCCGGTTCTGGGACGCGGCTCGTGGTTTCTAGATATTTTCTCAATTGCCCGGCAAATTTGCTGAGGGTGAACCGGCTTGATCATGGTCTCGTTTACCTTCAGACGCCGGGCGGTTTCTTTCAAGCCTGGTACATCATAGGCAGTAATCAAAATGGTGTAAGTCGGCCGCCCAACCGGATGTGCTTGCAAGCGTTCAATCAATTCGAGCCCATTCATCTTGGGCATCATCAAATCCGTGATCAAAACATCCACCGAGCCACCCTCCACTTTTTCAAGGGCATCCATCCCACTCGTGGCAGACATCACCTCAATATCCGTTCCCAATTGCGAGATAGCACGTGCCAGTGTAGTGGCCGTAGCTGGATGATCATCCACCACAAGGATACGCGCCCGGTAACCTGTGCGTATGGTAGTTTCGCTCATGCCGCTATTTTCCCCCAACTTTGATCATTCTTCAGATTGCTTGACGGCGCTTAAGGTTGGCAAAAGTTGGCAAAAGGCAAACAGAAAACAAAACCCGCTTCCGGTCCGAATTCGAAGCGGGTTGAACCCTTCAGGCAAATTCAATCTGAAAGTTCAACTTGCCACCAGGCGATAGCCAATCCCACGCTCGTTGATCAAATAAACCGGCTCGTGCACATCCGGCTCAATAGCTTGACGGATATGATGCACATGCCATTTGACAAGTTCCTGTGCCTCGCGCCCATCGACTTCATAGCCCTGTGCCTCGGTAACCAATGTTTGATAGTCCACCACATTCGGCGCGTGCCTGACGAGCACGACCAAATAATCGAACGTGGTCGGCGGAAGGCTGACGGTACGATCCTCGACCATCAAACGATGCGTATGCAAATCAAGTGATAGTTTTCCATAATTGAGGTAACGTTCACCGACATTCGCAGGTTTTTCGGCAGGTTCAGGTTGAGACTCCTGATTGCTTTCCAATTTTTTTAATTCAGCTTGCAGCGCATCAATTTGTTCCTGGACTTCACGCTTATGGCGTTCTTTATCCTTTGTCGCAAGGATAGATTGTGTGCGTTCGATCAGCGCTTGAGGTTGAAGCGGCTTTAACAGATAATCCACTGCGCCATGCCGCAAAGCACCCAGCGCTGAGTTAAGATCGGGTTGGGCCGTGAACAGAATAACCGGCAAATCAGGGAAGCGTTCATGGATGATTTTCAATGCTTCCATTCCGCTCATGTCCGGCATTCGAATATCAAGATAGACGAGATCAAAGCTTTGTTGCGAAAGGAGAGTCAATGCCTCCTGTCCGCTGGCAACCGCGGTGGCTTTAAAATTGGCGCGCTGAAGAACCCGCGTCAGCGTATGCCGCAACGTGGCTTCATCGTCAACGATCAGGATATTGCCAGAGATTCCCATGCTCAACTCTCTTTATGAATAGGAAGCCAGACCTTAAATGTGGCGCCGCCTTGCGGATTGTTTTCAGCGGAAATGGCTCCGCCATGTTGACGGATAATATCATAAGAAATGGCCAATCCGAGTCCGGTTCCAGTTTCCTTGCTGGTAACAAACGGTTCGAAAATACGCGGAAGGACTTCGGGGTCAATGCCGGGACCGGTGTCGGAAACGGAGAGCAGGATTTGCTCCTCGTCCGGCATAAACCGTGTTTCGATAGAAAGATTCCCGCCCGATTGCATGGCTTCCACGGCGTTCATGAAGAGGTTCAAAACGACTTGACGAATCTGGTCAGGTATGGCCGGCACGGTCGGCAAGTCAGGATCGGGGAAAAACTCGAGGCTGATTTCCTTGTGGCGCATATGAGTGGTGGTCAGGGCGATGACGCTTTCCACGATGTGATTGAGTTCAACATCCTGAAAATCCTCTGTGCGCGTAGGACGAAAAGCGGTGTGCAACCGCTCGAGCAAAATTGACATCCGTTCGGTTTCAGACAAGATAATTTCCAAATCCTCATGCCCTTGCGAAGAAAGCTTTTCCTCATCCTTGATCAGGAATAAGGCATTCTGGATTGCCTGAAGCGGGTTATTCAACTCATGTGAAACGGAGGCCAGCAAACGTCCGACGACGGCGAGGCGTTCGCTTTGAATCAATTGGGAACGGATAGCCTTTTCCTGCGTTAAAGATGTCTGCAATTCAGTATAAAGTCTCGCTTGTTGCCAGGCCACGGCCAACTGGTCGGCAACGGTGATCATCAACTGCATATCGCGCTGGGTGAGAAGGCCGGGACGAACTTGATGAATATCGAGCACACCGACCATTTCATTTTCAATTTTTATGGGAACAGTCAATTCCGATTGAGTTTCAGGCAAAAGAGGATTGCGCACAAAGAAGACAACGTCATCAACGTTATTGGTGACAAATGGTTGCCCGGTCTCGGCAACATGACCCACAATTTCAGCGCCGACCGGCAAGCGGTATCCTTGTTCACGAAGTTGGTCGCCGATTTCTCCACTTCCTCTGTGGGCCAGGAAATCGCCGCTTTCAGAATCCACAATAAAAATCTGAACATGGTAATAACCAAAGTCTTGTTTAAGCAGATTGACCATGTCCTTCATTAACTGGTCAGGGTCAAGGGAAGCAGCCAGGCCGCGGCTGATATGATAGAGCGCATTGATCTCTTTTAAATCCTGGCGGGTCGTTTCCAATAGATTGGCGTTCTCAATGGCAATTGCAGCTTGTGTTCCAAGTGCTCCAAGTAAATTGCCCGCATCCGAAGTGAACGTATTGGGATGTTCGCTATAAACGCTGATCGAACCAAAAGCCTGCTCATTGGATTGGATCGGTGCCACTACAATTGAGCGGAGCTTTCCCGTTGTGGCCCGATTCATAAAACGAGAGTCACCAAGAATATCTGAAACGCCAATGACTTTTCCAGTGGCAATGGCCTGTCCAGCCACGCCCTCGCCAAGGCGCATGTTTAGTTTAGGCCCGGATTTGTCATCATCGCCCGATACTGCACGTGGCACAAGGATTTGCTGATCGCTGTCCAGCAAATGCAGAGACTGCATTCTCGGCTCCGGGAATTAATTCCCTGGCGGAGTCGACGATCAGCTGGAGTACTGTTCTTATTCCCACCCGCTCTGTCTGGCTTAAAGCGCGTTCGATGTTGACGAATGTGTTAGCCACTTTAAGCTGTCTTTGAATCTCAAATTCCTGCTCAATGGTCCAAAGCGCAAGCGCAAATTGATCAGCGGCAAATTCCGCATGAGCTTATTTCTTCAGTGCTGAAATGATGCGGCGTATCATATGCGATGATCGCCGCGCCCAACTTGTGCTCTCTCACAATAAAGGGAATACAAAGTGCAGATTGAGGCGACAGTGAGAATTTCTGGAAATGGGAGAGGTTAACAACTTGGCCTGAATTCGGTACATCTTCTATCACTTGAACACGCCCGGTGCGTAATGCCGACACGGTTATTTCCGATTCGTCCGGCTTCAATAAAATGTCTGAAGCGGGTTTCTCCGATGGCAGGATAGGTTCCGCCAGGATCGCTTGTTCCTGCGTTGCATCCCAGCGAACGAAATAAGCATAATCGGCTACAAATAGATTTGTCAGATGGACCTCTAGATAATGATACCTGTCGTCGATATTATTGGGAGACAGAATATCCCGGATCGTCATATTGATCAGGGTAAGATAACGATCGCGTAACCGCATTTCTTCCATAGAACGCTCACGTGCAGAAAGCTCTTCCTGCACCCGACCGCCAAGAATAACCAGCCCCGATAACCATTAGATTTCCCGGCCAGCCAATGATGAGCCATGTGAGCCAAGTCCCGCCACTGAAATTAGCAAGAAGGAACGTGCTTAAAGCCACACCCAACAAACTTGCTATTAGTCCGGCATTGACTCCAAAATACCAGCCTGCCATCGCCACAGGTATTGCAATTAGTGCAGCGCTGATCGGACTTATCTTTATAAGAAAAATGCGAAACCACAATATAAAGAATGGTCAATGCCAATACAACGGCAAGCCGCAGCCAGATCGAGCGCGGATATAAGTTTGGTAATTCGAACATAATGGTTTCATTGCCGCTGGTTGGCTGTCGCATATCTACCGAATTCTATCCGCCAATTTCCCGGTTAGGCTGTACCTTTGGACACGCAGGAAAAATCTTTCTACGTCTATTCCAATGCTTTATATCGTCAGAAGCATAGAAAGCAATTAACAATGGCTTTGCAAAAAGATTGATTACGCATGTTTGACCCGCAATTCCCGCAAGACTTTCAGGGACGGAAACACTCATAAGATAAAAATCAAATGGGAAGATTGGGCGACTTAAGTATGGATGCCTCAGGATGTTTTCGAAGCAGTGAGAAAACGACTCGCCAGCAGACTCAGTTGGGTAAAGCTAACGGGCTTAAGTAAAACGAGATCCACCTGCGCCTGCAGGCTGGCGGCGAACTCTGCATCGGCAGAGACGATGATCACGTGCACATTTTTGGCGCGCGGGTCTCTGCAGAATCTCCCTCAGAAGCAAACCACCATTGATTCCGGGAATATGTAAATCTAATATGACGATCTCCGGGACAACCTCGGCCAGCCGTTTCATGGCTGTTGCTCCATCCTGGATCAATTCAGTGTTGTATCCAGCCTGCATCAATGCATTCGTGAACACCAGGTTTTGATCTTCGTTATCTTCGATGATCAGAGCAAGGGGTTTTGTATTCATTATGTACTCCTTAACCGGACTCTCTCTTTGTATGAAGAGGCAACGTCACGCTAAAAGTACTCCCTTGACCAACTTTGCTCTCGACATCAACTCTGCCATGCATGGCAATCACCAGTTGCTGAACGATAGCCAACCCCAACCCAACCCCGCCAAATCTCCGCCCTATGGTTTCATCGGCCTGACGAAACGGCTCAAAAATAAAGGCCCGGTCTTCTTCCGCGATGCCAATCCCGGTATCCTTGACCTGGATGATCCAGTGTTCAGCGCCATCCTGGTTGATGCGAATCTCGATACCGCCCGTCTGGGTATATTTGATGGCATTGATCACGAGGTTGGATAATATCTGCTCTATTCTTACCTTATCCCCAAATAATGTGCCTGGCAACTGAGGATCCACCACCAGTTGCATGGTCAATCCTTTTCTCAGAGCCATTGGCAAATTATTTTCATGAACGGTGTGAGCCAACAACCGAGGAGAAAATTCCTCCTGTCCTCAGGCGCAACTGACCCAATTCAAGCTGGGATTGATCCAATAGTTCCGTGAAGACGCGCTCCAATGCACGGGTATTTTCAATAATGCGCTGGGTAATATCCATCTGTGCCGGAGACAGCGGCCCGTACACGCTCTGCTGTAACATTTCAGACATTCCCAGCAAAGCCCCCAGCGGCGTTCGCAGTTCATGGCTGACGCGGGCAATGAAGCGGGTCTTGAATTCGTTCGCTTCGTTCGCTCTTTGCGCCATCTCTTGAATATCCTTGATCTCGACCGTGAAGCGGCCGATGGCGATTTGCATGGCGCCGCGGATTCGTTCCTGCTCGCTAAGAATCAGTTTCTCGCGTTCTTGCATAAAACCGCGCATCACCGCATTTTGATAAATACCCACTGCGTCCAGAGCTTGTGGGATGAGATCCTTTCAAATATGGCTAGAATGAATCGTTGGGCTGCATGACCCAGAGCCATAACCGTTTGTATGCTTAACCCCATTTGACATAACTTCGCACCATGCTCTACACCCAATTGAGGGTGCGGCAATGCGCTGATCAACATTTCTGCTTTCTCTGTGGCAATGTTTCCCACGTCGCGCGGGCGCATTTCAGAGCGATTGGTAAACAGAGTCTCCTGCAGGCTTTGACGGAAACGATTGACCAGGTCGGCTTGATTGGCTCCGTATTCGCCGGGTAATAGACTTACTAACTCATCCGTTTGAATCGGGGTCGTATCTTCCATCAGTGTTCCTTATTCAACTGTCGCCGCGTTGAAGAGCGTTCCGTACGCGTTCCAATTCGATCAGTTTCTCTTTGTCGATGCTTTGCACGAAGCCCTCGATGATTGCCTCCTGATAGACATCGACTATTATCAGCATGGGGGCAATTTGACGATTTTCCAAATGATTTAATAAGAACTGGCGTGTCACCTGACCCAACTTCAGGATCGCTCCCGCATTAAAGCCGGCTTGATGAAGTACTTCGCCGCGTGCCGCGCCGGAAAAACCGGACTGCCTCAAAAAATTAAGCAGCGCCTCCGCCTCATCCGAGGCAATGCTCTTCAAGATACTGGGCCGCACTTCCGCCCGATTGGAAAACAGGGACTCCCGCAATACAGCAAGGTAGCGGGCTGCCAGATCGGCGCGCTGAGCTTCCACCCGCTCTGCGAGCAGTTCCCTCAACTCTTCAGGCTGCGCTGAATTTGTGTTTTCCATAAAGTTTTAATCAATGAATATGACTTCAGTTATTTGAACAGATAAGCCCCGAAGCCGCCGCCCATGGGTCCAAAGACGCTCGACATCTTCTTTGGTCCAACTCGGACTGATCAAAGCCATGCCACTCCAATAAAGAGATAAAGCCTTTTGAGTCCAGACGTCCAAGGCTGGAGTAATTCTTCGTATCGCTTAAGAGAACGGAAATACATTGGCGTGCCTATTTGGGCGTAAATATTCATAGCCCGGATTGTTTCAGGATTTTCGGCGTTCATACCCGCTGCTTGAGCATTGAATGCTAAGCAACTTCCGGAAGCAGCCCAATCGTAAAGGTAACGCGTTGTGTGAGCTATGTCTTCATCTTTCAAGAAGACGCCGACGCCCCAAATAACAAAAGCCACTTTTCGTCGTCCATGCAGGATTTTCACCACTTCAGGACGATTCAGCAATTCCTCCGGGCGTCGCGCATCTGCTTCGAAAAAATATATGTCGGTAGTGCCCTTCAGGATGTCGCGTGTGTATTCCACAACGATTGGATCGAAATCGGAATAGATGACAGTGGTGCCTTTTTTAACCTTGTAATGGATATGGTCGGCGGTTGGCAGACCGGAAGCGAAATCAATGATCACATCGTAGCCGCGTTTTTCGCTTAACTCTACGGCAATATCTTGCAATGCCCAGCGTTGCAAACGGAGAAACTTGGAAGTAAAGGGCATAAGTTTCAGCACCTGATTTGCTGCCTGACGGTCGACTTCAAAATTATGATTGCCACCAAGAAAATAATCGTACATCCGTCCGGCCGATGGTTTACTAGCGTCAACAATGTTGTCTTCGGGCATGGTTTTTTTCTCCTCGGCATTTCAATAACGAAAGGTATTTTATTTTAACCCAAACTTATATCATGAAACCTTTCAAATCCGTATGGTTTGCGTCTCGTCGATTGCTAGAAGCTCATCTCTTTCTAATGAAACGGGTGGCCTATCGACTTGCGCGCCAGTTTCGCTTAGAAAGCATGGTGTAACGAGGCGCTTGCTTGATTTGTCCATTGCGCAATCCGCTCAGACATTATTCATGAATTGTTCCGCATGGTTCTTGGGAACTGGAGATCACTATATGTTCCGGAATCGACCTTGCGCTCGGCTTGTTCCAACAACCACAGGGCAACATCCTCACTCACACAGGCGTCGCCGCAGCTAGGACAAATGAATGCAGGCACATTTTTAGCGGTCAGCTTTATCTCATCGCGTTCCAAAGTCATAGACGTAAAACCGTTGGCAAGTTCAGCTTGTCTGCAAATCAGGCAGATCATGATTTGCGGCTCCGAAAATCTTTTGTCCATTTGTCAGGATTGGGGACATATACTGTAATCACGGTCATTTCGTTGCTAACGACATTCTCGGACACCACAATATGAATTGGCTGCCTGCCCTGAAATCCCAATATCAATTTACCTGGCTCCGGCATCTCGACTGAATAATCTTCAATGACTTCCCCTTTTTCCAACACCGCGCGGACTTTCTTCCCGGGTATTTTCCGTTCAAATATGCGTTGCACCGCATGGACACGGTACATGATGCTGGGGGATGCCATGAGAAAATTATACTTGATTGAACCTCTTACATACATACGTTTGGTTCCGGATTAGTCGTGATCACAAAATATCAAGCCAAAAAGGAAGCTGTTGCTCTGTTCCAAGGATAAAAGGGAAGAAGAATCGAAAGAGATGAATATTATAGATATTATGGATACGCCCTTTGACGAAAACTTCTCGGAAATGGCACTCTGTGGTTCGTGAGCGAACGGCCCGACCGAACTTGCGTTTGGCGACGGAATGGCCCGTTTCATATTCCAACGTTGCCCATGGAGGCCATCCGTGCGAGCCGGTGCCACTAAATTATCTCTGGCAATGCTTTCTGGTGCACGAAAGATGCCATGCCTGCGTACCGAAGGAATGACGTCCCCATCTTGGGTTTGCCTACCGTCGAATCCAGCGTCAGAGTTTTCCGTGGCAAGGGTCATACCCTAACGACGCAGGCGATGGAGCAACGTACAATCTTGTTAACGTCTATAACCGGCACAAGTACCCAGAATGAACTAACTTTTCGTGCCAACCCCATAAGCGCCTTTGGACGAATCCCACATAGGCCTACCGCTTCGAAACGAGTAATAAGCATTGGCTTGGTCCGTTCGAAAACCGGTTGAGTCAATTCCAATCATGGCCTCTTAGAGATTCGCTTTTATCAGTAGCAATAGTTGCATCGCTCGCAAAAATGTCAATATCCGCCTGATGTAATGGTCGGCGAGCCGGGCTTGTAGCGTTTGGGGATGATCTCATAAATATCTTGAGCAACTTGAGGGAAGGTGGGTTACAAACCGAAATCATTCAAGACCAGCAGGTCGCAAAACACCAAGCGTGAGAGCAGGCGGCGGTCTGAACGATTGGCGCGAGCTACGTGGAGATCCTGCAGGAGATGACCGGTGGATTTAACCAACACCCGGAAATCGCGTTTCCGTGTCTCAAGCGCCAAGGCTTGAGCCAAGCGACTTATCCCGACCCCACACTTGGACAGCACATCAAAATATTCTCGTGGCGCTGGATAAGGACGCAAGAAGCAAAATCTTTGATCAGAGTGTCATTGATTCCGGGAGCGGCGGAGAAGTCAAAGGGAGCCCACGAAGCACAATTGGAAGCCAGAAAACGACAGACCGCCAAGCTTTCAAAAAACTTTATGGAGATCGAGCCGGAATAGAAGCACCATCTCCCAGGGAGTACGACGCGCTAGTATCAGATCGGCTCGTTACGTTGGGTTAGCGCGTACTCACATCCAACGACCGGCGTCGCCAGAAGCGATCAATCGGCTACGCTTATTAGAGTGGCAGATTGGACAACGCCCCCAAGAAACCTGGATCTCGCCTTATCAGAAATTGGCCGCTTAAATCTGACCTGACTTCGACAACAAACTCAATATCTTGCACAATCCGCTTACGGAGCTGCCGGCAATATACCCATATCAAGATTTATATGAAAAATGCCTGGCATAATTATCGTGCTAAAATATCCCAAACCGTTATTTCTATTTAATATTAATCGAGACGATAAAAATGTTTCAGAAGATTTGGTTTTGAGAAATTAATTGCGAAAATATATGCAGAATGGCAAAACAATGGCTAAACTTAACAAAGTTCCAACGAAATTTTCACCCGGTTTGGGAGAAAATGATGCCATATTTATTTCGACCTAGAATTTCGGTAATAGTAAGACAATCAAGAAATGCGTTGGATAAACTATTCAGAAACCAGCACCTTTGGGCAGCAATCGTTCTCATATTTGTTCTAATTTTTTTTTATAGAGATGTGGTATTTGGCGGCCGTACATTTCTAATTGAGAGTGAAGCTCCAGGGACAATTCCGGGAGGGCCATTCTAACTATGAGGGAGTTGCCCCAAGATTCACCGCCATCGATGCTGGGGCAAATGCTTGGGTGAATGAACCCTTCAATAGATTTATTTCACAATCAATAAAGCGAGGAGATTTTCCGCTTTGGAATCCTTATCAGGGTCCAGCGGGAGCACCATTATTTGCAGACGGTTATACGGCACCGTTTGAACCGATTCAATTTTTTTTCTTTTTTATCCCAGACTCGGATTTGGCCTTATGCAATTGATATCCAGGTTTTAATCAGATTTTTTATTGCCGGTTTTTTTTGCTACTTATTTTCGCACAAGCTTAGAATCGGCTTCTTGGGGAGCATTGGTGCAGGGATTTCTTTCATGCTGGCAGGTTATTTTGTCATGTATGGAAATCATCCACAACTCAAAACAGAGGCGCTTCTTCCAGCGGTTCTTTATGGATATGAGAGTTTATCTCATTCAGAGAATAAAAGAGGGCCATGGTTATGCTCACTTTTGATTGCTTTGGCCCTGATCGCTGGCATGCCCGAAGATGCTTTTTTCTCTCTTTTATTGGGAACTCTGTGGTATTTTAGCAGGTCTTTGACCAATGGAGATATACACAAGAAGAATTTCAGTGCATTACGGTCGATTTTTCTTAGATACATAAGCTTCACCGCGATTGGCTTTTTGATGGCGGCAGTGTACTTGCTTCCATTATTTGAATTTATTACACATGGCAGCAGTGAGCACCTGACCGGTGCATCGTACCTCACTTCCACTTTTCCCTTGTGGTCAATGACGAATTTAATATACCAAAGTTCCTTAGAGGGTTTGCAACACATCAGGCTGGGTTTTATTAGCATCTTTGCACTGATCTATTCGATCTTTAGCCTGAAGAAATGGACAGAACATCGCCACGATATTATTTTCTTCAGCGTCTACATTTTGTTTTTTTTTCTTGTCCTATTTGATTTTCCTTTCATAAGTTGGATCAAGAATTTACCGATACTTAGACAAATCGCCATGTGGAAGTACGCATTACCTTCAATATTATTCTGTAGTGCAACGGTAACTGGTATCTTTATCGATCAGATCAAAAGGGAATTCTTGTCTTACAAAAAGACTGCTGCAACGATAATTCTCATCCTGGTTTTTATTATTTGGTTGCCTTCACAAGTTGCCCCGAGCCAAGCCTTTTCCTTATTCTATCAGCAGCCTAATATCGGTTACTTTGCATTGGCATTATTAGGATGTATGGTCATCGCTTTGTTCATCATTGCTCACCTTTCTAGAAATCGCCGCGCCCATTACCTGATGTCTTTGAGTTTATTGTCGCTTTTGGTTGCCGAACCCTTCTATTGGTCCTTTCTAATCAATCGACCCAGCCGCGCCGATCCCTACCAAATCCCGCCATTCATTAATTATCTGAGAAAGGATAAAGAACCATTTCGAGTATTTGCAATGGATGGAATTCTATACCCAGATATTTCCACTGCATATCAAATAGCCGATATTCGATGGCTAAACGCGTTGGTGCCTCAACGGGCATACGGTTTTTCTACAAGCCTGATCGCGCCTGACGAACCAGAGGGATTGCGATTTACTGGAACTGCCCTTCCGATTTCGGACAGGATGTTCGACATCCTAAATGTTAAATATGTGCTCAGCCAATCCACAATCGGAAAGCAGACTGATTATTGCGAGTCAGGCTCTGACTTCCAGCAAAATATTAATCATCCAGACTTTGGAACAAACACTTTGAATTCCATAATATTCCAACAGAACAAGGAATATAAATATCCGGGTGAGGTTCAAATGTTCATCAACGGATCAGCTAGGATGGCCATCTTTCAACAGCCCCTAGAGGAATTCAATCTGAAGCTTTCTATTCCTCAACAACCTGTAAGCCTTAATTTTTCAATAGGGCTGGATCCTGCTGTTTTTCGTCCAGATCGCGGGGACGGCGTTGGTTTTCAAATCGACTTACAAATAGGAACCGCCACAAACAGAATATTTTCCAAGTATATCAATCCAAAGCAAAACCAATGTGATAGAAAATGGTTTGATGAGAGCATAGACTTAAGGCCATGGGCCGGGAAAGATGTGATTTTTAAGTTTTCTACTAATGGGGGACCGGCTGGCAATATTTCTTGGGATTGGGCCTATTGGGGAAACATCCAGTTGAGGTCCACTCCCAATAATACACAACCCAATAAAACGAGTAACAATGGGACGCTTTACAACTTAGATTATCAAGACCAATACGCCGCAATTTACAAAAATGCAGATGTTTTTCCGCGTGCCTTTGTCGTCTATAACATCCTGAACGTTGCGAATTTTAATGATTCCCTTGAATTATTGTCTGAGCCGAACATCAACCTATGGCATACGGCAATAGTTGAGAACTTACCGCCGGAGTTAGAAAAAATCATTAACCAAACTAACCAATCCTTACAACCTGTCTCAGGAACTGCCAACCTAGTGAGCTCAGGGGAAATAGATGTTCAGGTGAATACAAAAGCGCCTGGCCTGCTGATTGTGTCAGATCAGTATTATCCCGGATGGGAGGCATTTGTGGATGGAAAGTCAGTGCCGATCTACGCGGTTGACGGGATATTCAGGGGCGTATTTCTGGATGAAGGAATCCACATAGTACATTTCTTATACAGACCTCTTTCCTTTATAATTGGAGGGATTATTAGCATTGCTTCCATATTATTCACTATTATATTTGCCGTCATCTATTCTCGAAAATCAAAATATCATGAATAATTCACCGTACTATAAAAATACTGGGAAGATTGCAATCGCATCTAGGATCTCTTTACGATTTAGAGAGCGAATGTTCGCTTTATTTATGGAGAAAATGAGACCAGAAATAAACTCCACAATTCTTAATATTGGAGTTACAAGTGATGATAGATATAAAGAAGCCAATTATTTTGAAAAAATGTACCCGCATAAGAACAGGATTGTTTGTGTTGGTGTTGAAGATGGCAGTCACCTTGAGACAAATTATCCGGGAATAAAGTTCATAAAAATTGACCCTCAAAAACCCCTTCCTTTCAAAGATAGAGAGTTCGATATTGCTTTTAGCAATGCAGTTATTGAACATGCGGGAAATTCAGATCAACAGAGATTTTTTATTGATGAGATGGTCCGAATTTCAAGATCTTTCTATTTGACCACTCCCAACCGATGGTTTCCTATTGAACTACATACCGCAATACCGCTACTGCATTTCTTGCCTAAAAAAACGTACCGAAAGCTGTTGAATTTAATGGGTGAAACCTATTGGAGCAAAGAACAGAACCTTAATTTGCTTAGTAAAGAAGAATTAAATGCTCTATTTCCAAAACAAACCAAGGTAATTATTGAGAACATACAGATATTTGGAATGGTCACTAATCTCATTGCTATCGGGAAATCCGAATAGAATCAAGAAATGCTGTCATGCATTTTTGATGCGCTGGTCGATTAAGTTGAGCAAAAGGGTGCACTCATTATGATGGTTTGTATAATTTGCGGACAAAAGAAAGCAGTAAAGGGATTTGTCTTTCACGGCTATCAGGTTTATGTATGCGCAAATTGTGGTTTTCAGTTTTTAAATCCGCAACCGAACGATGCAGAATTATCTGAAATCTATTCCGATAAATATTTTCTAGATGAAGGCGATGCCAAAATAACAGAAATAGTCAATAGATTAAAGCGGGCGACTGCAAGTTTATACCTAAAACAGCTTATTAATGAAAGACCGTTTTTTTCAAAAGAGTTGTCTTTGTTAGAAATCGGATGCGGTATGGGGGACTTTCTTTTGGAGGCCCAGTCAAAGGGATTTAAAGTTTCCGGCTTGGAAGTAACTGACTACCTTGTTGAATATACCAATCGTCGTCTTGGAGAATCCAGCGTTCAGAAAGGATTTATTGAAACATCCAACTTTCAAAGGGAATCGTTTGATATAGTAGCTTTTTTTGACGTCATTGAGCATATTCGTAATCCTGTGGATTTTATGTTGCGCGTTAATAGTTTGTTGAGAAAATCTGGCAAGGCATATATTGTGACGCCATCTTTGGATAGTTGGTCAGCAAAGCTTCTAGGCAATAATTGGATGGAATATAAGGTTGAGCATTTATCTTACTTTACTAGACAAGCTATCACACTCTTGTTGGAAAAAACAGGGTTCCATAAAATCAGATTTCACTCAAACTATAAAGTCCTAAATTTTGATTATATCAATCGCCATTTTATTCGATTTCCTGTCAAAGGTATCAGTCGAATGATGAATTTTGCCCGGCAAATATTCCCAGACAAACTTGCTTATATGCCTGTTAGGTTCATTGCAAGCGGTATGGCAGTGACTGCAGAAAAACGAGAAAATTAAATCTGGCTGTTTGGAGGATTAATAAGTGAATCAAGATCGTGTCTTAAACCCGTGCCCAATATGCGGTGAATTTCAGCCGGACTTACCTGTTTCAAATCCATAGTTTTTCTGTCATGACTTGTGACGGATGCGGATTAATTTTTTCATCTCCATCAAGCTTGCCTCATTTAAGCGATCGCTTTTCGATCCACTTTGAAAAGATTGGCGATGTATTATTGGAAGGCAAAACTGAAATTGAAGCCTACAAAAAATATCTCAAAATGCTGGCAAGCCGTTCTGGCGATATAAGCAACTTATTGCTCATTGCCGAGCCGGGACATTATTTTGCGGCCTTGGCAAAGGATTTTGGCTTTACTATTTTACGGCATCTATCGGTGGTGGAATTTGAAAACGGGGTTGATTTGCCTAAAGCAGTTGATGCCGTTGTTATTATTTACCAATTGGAAAAGGCCCATGCCCTTGAAAAAGTTTTAGATCGGGCTTATGAGACATTGAGACCGGGTGGCGAGCTGTTTTTGGTTTCACTTTCGCTGGATTCTCGATCCGCCCGGTTCTTTAGTCAGGCCTGGACCGGATGGCATCCTGAGAATTGATATTATTTTGACAATACTAATATTCAGTTATTGCTTTGGCGTTATGGATTTAGTAGTGTGTCGCTTAGCAAGGATTTGCGCATCTATACTCTGGCACACATCAATCAGCGCGCCAAGGGTTTTCCAAAGACATGGGTTACACGTATCATCCGCTTGTTTTACAATATCCTGCCACCTTTCCTCCATAATTTGTATTTTCGCTTACCTTCTTCCGGCATAATTGTGGTAGGAAAAAAGGTGGAGCGTCGTAAACAACCACTGTTATCCATTGTTTTACCCGTTTATAACGAAGGTTCCACTTTTCCAATACTTATGGAACAACTTGTCGCCAAGCCGATCAAAGGTGCTGACAAAGAAATCATCATCGTTGAGAGTAACTCAACCGATAATTCGCGACAACTAGTTATGCAATACAAAGATCAAACAGGGATTAAGATTATTCTTCAAGACAAAGCTCTCGGAAAAGGGAATGCTGTCCGAGAAGGAATCGAGCAGGCTAGTGGCGACGTTGTGCTTATCCAGGACGCTGATCTCGAATATGATCTGAACGACTATGAAGCCCTACTTGAACCAGTTATGACCTTTAGATGGCCATTTGTCCTTGGGTCGCGCCACGGGGGCGAGTGGAAGATGCGTCACTTTAGTGACGAGGCCCAGCTGTCGTCATACTTTAATTTCGGTCACGTTTTTTTTACAGTATTACTTAATTTATTATATGGTCAGAAAATGAAAGATCCTTTTACTATGTTTAAGGTGTTCCGGCGTGACTGCATAAACAATTTGAAATTCGAATGTAACCGTTTCGATTTCGATTTTGAATTAGTCATTAAATTGATCCGTAAGGGCTACATTCCTTTGGAAATCTCCGTTAACTATAATTCGCGGTCCTTCAAAGAAGGTAAGAAAGTTAAATATGTTTCGCGATCCAATCACATGGCTTTGGGCTTCATTCAAATATAGATTTGGGTCAATCTATTTTAGCTGAAAACAGCAAAACTCATGAAATTAGGGGTGGATTGATTTTTCTTTTCGGATTGGCTAGTACCATGGTTCTTATCTAGCTGGCCTTTCATAATGTCAACATCCCATTTTTAGGACCATCTTCGGGTAGACGACTTCCGGCGTCTTGCAGTGCAAATTGGCGAGGCTTTAAGCCATGCGACGCCTCATGGGGGACGGATTGAGTTGTAATCTTCCAATCACTGTTCTGTGATGGAGTGCACCTCCTGTAAGTTATCAAACAAATAGGCGTTTAAGACATCTTCACGGAAGGTTCGGTTGAACCTTTCAATGTAGGCATTTCCCCAAAGGACCTCGGGGCAAGATGGGCAGGTTTGCCAGGGCTGAGTATGAGTTAATTTGATTTGCTTCGCTTCAGCCCAATTCTCCAAGCGCTGAGCAATCAGTTCTGGACGGTTGTCCATCCTGATTTGTTGGGGCACAGCCCGCTCAAATAAGAGTTTTGCCAGGAGCTGTACCACGCGCTCGGCGTGCAATGATGTATCAACCTCGATCCACAGCGCTTCGAGGTTGAACTCATCGATCACATTGAGGGTTCGAAACTTTCAACCGTTGGCCAGACTGTCACTCATGAAATCCAAGGACCAAGTCTGGTCGGGCTGCCCAGGCACCATCAAGGCTTGGGCCACCCGAGCCGGTAGTCGCTTCTTGGGTTTTCGATGCATATTCAATCCCATTTCGCAGTACACACGATAGATCCGCTTATGGTTCCAGACATAACTCTGGTGCCTTAGATAATCGATCATTTTGCCGTAGCCCCAGCGTGGCTGGCTATTGGCTAATCTTTGCAACTCCTGCTTGATCCGCTGATCATCGATGCTCTTCGCCTGATAGCGATATGCACTCCGGCTCAAGTCCAGGATCCGACAAGATCGACGTTCACTGATGCCCCGTTCGGCCATAGCTTGCTTCGCCAACTCTCGTCGCTGCTCAGGCTCTATAGTTTTTTTTCGACAATGTCCTTGAGCACCTGATACTCCAAGCTCAAGTCGGCAAAGTGCGGTGTCCTTTCCGTATACATCTGCTTTAGCCGCCGGTTCTCTTCTTGCAGCTCCCTTAGTCGTTTCAACTCACTGACCGACATGCCATTATATTTGGCTTTCCACTTATAGAAGGAGGCGTTGCTGAAACCATGTTGCCGGATCAGATCATCCAGCGCCACGCCGCTTTCCGCTTCCTTTAGAATATTCACGATCTGGCTATCCGAAAACTTGGACCTCTTCATGTGGATCTCTCCTGACTATATTTTGCCAGAGTTTTCCACTTTTCAATGGTACTATCTTACGGGATAGTTACCGGACCAGTCTTCAATCCGTTAGCGCCTTCGGACCCATCCAGCCCGCGTGTGTCCAGACTGCCGTGAGCTCTAGACTTAGCGCGATGAAAGCCGCGGAGCAGGCGGATGGTCAACGCCTAGCAGGCCCTCGTCTTCGCACGCCCCACACCCTCCTGGACATGAAAGATCCGCTCATAGCACACTACGACAAAGACTGCCATGAACTTCAATCCATGGGCTTGACGAAACCGTCCGAACGCAAGGGGCCCGGGCCAATAGCGAAGAAAGCCGCACCGTAAACTCAAATATTAAGACTTCCGAGGTCTCCAAGCCAAATCGATTTAGAGTTATAGCTGCTTGATAAATTTATTTACTTTCATTCATGCTAATCCCCTATAGACGCGCTTGTCACCTTGCTTGAAAATTGACTTTACTTAGATCACGCCAAGTGGCTCAATCGGTGCGGGGCAGTTATCAGATATTTATTTCATGCACAAAAACTTTGGAATGCCTTCGGCATACCAAGCGTTGGTAAGCAAGTTTATCGAAACGCGGCCATCTTCCAGAAGAAACGAGAGTTTCCTTGGATAAACCTAATTCTTTATGGCTAGACTTCCGAGGTCTTGGGTATATCGGAAGTCTGTTTGTAGGATAATTCCGTGATATTCGTCAATTGCCCGCAAGGGGCATTTGCTCTATACTAAAATCGTATCATCCTTCAATGGAGGAACCCATGACCGAACCGCGCAAGAAAATCACACTGCCCTATCTGTTCGATAAAGTTTCCAAGGGCGAGCCGATCACTTGGCTCACCTGCTACGATTATCCAACCGCCTACCTGCAGGAACAAGCGGGCATCGAAATGATCCTCGTGGGCGACAGTCTCGGCATGACCATGCTTGGCTACGATTCGACCCTGCCCGTCACGATGGACGACATGATCCGTCACACGCAAGCCGTGCGCCGCGGGGCACCGACCGCATTCCTTGTCGGCGACATGCCCTACATGACGTATCAGCCGAGCGTCGAAACAGCCATCAGAAACGCGGGCCGATTCATGTCCGAGGCGGGATGCGACGCCATCAAACTGGAAGGCGGCGCAGCGATGGCAGATCGCATCAAAGGCATCGCCAATGCCGGCATCCCGGCCATTGGTCATCTTGGGCTGACGCCTCAATCCGTCTCCGCTTTGGGCGGGTTCCGCGTTCAAGGAAAAAGCGCCGAGCTTGCCAAGAGAATCGTGGATGATGCCAAGGCACTCGAAAAAGCGGGGGCGTTCGCCATCCTGTTCGAAATGATCCCCGACCGATTATGCAAGCTCATCACCGAGCGCGCCGAGAATTGCATCATCATGAGCCTCGGCTCCGGTCCGCATGCCCACGGACAACTGCTCATTTATCACGACATGTTTGGGCTGTATCCGAAGTTCAAGCCGAAAATGGCCAAGGTTTTTGGCAATGCGGGCGAAGTCATTCTCAACGGGCTGAAGGCTTATCACGATGAGGTGATCGGCAAGCAATTCCCACAGCCAGAGAATTGGTTCACGATGAAAGATGAAGAGTACGACGAATTGAAAAAGATATTGGATTAACTGTACTGGGCGAGATATATCTCGCCCATACTCAATTTAATTAACAGGAGACGATTATGACCGACCTGCAGAAACTTCTTAAGATCTCGCCTGATAAACTCAAGGCGGTAAATTCCGTCTTCCTTGATCCTGACTCTCAGGTGATGAAGAACTTCTTCGATGTCGTAGCAAAGTATGGCACACCGCAGGAGATCAATCGCAAACACCGCGCCGCGCGCAAGATGGAAAATCTCTTCAAGATCGTGCAGGAACGAAATCCCGAAGCCATCAAGGATTTGAATTGGCTGATCGAGCAACGTGACAACGGCACGTTCACTTCAATTGCAGATTACCGCCGCAAGGTTTTGGGTGGGGCAGCGAACAAGATGAAGTTCAAGGATAAATATGCGGTCACGCTAGAAGTCTCTGCTCTGCAATACTTCCCGTGGATCCGCCCGATGGCAGAGAAAGCCATCGAGGATAAGACGCTTGTCCCCGGACGATTCATCGCCGTCAGGAACATGAAGGAGTCCGAGGCGGATGGCGACTTACCCGCCATCGTCGCCGCATTGGATATCATCGGCGCATCCTTCGTTGAGACGCTCGATACCAAAGGCACGGATGGCTCGAATCCGCATTTGGGCGGGCCTGCCACCATCACGGGCTATTTCGGGGGCATCGGTGAGCCCAACGATCATGCCTTGAAGTGGCTGGATGAGTTCCTGTATTACTACACCAATTACGGCGTCCAGCATGTGCTCAACTTCAACGCCGGAACCATCCTGCTTGGCTTCCTCCTGTATCGCCTGGGCGTGAACATTCAATTCAAGATCTCAGTCTTCTTCGGCTCGGATAATCCCTACCACGCGCTGTGGATCATGACGATGGCAAAACTCTTCAGCCGCGAAGACGGGACGAGTCCGCTGATCGGATTCAACTGGTCGAACTCGATCAACAACCAGACCATGGAATTGACCGCTGAATTCCGCAAGGCGCTCGGCTTCGAGAAAGTGGTGCGCTTTGAGCATCACATCACCGAGACGTGGAAGAGCATCATCATCCAGCCTTATAATCGCCGCGACGAATTGATGCAGATCGCCGACCATGTGGCAAACATCGCTGCCAAACATGAGGGCGGCAATCCTGAAACAGAACAAGGTCGCAGCCATCAATCTGATATTCTTGATTACTTCCGCGAGAAAAAAGAAGTGATCGCGTCTGGCGATTGGGATGCCATGCAGCAAAACTTCATGGATAAAGTGGATGCCGCAAACGATACAGCCCTTGCGCTAACCAAGCAAGGATTGAGCTTCATCGCCGCAAAGAATTTGCATCGCTAAGTTCAATCCATGAACAAACCCGTAATAATCATCACCGGTGCATCCAGTGGCATCGGTGCGGCAACTGCACGGCGTCTCGCTCGCGAAAATGTTTGTCTCACACTGGCCGCCCGGCGCGGCAGACCGACTGCAAGGCGTTGCCAGTGATGTCGAGAAATCGGGGAGCGAGGCGCTTATCGTGACAACCGATGTAACCAATCGCGCTGACATCCGCCATATGATACAGTCCACATTGGATCGCTGGGGGCGGATCGATGTTCTATTGAACGATGCGGGAATATCCTTCGATGAGCCGTTGGTTGATCTTGAGCCGGACAAGATACGAAATGAAGTGCAGGTCAACTTAATCGCCCTCATCGAGTGCACGCAGGCAGTTCTGCCCGTGATGCTAAAACAGAAGTCAGGGCATATTATCAACGTTGCCTCCATTGAAGGCTTGATTGCCACGCCGGGCAGCAGTGTCTACTGTGCAACCAAATTCGGTGTGTTCGGCTTTTCCGATTCGCTGCGCCGCCAGCTACGCGGTTCCGGCATCCACGTGTCTGCTTTCTGCCCCGGCTATACTCCCTCCGAGATCACCCCTCGGCTTAAAGCCGTTGTTGAAGGCAGACCAGATGCGCCTCATCATCCCGGCCTGATGCCGACCAGCTATGTGGCAGACCAGATCGCCCGCCTTGTCCGTCACCCGCGCCGGATGGTTATCCTGCCGCGGAGTTGGAGCGTTCTGGTTCTCGCAGCTTTTCTGTTTCCCGGTGTTGCAGACGCGCTAGTCTCTAAATTCAAGGCCAAGAGAACCTAACCATTTGATTGTTGCCGAACATTCTATATATCAACCGCCAAACACGTCAGCG
This sequence comes from uncultured Chloroflexia bacterium, assembly GCA_963752775.1. Classification (GTDB taxonomy): domain Bacteria; phylum Chloroflexota; class Anaerolineae; order Anaerolineales; family Villigracilaceae; genus Fen-1038. Next base: position 297,852 of record CAVVZL010000005.1, read on the forward strand.
TCTGCTCCACGCCGGAGATGGGCTGGATCATCGAAGCCGTGATCGCACCTAACGAGGTCACATCCTTCGTCTCGACTTCCGCCACCGCATCGTACGGACCGAACGTTATATGTGCCTCGGTCACGCCTTCAATCTTTCGCAAACTCTTGACCACTTCATTCACTTCACCTGCATGAATTTTGATCAACACATACGCTTTCATCGCCGTTCCTTTTGAAATGATGCATCAGTGGTGCGAAGGAAAATCGCCCAATATAATGCTGCGACCAGCCCTGCCCCACCGATAATGTTCCCAATCGTGACGGGCAATAGATTGTTGAGAAAGAACGCCTGCCAGGTCAAATCGCCCAGATGCGGCACCTGGCTGACCACCGTGTTCACAAAGCGCGGATCAAATTCCTTGATGAACAGAGCATAAGGAATAAAATACATGTTTGCAACGCTATGCTCAAAACCAGCAGCAACAAATGCAGTGATAGGAAAGATGATCGCGATGATTTTATCCATAGTACTGCGAGCACTATAAGTCAGCCATACTGCGAGGCACACCAGCCCATTGCAAAGCACTCCGAGCGCAACTGCCTGGATGAAAGTCAGGTCAACTTTTCCAACCGCCGTCTTAAGAGCTAAAACGCCAACCGCATTGGAACCATTGGTATATTGTTTCGTGAAGAACATCAAACCCGCCGTAGCAATTGCTCCAACGAAATTCCCAAGATAAACAATGACCCAATTGCGCAACAGTGCGCGGCCTTTCACTTTCCCATTGGCCCACGCCATAACAATCAGATTATTACCGGTGAACAATTCCGCTCCGCCGACCACAACCAAAATAAGTCCTAGGCTGAAAACCAATCCCATCAATAGACGTGTTACGCCATAGGGCAAACCAGTGCTAAATGCAACCGCCCCATCCGGCGACATAACGGCGATGCTTCCAGCCCCAATCGTAGTTGCAAAGATCGCTCCCAAAGCAATGAACGCGCCAGCCATGATCGCCAGCATGAACATTTTCAGAAAAGGCATTTCAGCTTTGCTGACACCAAGATCCTCCGCTCGTGCGGCCATTTCTTGCGGTGTCAATGCATCGATAGGTATTTCATTCATGAATCGCTCCTGATATAAGGTATCGTTCAAAGGATATAAGTTTACCGCGAATCGCTAAACCGGACGCTGACGGCCAATCCATGCAATAAATCCCGCCGCGATCAATGCAACGAAAATAATCCCGCCCACTACTGGCGCTCCATTCTGACTTTGAGCGGGCACGACTGACGTTGCCGTTGCCGTACTGGTCACGGTATCTGTAAAGTCTTCGGGCGTTGGCAGAGGCGTAAACGTGGAAAGATAAAGCGTCGGCGCAGCAGTTGGCGGGACAGGGGTCGCTGTACCAACGCGCATAATCAATAATTTTTGGCCAGGGAAAATCACATTTGACGACAAACTATTCAAAGTCATAATATCGTTGATTTTCACTTTATAGGCAATTGCTATCTGCCACAAAGCTTGTCCCGGCAAAACAATGTGATAAACATCTCCAGCCTGATCCGGCGTGCTGACAACTGCCATTGGGATCACTTGGTCCTGCGAAACAGGCGTTCCATCGGCACGACCGTCGTCGCGCCGCCTGTTGAATTTGAACTTGAGGGCGGTTTTGAGCCGGTTGATGCTCCAGTATCAATCACGTAATAAGTCATGCCACCACTGCTTGCAACGCCGCCGCCAATGTCATAAAGGTCAGTGGAATACAAAGCGATTTGGTGCGCGGCATCGCCCTGCCAGAATTGAATGGCAGCTTGAACGCTCGATGCTTCAACCCAATTTTCTGAAAATAAACCTGGCGGCAGAGCCCCCGCAACCTCATATCCGGCATTCAAAGCGCGCTGATACGGAAGTGTTCCGCCGAGTCCGACATGTCCGTAGGCGCCGCTTGTCGAGGCTCAGGTAACTTGCCTGATCTTGTGCAATTTCCATCAAGATGGAATTTAGATGATAGGGTGCTATCCCATTCGAGGCACGCAGAGCATTTACTGCACTGACAAGATCGTAAGCAGTGGCAGCAGCCGGCAAGCCGACGTCGCTGCGGAAGCAATTACATTGGCGGAGAAGCCAAATGTAAAAGCCATGAGCAGGCTGACAAACAGCAAGGAAAAACATTTACGAAACCGCACCGTAAAACCCTGGCATTTATGCCTAGGGACATAAGCTGCGCTACCGCGAAGCGGTAGGATTAATGGAACAATTGTGCTAGAATGAATGCAGCACTTTAACAGGTATCTGGTGGTTGCAAAAAACCAGGTAACGAAAAACTTGGCCGGTTTCGGATAAAAACACGAAAGTTTTATACTGCGGCCGTGTTTTTGAACTAATAAGATTTGCACGTATCTCCTTGTATAAGTAAGTAGTAGAGCCAGAACGAACTCTGGCATACAATATCTCGTAGGAGCTGAGGTCAACGATGTTCTCCTTGAGGATCAAGCCTCGTTAGAAAGACTGTTGCCTCAGCGCTACGAGAGGTCTCGAATAAGCAGGTTGCCGTTCAGCGGCGCATAACAGACAAGGCTGAGGGTCTCGTAGCAGTCTGAGGTTGCCTCGCTTCTATTCAGGTCAAGCCGGAGGTGGCTCATGTTCTACTACTGTGGGATCGACATTGCTAAACATCAACATGCGGTCGTGCTGCTGGATGAGCATGGCCAGAAAACCCAGCCGGTCTTTGCCGTGCAGAATACGCGTGGTGGACTGGATCAGTTGGAACAGGAACTGGCCAAGCTGGACGGAACGGTGATGGTCGGGCTCGAAGCCACCGGGCACTACTGGCTTTCGTTGTACGACGAACTGATTCGCCAAGGATATGCGGTAGTAGTGATCAACCCGTTGCAGGTGGCCGCCTATCGCAAGAGTGGTGTGCGCAAAGTCAAGACCGACAAGACGGATGCGGTCTGGATCGCAGACTTCCTGCGCATTGCCCATCTGCCTGCCACTAGTCGAGACATTCCAGCTCTGCTTCAATTGCGTGAACTCAGCCGATTCCGCTATTGGCTCTCGGACCAGATCGGCGACTGCAAACGCAAGCTGCTGACCATCCTGGATCGGGTCTTTCCTGAGTACGAAAGCCTGTTTTCCAATGTTTTCATCCGGTCTTCCCGAGTTTTATTGCAGGAAGCGGTCTCGGCCCAAGAGTTCGCCAGTTTCGATCTAAACGAACTGACCCAGTTGCTTCATCATGCGAGCCACGGCCGCTTCGGTGCCGACAAGGCTGAGCAACTTCAACAGCAGGCGAAAGAGTCGATCGGTGTGGGCTTCTTGGCCAATGCTGCTCGCATGGAGCTGCATTGTCTGCTCGCCCAGATCGAGCTGCTCGAAGAACAGCAGGATCAGATTGAAGACGCACTGGCTAAACTTATGCAGCAGATCCCACAATTCATCACCACCTTGCCCGGCATCGGCCTCGCCACCGGTGCCGCCATCCTAGCTGAGATCGGTGATGTCTCTCGCTTCGCCAGCGAAGAAAAGCTGATCGCTTATGCGGGCATTGATGCCACCGTCTACCAGACCGGCCAGTTCCAAGCTTCCGAAGCCCATATCAGTAAGAGAGGTTCGCCTTATCTGCGCCAGGCCCTCTGGCAGGCAGCTTCCATGGCCATCCGGTATGATGAGGACTTGAAAGCTTATTACACCCGCAAACGCAGTGAGGGCAAAGCGCATGGCGTCGCCCTAGGCGCGGTCTGCCGCAAACTCCTGGTTCGCATCTATGTCATCTTGAAGGAGCAACGGCCCTACGTTATTCGATAGTTTTTAAGGTTCTGACCTCTTGACTCCTAATAGCAGGTCTTTCTTTGAGGAATAGAGCTTATGACACAGGCCTATGTTGCTCACAAAAGTGAGAACCCCCTCAAGTTATTGATGGAGAGTGTCAGGCATTTAGTCTCTGGAAGATTATAACCCCCAAAAGAAATGAGGCATTTAAGATTTCTTATGCAGCCTTTAGATAATCGGTCCCTCAAAAGCACAAGCGGATGTTGCGCCTGCAAGCCTGTTCCCTTGCGTGATTTGCATACGGCACGCCGCGCCCGTGGAAGCCACAACCCATCACTTGCCTTTGGAATCCAAAGCGCGGAGATCCGGTAATAATTTCAATTCCCCTACTTTCATCGAGAGATCATAATGCTCTGCCTCGTAACCAAATGTGCCGGCCATGCCGCAACATCCGTCATCGAGGAGTTCAACTTCATATCCACAAGCTCGCAGCGCTTGAACAGTTGCATCCACGCCATTGGGAAATCCATCGGCAGATGGACCTTCGGCGCGCTGATGGCAATGCGGATGGAATTTTACTTTCGGCAAGTTATTGAATTTTCACTGCCCGAACAAAGCAGACTTGAACGCTTCAGACCGGACGAGAAACTCTTCCATCAACCAAACCTTTTCCACACGGCGGGAGATTTCGTCCGCGCGCGCTCGGGAAGCAAATCCAGATAATCATGTTTGAATGAATAAATTTCTGGCGGCTCGGTTCCAATAATTGGTAATGAGGAATTCAGGATCAATTTTATTCAACGCATCCAAAACTTTCATGGCATGACGGCGAGCCGCGTCCAAAAAGCCTTTCGAGATCAACGCCGCGCCCGCGCTGACCACTGGCAGTACACAGACATCAAATCCCAATAAATTCAAAATATCGAACGCGCTTTGTTCAACTTGTGGCTCGACATATCGCGCGTATGGATCAGAGAGAAAAATTACTTTCGGACGATTTCCATTTTGAGCCGCCACCGCCCGCTTCCGCGTGAATTTTGGAAATGGCCGCTCAGGTGCAATTTTCATAATTCGCGCCGCCATGGATTTCGTCAAGGGATTGCTTGTCGCAAAATTAGTCAGCGGTGAAAATGCCGAGAACCATTTTGCCGCAACATGGAAATATCCAAAGACATAATCGCGCAGCGGCCTGCGATGGGATTTGTAATATTGATATTGAAACTCAGCCTTAAGTTTCGCCATGTCCACGCCGCTGGGACATTCCGCTTTACAGCCTTTACATGCCAAACATAAATCAAGAGCATCGTAAACAGATCTCTCAAGTTCTGAAGATTGAATTTCGCCCTTTGATATTCGAGGTTCGAGAACAGGATTCGTAATCAATGCACGCAAAAGATTGGACCGCCCTCGTGTCGAATACTTTTCCTCGCGCGTGGCTTGAAACGAAGGACACATCACGCCGGTTGTTTTTCGGCACACGCCTTGACCATTACATTGTTCAATTGCGCCAGATAAACCATCCTTGTGCGTGAAATCCAATGCGGGAGTCCAAGCATGGGTTTGATAATTCACTCCGTAACGCAAATGCGAATCCATCGGCGGCGCGTCGAACATCTTTTTTGGGTTCAACAAATCAAACGGATCAGCGGCGCGCTTGAGCATCCGCATTGCTTCGATGATTTCTTCGCCATAAATTTGCTTGAGCCACTCTCCGCGCACGATCCCGTCTCCATGCTCGGATGACATCGAACCGCCAAGTCGCAACGTCAACGCCAACGTTTGCTCTGCAATCGAACGCAAAGAATGCACGCCTTCGCTCGTCCTCAAATCCAAAATGGGACGAATATGCAGACATCCCGCGGAAGCGTGTGCATAAATTCCGCCTTCGGTTTGATGCGCCGCCATGATTTGCTCGATCTCGCGAACAAACTCACCCAACCGTTCAACCGGGATGGCACAGTCTTCAATGAATGCAATGGGCCGCGCAGATTGCGGACGAGAATCTAAAATCCCTAATCCGACTTTGCGGATATTCCAAACGCGCGTTTGATCTTCAACAGACTCTGCAATGATGACATCATCGCTTAATTTATTCACCGCTTCTTTCAGGACTTCGGGTTGGTCGCCGCTAAATTCAACGACCAATATCGCTGACGGGTCACCCCTTACCCATCCCATCTGAGACGCATATGCTGGGATTGACCGCGCCAAGCGAAGAATCAATCTGCGGAATTAATTCAATGGCGCTTGGCTTGCGCTCGAGCAAATTTGGTACAGCGTCACAAGCTTCGGCAATGCTATCGTAAGTGAGAATTCCCAAAACCGTATGTTTGGGCTTGGATACAAGGTTGATCGTCGCGCGGCGAATCACTGCCAGCGTCCCTTCACTTCCGGCGAGAAGATGCGCCAAGTTGAATTTTCCATCATTAAGGTTGGCAGGATACAAATCACCAATCCACTGAGGAGGCTGTGAGGCAGACCACGGCAATAAATAATTCAAGCGATATCCTGCCGAGTTGCGCCATGACTTTGGATAATTTTGTTTAATTGCCTTGGAATAATTCTCTCGGATTTCAGATACAGTGGAAGCGATATTCGACATTCGCGAATTCGAGAATCAGGATTCGGGAATTGGAAATTGAATCGTCAAATACTGCCAATGAGCCGTCCGACAGAATAACATCCGCAGAAATCAAGTGATCCACAGTCATGCCATACAAAATGGAATGCGCGCCCGTTGCATTGTTACCAATCACCCCGCCCATCGTCGCGCGTTCAGCAGAAGCCGGATCGGGGCCAAACATCAAACCATACTTAGCGGCGACCCGATTGAGGTCCGCGAGAACGACGCCAGGTTCAATGGTTGCGGTTTTAGAATCAGGGTCAATGTCGATGATATGATCCAGCCAGCGCGAGCAATCCAATATCAAAGCCTCACCAATCGCTTGCCCCGCCAGTGACGATCCGGAACCACGCGGCACAATCGGCACGCGATATTTTGACGCAAGCTCAACCACAGATTGCAAATCTTCCTGCGTGTGCGGCAGCACAACGCCCAGCGGCTCGATTTGATAAATGGAAGCATCCGTGCTATACAAAATCTTGGAACTCAGATCAAGTCGAATATCGCCGTTGAATTGCTTGCGGAGCTGATTGATAAAATCGGGGTGAAGAGACATAAGAAGATTTTAACGCGCAATTTGGAAAACACAAAAGGGACTCTAGCGATTATGGGCTAAAAGTCCCTTGGTTTACAATTTGCGATCCAAGAATTATTTGGCTTTTCCTTGGTTTGCAACAGCGGCAGCTGCCTTTGCCACCGCATCGGCATCGCCCAAATAATAATGCTTGATCGGTTTCAGATCATTGTCCAGTTCATAAACTAGCGGGATACCTGTTGGAATATTTAGTTCAGGAATTTCCGCATCCGAAATATTATCCAAATACTTGACCATCGCTCGCAGACTATTTCCATGTGCTGCAACCAGCACACGCTTACCAGATTTGATGGTTGGCGCAAGCGTTGAATGCCAATAAGGAAGCACGCGCTCGAGCGTGATTTTCAGCGACTCGGTAGCGGGAAGCTGCTTCGGCGTTAACGATGCGTAACGCGGATCAAATTTGGGATGCCGTTCATCGGTCAATTCCAACGAGGGCGGCGGAACATCATAACTGCGTCTCCAAAGTTTGACCTGCGCCTCGCCGAATTTCTGTGCCGTCTCCGCCTTATTGAGTCCCTGCAATGCACCATAATGGCGTTCATTCAATTGCCAGGCGTTGGTTACTGGAATCCATTCCAGATTCATTTCCTCCAAGGCAATCCAGAGGGTTTGAATGGCACGCCGCAAAACGGAAGTGAATGCCACATCGAAAACATAGCCGCCTTCATGCAAAAGCTTCCCTGCTTGATGCGCCTCTGCGACGCCTTGTTCGGTGAGACCGACATCGGTCCAGCCAGTGAAGCGGTTTTCCAAATTCCACGTGCTTTGTCCGTGACGAAGTAGAACGAGTTTCATAGTTATTTATATCTTCCTTTGAAAGTATTGTATATTCATAAAAACATCAGCCACGCAACGGGCCGCTGCTTTTATTGAAAGCCGTTAGAAGTTCATCCTTCATTATATTGGATGTGGAAATATCCTTATTAAACAAGTCGGTCAATTCTTCCGGATCGCTCTGCAAATTATAAAGCTCAAACCAGTTAGTTTTTCCATAACCCAAATAATAACTCAATTTATATCCATTCTTGCGCATCGCCATCGAAGCGATGGACAGCTTGCCAAACGACGAGCAAAGTTTGGCGTCAACGGTAAATGTAGCGCGGGAATTATCCTCCACTCCTCCAAAGCCTGGAAGCAGTTGACCCTCTGCCCATGCAGGAATCTCGCGTCCCGCGACTTGAGCAAAGTAGGCAAGACATCTACGCTATTTGTTTGAGAATAAATATTACTTCCGGTTTTTTGCCCGGGCACGGAAATCAATAACGGGATATGGAGACCTGGATCATACATCAACGGGTTCTCATGCCCAATAATACCTCGCTCAAACATTTCCCCATGATCCGAAGTCAGAACGAAATATGTCTTATCAAGTATGCCGCTCGAAGTCCAACTCATCAAGGAATTGACCAAATTCCCAATCCACATTCGCCACATAGGCATCATACAATAATCTAGCATAGTTCATTGCATCAACGGAAAGCTGGTCACCCAGCGGATGTTTTGGCTTCTTCGTTGGATTTAAGCCATCCTCTTTGAATAATTCTATGAACTCCTGACGCGGTGTATACGGAGCATGTGGCGACCACAAGTGGAAATAGGCCAAGAAAGGTTGTTCAAGCAGTTGGATCTGCGATAGAAGCCCGCGAAAAATATCTTCAAGCTTGTAATATATTTTATAGTTATCAGAATGTGGAATATTAAGGTAATTTTCAACACTCTTTTCATTGGAAGGATAACCATCTGTAGAAATTGATCTTAGCCGATAGCCAAAAACAAATCGGTCGAGCAATCCAAAGATCAGCGAGTTCGGAGAATCGCCCAGGCGATAAAGGAAATCATCGTAAGCATAATAACTAACAGGCGTATCCATTGGGAACAAGGATCCGCCTAATTGCTCGCGAATGCTAAAAGCGCCAGGCGGTAAATGAACATCAAGGTTTGAGCGAAATTCCCCAAGCAACAATTCGGCCCAAATATTTTGACCGAATCCGGCGCGATCATACGATTTTCCAAACAGTGAAAAAATATTTTTCTCCGCAAAAGCGGGAGCGACCTGTCCTCCCTCATCAATTGCGCGATGTGTCCAAGGATATAAACCGGTGAGCAAGGAAGCGGTTCCCGATGTAGTAAAGCTTCCGGCTGAATAATGCGAATGATATACCATTTGATCTCTGAGCCAGCCGCTCAAAATTGGGCGTAGTCTTTCGCGGATATCCATACAAGGATAAATTGTCCGCCGACATGGCGTCGAAAACAAGCACAATGATATTTGGCGAATTTGCTCCCAATGGACTCGGCAGTAATCGTCTGCGAAAAAGCCAATGCCGCAGGCGCCATTGCCGCCAGTTTCAGAAAATCCCTTCGACTAAGTCGTGCCATGTTTAGCCCTGCAACGGACCGTTATGCTGATTGAAAGCTGTCAGCAGTTCATCTCTCATCATATTTGAAGTCGCAACATCCTTATTGTATAAATCATTTAATTCTTCAGCGTCCTCTTGCAAATTATAAAGTTCAAACCAATCAGTTTCTGTATATCCCTTGTAATAAATCAACTTATAGCCGTTCTTGCGCATCGCCAGCGAAGCAACAGATAACTTTCCAAATGATGAGCCAACTTTTGCGTCCACGGAATAGGTGGCGCGGGAATTATCTTCAACGCCGCCAAAGGTTGGAAGCAGCTGACCCTCCGCCCATGCCGGAAGCTCGCGTCCTGCAATATGGAGCAACGTTGGCAAGACATCCACGCTGTTAGTTTGGGAATAAATATCGCTTCTGGCTTTCTGACCCGGGGCAGAAACCAGCAACGGGATATGAAGAATAGGATCATACATAAGCGGGCTATCGTGTCCGAAAACACCGCGCTCAAACATCTCTCCGTGATCGGCAGTGACGATTAAGTAAGTCCGATCCAGCTCACCGGAGGCATCCAGCCCATCCAAAAATTGACCAAACTCCCAATCCACATTCGCTAACATAAGCATCATATTGTTGCCGCTGAAATTGCATTGTCTGAAAAGTGGCCTGAGTACCTAAAGGGTGATTGGGTTTCTTGGGCGGATTCCACTTGTCTTTTTTGAATAGCTGCTCAAACTTCTGACTTGGTATGTAAGGCGCATGAGGCGACCATAGATGGAAATAGGCCAGAAACGGCTGTTTAAATTGCTTCAATTCAGACATCAAGCCGCGAAAGACATCCTCGAGTCGATAATAAATTTTATAGTCCGTGTGAGGAATAGTTGTCGCTATAACCTACGGTGGAAATTGATTTTAGTCGAAAGCCAAAGAGCGCACGCTCAATCAATCCAAATATCAAGGATCGAGGGGAATCGCTTGAACGAAAGAGAAAATCATCAAGAGCATAATAGCTGGCAGGCGTATCATTCTCGAACGCGGACCCTACCATTTGCTCCCGCACACTAAATGATGCTGGCGACAAATGAACGTCAAGATTCGAACGAAATTCGCTCAATAACAATTCCGCCAAAAAGTTCTGACCGAATCCGGCGCGATCGTAAGAATTTCCAAACAAAGCAAAGATATTTTTATCCGCAAAAGCCGGAGCCACCTGACCGTTTATACTGATCGCGCGATGCGTCCAGGGATATAAACCAGTGAGCAAAGAAGCGGTTCCCGATGTCGTAAAACTCCCCGCCGAATAATGCGAATGAAAAACATTTGATCTCTGCGCCAGCCGCTCAAAGTTCGGACTGGTCTTGCGTGGGTATCCATATAACGATAAATTATCCGCCGACATCGCATCGAATACCAGCACGATAATATTCGGCGAATTAGCTCCCAACGGACTCGGAGCAATCGTCTGCGAAAAAGCCAACGCCGCAGGGGCGATTGCCGCCAGTTTCAGAAAATCTCTTCTGCTAAGTCGATTCATCTAAATTTATCCTAGATAAGATTTCGAACGATAACGACTATTAAAGATAACAAACTAACAGGCAGTGATATAAAGAGAAAGATAACCGCATTCTCTGCAAAAACTTCAACGGCTTTACGGATAATACCAATCCATCCGGCGAGAAAAGCCAAAACACCTGCAATAAGAAGCATAAATGGTAAATATAAGGGAAACTTATAAAAGTAATCTGAGGGCTTGTCGAAATGATATTCAAATACCATAATCGAGACCAATACACTTGCAGCCAGCACACTTCCCCGGCTGACAAATAAATCACGAAACCATTTCTGCGGAAGGATCAAGGAAACGATGATCACGCCGAAAAGCGCAAGAAGGCTTTCGATGAAATTGGTCGCCATCAGATAGCAAAAGATCGCGCCAATTTGGCCGAGCGGCAAAAAATCCAGCCAGCTGGGCAATTTCCAAAGTGCCCAATAGATCGTCCAGCCATAGGTCAGTATTACAATTATCGCATAAACGGGATAAACCTGAGCCAGACGAGGTAATTTATTTTTGATAGGCAAACCTTGACCTTTCCTTCAATAAATTTTAGTCGCACAGCCAAAAGTATTGGTTGAAAGTTATACACTAGGTAGAAACAAAAGTCAACGAGCAAACTGCTCTTGCAACCTCCCTTGTCCGATTTTCCTGTTTCCCGTAGAATGACCCTATGCCGAACGAAGACGTTACACCAATTCGCCAGCAATATCTCGAAATCAAACGCGATTATCCAAACACGATCCTCTTTTTCCGTCTCGGCGATTTCTACGAGACGTTCGACGAAGACGCCGAAACTGTTTCCCGCGAATTGGATATTGTATTAACCTCCCGCCCCATCGGCAAAGGACAGCGGGCTCCACTCGCAGGCATTCCATATCATGCTCTTGAGAACTACCTCGCGCGTCTTATCGAAAAAGGCTATCATGTTGCGATTTGCGAGCAGATTGGCGACGAACCCATTAAAGGAATCTTTCCGCGCAAAGTTGTCCGTGTGGTGACGCCGGGGACTGTGATCGAACCGGGACTCCTTCCGGGCGACGCGAACAACTATCTGGCCTCGGTCATCCTCGACGAGAAAACGGCTGCTGTTGCTTATGCCGATATCACCACCGGAGAATTTGCCGCGACCGAACTGCCGTCCGAAATCATTGCGCGCAGAATTGGCGCGGCTTCATCCCGCAGAAATCATTCATCCTGATAATCAAGCGCTGACTGACGGCTTCACAGGTCATCTGACTCCTTTTCCTGCTTGGCGATTCGAACCCGGCAAATGCGAAGAGACTTTGCTGGCTCACTTCAAAGCTTCCACATTGGAAGGCTTCGGACTTAAAGGACAAAAGCCTTGCCATTCGCGCGGCGGGAGCCATCATCCAATATCTCAAAGAGACTCAGCCCGATTCGCTCAATCTGTTAACAGGATTCCGTTATTACAGCCTGAATGAATTCATGACATTGGATGCTTCGACGCGGCGCAACCTTGAACTCGAAGAAACATTGCGCGGAGAATACAAAGGATCGTTACTTGGAGTGCTTGATTGCACTGTCACACCAATGGGCAAACGAATGATCCATCAATGGATCAGCCAGCCATTACTAAACATCGAAAAAATCAAAACGCGGCAGGATGGCGTTCAATATTTTTTTGAGCGCGGCATGGAACGCGCCGAAATACGCGCAACGCTCAAGCCATTGGCCGACCTGGAACGATTGGTCAATCGTGTGATGGCGGGTCACGCCCAGCCGCGCGACCTTGTCGCAATGAGAAGCACATTAAAAGAATTACCCAAAATAGTTGATGTGCTCGGCAAATCAATCGCCTGCGTTGCCAAACATTGAATTAGCAAACGATGAATACACTTTACTTGAATCATCGATTGACGATGATCCACCTGCTACGCTTCAAAATACCGGCATCATCCGTTCGGGATATTCGCAGGAACTTGATTCGGTTATCGATGCATCGAAACATGCACGCGATTGGATCGCAAATCTCGAAGCCGTCGAACGCGAACGAACAGGCATCAAAACATTAAAGGTTGGATATAACAAGGTCTTTGGTTATTACATCGAAATCTCACGCGGCGCTGCGGACAGAGCGCCAGAAAATTACATCCGCAAGCAGACGCTAGTCAATGCTGAGCGCTTCATTACACCGGAGATGAAGGAATATGAAACACTCGTGTTGAATGCGGAAGAGCGCATCCGCGAGATCGAGTTACGGTTATTCCGGGAAGTCTGCGCAACACTTTCAAAGTCGGCTCATAAACTTTTGGGGATTGCAAGAGCATTGGCAGAGTTGGATGTGTTGGCGGCTTTGGCGGAAGCGTCCGCTTTGGGAGGCTATGTCCGGCCTGAGGTCGTGGAAGGAAGCGAATTGGAAATCCACGAGGGAAGACATCCGGTTGTTGAGCAGAGTCTACATGGAGAGCGATACGTTCCCAACGATGTCATCTTTGAAAAAGGCGAGATCGTGCGCATCATCACCGGGCCGAATATGTCGGGCAAGTCAACCTACCTGCGGCAAACCGCGCTGATTGTTTTGATGGCGCAAATGGGTTCGTTCGTGCCGGCCTCTTCCGCAAAGATCGGATTGGTGGATCGCATCTTCACCCGCATCGGCGCGCAGGACGAAATCCACGCTGGGCAATCCACGTTCATGGTCGAGATGATCGAGGCGGCAAATATTCTTCATCACGCAACTTCCCGTTCGCTATTAATCCTCGATGAAATTGGACGCGGCACAAGCACCTATGACGGTCTTTCGATTGCATGGGGAATCATCGAATACATTCATAATCATCCGCATCTGCGCGCCAAGACACTTTTCGCAACTCATTATCATGAGCTGACGCAATTGGCGGATTTGTTACCCGGCGTTCGCAATTACAACGTGGCAGTCACCGAAGCGGATGGCAAGGTGGTATTTCTGCATAAGATCGTGGCGGGCGGTGCCGATAAATCCTATGGCATTCACGTGGCGCAACTGGCAGGCCTGCCCACGCCGGTCATTCAACGCGCGAATGAGATCATGCTCGAACTTGAAAAAACATCTGGGCGTGCGGTGAACATCAATCCACACGTTGCTCAGCAAGCTGCGCTCTTCCCGGAGACCAGTCCCCTGCTCGATGAATTGGGTTCAGTCGATGTAAATTCTCTTTCTCCAATCGAAGCTTTGAACAAGTTGTTCGAGTGGCAAAAGAAATATCTGAAATAATCCGAATTCTAGCGCCTAGCCTACATTGTAAACAGGGCTATTTGTGGAAAACGAATTTCTGAATGATTTCCTGAATTGAATTACAGGAAAGAATCACGACCATTAAGGGAAATGAGTGACTGCAAACGGAGCAGCCATGATGGATGCATCACAGCAAAACCTCAAGTTTGGCCAGGTTTACCAAACAGATACCGCCGCGATATTCTCTTTGCAAAATTGAATACATGATTTCAATTTCATGCCAACGCGGAAAATTCGCTTGTGCGATTGGCCGGTTTTCTATAGAATGATGTAATTAAGAGACACCCAATAGGCAAGTTTGACAAGTCTGCTTAAAGAAAGGAACATGATGGCAAGGGCGACAAAACAAGCTGGAATCGAATTAAGCATTGTTCTTCCCTGCCTGAACGAGGAACGAACAGTTGGATCTTGCGTCACAAAGGCCAAGACATTTCTAAAGCAAAACAATATCCGCGGTGAAGTCATTGTCGCGGATAATGGAAGCATAGATCGCTCATCTGAAATTGCAGATTCAAAAGGCGCACATGTTATTCATGTTGAAGATAAAGGATATGGCAGTGCATTGCGAGGAGGCTTTGCAGAGGCCACCGGAAAATATATTATAATGGCAGACGCCGATGACAGCTACGATTTGCTCCATCTTATGCCATTTCTTGATAAGTTGCGGGTAGGATATGATTTGGTTATGGGTAACCGTTTTAGGGGTGGAATAAAGAAGGATGCCATGCCTTGGCACCATCGCTATATCGGAAACCCAATTCTTTCCTTCATCGGTCAGCTTTTCTTCAAAACTCCTGCAAAGGACTTTCATTGCGGTTTGCGTGGTTTCACAAAAAATGCAATTGAAAAAATGAAATCTGCAAACCAATGGCATGGAGCTAGCCAGCGAAATTGTGATCAAAGCTTCCATTCATGCAGATGAAAGTTTGCGAAGTGCCTATCATTTTGTCACCGGACGGAAGAACACGACGACCGCATCTTCGTAGTTTCCGCGACGGATGGAGACATTTGCGATTTTTGCTGATTTACAGCCCGGCATGGTTATTTCTATATCCGGGGATATTGTTATCCTTTCTTGGCGGATTGCTTAGTTTGCTTCTATTCTTCGGACCGAGTCAACATCGGATTCCGATATATCGATTTTCATACATTCATTGCTGCAGGCTCCCTCATGTACATTGGATTGAATATGCTTACATTCGCCATAATTACGCGCGTCTATGCATTCTCCACAGGACTATTGCCGCGCCCACCAAGATTTTTCCTCGCCTTCAAATACATCAATCTTGAACAGGGATTATTCGCAGGTTTTTTACTCGCAATTTTAGGGTTGTTCCTTATGATTAGGGCAGTTCTGCTCTCATCAGATTTCGCACAAATCGGTTTCGATAATAGCGTGCGGTTAGTTTTTGGCGGCAGCCTGTCGCTAGTATGCGGAGTGCAGGTAATTTTGACAAGTTTTGTGTTGAGCATGCTAGGTATAAATCAAAATAAAAGGTAGCCCATGAAAGTTGTAATTCTTGCAGGCGGATTAGGAACGCGCCTGGCCGAAGAAACCGAAGTGAGGCCCAAGCCTATGGTGGAAATAGGTGGGCGCCCAATTCTTTGGCATATCATGAAGCATTATTCTTCGTATGGCTTCAACGAATTTGTGATAGCCTTAGGATATAAAGGCGATGTTATAAAACGTTTTTTTCTGGATTACTCATCCTTGGGAGGCAGCGTCAGTATTAATATGAGCTCAAGAGAAGTGACTTTGCGTGATCAATTGGATGAAGACTGGCTCGTACATCTTGTGGATACCGGGCTCGAAAGTGAAACCGGCGGCAGGATTGGCAGGTTGCGCGATTATATAAAGGATGAAACATTCATGATGACATACGGCGACGGGGTATCAAATGTGAACCTGAATTCGTTGCTGGAAGTCCACAAAAACTGCGATCGGATCGCAACTCTTACGGCAGTACGCCCCCTGCCCGATTTGGAGGTTTGGTCTTTGACGGGGATCTGATCTCGCAATTCACAGAAAAACCTCAGGCTGGCGAAGGTTGGATCAATGGTGGATTTATGGTGATGGAACCAAAAATATTGGATTATATTCCAAACAATTCGACCAATCTCGAGGTGCAGGTTCTGGAACGATTGGCACTCGGAAACCAACTTGCTGCTTACCGCCATCCAGACTTCTGGCAGTGCATGGATACGTTACGCGATAAAAGATATCTTGAAAATTTATGGCAGCAAAATATTGCACCTTGGAAAAGCTGGGTATGAAAAATACATTCTGGCTTGACAGACCCACATTTGTCACAGGTGGAACAGGCCTGGTCGGCTCATGGTTGATTCAGCGCCTTATCGATTTGGGCGCAGACGTGGTCTGCCTAGTGCGAGACTGGGTTCCACAGAGTGAACTAGTACGCACCCAAAACATTAGGCGCGTCAAGGTAGTGCGTGGCACTATTTGCGACCGCGAACTGATAGAGCGCGCGCTTGGCGAATATGAGATTGATACCGTCGTTCACCTTGCAGCGCAGACCATCGTTACTATTGCCAATCGAAACCCCATTTCAACTTTCGAGACGAACATTGCAGGAACATGGAGCTTGCTGGAAGCCTGCCGGCGCAGTCCAAACATTAAGCAGGTAATTGTGGCTTCTTCTGATAAGGCCTATGGTGATCAAGAAAACCTGCCTTACGATGAAACCAATCCGCTGCAAGGCGTACACCCCTACGATGTCAGCAAATCTTGTGCGGATTTGATCGCACGCACCTATGCAAAAACCTATCGTTTACCAGTGGTTATCACACGGTGCGGAAATTTTTACGGAGGCGGTGATTTGAACTGGAATCGCATTATTCCCGGCACGATTCGCTCTATATTACGTGGAGAGCGTCCGGTTATCCGATCCAACGGGAAATATGTGCGCGACTATTTTTATGTAGAAGATGGCGCGGCTGTATACATGCTCTTAGCACAAAAGCTAGCAGAGCAACCGGAACTTCAAGGAGAGGCCTTCAACTTCTCAAACGAGGTTCATATGACAGTCAATCAGATTGTCGCGAAAATCCTTCGGTTGATGGGTTCTAAACTTAAGCCGGAAGTTCGTAATGAAGCCAGCAATGAAATCCTTCACCAGTACCTGAGCGCAGAAAAGGCGCGCAAAGTCTTGCAATGGCACCCGCTTTTTAGTCTTGATGATGGGTTGGCACGGACTATTAGATGGTATCAAGCATTCTTGGAGGCTCATTGATGGTAACCTGCCGTTCGTGTGGAGGAACTTCGCTCAAGCCTATTGTGTCTTTGGGGAATATTCCACTGGCCAATGCTCTATTAACTCAGGATGAATTAGACCAGCCTGAAGAACAATTCCCGCTCGATCTAGTTTTTTGTTCGAATTGTTCGCTGGTGCAAATTACCGAAACTGTGCCTCCTGAGAAATTATTTCGAGAATATTTCTATTTCTCCTCATTCTCCGATACGATCCTGAAAAGTGCACACGAAATCGCGAACTCAAATGATTGAACGTCAAGCATTAGATCAAAACAGCTTCGTGGTCGAGTTAGCGAGCAATGATGGCTATTTGTTAAAGAATTACATCAATAAAAGAATCCCAGTCCTTGGTGTGGAGCCAGCTCGCAACATTGCGCGCGAGGCACAAAAACGGGGTATTCCTACCATTAACGAATTCTTCAGTGCGGAATTAGGCCAACAGCTTCGCGACCGTTATCAACCAGCGAATATCATTCACGCGAATAATGTAATGGCACATGTTGCCAATCTACATAGCATGATTCGAGGCATCTATACCTTGCTAAATCTTGATGGTGTTGCCATCGTCGAAAATCATTATGTCAAAGATTTGATTGACAATGTAGAGTTCGACTCCATATATCATGAACATTTATGTTATTATTCTGTCACCTCATTTCGCAACCTTTTTGAGCAACATGGGCTTCGTTTAGTAGATGTGGAACATTTGCAGTTACATGGGGGTTCCTTGCGTGTCTACTTTCAACGTAGCGACGGTCCTTGTTCTATAGTGAAAGAAGGCAGGCAGCGTGTGAGTTCTTTGCTCGAAGGAGAGGAACAATCAGGTATCAATAATTTTGCCTTCTACAAAAACTTCGGAGAGAAGGTGGAATATCTTCGACATGAATTGACAGCACTGCTTGAAAAAATCAAAAAGGAAGGCAAACACATAGCCGTCTACGGCGCTTCAGCCAAGAGCACTACTCTTCTGAATTACTTTGCGATCAATCCCGAAACCTTCGATTATGTGGTGGACCGCAGTACCGTGAAACAGGGCCACTTTACACCCGGCACGCATCTGCTTATTCGCCCAACCGAATCCCTTCTTGAAACCCAACCCGATTATGTCTTGATATCTGCTTGGAATTTCACAGAAGAAATATTGTCTCAGCAAACTGAATACCGTGCACGTGGTGGAAAATTTATTGTGCCTGTCCCCACATTGAGAGTGATTTAGAAATGTTGTTCGCTGAAACTTTGATCAAAGGGGTCTACATCATTGAGCTTGTGCGTCACGAAGATGAACGTGGCTTTTTTGCACGCTCCTGGTGTCAAAGAGAGTTCGAAGAACATGGGTTAAATCCTAAAATGGTTCAATGCAATGTTTCCTTCAATAATAAACGCGGCACACTGCGCGGAATGCATTATCAAGCCGCACCGTTCGAAGAAGCGAGGCTTGTGCGCTGCACAGCTGGCGCGATATATGATGTCATCATCGATCTACGCTCAAACTCACCCACTTTTAAGAAATGGCTGGCAATCGAACTAACTGCAATTAACCGCCGGTCTCTATTCATCCCCGAAGGCTTGGCGCATGGTTTTCAAACTTTAACAGATGACACAGAAGTGTTCTATCAAATGTCAGAGTTCTATACTCCAGACGCCGCCCGCGGATTGAGATGGGATGACCCTGCATTTGGCATCGAGTGGCCCATAGAAACATTGATAATTTCTGAAAAAGATCGAACCTACCCAAACTGGAGCGCATTGTGAGAATACTGATCACAGGCGCTTCAGGATTTATCGGTTCTCACTTAACCCGCGCCTTAGTTGAAGCCGGGCACGATGCATTGGTTTTGGCTGCTCCGCAAGATAATTTGTGGCGGATCAATGACCTCCTTAATCGGCTGGACATACTCCGCGCCACATTAAGCGATTCGACAAAGATCAATAAGCGCTTGCATCAATGGCAGCCTCAAGCCTGCATCCATCTGGCATGGTATGCCGAGCCAGGAAAGTATCTCGCATCAAGAGAAAACCTAAAATCATTGAAATGGAGTTTGAAGCTTCTGCAAATCTTGGCTGAATCAAACTCCCAGCAGTTCATCGGCGCTGGGACCTGTGCCGAATACAAAATGAAGTCTGAAAAACTCTCAGAGGCAGACCAGACAGAGCCGGCAACCTTATATGCGGCTTCGAAGCTATCATTTCAATTAATTGGCCAACAGCTGGCTGCTCAGTCCGGTATGCAATTCGCTTGGGGACAGATCTTTTATTTGTATGGTCCCAAGGAAGATGCGCGGCGAATCGTGCCGTCGGCAATTCTTAAACTCGAAAAAGGTGAGCCTTTTCCTGCATCGCCCGCCGAACAAGTACGTGATTATTTACACGTCGAAGACGTGGCTCGAGCATTCTTTAACTCTACTAGAGAAACACTCGACCGGTATTTTTAATATCTGTTCCGCTAAGCCAGTTACCTTGCGCCAACTACTGGAATCGATTGGTAATTTAACTGGGCGGCCGGAGTTGCTCGCCATCGGGGCATTGCCTTACCGAGAATGGGAGCCAATGTTCATTTGTGGAAACAACAAGCGATTAAGAAAAATCGGGTGGACACCGCAAATTGATCTCCGGTCAGGACTTAAGGAAACGATCAGTTGGTGGAAAAAGAAGAAAAATTGATATCGACAAGGCACTCAAATTAGCGTTGAAGATAAAGCGCTTTCAGTCATCGTTACATATGTTAATTGTTTTACACTTTGTTTAGGTGCTTCGAACAGAAATCCGTTTCAATTTATTTTTGTCATTCATGAGGAGTTTATATGGCTATAGGTCCGGCTGTTCGTAGGGTATTCGGCCCGTTCGAAAGGCCTGTTTCGGAATTCTACCGAAGTATTTTTATTAACCTAAACGCCTTCGTGGATCAAATCCACCAATGGGTCCCCGCCTCAAATATTCTAGAACTAGGATGCGGGGAAGGTGCGGTTACACAGCGTTTGATAAAAAGCTTTCCTAAAGCTCGCGTCACAGGCATCGACATTACTCCAAATGTGGGGCGAATGTATCAAGGCGACCTAAGTCGCGTAACCTTTAGACGGGAACCTATCCAAGATTTCGCGATGGAGAACGCGGGAAAATTCGATTTATTGGTTATTTCGGACGTTATGCATCACATTCCATGGGAGTTTCACAAGGAAATCATGATTGATTCCAAGAAGGTGCTAAAGCCGGAGGGCTATCTGGTTTTGAAAGATTGGGAAAGGCGTCCAACGCTTATTCATTTGCTGTGTTTCATTTCGGATCGCTTTATTACAGGAGATCATATCCGATATAAGTCAGCAGATGAATTCCGAGAATTAATCAAAAGTGCGTTTGGCGAAAATTGCATCAAAGCTGAGGCTAGAATCCGCCCCTGGTCACACAATATTGCTTTTCTCGTAAAAAATTAGGCAACCTTTAAGCTAAATGTAAACCTTATGATGCGACCCTGGCTATCGGTTATTAGTCCAATTTACAACGGCGAAGCCTATTTGTCGTCCGCATTAGATTCAATTCTGATGCAACAAGACAACAGCATTGAATGCATTGCTGTTGATGGCGAATCGACAAATTCAACATTGTCAATTCTCCAAGAATACCAGAGTAAACTTCCACTTAAGATTCTTAATCGCAATAGGGAAACGAACTGGGTAAGCAAAACCAATTACGCCCTTTCCCATGCCAGCGGAGAGTACATCTGCTTCTTGCACCATGATGATCTTTGGTTCAAAGATCGTTTAAGAATAATGAGGCACTTAACTGAGCAGTTTCCTCAAGCCATCCTCATTATTCACCCGTCTACGTTCCTCGATGTGAACGGAAATCATGTCGGGCTCTGGAGCTGCCCCCTTCCCTCTTCTCCAACTATCATAAAACCCGAGTTAATGATCGAAAGATTATTGATACAGAATTTTATTTCAATTTTGGGACCGGTATTCAGGAGAGATACTGCAATCAACGTCGGCGGGCTAGACAAATCCCTGTGGTATACAGCAGATTGGGATTTCTGGCTGAAAATATCCGCATTTGGCGATACAGTATATTATCCCGAGCCGCTCTCAGGATTCCGAATTCATCCAAGTTCTCAGACCATGATCCGCAGTTCGTATCTGGAGGATTTCCACGGCCAACTGGAGCGCGTCGAGCAAAAACATTTGTCGCTTTGGGGCGCGAGTAGAGATAAAAAGAATAGTGTTCGCAAAGCCGCCGAATTCTCAATAAAAGTAAACTCATCACTGGCTGGTGCGTCGCACGGAATAAGACCAAATTTGCTTGAACTTTTCATTGCATTTTTCCTTTTGGGCCCCTTGGGGTGGCATCGCTACCTTCGAGATTCGCGAATTTACCAACGAGTATCTGCGAGGTTGAAAACGCGATTAACCAAACGCGCCAAACCATGATTATGCAAAACATTTTCGACGGCACATTCATTAAAATACAAAAGCATTAAAAGGGACCCATGCAAACTCCGCGCACAAAATCGTTTTTGACAAAGTCGCTTCTTCTGATTTGGATATTATTGTGTACTTGGTTTAATATACGGTATGCGGGAAGCATCAGTTATATTCATGGGAGTAGCTTTGAGAACTGGGCGTTGTTTCCTTTCAATCTTCAGACAATCGTCCCGCTGCACTACGCCGCAACACTTTCAATATCATTAGTGGGGGCACTTCTCTTTAGCACGTCAAGTATATTCGCAGGGACATTTGCGCTTCTCTGGTTACACAGGGATTTTATAAAGCAGAGTCATTCAACGATTTCATGGCTTGTATCTTTCGGAACAGCCTTCGCAATCGGCAACGGAATATTATCTATCATCTTTCTAACACTCGCCGAACTTCACCAATTAACATTCCTTGCCGTCGACACCATCATGCTAATAAGTTTTGTCCTTGGGATTCGACCGGTTAAACAATTATTCATAAGCCGCCCGCCAACAAATCGTCTGGGTCCTATGGGCCTGTATGATTGGTCTATTTTTTTACTCACAACCACAATTGTCTTGGTCAGCTTATTATATTCAACATCACGGCTGAGCTATGATTCGGTAGCCATCTATTTTTCAGGGGCGAAAATGATCGCGATGACTCAATCTCTAAAGAATTTTATCGCCGATCCCTATGAAATAAGTTCACTCCAGTCAGGATTACAGTATGCAGCCTTGATTTTCGTATTCGGCGATCAAGCCGCGCGGATATTTTCCTGGATAAACGGCTTGATCATTATTCTCTTTAGTTTGGCTCTGGCGGAAGAGGTGGGGCTAGCAAAGCGACCGAAGCTGATTTTGTTGACACTGATTTTAAGTTCAACGGCATTTTTAGATTTGATGGGAGATGGCAAAATTGACCTTGCAAGCACTGTGCCAGCAGTTGCCGCAATTTACTGGATGGTGGCGAATACCAGGCTATCATCCGTCCGAATATTCCTGCTGATCGGATTTTTGACCGGATTTGCGATGGCAGCTCGGCCTTTCAATATTTTTCTGCTGGCACTCATAATAGTGCTGTACTATTTACAAAACGCGTTCCTTAAGGAAAAGCCAAGGCGTGCTGATGCCATTAAGTTTCTTATAGTGACAGCGCTTTTGATTGGTATCGGAATTGTTTGTTTGCTTTCGTATCAGTTCATTGAGAACTGGATCATTTTGGGAAATCCGTTAGCCTCGATCGAAAACTACCAAAAACTCAATTCCTCGGTCTGGCAATGGGTATTTGATCCAAAGCTGCTATGGCTATTTCGCATTTTATATCCATTTACTATCACATTTGTGAACACGCGTCAAAGCTTGGGTAGCATATCCCCTATGTTTTTGGCCCTCTTGCCGGCATTATTTTTCAATGATATTCGAGAGAAAGTGAAGCTATCTGACGAACTTTATGTTCTGATTCGCTCATCCATTGCTACGCTAGTATTATGGATTCTTATTTTCTTCACAGTCTTTGAAATACGCTATGTGCTTTTTCTTTGGATAATTTTATATATACCACTTGCTTGTGTTATCGAGGCTGCTATTGAAAGTGCGAATCCACTACTTCGATATACCACAAGACTCGTAATGCTTTTCATTTTGGTTTTCACTACCATAAGAGTTGTATATTTTGCAATCGATACATATTCTCCATTGGACATAAATGGGAACCCTCAATGTTCCAATTTCAGTTTTTGTAATTATTTGAAGCCTATCAACCAAAGCGCACAAATGGGAGATCGGGTGCTAACCCTTGCCGCTTTTCGTTATTATTTGCGTTCCGATCTGTTTGCCTGTTCCACCCAAAATGACGAATATGTCTCTCTGCAAAACCTATCCCATGGCGATAGCATAGCCTTCTGGGCCGAAGTTTATCGAGAAGGTTATCGGTACGTTGCTTACGAGAGTGAATATAGCGTTCAGCATTTGCGGCTGGGATTAATCCCTAATCCTTACAATACTCCACCTTGGCTAATATTGACACCTATCGTGGGGAAGCCTGGCGATCCCGAAGTCGCTTACAAAATCCAGGCGATCAACCCACCGACAAAAGTTGAAGAAACCTGCCGGAAAACAGTTGAAGGCATTTGGGAGGTTCAAACCTTACCAAATTCAGGAAAATAAGAGGCAGTTCTCGATTCGCCACGTATTTCAAAAGAAAAAAACATAGCCCATCGTTTGATGGGCTATGTTCAAAAATAGAATAGATTATTTACTTGTTAGCGAAGGCGCTGGTGCCTTCGAGCGCATCACTGCCCAGGCTAATACAGCCAACTAAAAGAACTGCGACAGCCCATACAATGTACAACGTTACTCCTGTTACGCCAGCATATTTGACTATCACCGGTGCGATGATCACTGAAACCAAGTTGACGACTTTGATCATCGGGTTGAGTGCTGGACCCGCCGTATCTTTGAACGGATCGCCAACAGTATCGCCGACCACACTGGCCTTGTGCCGTTCCGAACCTTTGCCAAGGTTCTTCTTCGGATCCTTCGGCTCATCTTCGATCAACTTCTTCGCGTTATCCCATGCGCCACCCGAGTTATTCAAGAAGACTGCCAGCAATTGACCAGAGACGATAATCCCTGCAAGGAAACCGCCTAGCGCTTCAACTTGCAACAACAAACCAACCACTATGGGAGTCACAATGCCGAGCAACGCCAACGAGACCAATTCCTTTTGCGCGGCAGTCGTTGAAATGGCAACCGCTTGCTTATAATCCGGCTTGATCTTTGCCTTTCAACACACCGAGCTTGAATTGTCGGCGGGCTTCAATCACAATCAGTGATGCTGCACGTGCAACAGCTTGGATGGCAAACGAAGAAAATAGCCACGGAAGCGCTCCACCAATCAGCATGCCTACAAAAACCTGCGGCACACTGACACGAATGCCATTTGCCAAAGCAACTCGGATCAATCTTCGATACATCAGTAATAAATGAACCGAACAAAGCCACAGCCGCGATGACCGCCGAACCAATTGCTACGCCTTTGGTAATGGCTTTAGTTGTATTGCCAACCGCATCCAGATCAGACAACACCTGCTGGGCATCTTTGGTCTTTTTATCCGTCAGCTCCGACCAAGCCATTTCGCCAATGCCATTTGCGTTGTCAGAGATTGGACCAAAGGAGTCCATCGCGACGTTGTTGCCGGTCAAAGTCAACATGCCGATGCCGGTCATAGCCACGCCATACAAAACGAACGTGCCTTGGCTTGCAGGGATCACACCGGGGATCGTGCCAAAGATAAAAATGGAGGCAACAATGGTTAGTGCAATGACAAGCACGGACCACACCGACAACTCGAAACCGGTTGAAATACCATTCAAGATCAGAGTCGCCGCACCGGTATCCGCCGCTTTCTTGATGTTATTCACTGGCGCGGCATGAGTGCCGGTGAAGTATTCGGTTAATTGGTGAATCACGATGGCGAGCAACACGCCCACTGCGACTGCCATCGGTGTGCGCCACCAGCCTCCCCATTGATCCATCGCAGGGCTATTGAGATAGAAATAACCTGCCACGAAAAACAACACAGCCGAGATAACAGCGGAGGAAATAAAACCACTGAGTAATTGCAGCCATGGCATTGCCGCTCTTTCCTGAACCGCCGCGAACCAAATATGTGCCGATGATCGAAGAAAGGACACCAATGCCGCGTACAACTAACGGGAAGATGATCCACTCCAAGACGGCCAGTCAAGCGCCAAAGAGCAAGAGCCAGTATAAGTCCAGAAACAATCGTGACTTCATAAGAACTCGAAAATATCCGCTGCCATCCCAGCGCAATCACCCACATTATCGCCAACTAGGTCCGCGATGACTGCGGGATTTCTCGGGTCATCCTCAGGGATACCGGCTTCCACTTTGCCAACTAAATCTGCGCCGACATCTGCGGCTTTAGTAAATATGCCGCCACCCACACGCATGAAGAGCGCCAGAAGCGTGCCACCGAAACCAAAACCTAACAAAGCATCCGGTGCTGCAATGCCCAGGATGATAAATATGATGGTGCCGCCGAGCAAGCCCAAACCATCCGTTAACATTCCCGTGATGGTGCCCGCGCGATAAGCAATACGCAGCGCATCGCCAAACGATCTTTTGGAAGCCGCAGCCACACGTACATTGGCTTCAATTGCCATACGCATTCCAAGTTGTCCGACAGTAAGGGAAAAGCCTGCGCCCATAATAAAGGCAATTGCCCGTGCAAGACCAATCAATAATTGCACTTGTTGATAAGCGCCCGGATTTCCCTGCGGCGTCATCGCGGCCAGACAAGCCTGGATTGCATCAGCATTATTTTGATCAACTTTTAGTATTGCACTGCAATACCATTGACTTGCCTCAGCTGATGGAGGCACAACATAAACAGAAAGGAATAAAGCGACAGCTAGCACGAGAATCAGCGGCCAGATGCTGTTAAACTGTTTTCGCAGGTAAGCATCGGCACCCGATTTGATCGCGTTCCAGACTTCCTGCATCTTTTCACTGCCTTTATCTTCACGCATGATCTGAGAGCGGAGGAAGAGCGCATATAAGAGGCCGACAATGGCTATGCCAAACACGGCCCAAATTGCGATCACTTCCAGATTAGTAAGTCCTGGCATTGCATACATATGAGGTATATCCTCCCGAAGGGAAATAAAATTATAGGCTAAGCCTATTGTGTAAGATTGTACAGTCGCAAAGAGTTTATGTCAAGAATTCAAAATCCGATGGTTAGAGTTGACAGCAAATATATATTCTGATAAGATAGGTCAAATTTACTTCTGACTGGAGAAAAAATGTTAGAGGAACTTGATATTCAAACTATAACTGTCTCCCCTGCAGCATCCAATGCGATAAGCAATATTATCCGCGAGAAAAAACTGGAAGGTTATGCCTTGCGTGTTTTTGTTTCTGGTAGTGGATGTGGATGCGGCGGAGTGAACTTTGGTATGGCGCTTGAAAATAACATTCGCAACGAAGATATGACCTTCGATGCAAATGGTGTTAGGGTTGTCGTTGACGAAGTTTCCATTGACTATCTTCGCGGCGCCCATATTGATTTTGTAAACGATCCGGATCGCGGAGCGGGCTTTATCGTGGACAGCCCCAACGCTCAAGCACATGAACACAGTGAAGGCGAATGCGCCTGTGGCGGTTCCTGTTCTTGTAACAATTAGAGTATAAAAAAGACCGGACTTTCGTCCGGTCTTTTTATACTCTAAGTAATAAGCCTTCAAATCAACGTCCGCGCAAAAACGAAATAATTGCTCCTAAACCACCAATAAATAAGAAGCCACAATGATCAAGCCAATGGGCACAGAACTCGGACGAGGCGTTTCATCAACAAAAGTGGGAATGCAACCGGAGCAGGCGGAGTGAAGGTGGATAAACGCGTTGAGGTTACCACCGGGATCAAAGCTGCAACTAGTGTTGGATTAATTGTGGGCGTGGAGGCCGGTGTCGGCGTGGGAGGAACGGGAATGTTCGGCAAATTGGCTCCGCCGGTAATGGATACATATGGCGCATAAATCCATGCAACCGAATTAGGTACGCCAATATATTGAATTTCAATCCAGTCCAAACCCTCAGCCTGCCCAAGCGCCGGAGCTTGCTCCCCTGCAAGCATCACACCAACCGCAGGGTAATCATAACTGCTTGGCCCGGCATAAACGTCCACCTGATCATTGTTCAGATAAACCGTGACCATTGGACCAAGAGGTGTGCCGGTCACGGTTGGGATAGAACCGGTTGGCTGTTGAGCATGGACGAATATTGGCGCGGGAACATTGATTGTTGCGAACAACATGGCCGCCAAGAATAAGAATGCCGAAAACAAAGCAACTTGCGCAAATGCATTATCGGCGGCTCACAATGGAGATCACAATCCCCAACACTCCCACAATACCCAGGCTAATGATCACAACTCCAAAAGGAAAATGTGCTCGGACTTTCAACAGGCGCATTAGAAAAAGTTGGAATAACCAGCGGTGCGGGCGGCGTAAATGTGGGCAAACGCGTTTCCGTCGGCTTAAGGCTGTATGTCGCCATCAAGGTGGGATCAATCGTTGAGATTGCGATTGGCGTAAAGGTTGGAGGAGGTTCAATGATTGGCGGGGAACCCGTTAAGGTTACAAATGGAGCATAAACCCATCCGACACCATTTGGCGCTGATGGAAAAGATATTTCAATCCAATCATGACCGGATGTTATTGCCAAGGCAGCAGCTGTTGCGCCTTCAGGCAATTCGCCTATCGGGCTTCCGTAATAAACTGAACTAGGGCCGGCGCGAACGTTGACAAATAGCTCGGTCGTATAAGTATTGGTAATGTAAGGTTGAGAGTTGCCAGCTAAAGGTCGCGGTGGGTGTGGCCGATACCGCTTGAGCGTGAACAGACGCTGACGGTCGGCATGACCAGCATAATTCCAAGAACAGATGCGAGAATGGAAATCCACAAAGAAAGTCGAAACCAAGAACAGCTTCATTTCGTTATACTACCTGAAAGAAAATTCGTTTCGAGATTATAATCGAAAATATGGATCGACAAATTTATCACGGCGATATAAATTCATCAGACCTCGCGCAGGCCTTATTAGCAGAGTTCAATCGAGGCAATCTGCGTGCGCAAATCCTTGGGACAAGCGGATCACCTGGCAGTTCAAATTGGAACTCGTCCGGGCGCAGCATCCGGAGGCCAAACCGCGTTGACGGTATCCATCCAAAAAGTAGCTGATGGAATCATGGTTCAGATTGGACAGCAGGAATGGCTTGGCACCGCAACTTCGCTAGGTTGGACCGTGGTTACCGCATTGCAAAATCCATTTAGTCTGATTGGCCGCCTCGACGACATTGCCCAAGATGTAGAAAATCTGCAACTCACCGAGCAGGTTTGGACAGTCATCAACCAAGCGATACAGGCGGCTGGCGCCAGCCATCAACTTTCAGCGCGATTGAATCGCATCGTTTGCGAATACTGCGGCACGGCAAATCCAGTCGGCGAGGGCGATTGTATTGCTTGTGGCGCACCATTAGGCAAATCTCAACCAAGAGCTTGTGCAAATTGCGGCTTTGTGATGGAGCCAAATGAAATCAAATGTCCAAACTGCGGAGCGGCAATCAAGAACTGACATAGATGATAAGTTGCCAAAATACCACTTGCATAAACTTCTCATCGCCTCTATAATAATTGTATTGCGGTATTGACAAGAAGTGAAAATAAATCTCGAAGAAATAGAAGCGCGTTTACAGGCTCTGATTGAAGTCCACTTGACGGGCGCGTTGGCCGGAAGAAACACGGAGGACTTGATCGTTCAAAAACTCACCGCAGCTATCAAAGAGAACACGATCACAAAACCGGATGGCGTTCGACTTGCGCCTAATGTTTACACGCTTGTTGTTGCGCCCGCAACAGTAAAACACTGGCAGGAACCGCATTTATTAGAAGCACTTGTTGATATTATTGAAGTCATTGGAAAAGATGCCGGGCTGAAATTTAAATCTTTACCCGTCGTCACGATTACTGCAGATGCCAGCCTTTCATCCGAGCAATTGA
Organism: uncultured Chloroflexia bacterium; assembly: GCA_963752775.1. Taxonomy (GTDB): domain Bacteria; phylum Chloroflexota; class Anaerolineae; order Anaerolineales; family Villigracilaceae; genus Fen-1038. The sequence goes on from CAVVZL010000005.1 coordinate 327,273, forward strand.
ACCTGTTGGCATCAAATCAGGTCAAGGACAATATGGAAGACACACAAAATACAACTACCGATTCGGATGAAAACATCGCGGAAGACAATACCATGCCTGAAAACGCCTTTCTGATCATCGAAGGCGTAAAGGTATTTCCACTCAGAACACCAGTCGTCAATATTGGCCGCCGATTGGATAATACATTAGTGATTGACGATCCGCGCGTTTCTCGCAACCATGCGCAATTGCGCGCCATTAAGGGGCGATACGTAATATTTGATTTGAACTCAACCGGCGGAACTTTCATTAACGGACAACGCGCCAGTCAAAGTGTGCTTTACCCGGGAGATGTTGTTTCGTTGGCCGGAGTGGCATTGATCTTTGGTCAGGATAATCCCCCTCCGCGACCCGACCTGGCAACCACTTCGCCATTTGAATCACCCAGTGGAGATCGTCCAACTGCTGTTATACGCACAGCACCAATTGAAAAGAAAAAGAATCAAGAATGAGCGGACTCGTAGTGTTGACGCTCCGGCTTTTGATGGTCGCCGCCGTCTACATTTTTATAGGCTGGGCGTTATGGACACTATGGCAGGATGTGAGACAGCAAGGACAAATCGCATCGGCATATAGATTCCCAGCAATCCGCCTCGAGGTCCGAAACCGGAACCGGGTTCACTTATCCCGTACCTTTTCTCAGCCTGAAATTCTTCTCGGGCGAAGTCCTGAATGTGATCTTCCAATCAACGATGAGACCGCTTCTGCCCAGCATGCGAGATTGAGTTATCATCATCATCAATGGTGGATTGAGGATTTGAATTCCACCAATGGAACAAAATTGAACAGAGAAAAATTGACCTTGCCGACTGTCCTTACTTCGGATGATGAGATCCAATGCGGAAAAACCAAAGTGACCGTGACCATGGGCGGTAATCAACCCAGCTCGCCGACTCAAAAATTGTGAGAATATATCCGATGGAAGAAGCGATCAAACTTGCAATCATAGGCGGTTCGGGCCTGTACAATATGGATGGCCTTAAAGCCACAAAAGAGTACAGGCCTGAAACACCGTTCGGCACGCCCAGCGCGCCGATTGTGGTGGGAACCCTGGAAAATCAACGCGTGGGCTTCCTTGCCCGGCATGGCACCGGTCATCGTCTTATGCCAACCGAAGTTCCATATCGCGCCAATATTTATGCGCTAAAATCGCTCGGCGTGGAACGCATCATCAGTATCAGCGCTTGTGGCTCGCTGCGTGAAGATTACGCACCAGGTCACATTGTTATCCCGGATCAGCTCTATGATAATACAAAGAATCGCTCGCGCACTTTTTTCGGCGAAGGGTTGGTTGCCCATGTTGGCGTGGCAGATCCATTTTGCCTTGATCTCTCAGCACAACTCGAAGAAGCAGCCCGCGCTGCGAATGCAACCGTTCATAGCGGTGGCACATTCATCACCATTGAAGGGCCGCGCTTTTCCACAAAAGCCGAATCGAATACTTATCGTTCATGGGGCATGTCCATTATTGGGATGACGGCCGCACCGGAGGCATTCCTTGCGCGCGAAGCCGAGATATGTTACGCCGTGATGGCCCATGTCACCGATTACGATGTCTGGCACGTCAATGAAATGCCTGTCACTGTTGAAATGGTTGTTCAAACTCTAAACAAGAATACGACAATTGCCCAGGAGTCCGTTCGCAATCTAATGCGCAATCTGAAACCTGAGCGCACTTGCAATTGCAATCACGCGCTCTCCGATGCAATCATCACCAGACGTGATCATATTTCAAAAGACACGCGCAAAAAGCTAGACCTGCTCATCAAGAAATATATTTAAATCAGATATTGTGCTAGCCGGTTCCGCTTCTACAACTGATCGTCGTCAGAGCCGCCTCTTGATTGTGGCGGCTATTTTTCTTTTTCTATATTCGTTTATCCTCACTTTATCTCCCGCTGTCAGAGAACAAACCTGGTATGTTTCTTACCGTTGGTCACATTGGATTGGCTTCGCGGTTTGGATCGCACTTTTCTTTACCGCTGACCGTTTCGCCCGGAAACGACTTCCCGACCGCGATCCATTTCTTCTGCCACTCGCATCACTCCTAAGCGGCTGGGGACTGCTAACCATCTGGCGGCTTGATTCCACCTTTGGAATTCGGCAAGCAATCTGGCTGGCAGTCAGTGTCATTATCTTGATCTCCGCTTTTTATCTTCCATCTGACTTAGCCGTTCTTCGACGCTATAAATACCTTCTCCTCACCAGTGGGCTCATACTGACCGCATTAACGCTTTTACTTGGCACAAACCCCGAAGGTTACGGGCCTCGTCTCTGGCTTGGATGCTGCGGCGTTTATCTTCAACCCTCTGAACCGCTTAAGCTTTTACTCGTGGTTTACCTCTCCGCTTATTTGAGCGATCGCTTACTTATCCGCCTGCGATTCTTCCCTTTAATCATACCTACACTATTCGTCATGGGCTTGGCATTACTACTTTTACTGGTTCAACGCGACTTGGGCACAGCCTCCATATTCATTTTAATTTATACCACTATTCTTTACATCGCAACGGGCAAGCGACGAGTATTGATCGCAACAGTTTTGACTCTTGCAGTGACGGGCACAATTGGTTTTTTCTTCATTGACGTGGTGCGCGAACGAATCTCGGCGTGGCTCAATCCTTGGGAAGATCCAAGTGGTCACGGATATCAAATCGTTCAATCATTATTGGCAATTGCAAACGGAGGCATGATGGGGCGAGGTCCCGGCTTGGGCAGTCCAACCCTTGTGCCTGTTGCTCACTCCGATTTTATCTTTACCGCTATTGCTGAAGAAACCGGTTTATTGGGAACGACTGCGCTCATCATCATCTTTGCTTTGATTCTAGCGCGGAGCTTGCGCTCCGCTTTTCGCGCACCGGATCAATTTCGCCGTGTCCTTGCTGCTGGTCTCTCCGCGTATTTAGGAATCCAAACTTTGTTGATCATTGACGGCAACCTGCGCCTCCTGCCTTTGACCGGAGTCACTTTGCCATTTGTGGCCTATGGCGGTTCATCATTAGTAACTGCGTTTGTGGCTCTTGGGCTCTTGCTTATTATTAGCAACCAAGCGGAGAATCAACCCGCCATATTGACAATACCGCGTCCATATTATTTTGTGACCGGGATATTGGGATTTGGTATTATCGCCACTTTGCTTGCCGATTTATGGTGGGCAGTTTTACGTGGTCCCGATCTTACTAACGCGTACTGATAATCCGCGTCTTGCAATCTCCGATCGGTATGTGCCGCGTGGAAATATTCTGGACCGCAACAACGAACCTATTGATGAGACAGAAGGTCAAAGCGGCACATACCATCGTGTTTATCTTTATCCGGATTTAGCGCCTATCACGGGATATACTCATCCTACCTACGGTCAAGCTGGGTTGGAAGCGAGTTCGATAATTACCTGCGCGGCCTTCAAGGGAATCCGGAAAGCCTCATTTGGTGGGATCATCTTCTTTATGGCACGCCACCTCCGGGTCTGGATGTGAGGCTGAAGTCTTGATCTCAAATTACAAAAACAAGCTGATCAATTGCTGGGAAATAATAAAGGCGCGGTCATTCTAATGAACGCACAGACTGGCGAGATTTTAGTTATGGCTTCTCATCCAACCTATGATCCAAATAAATTGGATGAGATCGGGACGTCGCTCGCCCAAGATCAAAACACTCCGCTTATCAACCGCGCTGCGCAGGGAACGTATCCACCAGGATCGGCTCTGACGCCATTTCTTAACAGCGTTACACCAACCAGCGGAATTAGTGACAAGCAAAAGATAACTTTGTTTGATAACCTTGGCTTTTACACATCGCCCCAAATTCGTATGCCTGTGGCTATTCCCGCACAATCAGGTGAAATCGATGATTTGCGAATCAGCCCATTGCAAATGAGCCTCGCCGCAGGAACATTAAGTGATCATGGAATCCGGATAGCGTCACGGATTGTGCTGGCTGTAAACACTTCACAACAAGGTTGGGTGATCCTGCCTGCAACTAGGCCAATCAGTGCAAGTCTTTAACTCAACCGCAGCAGATCATCTTGCCAATCAATTGGCAATCCAAAACCAACCATTCTGGGAATGGGCCGGCACTGGAAATACCGGCGCAGACTTTTCCACATGGTACATAGGCGGAACAATGCCCAATTGGAAGGGAACTCCTTTAGTTGTCGTAGTACTGCTTGAGGGGAATGATTCAATCGGCGCAACAAGTATCGGAACGCAACTTTTACAAACGGCCATTAAGCCATGAATAAATTCACTGCCCTTCCGGGCATTTATGTTGAGCGATGGTTCCCATTGCAGTAAACTTAAACAGTTCCCCTTCTCGTAAATCAACAACCATACCTTGATTACTTTTTGGGTTGTAATTAACATTATCGTAGTCCATAAGCGTATATTCGCCGGGATCAAATTGAACGATATTGTTTGGATACTGATACAAAGGGGGAAGAATCACACCTGTCGGTTGAACAATCATATTGTGCGTACTGCAATTTTGGATAAAAGCCGGAACGGCCAAATCGCTATCAACGACAGGTAAGTCCATCGTAGTGCCGCTGACCAAGGAATATAAAGTTAAGGTCGAGACCCAGCCAAATTTTCCCGCCTGAGATGGAATCGGAATATAAAGCCATTGATCCAAAATATCGCGACCTAATACAGTCGCCGTTTGTCCCTGCACAAGCACACCAATCGGATTGAAGTCCGAGCCGGAGCCGCGGCGAATATATAAATTTCCATTAATTGCGGTGATCGTTACCAACGGCAATGCAGGCGTTGCAGTTAATCCAAGTGTTGGAATTGCCGAAGGCAACACATAAGTTGGCTATGCGCCACTTGGAATCGCAGCCGTTGCAGTTTCAACCATCAAGGATGGCGGATGGGATCGGCGTTTTCGCCGCATTTGATGTTTGGACTGTCAACCCGCAGGCTAAAAAAGAAAACGCCAGAATCACAAAAGCCAAACTATGCAGTATTTTGGAAGCATGCGAAATCATTAATTCACCAAAAAGTTTATTGAGCGCAAAAAAGCCAGGTCGTCGGGACCTGGCTTTCAAATTCGTGATAGGCTTACAGGCCGCTATCTTGATCCTTGGCGCTATAACCAGGTCCGCCTTTGAAGAAATCGTAATTGGGCTTGATATCCGGGGTTAAGTCAACCACTTCGCCGGCCTTTAATTGCTGGGCCGTGTCCAGCGAAACTTTATTTCCAAAATGATTGGTGCCCTCGTAGTGGCCGGTGAGGCCCACTTTGCTGATGTACTCGCCGCCTTTCGCAGTGTAAGCCGCGGGAACTTCATCTTCAGGGAAGATCGCGGCGAACGGACATTCGGGAATACACGCACCGCAATCAATGCACGTATCAGGATCAATGTAAATCCACGGCCATTCGTTCACAGGAAAGCCGGGGATCATGCATTCCACCGGGCAGACCTCAATACAACCGCGGTCGCGTACACACAAACTAGTAACGATATGGGTCATAGGGAACTCTCCTTTGACAAATTTCTATTTTATTTCAGCTATTATATCTGCCTTCTTCTTTTGTGAAAAGACGAATCTGAAAATCATTTCCACGGCGCAACGATAATGGAGGTTTGCGCGTCAGCGGCATGATTGAGATATGGAAGCCCCCATGCCGTCGCAATCGTCTTCAACAGCGAATAATGAGTGTAAGGCGTACTGTCTTGAAAGCCATTCTTTGCTTGAGGGGAAACCAGGATGGTCGCTATTCGGCCTCCCGCCTCAGCCGGTAATCCGCAACATGAATGATTCCCCTGCCCTTCATCCCAAGTAAGAACGATCAGGTATGGCTTTCCGCTCTGATCCAAAGGCGGCATGAGCTAACTCATAAAATTCTTCAACCAAGCATCTGCGATGGGCACATCGCAATCGTGGGCGTCGTTGCACATGTCTGGGGTGACGAAAATAAAATTCGGAAGCGTGCCCGCTGCAATGTCGGCAGGAAGCTGCGTTAAAGGCACAATGCTCTGGTTACATCGCTTGGCATCCAATCGAATCTCCATGAAGTAAATAAACGGATTGTGTTTAATCGCATAGTTGCCTGACTCAGAACCCGAAAAACAAGGCGAAGGCATGTCTTCTTGATAGGTTTTCCACGTTCGCCCGCTAGCTTCGATGAGATCAGGCAATGACTTCTTGTCGATGGGGATGGGACAACTGATACAATCAAAGGTAATTCCAAATGTATCGCCGCCGATCATCGCGAGATAGTTGGGCAAGCTGGGATGGGTCACGGCATAATACTGCGTAAGAAGCGTATAAGAGTTTGCCAATGTATTGAAGTAAGGCATCTTAGGACTGCCAATCACTGAGCCAAATTCTTTGTTTTCAAAGACTATAATAACAATATGTTCAAAATTAGGCACAAGCGGCGGCGGCGTGGGGGTTGAGGTCGCGGTTGGAGAGGGATGTAAGGTTGGCGTCAATGAAGGGCTCGATGTAGCAGTCGCCGAAGGAAGCGGTGTACGCGGGCATGGCGGGCGAGCAGGCACTCAAACATAATCCTGCCAGCACAACAGCAAAAATCAGGTGATGAAATTTCAACATTCGTAATCCTTTTGTCATCTTATGGATTCGTGATTGTTGTATTATAAGTGAATTCAATCCGCAAACATCAAACGATAAAGCGCGAAGGAGATATTCGCATGGAAATCAAAACAGTGAGGATCGAAAAACCAGAACCGGTAAACTTTATCCTTGGGCAATCGCATTTCATCAAAACCGTCGAGGACATTCATGAAGCGCTGGTTGGGGCTGTTCCGGGCATCAAATTTGGATTGGCCTTTTGCGAGGCATCCGGCAAATGTCTGGTGCGATGGAGCGGAACCGATGATGCCATGATCGAATTGGCAAGAAAAAATGCGACTGCCATCGGCGCGGGACATTCATTCATTCTATTTCTAGCTGAGGGATATTTTCCCATCAACGTTTTGAACACGATCAAAGCCCTGCCGGAAGTGGCTCGACATTTTCTGCGCGACCGCGAATCCGACCGAGGTGTTGGTCGCGCAAAGCGAACAGGGACGCGGCATTCTTGGCGTGATAGATGGCCTCTCGCCCAAGGGCGTGGAAGGTATTGAAGACATTGCGTGGCGCAAAGGCTTCCTGAGAAAGATCGGTTACAAGTTCTAGCCCAAATGGTTGATGTACATCGAGCGCGTTGCCGCTTAGAATAAACAGTAAGATAAAAGTTTATGACGACTAACCGCGCTCCCAGCAAAATCATTCCGCGTGCTTTTCCGGGCATCAAACCCGCCGAAGTCGAAGAGTTAATTGCAAACAGCCAAGTTCACACATATCCGGCTGAAACCGTATTGTGCCGCGAGAATGCCATTGAAACTATTTTTTACATGATCCTGGAGGGCGAGGTCGAAGTCACAAAAGTGATCAATCAAACGGAAGCACGGGTACTCAAAACTTTGAGCGCGGGTGATTTCTTCGGCGAGATGGCCTTGATTCATAACGCGCCACGCGCCGCTACCGTCACCTCAAAAACGGAAGTGGTCGTTCTGGAATTGGATAAGGAGAACTTCGACCGAGTTCCTGCAACATTCAAGCAGTGTGGCAATGGCGTTGGTTAAAGAGATCAGCGAGCGGCTGCGCCAAAATGATGAGATGGCAATCGAGGACTTACGCATGCGCGCCGGCGAACTTGCCCAGGCTTATCAGAAGCTTGCCGAACAAGATTTGGTGCGCCGCGAATTTCTGACCAACGTGGCGCATGAACTCCGCACGCCATTAATGGCGGCCGGAGGATATTTGCAAATTTTGCAAAAGGGTAGGCTGCAAGGCAATCAACTAAACGATGCAATCGAAACGGTCTCGCGCAACGTTGGGCAAATCGTTTCACTAGTCAATGATATTTTATTTTTGCAGGAGATCGAACTTGTCCTTCCCGAATTTCAACCCGTGAATATGGGAGAGATTGCACAAGGGATTGTTAAGAAATACGAGAAGAAGGCCCTTGAACGAAACGTCCGCTTAAAAGTAAGGAATGAACGAAATGTTCCGGATGTCAACGGCGATTCAAAATCGCTCGAGCGCGCAGTCACTGCATTGGTGGACAATGCCATCAAATTCAGTCCGCGCGGCGGCGATGTCGAAATCAACTTTGAAAAACAAAAAGATCGGCTGGCAATTTCTGTTGAAGATCATGGAATCGGAATCGCAACTGATCAATTGTCGCGCATCTTCGATCGCTTCTATCATCTCGAAAAAAGCGGCGACGATTTATTTGGCGGCATTGGCATTGGGCTGGCAATCACCCGTCAGGTGATCGAACAGCATCATGGAAAGCTGAACGTCGAAAGCAAATTGGGCAAGGGAAGCAAGTTCACGATGTTACTGCCGCTCGGAAGCGGAATTTAATTTCCAAATTCGAGTTTCAATTTTTGATCTTGATCATAATAAGACCGCGCCGAGAACGGCGGATCGCCATGCTTCATGATGTGAACTTTAGATAATAGCATCTGGTAAATCTTCAACAGACGGGCATGTCCTTTATCGCGTCATACGCGACCCACTCAACGGCTCCTTCGTTGGATGGCATTAATTCGCCTTCAAAGCTTTCACCACTAAACACAAATAAACAAATTCCAATTTCATCAACATCGACAATCACCGTGCCGCACAACCACATTCTTGCATCGAGGCCGGTTTCTTCTTTCAACTCGCGTCTTCGCCGCGGACAAAACATCTTCGCCGCGTTCGACGTGACCACCGACACCGTTATATTTTTCCGCCCAGAGACGCTTGGTCGGCGCGCCTTTGATCAGCAAATATGAATCGCCGTGCCGTAGAAAAATGATCGTACGTGGAATGAGCATGTATCGGTCATGGGTAATTCCTTGGTCAGATTGAGGCATATATTTATCATCTCCTCCCGTGAGGTTTAACGGAGAGAATCAATACGGATTATCACTTGACATTATAAAGGCGAATGGCTGCGAGAAATGAAGATAATCTCTGCGGAGGCGAGAATGTATACAGATAACGCGAAGCTTCTTGTCAAAATTATACGCAGCGCAGGCATTAAAGCCACAACCTCGACGAGTATGATTGACCTCCAAATGCTCATGCAGCTAGCGTGGCACTCATTGGAAAGCTGACGATGAAATACAATTGCCACCTCGCCGCCCTAGCCCGAAGCACAAAAGACTTGAAACTCTTTGTGGATGGCGGGCGTGAGGCTTATGAAGTTATGGGCGCACTTGGACACAAGATTGTCCCATTCGCGGAGAATGCAAGCCAATTTATACCTAGTTTCCTGCAACTTGCAGGATGGCGCGCACTGCTAAATTCCAAATTGGGAGAAGTCGGTTTGGCATATCACGTTTCCCAAGCGCCCGATGAAATGATGAAGCTTGCGAATCAACTGCCGCGCGTTGGTGGATCAGGCAGGTCTGACTTTTCCTGCTATTAGAAAAGTGCTTGGGCTAAACTAATATGCTATAATTTTTTCATCCAATAGCGTTTCAGGAGTACAGCCTCGTATGAATAAAAAATTAGAAGGTAAAGTGGCATTGATCACGGGCGCCAGCTCAGGAATAGGAAGAGCGAGCGCATTGACATTAGCAGAGGAAGGTGCAAATCTTATTCTTACCGCGCGCCGACAAAAACGGCTGGAAGAAATAGGAGCAAAAGTAGAGAAAGTGGGAGGGAAAACCCTCAACATTATCGGTGATGCTACCGAAGAAGACACTGCGAAAAAATGCGTCGATGCCGCTGTAAAAACATTTGGCAGACTGGATATTCTTATCAACAATGTGGGTGTTGGCAACTATAAGGATCTGATTGATACGAGTGCCGCAGAATATGACGAAATGATGGATACGAACTTCCGCTCCACCTTCCTCTTCACCCGGCATACCATTCCCGTCATGATAAAACAGGGTTCAGGGACAATATTGATGATTTCTTCCATGGCAGGAATTTACGGATTCGCCGGTGAAGCCGTCTACAGCGCCACGAAGTTCGCCCAGGTGGGCTTTGCACAATCATTGGATAAGGAGCTACGGCCGAAAGGAATTAGAGTTGGAGTCATCTGTCCGGGCGGCGTCAAAACTGAGTTTGCGATAGGGAAGGGTCGAACAGAGAAGAGCGTGGCCTCATCAGGCATGCTTGATCCGGAAGATGTTGCCGGTGCCGTTGTTCTGGCATGCACCCAATCACCGAATTCGCGGATTATTGAAGTGCAGATGCGGACGATGAACGAATTTCTCACCTGACTACCCCCCATGCCTAAATGCGTGGGGTTCTGGTTGAGCAGCCAGCTTTCGAGGCACGGCCGAACGAGCACTATGACAGGCCTCACTGACCCTCTTGCCAGAATGTACGGACGACCGACTTCTGACCTTGGTCGACTTGCGCCGGAACAATGTTGGGTTTGGGTTGCTCCTGGCCCATCCATGGTCGATCGTTGCGAAGATACCGGCGCCGCTGGAAGATCGAACGCCAGAATGCTTGGCGGTAGAACTTCCGCAAAAGGTGGCCCTGCGCTGTGAACGCATCGCTGAGAACAATCTTGGCTTGCCTCATTTGACCTGCATTATGATCCTGCTCAAGGTGTTTTTAAGCTGAATTCTAGGCAACGGCATGTTATTCGACAGTCTTGTTAGAATCAAGTTAACTAAGTGACTTTCATCAATTGTTCATCGGGGGAACTTATTTTATACTCAAACCAAATCATGAACGAACCATTTACCAGTCAACTCTCCCACTGTATCTGTTGCCCGCGCAATTGCGGCGTGAACCGCATCGAAGGCAAACTTGCGGTTTGCAAAGTCGGCGCGGAGATTCGGATTTCTCACGCCGGTCTGCATTTCGGGGAAGAGCCGCCCATCTCCGGCACGAAAGGATCGGGGACGATTTTCTTCGCGGGCTGCAATCTGCGTTGCGTGTTCTGTCAGAACTATCAAATCAGCCAGGAATTCAAGCTTCATCCAACCCGAACCTTAACCGTTGACGAACTCGCAGATGAAATGCTGCGGCTTCAATCCGAAGGCGCGCATAACATCAACTTTGTTTCGCCGTCGCACATGATTTTCCAAATGGCGGATGCGATCATCACCGCCAAAGAAAAAGGTCTCATATTCCAATTGTGTACAACACCAACGGATATGATTCCGTGGATGCGCTTCGACAAATCCGCGGCTTGGTGGACATCTACCTGCCCGACATCAAATACATGGATAACGCACTTGGCAAACGATATTCAGCCGTGCTCGATTATGCAGAAGTTATTCCCGGCGTTCTCAGAGAAATGCTGGATCAAGTCGGTCATTTGCAAATGGATGACGATGGAATCGCAACACGCGGATTGTTAGTGCGGCATCTCGTCTTACCGGGTCAACTTGATAACACCCGAAGCCTGCCTCCGTTTTCTGGCTGATCTTTCGCCGGATATTTTCCTTAGCATCATGTCGCAATATTCGCCTCAACATAAAGCGAGTAAATATCCAGAGATCAACCGGACGCTGACCGAATCCGAATATGACGAGATCACTGAGTATGCGCTCGATCTCGGACTTGAGAATGCCTTCGTTCAAGAGATCGAAAGTCAAGCAGCGTGCCTGCCCGATTTTGAACAGGAAAGGCCTTTCAACTTTTCCTGACCAATTCTTGCCCTTTATGAACATACCGGCCTCTGTCCTTGACAAAGCTTATAGCATTTACGATGAGTGGGGACCAAAACGTCAAATCGAAAGGAAACAACGCCTAGAAGAGGAATTCCATCAACTCTCTTCACAGGAAATAGAGCAAATCTTGGAGATTATGAAAAAAGTGGTTGATACCGTTTGGGACATTGCCAAGCAAGGCGGAGAGGCAAAACTTGGAAAGGCAAAGGTCGCCAAGCTTTTGCAAGAAAGGCACCCCTTCTTAAAATCTGATGGCTTGGAAAGAGCGCTGTTCCTGGTGAATTATTACGCCTGGCATGAAGGCTATGATAATTGACTACACCCCACACCTCGAGCCGGATGCTTTACGGCGATTTTCGGTAAAGAAGATGTTGACTTGAGTGCTAAAGCAGGAACGCCGTCTTTACGACGGCGCTTCATTTATTTTTGAACCACTATGCTACCGTGATGCTTTTATCCATATACACATCCTGAATGGTATTCAGAAGTTTCACACCATCTGCAATCGGGCATCGGAAAGTTTTGAATCTCCCTGAGCCCTCAGCCTTTGTATTCCCAGCCAGCTCTCGCCCTGCCCTAACCTGATCGGCTTTTCAACCGCCGCGGCCTCGACGCATACAAACTCAAGGTAGCCGTCTGGCTGCAAATCTTTAAACGCCGCACATTTATCCTGTCCGGGATTCCAGGTCACCACATCTGCAAAACCGGACTTCTCGATGCTGATCTCTTTTTCATTCTGTATTAGTTGTACCGGATGGACGACATCGAAATACAACCTGTCCACTTCGCCAAAGAATTCCAACCGCTCGTCTCTTTGTATCGCTTGACGCACTATATCCGCCAAAGGATTAGTCCTGTCAACAAACCATATTCCTTTCAAGCCTCCAACAGCGGCATGTCGCAGATCCTTGACATACAGGTAAGTATGCAGGGCGGCAGTAAACTCAAAAGGTGTATTGTCCGTGTTGGTCACTTTGAGCGAGAGTTCAAGCCGACTGCCCTCAATTCGGACAGTATATTCGAGTTCAAATTTATGCGGCCAGATACTCAGGCTGCTCCCGTTTTCGCGCAGGCGCAAAATAGCATGATCGGGGGCATTCTCCGCCACTCCCCAAGTCATTGTGCGGGCAAAGCCATGCGCGGGAAGATTTCCCAGCCCACCAAACTGCGGAAAGATGATCGGCACGCCGCCGCGGATGGGCCGACCAGAGAGAAATTCAGCTTTGGGACTGAGGAACAGTGCTTCGCTGCCGTCTGCTGGAATCCAGGAGTGACGTGTGCGCCATGCAGATAAATTTCGGCGCGTGCGCCATCGTCCGCAGCGAGGACGATCTTTGGCAAGCCTCCTGCGCCAGATTGGATTAGCGAATTAGTGGATGTTGACATTATTGTGGCCTCGTTTGTGGATTATAAAATCATCAAAGAAGCGTCGTCTTTCGACGACGCTTCTTGTAATTAAATATTGACAAGCTTATGCCACCGTGATGCTCTTATCCAAATACACATCCTGAATGGTATTCAAAAGCTTCACACCATCCGCCATCGGGACGCTGGAAAGCTTTGCGTCCCGAAATGAGACCGGTGCCGCCTGCGCGTTTGTTGATCACGGCAGTCGCAGCCGCTTCGCCAAAGTCGTTCTCGCCCGAAGCACCGCCACTGTTGATGAGTCCGATTCGGCCCATGTAGCAGTTCGCAATCTGATAACGGCACAAATCAATCGGATGGTCGCTGTTCAATTCACTGTAGATGCGCTTGTCGTATTTACCATACGAAACGCCGTCCGCGTTCAATGCAATGAAGCCGCCGTTATTCTCCGGAAGTTTCTGTTTGATGATATCTGCTTCAATCGTGACGCCGAGATGATTTGCCTGTCCGGTCAGGTCGGACGAGACATGATAATCCTTGTCCTTCTTGAACGCCGAATTGCGCAGATAGCACCACAAAACGGTCGCCATGCCAAGTTCGTGTGCAAGCGCAAACGCCTGCGCGATCTCGATCAGTTCGCGATGTGAATCATCCGAACCAAAATATATCGTCGCGCCGATTGCTGCCGCGCCCATGTCGTACGCTTCCTCGACCGTGCCAAACAGGATTTGCTCGAAGCTGTTTGGATAGGTCATCAATTCATTGTGATTGATCTTTGACGATGAAAGGAATTTTGTGTGCGTATTTGCGCGCCACAATGCCCAGCACACCAAACGTGGATGCTACTGCGTTACATCCGCCTTCGACGGCAAGCTTGACAATGTTTTCGGGATCGAAGTAATCGGGGTTCTTGGCAAAGCTCGCGCCGCCTGAATGCTCGATGCCTTGGTCGACCGGCAGGATCGAAAGATAACCTGTTCCGCCAAGCCGACCGTGTTCGTGCATCCACGCCAGATTGCCGAGCACACGATTGTTGCGGTCGGAATGCGCAACAATACGGTCTACAAAATCAGGGCCGGGTAAATGCAATCGCTCTTTGGGAATTTTGGGTGACTTGAAGCCAAGCAGTTTCTCTGCCTTGTCCCCTAATAAGGATTGAATATCAGTTGTCATTATGTTCTCCTTGCCCAACGCCATGCGCGTCGAGCGCTTAAAATTTTTTACTCTCTGGAACGAGAGAAATTATTTCTTTTCCTGCCATGGAATTACTCCAAATAGGAAAAATGGCTTTCTTGATTATAACCAGAAACTCAGGCTATAATAGTACGAGTTCGTGCGACGAAAGTAACTGCAACTCGTATATCTTGTATATCAACGCAGGAGGCACAAATGACTGACATGTATCAAAACGTAAGCGGCCAGATGGATCCGTTCAAAAAACTGGCATCCTATATCCCCGGATTTAGCGGTTATGTCGAACGACAGAATTGGCGCGACGCGGACAAACTCGTGCGCGACACCATCGCGCGCAGGTTCGATGATTTGGTCAAACGCGCATCGGCTCTACAGACTGATTTGGTGCAGCGCAGGCAAACTTGATTCTGTGGGCGAGATGGAGAAAGCCGTCACGCAAATGCGCACCTTCATGGATAAGATCAGCACCGCTGCGCGCGGTTATTCCGGCTTGTTCGATGCGGTCAAGATCAATGAGAAGGAACTTGAACAACTTTATAATTTCGATCTGGCATTCTTTGATCTCGCCGATCAAATCGGGCATGGACTGGATAATGTCGAAGCCAGCATCGGCGACGACGCGGCCCTGCCCGCCGCCATCCGCAACATCACCACGCTTGGTCGTCAAGCCGTGGACACGTTCAATCGCCGCTCCGAGGCATTTACCGGCAGCGGAAAGTAAGCAGCGCAAAAGGCACAGACAACTTAAAAAAACTCTGTGCCTTTTCTTGTTTTTGTGGTACAAAAAGTGTCATGTGGCACAATTATATAAATACGACCTCCACTGATGAAGCTCTAAAAATTCTTGCGGAGAATCGAGAACGCGCCCGCATCGTAGCTGGCGCGACTGATTTGATCCTCGAACTCGAGCGCGGCGTCCGAAAAGGAATTGAAACGTTGATTGACGTGACTCGCATTCCCGACCTCGATTGCATCACGCTTGACGAAGATGATGTAATCCACCTCGGCCCGTTGGTCACGCATAATCATTGCGCCGCCTCCAAATTGATTCGTGAACGAGCCTATCCATTGGCACGCGCGGCCTGGGAAGTTGGCGCCCCGCAAATCAGGAATCGCGGCACCGTTGCCGGAAACTTAATCACCGCTTCGCCTGCCAATGACACCATCACGCCATTGATGGCATTAGGCGCGTCGGTGACGCTTGCCTCTACGCGCGGCGAACGCAAAGTAGCATTGCAGGATTTTTATACCGGCGTCCGCAAGAACGTGATGCAACCCGATGAGATGCTGGTGGATATTTCTTTCCCAGCAATGACCAAAGATCAACGCGGCACATTTATCAAATTGGCCCTGCGCCGCGCACAAGCCATATCATTGGTCAATGCCGCTCTCGTCTTGACTTTGAAATGGGGAACCGTTCAATCGGCTTCGATCACGCTCGGGGCTGTCGCGCCGACCATCATCCACGCGCCCGAAGCGGAAGAATATCTGCGCGGCAAAAAGCTCTCCGACGATGTCATCTCTAAAGCCGCCGAACTGACCATGAATGCCAGCCGTCCCATTGACGATGTACGTGGCAGTGCCTCCTATCGGCGTGAGATGGTACGCGTGATCACTTCCCGAGGTTTGAGGTCGATTCGAGATAAACGCGAACAGGATGGTTACCCGCGCGATCCGGTACTGTTATGGGGAAAAGACAAAAACGAAGGAAAAGCGCCGGAAGTTGAAAGCCGCTTCCCCATCACACCGATCGAGACGACCATCAACGGCAAAAAGTTTGTCTTCAAAAATGGCTATGATAAAACCTTGCTTCGCCTGCTTCGCGAAGAAGGAATGTTGACCGGAACCAAAGAAGGATGCGCCGAGGGCGAATGTGGCGCATGCACGGTCTTCCTCGACGGCAAAGCCGTAATGTCGTGCCTCGTCCCTGCACCACGCGCACATGGCGCAGAAATCATAACGGTCGAGGGTCTCGCCAACGGCAGCCAATTACATCCTGTGCAAGAAGCTTTCGTACAAGATGGCGCGGTCCAATGCGGATATTGCACACCCGGCTTTATCATGTCGGCCGCAAAACTGCTCGAAGAAAAACCGCACCCCTCGAAGAACGAAATCGAACAAGCCATCACCGGCAATCTGTGCCGTTGTACGGGCTACTACAAGATCGTTCAAGCAATAGAAGATGCAAGCAAAATCAAGGCTTGAGAGGTGATAGATGGGAAAATATTCTCCGACCACATTCAGAGCTCCAAAACCACATATTGAGCGCCCCCACCCGGTGTGGCGCGGCATTGGTTGTATTTTAATGGTCGTAGTTCCAATCATCTCGTTCGGATTGGCAGAACTCACTGTCCAAAACGCCTGGGCGCAACAGTACATCCCCTACCAATTGCTTGGCAATCCCGTTATGCCGGCTGCGTGGTGGAAGCTTGGATTCTTTAATCCTTTATTGGGCTTCATCCAAACTCAGGCTAACTTATACGGCGTTTTAATATTGTTTATTTTCTATCTCCTGGTGATCGGAGCTTTGGTGTCAGTGGGCAATGCATATATTTACAAAACGCTTGGGCCGCCGCGTTACGGACCCCAAGATGCTCCGCCGCCAAAAATAAAAGCGAAACGATATAACCGATAAGAATTAAAGAGAGTGAGGTAGTTTAGACTCACTCTCTTTGCTAATCCACAGCTGCTTCGCCGCCCTGTTCATCTTCAGGTGGTTCTGTTTCAACGTCGTTCGACTCAGGCGATTCGGCTTCTTCAATGACTTCACCTTCGGACTCACTTTCTTCATCGTCTTCGCCAGATTCACTTTCTTCCGCTTCTTCTTCCTGGGGACCTTCGTCACCTTTCTCTTCCGATTCCTTTTCTTCCTCTCCGGCTTCCTCACCTTCGCTTTCTTCCTCGTCCTTGTTTTTCTCTTCCTCTTCGGATTCATTCTCTTCTGATTCTTCATCAACATTTTCTTCTTTTTCTCCCTCCTCCTCTTTTTCAGATTTCTTCGTCTTCTTTCTCTCCCTCTTTTTCGGGTTCTTCGCCTTCCTTTTCTTTTTCACCCGATTCTTCTTCAATTCCTCTGCCTCACCTGATTCTTCCGTTGCAGATTCCCCCGATTCTTTTTCGTCAGCGCCTTCATCTTTTTCTTCGTCCTCATCCGGCTCATCCCCTTCTTCACCTGCTTCTTCATCACCGCCTTCTTCCGATACAGCACCAACATTAGGAGACTTCGCTTCACTTTTACTTACAGATTTAAAATCTCCGGTTTCAAGCTTCTCATTGCCTTCAAGATTATCATATTGGCGTTCCTCCTCTCGATCGGCCTTACCCTTATTCTCAGCATACTGTTTCCAAGCAGAGAGTAACATAGTCGTGAACGTCAGGCATTTGGGTTTGTAAAGCTGCCATGAACTCAGAGTATTTCTGATACGCACCACGATCTGCATTTGCCGGGTTGGTCAATTGTTCATGGACCAGCGCCCAGCATGGCTAAAGCCTCTTCAGCAGAAAGGTCACGCGCCGCGAGACGACCCTGCAAATAATCGAGCATACTCTGCGGTCCTGTCTCACCAAATAAATTATTGTATTCAAATCCAGGCATCACTCACCTCTTCATTAGACAAGTTGAATATACCATACCAGCCTCATAAAAATGGCAACTGAAAAGCCGTTGTATAATACGGGAGAACAAAGAAACGGAGAGCTATCATGTCATCCATTGGACAATCCTTTCCACGCATCGATGCCCGCGGCAAAGTCACAGGCGAAGCAGCATATTCAGGCGACCTTTCCATGAAAGGAATGCTCTACGCCAAAATATTATTTGCTGAACGGCCTCATGCTCGCGTTCTGAGCGTCAAGACCAGCAAAGCCGAAGCCGCACCCGGAGTCGTTGCTGTTTACACCTCCAAAGATGTTCCAACCAACGAATACGGATTGCAGATGCCCGATCAGCCAGTGCTATGCGGACCCGGCTCACCAAAACCTGGAACCGATGTGGTTCGCTTCGTCGGCGATCAAGTAGCGGCCGTCATCGCACAAAGCGAAGCGGCGGCGCAAGCTGCACTCGGTTTGATTCAAGTTGAATACGAAGATTTGCCCATTAGTGTCAGATCCACTTGAGGCAATCAAGCCCGAGGCGCCGCGTGTGCATCAAGAGATCGGTGATTTAAATATATGCGTTCACTACAAAATCCGCAAAGGAGATATTGAAGCAGGCTTTGCACAAGCCGATGTAATTGTCGAAGACGAATATCGGACGCCTGCACAGGAACACGCCTATCTTCAACCGGAAGCAGGTTTATCTTATATTGACAAAGAGGGCCGCGTGACCATTGTGTGCGGAGGACAGTGGACACATGCTGACCGCGATTCGATCGCCCACGCCCTCAACCTGCCTGAAGAACGCGTGCGCGTTATCTATCCCGCCATCGGCGGCGCATTTGGCGGACGCGAAGATTTATCGGTGCAAATCGTGTTGGCGCTTGCTACATGGAAATTACAACGTCCGGTCAAAATCATCTGGAGCCGCCGCGAGTCGATCATCGGGCATGCAAAGAGACATCCTGCAATTCTACGCGCCAAATGGGGCGCGACCAAAGAGGGGAAACTTGTCGCCGCGCAAAACGAAATTATTGCCGATGGCGGCGCCTACATGTACACATCCAACAAAGTTTTGGGCAACTCAGCAATCACCTGCACCGGCCCATATTTCATTCCAAATGTTAAAGCGGATATTTTTGGTGTTTACACAAACAATGTTCCAAGCGCGGCCTTCCGCGGATTCGGCGCGCCGCAAGCATTGTTCATGGCGGAAGGCCAAATGAATAAGCTTGCCGAAAAGCTAGGCATGGATCCAGTTGAATTCCGCATGAAGAACGCACTGAGAGATGGAATGACGCTCGATGTCGGGACACCTGCTCCGGGACCAGTCAGCGTGCCGCAAGTGATTGAAGCCGCGTCAAAGAAATTCGGCTGGGTAGACATCAACAAGCCGCCGACCAAGACGCGGCGCGAAGTCTCATCTCGCGCGCGGAATCGGCTTTGCGGCCGGATTTAAGAATGTCGGCTTCTCGTTTGGCTATCAGGAGAATTCGTGGGCAAAAGTGGAAATCCATGGAAATAGCGAGATAGAAAAAGTGATTCTTCATCATGCAGGCGCTGAGGTTGGACAAGGAACACATACCGTAATGGCACAGTTCGCGGCTGAGGCGATTGGTGTGCCGGCACAGATGGTACAAATAATCACTTCGGATTCTGCAAATCAAGAAAGTTCTGGGTCGGTTTCCGCCTCTCGCATGACCTTTATGGCGGGCAACGCCATCAAAGGCGCGGCGGAAGCAGCACTCAAAAAATGGCGAGCAGAAGAACATCCGGCTATCGCAGAATATAAATATCTCGCACCGAAGACTACCCATTTTGATGAGGAGACAGGCTATTCGGTACCTAACTTTTCCTATGCTTATTCAGCAGAAGCTGTTGAAGTAGAGGTGGATATAGAAACCGGTCAGGTGCGCCTCGTTCGGGTCATTTGTGCGGATGACGTTGGCAAGGCGATCAACCCACAACTTGTCGTCGGTCAAATTGAAGGAGCTGTGGTACAGGCACAAGGTTATGCGATCACGGAAGAATTCAAAACCAAAGACGGGCGCGTGCTGACCGATCAACTGAGCACCTATTTGATCCCAACTATTCTTGACATCCCTGAAAAAGTTGAATCGGTCATCGTTGAAGTGGCGGAACCGAACGGGCCATGGGGTGCACGTGGCCTTGGAGAAATACCGTTTCTTCCGCTCGTACCGGCTATTGCTGCTGCTATTCACGATGCAACTGGAGTATGGATCAACGAATTCCCGTTTACTTCCGAGCGCGTGTTACGTGCCCTCGGCAAAGTAAAATGAATTTTGATTTTATTTATCGAGGTGAGACAAAAGATATTGACGATGATATACGCGCCTCCACGGGCGGTTCTTTCATCCGACTTTCAAATGGATTCACCCACTACGAATTAGGTGGCCCTTCCCTCACTCCTTTCCATTTCCCTATGGGAGAGGGATTAAAGGTGAGGGAGCCCGTTGTGCTTATTCACGGATTCTCGGTTCCTTATTTCGTCTTCGATCCAACCTTCAACTTCCTGGTCAGCGCCGGTTTTCACGTTTTGCGATACGATCTTTTTGGGCGCGGATTTTCTGATCGCCCACACGTCAAATACACTATGGATCTATTCGTAAATCAATTAAAAGAACTACTGGACGCATCCAATATCAAACAAGCAAACTTGATTGGTCTCTCGATGGGTGGAGCGATCGCATCCGCATTCACCGTGAATGTTCCTGAACGTGTGCGCAGACTCGTCTTGATTGATCCCGTTGGAATCCAATCTATGCCCTTTTCTTGGATGTATCAAGCCGCGGTCCTGCCCGGCGTCAGCGAATTGATTCTTGGCGTGGTAGGCATCGATCGAATGGTTCAAGGAGTTGCATCTGATTTCTTCAACTCCGAACACATTAAAATGTTTCAGAATCAATATCGCGTCCAGATGCAATTTCGCGGTTTCACGCGCGCAATTCTCTCGAACTCTTCGTAACAAAACACTGGATGGTTTCCCCGAAGTCTATCAACGATTAGGGAAGCTTGGTTTGCCCGTCTTACTGATTTGGGGACGAAGCGATCAGACTTTACCGCTGGAACAAAGCCGCGATATTTTGTCTGCAGTTCCGCACGGCAGAATTTCACATCATCGAAAATTGTGGACACATCCCACACTATGAAAAACCAGAGGAAGTTAACTCGATTCTCGCTAACTTCCTGAACAAGTGACTGCTCCCTACGGCTAAAGCCGGGAGCTTCTAAGGATTGGAACCTATGCGATATAGCCCTAGCGCAAATGATATTTCTATCACGTTCAATATCCTCACAGCTAAAAGTAGGGGCTTTCCGGCGCTTTTTGGTAAACAATGAAGTCCTATGCACGTTTTCTAAACAATAGATCCGGACTGAAAATCTTTGGTCTCCTTGCAATTGCTACTAGCTTCAGCCTTATTCTCGTCACCATACGAATGGCAGGAGACTGGAACGCCAGATACAATTATTGGTTTTTGGTTCGCAATATATCGCTGGCCTGGATACCATTTTTACTTGCCTTTATTACCTATAACCTTGCCCTGCCGCGCAAGACAAGTTTGTTGATTTTTCCGATCAACATCTTCTTCTGGTTGATTTTCTTTCCAAACGCGCTGTACCTCCTGACAGATTTTCAGCATTTGCGCCTGTACTCTGATTCGCCTTCACTCTGGTTTGATGTAATCCTAGTAACCTGGTTTGCATGGACAGGCGTTTTACTCGGCGTGGTCTCTCTTCATTGGATGCAGGAAATTATAAGCCGTGAGTTTAACCGGAAGGCTGGATGGGCTTTTGTGGTTCTTGGAAACTTGTTGGGCAGCACAGGCATCTATTTGGGACGTTTCTCACGCGTCAATAGCTGGGACTTTCTAATTCATCCTCTCCATGTGATTAACGATTTGATTGTCCCGCAAGCCGGTCAACATCCCATTGAATACATCGCCCTCTATACTTCGTTCTTTACTTTTATGTATATTACATTTTATGTCTTTGGAAGCTTACTACATAAACAAACTCCACAAGAAGTCAATTCTGACCGGTCACCTCACAGTTCTTAAAGGGCTGGTAGAATCATCAGTATGATCAAAACGTTGAACCATATCCTAAGGTATCATAAGTACAAGGTTGCAATCCTGATGTTGATCACCGCTGCATCTGTTGTCTGTGTTACTCTGGTTCTCGCACGGATAGCTTACAGCAATTCTTACGGCTACGTAGGTTTGATCTGGAATCTCTTCCTCGCCTGGATTCCATTTGCGCTGGCCTACTTCGCATACATTTTGTCATGGCGGCAGTTATCAATCTATATTGTTATTCCAATCTTCGTATTCCTCTGGCTGATTTTTTTCCCGAACGCACCATATATCCTTACGGATCTTCAGCATCTCGGACAAACATCAGCTGGTGATTCGCTGTGGAATTCAGCTAATGTTCCGATATGGTATGACGTAATTCTGCTGATTTGGTTTTCGTGGACTGGAATGCTACTGGGGATTATTTCACTCAACCTCATGCAGGAAATCATCCGACGCGAATTTGGAAGATGGTTTGGCTGGTTGTTTGTCTTGATTGTAGCGGGTCTCAGTAGCGCTGGTATTTATGTCGGACGCTTTGTCCGATTGAACAGCTGGGATATATTCAAAGATCCAACCAACACTGCCGCGAACCTCTGGGATTGGCTTGCCGACCCCAGCCTTCGTTCATTTGGATTTATTGGTCTTTATACATTATTCTTTACCTTTGTTTATCTGACAATCTATGCGTTCGGTCACCTTCTGCGCGAGCAAACCGGCGGAACATCCTGATGCCTGCACTCATTCTGATTCGCGGGGGAGGAGACTTGGCAAGCGGCGTTGCATTGCGTTTGCACCACGCCGGACTAAACGTCGCCATCACAGAATTGCCTTTGCCGCTCGCTGTCCGTCAGACAGTTTCATTTGCTACAGCGATTTACGAAAAACAAATCACGGTGGAGGAAGTTACCGCGCGTGTTGTGGATGATCCTGCTGATACGCTTAAGATATTGAATATTCTTTCAAAGCAACAGATACCGGTATTGATTGATCCAGATTGCAAGGCCGCAAAGACATTGAGCCCGCTTGCGATTGTTGATGCACGTATGATGAAGCGTCCGCCTGAAGCGTTATCGCATCGGGCGCTCCTTTATCTTGGACTTGGACCGGGTTTCACCGCCCCGCTGAATTGTCACGCCGTGATCGAGACTCAGCGCGGACATACGCTGGGCCGCGTGATCTGGGAAGGTTCTACGCTCAACGACACCTCCAAGCCCGAAGGCGATCCACGTCGCGTTTTGCGCGCCCCACAGGATGGCGTGATCGTAAATCATAAACAAGTCGGCAGACCATTGCGAACCCGATGAACTCATCGCTGAAATAAGCGGCGCGCAAATCAAGAGTCCATTCAAAGGTGTTATACGCGGATTGATTCATTCCGGATTAGCTGTGACGCGCAACATGAAGATCGGTGATATTGATCCGCGCGACGACGCAAGTCTTTGTCAGTTGATCAGCGAAAAAGCACTTGCCATTGGCGGCGGCGTTATGGAGGCCTTGCTCACGCGGCCTGAAGTGAGAAACAGATTATGGGTATAATCCATTCATACAGAAGTGCTACAATACAAATATCCTAAAGAATAGTGGAAGAAAGAGTGTGACCTATGAGCAGAGAAGATGAACTTCGCGATATCCTTAATGATACTGCCAAAGAAATATCCAGCACACAAAATAATCCGCGCACATGGGTGTCATGGATGGTTTATCTGCTCGGTCAACTTGAACAGGAAGCGACAAGACAAAACCCCGATAAAACAGCCTTCAACGAAATGTTATCCGCCTTGCAGGATGTGATCAGGAACCGTCAAAAAACCGGCGGATGGTGACACATTGCTCCTTTCGCGGGCCTTAAGACTTTCACCGCTCATTCAATACCAGCAAAGGGGAAACAATCGTTTTTGTCGGCGCAGGAGGCAAGACCACAGCCATCTTTCAACTGGCACGCGAACTGCCTCCGCCTGTTCTCGTTACAACTACAACTCATCTCGGCGCATGGCAAATCCCGCTTGCAGATCATCATATCATTGCACAAAAAATAAGGCGATATTGATCAGTCACGGATTTCAGTGGCGTAACGCTTATCACTGATTCCATCCAAGATGATCGAGCAATTGGTGTAAAGGAAAATATATTATATTGGCTATGCGCATACATCAAGAACGCATAATATGACCTTACTGATCGAAGCAGATGGTTCGCGTCAGAAAGCATTGAAGGCACCCAACGAACACGAACCAGTTATTCCAGAATTTACTGATGCAGTCATTGTTGTTGCAGGATTAAGTGGATTGGGAAAATCATTGAACGAGAAACATGTTCACCGTCCGCAACTCTTCTCGACTTTGAGCGGGCTCCCATTAGACGATTCAATCACACCCGATGCTCTTATCCGCGTCTTTAACTCATCCGGATGGCGGACTCAAAAATATTCCAGCTGACGCGCGTCGAATCGTCTTTCTCAATCAAGCCGATACACCAGAACTGCAATCCATCGGCGGAAAGATGTCAACGAAATTGCTTGACCATTTTGATTCAATCATCGTGGGAAGTTTACAACATTCGCACTTTCAAACCTTTGAAAAAACAGCAGGCATCATTCTCGCCGCTGGCGCATCGACTGCGTTTCGGCCAACCCAAGCAACTACTTGATTGGCGCGGTGAACCATTCGTCCGCGTTGTAGCACAAACCGCTTTGGAAGCAGGGCTCTCTCCTGTCATTGTTGTGATCACTGGCGCCAACGCGGAGGAAGTCGAAGCCAAGATAAAAGATTTGCCCGTTATTATTGTTCGCAATGAAAAATGGCAAAGCGGACAATCGTCATCGATCCGAGTTGGAGTTAAAGCCCTGCCTGCCAATGCAGGCTCTGCAATCTTTCTATTGTCCGATCAGCCGCAAATCACAGCAGATGTTATTCGAGCGTTGATCGAACACCACACCACAGAACTTTATCCCATCGTCGCGCCGTTGGTGATGATGGAGCAACGGGCAAACCCAGTTTTATTCGACTGCACCACATTTCCTGATTTGCTTGAGCTTGAAGGCGATGTCGGCGGACGCGCCATCTTCTCGAAATATCCTGTTGAATATTTACCCTGGCATGATGATCGACTCTTGCTCGATGTAGATAAACCTGAAGATTATCAACGTTTGATTGAGGACGATACTTTATGATTTCAGCTATTGTCCTCGCCGCAGGCGAATCCAAACGAATGGGCCAACCCAAGATGCTTTTGCCCTGGGGCAAAAGCACTGTTTTGCAAACGGTCATTTCCACACTCCAGACAGCTGGCGTTGACGATATTCTCGTCGTCACTGGCGGAGCTCACCAGCAAGTGGACATGCTGATCGGCAAATCAGTGCAGACCGTTTATAACGAGAATTATGCCGAGGGTGAAATGTTAAGCTCCCTGCAGGCCGGATTGTCGGCAAAAAAAGATGAGACGCGCGCCGCGCTCATTTGTCTCGGCGACCAGCCTCAGGTCCAGGTCAGAAGCGTACAGCGCATTCTGCAAACTTATAAAGAGTCCCAAGCTCCAATCATTGTCCCCAGTTACCAATTACATCGCGGACATCCTTGGATGGTGGCACGTGAACTCTGGGACGAAATCTTGAAGATGCGCGCTCCACAAACACTGCGCGATTTTTTGAATCACCATCAGAGAAGATATTCTGTATCTTGAATTCGATACACCAACGATTTTACAGGACCTTGACACAAAAGAAGACTACTTGAAATCAAAGCCGTAGCATTACAGCTTCAACAATCCAGCCTTGACCTTCTCTCCATCGAAATCGTCTTCAACGGATAATGCGCTGGAAGGCGGCTCGCTGAAATCAAGTGAAACCGCTAGTGTTTCATTGGTAATATACTCGCGATGCGCCTCAATAGCCGACTTCAAGATTGGCCGACGCACTAACAAACAACTTGATACGATCCGCCACATCCAACTCAGCGCTCTTTCGCAAGTCTTGTACACGGCGAACGAATTCGCGCGCCAAACCTTCCTGAACGAGCTCAGGAGTAAGTTCAGTGACAAGCGCCGCGACATACGCACCTTCTTCTGCAACTGCAAAACCTTCCTTTGCCTGCGCCTTGACTTCAACTTCATCCGGCAGAATATCGTAAGTCTGTCCATCCACATCGACTTTCACCGATCCGCCACCAACCAATGCACGCGCAACTTCTTCAGCGTTCATGGCAAGTATCGCTTTTTGAAGCGCAGGGAATTTGTTGCCATATTTTTGTCCGAGTTGTTTTGGCAATGGCTTGATCGTGTGCGAGACCGCCTCCGTTGAAGCATCTAAGAGGCGAACTGTTTTAACATTCAACTCTTCCTCGATCATATCCGCAAACGTTGCTACGGCTTTTCGTTCAGAAGGATTACCCAGCGAAAAGGCAACTTCCTTCAATGGTTGCCGGACTTTGCGATTCGCTTTTTGACGCGCCTGATGTCCAAGCGAAACCAGTTTCGTCACCAATTCCATATCGCGGTTGAGCGATTCATCGATCAAGGATTCATCGTATGTTCGGCCATTCCGATAGGTGCACAGACTCCGCTGCAAATTGATCCACCGAGCGGACAAGGTTTTGATAAAGCTCATCGGCAAGAAATGGCATGGCCGGCGCGATCAATTTTGCAACGGTGACCAATGCGGTGTAAAGTGTGCCGTAAGCAGCCTGTTTATCCGCGTCCGATTCGGATTTCCAGAATCGGCGGCGCGAGCGGCGCAGATACCACGTCGAAAGTTTTTCAACAAATGCTTCAATTGGCCGCGTTGCGCCGGTGACATCATAATTTTCATAAGCATTCGTCACATCGCGGATCAGCGCATGAAGCTCCGATAACAGCCAGCGATCGAGAACATTGTCGCTATAAACACGCACTGTTGTCAATTGCGGTTGATCCAAATTGGCATATGTGACAAAGAACGAATACACGTTCCACAAAGTCAACGTGAAATTGCGGATGACCTCACCAACCAAATCCACCGAGAAGCGGCGCTCGTTGCCTGGTGGTGTGGCTGTATACAAATACCAACGAAATGCGTCCGCTCCGTTGACCTTGAGCACATCCCATGGATTAACGATGTTGCCGAGACTTTTCGACATCTTTCTGCCATCTTCATCGAGAATCAATCCGAGGCAGATGACGTTCTTATAGGCAACCGAATCCATTAGCAGTGTGCTGATGGCATGCAATGAATAGAACCAACCGCGCGTCTGGTCAACAGCTTCACAAATGTAATCGGCTGGATATTGCGATTTGAATTTCTCCTGATTCTCAAACGGATAATGCCATTGAGCGTAGGGCATCGAACCCAAGTTGAACCATACGTCGATCAAATCCGGAACGCGGCTCATCTTTCCGCCGCATTCAGAACAAACATAACTGATCTCA
>CAVVZL010000006.1:0-262774 GCA_963752775.1 uncultured Chloroflexia bacterium
AAGGCACGGACGATTCGCCGTGGGCGAAGAAACGACCTTCGTCAAATAACGCATAAGTGGGTAGATAAACTTTATGATGAACATGAAGCACGCGCCCGGCAGAGAGGTAGGCAGAGGCAATATAGAAGCGATGACGAGTATCTTCATCCACAAAGCCAACCACAATGTCCAGATTTTGACTCGCTTCGAGCAGCGGCTTGAAGATTGGATCATCATCCGTCGGCTTATGGGAAACCGTCGAAGCCAAATCCTGCAAAACATATCCGGTGAGGGAGAGTTCAGGAAATACAATCAGGTCAGCTTTCTGGGCTTGAGCTTGCTTGATGTAGTCCAGATGCTTTTCGAGGTTGGCTTGAACGTTTCCCAGTTTTGTCGCGATTTGAGCAAGAGCGAGGTTTATCTGCATTGATAGAATCTTACCACCGGAATTTCGACCCTAAGGATTCTTGAAGACCTTAGGGTCAATTCTGCGGAGAGGGTGGGATTCGAACCCACGGTAGACACGAGGCCCACAACGGTTTTCGAGACCGTCCCATTCAACCACTCTGGCACCTCTCCATGAGTGCGGCGAATTATATCTCAGATTTCCACGCTCGAATCCAGTTCAGGGTAATAGATTTCTTGCAAGCCCGCGTCCTTCATTTTTTCCATCAATGTAGTTATACGTTGGGATTTACGGTGCACCAGGAAAATTTTCTTGACTTGTGATTTGAGGTCCAAAGTATATTGAGGAGCAAATCCTGCCCGGCATGGACCGAGGGTCCGACAATCGTTTCGACGCGCGCCTTGACTTCATAGGGCTCGCCAAAAATCCGGACGCGTTTCTCGCGATCAGCAAGACGGCGGCCCAAGGTATCAGGTGGTGTCCAACCCACAATCAGAATCGTGTTCTTAGGATTTTCGACGTTATTGCACAGATGATGCAGAATGCGTCCCGCCTCCGCCATGCCGGAAGCCGAAAGAATGATCATCGGGTCTTTACGCTCGATCAACGCTTTCTATTCATCCACCGAACGAATATACATTAATTGTTTGAAATCCAGCGCGGGGAGCTTTTCCTTTAGGACGAATTCGCTCGTTTCTTCATCGAGGCATTGAGGATGAGCTCGAAAGATATCAGGAGCATGAACCGCCAAAGGGCTGTCCACGTAAACTGGCGCCGTCTTGATGCCATCACTCATCATTTAATCATAAATAAAAGACCAATTCCTGTGTGCGTCCGACCGCAATCGCCGGGATGATAATTTTCCGCAGCGACTTATCGTTTCCGGAACGACATTGGGCAATTCATCGAACGCAAGACGCGGGCTATCGTGAGATTTTTCCCCATAAGTTGATTCCATCAAAAGTTAATCGGCCGCCTCCGGCAGAACTGGGTCGCGGAACAGCAATAAATTCGGACGACCAATGGCCGGAAAACCAGAAGCGAATTCTTGGTCCTTTTTCTTCCATGTCCGTATGAAACGCCAACCGAGCCGAGAATATGACCTGCATCCCAAAAGTGGACCGTCACGCCGGGAACTGGTCCGAAGGGTTGGTCAAAATCCATTGGCTGGAAATGTTCATCCACCTACCCGGCATCCGCCATAGTGTAAAGCGGCCCGAGATATTTACCGCCGTGGCGCGATTCTTTCCTATTAACGAACTCCGCATCTGCTTCCTGAATGTGACCCAAGTCGCGTAACATCACATCCGCCAAATCAGCGGTGGAGTACGTGGCATAGAACGGATCCGAATAACTATTCTTGATCAAATGTCTTTGGTTACCGTATGCTCAATATGCGCGTGAAAAAGAATCACCGCGCCAATCTTACGCGGATCATCAGAAATATCCTAATTACGAAAATAAGTTTCCTCGCGACTGCCTTGATACATGCCGCACTCAAATAAAAGGGTCGCACCGTTGATTTCTAATAAATGCTGTGAATCAGGCACTGTTTGCGTCGCGCCATGAAAATTGATTCGCATCTTAACCTCCGAGGGCCTTTGCAATTTGGGCACCGAAATGTTCCATTCTCCACGGCGAACATTCCATCACTCTTTTGACTTCCTGCGGCCCGCCTTCCGCCAACGCGATCAGCATCGATCTCGGCAAAACGACATCCGATTCGACGTCCATCTCCGCCGCAATTTTCTTTCGCCAGTTCTTCAATTTATCGATTCGCTTGACATACGCATCATTCGGATGTTCGGGCGGAATCCGTTTCACCAGCGGACTCTGCGTCCCGCGCTGAAGCGCTTCGAGAATCAGCGAGCCCCAATTTTGAATTTGCCGCGAGGTCAACTCCACCTCTAACTCTTTGAGAGTGGCTGGTTTCATTTTGGCAATCTCGATCAGCCGATCATCCTCCAGGACCTTAAACAAAGGACGATCAAGGCGCGCGGCGATTTGCTCGCGAAATGAAAGCAACTCATTCAACACGGTCAGGTCACGCAAAGTTAAGTCACGGCGATTGCTAAAACGCATCCAAGAAGGCGATTGAGCTTTTGGTTTGGAGCCGTTTGTATGGCAAGCCATCTGAAAATCTTCCTGGGCAAGACTCCAGAGTCCTTTTTCTTCGAGTTCAGCCTTAAGCAGGTCACGGAGTGGGATAAGAAAATGGGTATCAAGGCGGGCGTATAACATCAGATCGCGCGTGAGCGGACGCGCACCCCAGTCCGCTTTTTGAAACCGCTTGTTTACTTTGATATTAAATTTCTCCCCAATCAACCGGTCGAGTCCCGCCTGCCTGCGACCAAGGATGCGGCCCGCTTGCATCGTATCAAAAAGATTTGCAAATTTGAAGCCATAATCCCGCCGCAAACAGATCAAATCATATTCCACCGCATGAAATACTTTTTCAATTTTAGGATCGGCAAAGATGGATCCAAGAATATCCAAATCGTCGAATGCAAGTGGATCTACCAAGTAGTCCGCTTCAATAGTAGAAAATTGAATGAGGCAGACGCGCTCTCGATAGGCATGCAAACTATTTGACTCTGTATCCACTGCAATGCGCGGCTGGCGATTCAATTCATCAACAAGCCGATTGAGTTGAATCAACGATTGAATTAATTCAGGTGGCGCCAACTGGTCAACAACCATAAGTTTGATTATATCGCGCGCATCTTTTCCATAACGATAGCCGCCTCCCCGTCGTTATAGTAGGATTGCCAAACATCCACACGATGATAACCTTCCTGCTCGTACAGCCTAATTGCCCCATCATTGGACGCCCGCACCGATAAACGCACGCGTGGTGTTTTGAGCTGACTCTCGCAGGCGCGCAACAGATCGCGCCCAATGCCGCGGCGGCGAAACTCCGGTACAACGCCGATGGTCGCAATCCACGAGAATCCCTCTGAAGGACGCGGGTCTCCCGCAACGAAACCGATCATCTTCCCATCTTCATCAATCGCCTTTAAGCGAATCACATCGGGAAACGTCAAGACTGCGACAAGGTCTAGGAACGGCCAGACATCTTTTTCAAAGCATGCACGTTCAAGTTTATTGAGTGCACCGAGATCAAAGAATGAAGCGGTTGTGATTTCCATGAAACAAAAGGCCTCGCGTTGCGCGAGGCCTTGATTGTATCACCTGACCGCTTATTACTAACTGTCTTTATTCTTGACGAAGTTCTCGATCATGCTGGTAAATTCCATTGGGAAGATATATTTGGTGGACGCGCCTTGGCCGAGGGATTTCAATGTGTCAAAGTATTGAAGCGTCATGGTCTTCTGATCAATGGTTTTAGCAGCAGCAAAGATTTTCTCAAGGGCAGCAGAGTAACCTTCTGCTTGCAATAACTGCGCCTGTTTAGAACCTTCGGCTTGCAGAATATTGGCCTGCTTCGCGCCTTCTGCCTTCAAAATGGCAGACTGCTTTTCGCCTTCTGCCACATTGATGGCCGCTTCGCGCGTACCCGTCGAACTCGGTCACGACTGCACGGCGGATACGTTCAGCTGTCATCTGCCGATTTATCGCCTCTTGCACTTCCTTGGGCGGGATGATCTCGCGGATTTCCACGTTGGTTACTTTTACGCCCCAACGCTCGGTCACCTCATCCAGCTTGGTGCGCAGAGTTGTATTGATGTTTTCACGCTGAGACAGAACCTCATCGAGCGCGATCCCACCGATCACGGAACGCAGTGTGGTGGTTGCCATGCCCGCTGCCGAGAGTTCAAAATTACCCACCGCAACGATGCTCGCTGTCGGCTCAATCACCTTGAAGTACCACAGGAAGTCAATCGAGATCGGTGCATTATCTTTCGTGATGGATACCTGATGCGGCACTTCGCGGATCTGCTCGCGCAAATCCACTCTGACTGGACGGTCCACAACCGGAATGAGAAAAACAATACCAGGGCCTCTGGGCTGACTCATCACACGTCCAAGGCGGAAAACCACCAGGCGCTGATATTCAGGTACGACTCGAATCGCGTTGATCAGAAGAACAACGACAACGATCACGATTCCGCCGAGAATACAAAGAACAACTTGTGTCATTTATTACTCCTTTCGTTACATTGGGATTATCATGAACTTTCGTTCTCAACGATGAGGACAAAGCCTTCACGGCCAATCACGCGTACCGCGCTGCCACGGGGAATCAAATCCTTACTGACGGGCCGACCACAGTTCCCCAGCCACTTGGACTGAGCCTTCCATTTCAACGGGAGTTTTTGCCGCGACCGCGCTGGCCGATCAAAGTCGACAGATCCTGCATAGGCTTTGTCTGCGATATCTGCAATACCTTGCGTGCAGAAATCCAAGCAAACATGGCAAGCAATGTGGAAGTCAGGATTGCGAGCAGAGGGTTGACCAACGGAAGGCCGCTTGGATTGGGAAAGAAAAATACAGAACCGACAATCAAGCCAATGATCGAAAGGATCAACCACATCTCACGGCGCGGTCCTCGAGCCGCCATTACAAAAGGTACAATGCTCAAGAGCAGCAATAACAGCGCCCACCAATTGCAGGAAAGGTGATAAACCGCGTAACCTGCCAGAACTGCACATAGGATGGCGCCAGTTTCCGCTATTAATGAGCCGGGCGCGATAAGCGCCAGCATAGCCAGAAACGTAGCACCAACCAGCAGGATATAAGCAATGTTTGGGTTTAGTAAGAGATCCATATGGCATCCACGCGGACCGTCAAATCTATTATACAACAATCATTCCAAGTAGCCAGTTTCAGCCGGTGGAGTTGAGCCGCTCCTACCCCGCCTTGGGTGATTTATATCAGGACTTATATTACTATAAATCATCTCTAGCCGTATCCATCACTCGAGGAGTGTTGACCTCCCCCAGTTGGGGGAGGCTAAATCAGAAGTGAAGCACAAGGCACCCCAGCTATCTCTTGGAAGGGCAACTCGCTGGTAAACGCCTAAGACAAAAGTTATGTGCGGTGTATAATGATTACGATTTTTGCATCCCCCTGCCCTCTTGGAAATCCTCGACCATTTTCAAACTGAAAAAGAGGATGGTCAGGTGAGGATAACAGGAGCCTCCATTGAACTTCAATAAAATCTGTATTCTTGGCCTTGGCTATATTGGCCTGCCAACCGCTTCCACTTTTGCATCGCACGGCGTCAAAGTTATCGGCGTGGATGTGAACCCGCAGATCGTCGAAACTTTGCAAGGCGGCGGGATTCACATTCATGAGCCGGGTCTACGCGATGTCGTCAACGCCGCGTTGACCTCGGGCAATTTCACCGTTTCAACTCAACCCGAAGAGGCCGACGCCTTCATTATCGCAGTGCCCACTCCGTTCCTTCACAATAAGTTTGGCAACTTTAATGGACAGCAATTCAAATTAGCGGATATGGGTGCAGTGCAATCTGCCACCGAAGCCATTGTCCCATTTTTGCGAAAAGGCAATCTTGTTGTTCTCGAATCGACCTCGCCCCCGCGTACGACGACTGAACTTGTCGCTCCGATCCTCGCTCGTTCGGGACTGGAAGCGGGACGCGATTTCTATCTAGCTTATTCGCCCGAACGGGTTTTACCGGGGCAGATCCTGCGCGAGCTGATTGAGAACGCACGCGTCATTGGCGGAATTACACCGGAATCCGCGCAAGCTGGCGCTGGCCTTTATTCCATCTTCGTCAAAGGCGAAATTATTCAAACCGATGCAACCACCGCGGAAATGGTCAAGCTGATGGAAAATACTTATCGCGATGTGAACATCGCCATTGCCAACGAATTTGCGCGCCTTGGCGACAAATTCGGCGTGGACGTATGGGAGGCCATCTCACTCGCCAATCGTCACCCGCGCGTAAAGATTTTGAGTCCCGGCCCTGGTGTTGGCGGACATTGCATCAGCGTCGACCCGTGGTTCCTTGTTAAGTCCGCGCCGGAATTGACTCCGTTGATTTATACATCACGAAAAGTCAATGACGAGCAACCGAATTATGTAGTCGCCTTGGTGAAACGGGCACTCGGGCCACTTAAAGGCAAAAGAATTGCCGCGCTGGGACTCGCCTATAAACCAGATGTAGATGACCTCCGCGAAAGCCCGTCGATTGAAGTTGTTCATCTGCTTCAAGCGGAAGGCGCACAGGTCAGGGCATGGGAGCCGTTCAAGCCGGATGCAAATTTAGAAAGCGTTAGCATGGCATCCAACCTAGAGGACGTGCTCAAAAATTCGGACGCGATCTTGTTGCTTGTTCGCCACACTGACTTCATCAACTTAAAGCCTGAAGATATTGCATCAAAAACCAAAGCCCGTGCCGTCATTGATACGGTCAATGGCTGGAATGTTAAAGAATGGCAAAGTGCAGGATTTACAGTCTCAAGATTGGGTGTGAGAAAGTAAAGGGCAAAGCACAGAACACGCACTTGACATTGTGTTTTGTTATTTGCGGCTTATGAAAATCCTCTCTGTCTTCGGCACTCGGCCAGAAGCCGTAAAAATGGCACCGGTAATTCGTGAATTGACGAAAACGCCGAATATTAAATCAAGTGTCTGCGTCACTGCCCAACACCGGCAAATGCTCGACCAAGTGCTAAATCTATTCAACATCAAACCTGATTACGACCTCGATTTGATGCGCGAGGATCAATCACTGGCAGAGCTTAGTGCGGCGATCTTCACACATCTTGATCCCATCTTTTCCGATTTCAAACCGGATTGGGTTTTGGTACAAGGCGATACGACAACGGTGGCGATTACCTCCCTGCTTGCATATTATCGCCGCATCCGCGTCGGACATGTCGAAGCCGGACTTCGCACGCACGACAAATGGCACCCATTTCCGGAAGAGATCAATCGCCGGGTAGCAGGCGTCATTGCCGACTTGCATTTTGCGCCAACCAAATCAGCAAAACAAAATTTGCTTCGAGAGGGCATAGTAGAAAAAGCAATCGCAGTAACAGGCAATCCCGTCATTGACGCCCTGCAATTCGTCGCCAAACAACCGGACCCTGAAGAGATCGTGCGGTTACTCAGCAAGCTGAAAATTGGAAAACAGGATTGGGGCAAGAAACTAATCTTGGTAACGGCACATCGCAGAGAAAATTTCGGCCAACCGCTGGAAGACGTTTGCAACGCGCTCAAAGAATTGGGCATGCGCGGCGATGTGGAAATCGTTTATCCAGTCCATCTCAATCCAAATGTATGGGAACCAGTCCATCACATCTTGAAAGATGTAAATCACATTACGCTTCTCCCGCCGCTAGATTATCTTCCGCTGGTTAGTTTGATGAAGCATTCAACGCTCATTCTCACCAACTCGGGTGGAATCCAGGAAGAGGCACCAGCGTTTGGCATTCCTGTTCTTGTCTTACGTGAAGTGACAGAACGTCCGGAGGGAATCAAGGCGGGGACATTGAAACTCGTTGGAACGGCCACCAGGCAAATCGTCAAAGAAGCGAGGCGGATTTTAGAGGACGAGTCTGCGTATCGAGCAATGACAAATGCCGCAAATCCATTCGGTGATGGACACGCCGCTCAAAACATCGTTCGTGCATTACTGAATTATGGGGCTTTGTAATGCCTATCTAACCCAATTGTGGGTATAATGAAGATTGATGATCTTGTTGCGCCGCGTACTGGCATTGTTGTTTGTCTTCTGCCTGCTGACAATCCCCTGGTCTTCCGTAAACGCGCAGGACCAGAATAATCAGTATTTTCCAGAGACCGGTCACAATGTTCAAGGGGATTTTCTGAGGTTCTACAACGCCGTCTCCAATCCGACAATCTTATACGGTTATCCAATCACAGAAGAATTCACCAGAAACGACGGGTTGCAAGTTCAATATTTTCAGCGCGCCCGATTTGAATATCGCCCTGAGTTGCCCAATGGTCAGCGCGTGGTGCTTACCGATCTCGGCACACAAATGTACACGCCAGCCACCCAACTAAACATTTCGAATCCTTTTGCCTGTCATCTGTATACAGAAACGAATATTTCTGTATGCTTTGCCTTTCTTGATTTTTACAATCAATACGGCGGATCGCTTCAATTCGGCTATCCCATTTCCCCGTTTGAATATCACGATGAACTCATCGTTCAATATTTCCAGCGGGCGCGCATGGAGTGGCAACCATCCAATCCGGAAAGCGAACGTGTGACCCTTACCGATCTGGGGAGCTTATACTTCGATAAGCTCAATGAAGACCCTACCCGAAAAGATCCCATGCAACCACTGAACGCTAGCATTCAACCTGAAATTACCTCACTTCAGTTGCGGGCTTCCGTGTGGAAAGCTGTCACTATGGAAAGCGACCAGCAAACGATATTCATTGTTGCAAATGATCAAAGCGGAAAACCCATTGATGACGCGGCTTGCACTGCCACCATAAACTGGCCAAATGAATCGGCGCAAGTAATCAGCACTGCGACAAACGGCAGTGGCATTGCAATCCTTCAACTTTCATTTGCGAACAAAGCAGCTGGAAACTTAGTTCCTGTTGCTGTAAACTGTCAGTATCAAAACAATGTAATGGGCAATACAAACACATCGTTCAGAGTTTGGTATTAGCCGCTAATCCAATAAAGCCTTTAAATCAAATACAGGTCCATCTTTACAAACCAGCAATGGGCCGTGATGACTTTCGATGGTGCAGACTCCGCATTCCGCGAGAGTGCCGCACGGCATCGGAGTTTGGATAAATATCTGCGCTTCATTTTTGGCTTTTAGCGAACCATTCATTCCAAGCATTTTCTTTAAATCAGGCAATGACCCACGATCTACATCCATAGCAATGTACTCCGCCCAATTGCAAACATCTAGCAACGCGCTCAGCGGCTGTACTTCAATTTGAAAAGGAAGTTCCTCCGGTGGAATTTGACAAACCAAGACAATGGACGCTTCCTGCCTGAAAGCAGTGTCAAGCAACGCCAATAAACGTATTGGAGAATCGCTTGCACTCGCTTGTTGAGTGTCATAGGCAATCAATGCGACTCGGCGCGCTTCGTTCGGCAAAACAAATCCGTGTCCCAGTGGCCCGCGCAGATGAAGACGTATTCCAAGATTCCATGAGGTCAGTATCGGCGGCGCGGCGAGAAAGCCATCTGCAAAAGATCTTGCCGGGAAAACGGAAGTCGCCAGCGGAGAGTTTGAATCGTCTGCATAAGCGAGGAGATATTGTCCGGGCGCGGGAATCACAGAAGGATCACATTGAATCCGCACACTGGGTTTTCCATCAAGCAGAATAAGTTCTTTGATGATGCCTTCAGCTTGCATGACATCATCTTAACATGTCTTTCATAGCGCGGCAAGCGGTTATAATATCCCACATGAACCCAATCAAACCAAGCGGCCGGCAAATTCGCCTCACGAGTTTTTCGGCTTGCGCGGGTTGAGCATCGAAGCTCAACGCGGAAACGCTGGCGCAGGTTCTGCGCCCCCTGCAAAACATTTTTCATCCGTCCGATTATCCTGATCTATTAATCGGAATCGAAGGCCCGGACGACGCGGCCGTCTGGCGGCTGGATGATTTCGCGCGCGCTGGTTGTGACCACTGACTTTTTCACACCGGTCGTTGACGACGCATATGATTATGGAGCAATTGCCGCGACGAATAGTCTTTCCGATATTTATGCAATGGGCGGAACACCTTTTTTAGCTTTGAACGTGGCCGCGCTTCCGCCTGACTTGCCTACAGAAATAACCGCTAACATTTTGCGCGGAGGCGCAGAGAAAGCGCGCGAGGCGGGAGTCGTTATCGCGGGCGGACATACTGTTCAGGATAAAGAACCGAAGTATGGTTTGGTCGTGGTCGGATTCGTGGATCCGCAAAAGATGTTAAGCAAAGGCGGACTAAGAGTTGGAGATGCATTGGTTCTGACCAAACCGCTTGGCTTCGGTGTGACAACCACGGCACTCAAACGCGAACAGGCCGATGAAAAAGACGTTAAAGAAGTTGTAACATGGATGACGCACTTAAATAAAACTGCTGGGCAACTAGCGGTTGAATTTGGTCTGCGCGGCGGTACAGATGTCACCGGATTTAGTCTGCTCGGTCATGGCTGGGAAATGGCAAACTCCGCAAACGTTGCACTAGAAATTGAATATAACAAAATTCCATTTGTAAGTTGCGCACGCAAATATGCAGACAAAGGAGCATTCGCGGGTGGCTTGATCGATAATCGGTCTTACTTTTCATCGCATGTGCAATTCAGTGAATTGCTGGATGAACCATCGCAGATGCTTCTCTTCGATCCGCAGACCAGCGGAGGATTGTTGCTGGGTGTGCCGCAGGAAAAGATGGATCGATTTACCCAGTATGCGAAGGAACTCGATCAACCATTATGGGTAATTGGTACAGTGAAAAAAGGCCATGGGATTCAGGTAAAGTAGAATGGACTGGGGTCGCATCCTATCAAGTAATTATGTCAAGTATTCCAACTGATATTCTGATTCTCGTACTTTTACTCCTGCTTAACAGCTTGTTCGTGATGTCGGAGATGGCGGTCGTTTCCGCGCGGAAAGCGCGGCTCCAACAACAAGCCAACGAGGGAAATAAACGCGCCGCCACCGCGCTGAATCTTGCACAACATCCAAACACATTTCTTTCCACAGTTCAGATCGGAATCACATTGGTCAGCGTTTTGCTCGGCGCACTGGGTGGGCCAGCATTTTCCGGGCCATTAGCCGACCTATTTAGACGGTGGCCGGTTTTGGTTCCGTATGCAGATTCGCTGGCGCTTGCTATCGTGGTTGTGTTGATCGCCACCCTGTCTCTCGTATTGAGCGAGCTTGTGCCCAAACGGATCGCATTGCATAATCCGGAAAAAATCGCGGCCGCGATCGCTGGTCCGATGCTCTTTATCTCAAAGTTATTTTCGCCGCTCGTCTGGCTGCTGGGACGCGCCACCGATTTTATTCTCCGGATGATGGGCATCAAGCCGACCAACGAACCCCCTGTAACCGAAGAAGAAATTCAATTGCTCATTGACCAGGGCACCGAGGCCGGCGTTTTTGAAGAAGCCGAACAAGACATGGTGGAAGGCGTATTCAGCTTGAGCGATTCGCGCGTCTATTCCTTGATGACGCCGCGTACCGATATTGTTTGGATCGATATTACCGATTCAAAGGACGAGATCCGCCGCAAGATTTCTGAAAGCCCTTATTCCCGTTTTCCCGTCTGCCAGGATAGCCTCGACACCGTGCTCGGCATTGTCAAGGCACGCGACCTGCTTGCGCCCCCGGATCTTTCGAGCGATAGCTTCAAGCTCAAAGAAAAACTGCGGCCCCCCATTTATATTCCCGAAACCATGCTTGCTTCACGTGCCCTCGAGGTGTTCAAGGAAAAGAACGCTGAAATCATGTTCATCATTGACGAATTTGGAAGCCTGCAGGGGCTGCTCACGCTTAACGATATTATCGAAGAAATTGTTGGCGACATCGAAGTTGAGCCGCAAGCCACACAGCGCCAGGATGGCTCGTGGCTGCTGGACGGCATGTTGGAAATGGATAACTTCAAGGAAATCTTCAAAGTCGATACCATGCCACACGAAGATGAATACGAGACGCTGAGCGGCTTCGTGATGATGTCGCTCGGACGCGTGCCGCAAGCGTCTGACCACTTCGAATGGAATGGTCTGCGCTTCGAAGTCATGGAGATGGATGGGCATCGCGTCGACAAGGTGCTGGTCACCACCATGCCATCTCGTTCTCCGACCCAACCGATCCAAGGAAATAAGAATTGATCAGCTGATTGCGCGGCGAGTCCAAGGTAGGAGTCAACCAATGAAGTTGAAGCATTTCATCGACAGTAATAAGGGCATCACGTTCCTAGTATTGCTTGGTATGATTATTTATTACCGGCAATGGAACAATCCCAGCGCGATGATTTACCTCGCACTGCATGGGAGTTACGGATTGATGTGGGTCCTCAAGTCTCGCATCTTTCCCGATAAGCAATGGGAACAACGCCCCTCGCTATGGTTCGGATTGTTTAGCTGGCTCGCCTTGGCTTTCTATTGGCTTCCGGGCTGGCTAATTTTCTCACGTTCGCTGCGAGCGCCAGCATGGCTATTGACTATATGCGTCAGCATTTATATATTCGGCGTGTTTTTCCATTTTGTCAGCGACATGCAAAAATATGCTTCGCTGGAGCTAAAGCCTGAAACACTGATCACCAATAAGCTGTTCGGCTTGGCACGCAATATCAATTACTTCGGCGAATTCTTGATTTACGGCGCAATGGCCGCGCTGGCAATGAACTGGATCGCATTTTTACCGCTTGCCGGGTTCATCCTTTTCTATTGGATTCCAAACATGATTCGCAAGGAAAATTCTCTTTCACGTTATCCAAGCTTCAACGAATATCAGCATAAGACGAAAATATTTTTCCCGATTTTATTTTAGGAGATCAAAATGTCGGCTTACGTGATTGTAGATATTGATGTGACGAATCCCGAAGGTTATAGGGAATATGCCAAGCTCGCGCCTGTCACCGTGACTTCATACGGAGGCCGCTATCTTGCGCGCGGCGGACCGAACGAAACTCTCGAAGGCGACTGGCATGCCAAACGTTTAGTGATTTTGGAATTTGAGAATGTGGATAAAGCAAAAGCATGGGTGAATTCGCCGGAGTACGCACTCAGCGCGCCAATTACGCCATCAATATGCAAAAAGCAACATGGTTGTTGTCGAAGGCGTATAGCGCGCAAATCGGCGGATGAACGTAAACCAAGCGCTCCCGCTCGCATGGTATAATGTCCGCCCGTATGAGCCCAGATTCTTCATCTCAAAAAACACAAGCCTGCCCCACGTGCGGAACGCGCCTATCGGAAACTGCAACGCGTTGCCCAGTTTGCGGCACCGACCTAAGCGGCAAAGCTAAAGCCGGGGTAACAAAAAAATCCGAAGCATCCGTCGAGGCTGCGCGCATGCCGGAGGTCACGCTTACCCTGCCGATTGCATTGGGCTTTCTTGTCTTGTTTCTCGCGGTTGGCGCATTGGTGGTTTATGTAGGATTGAATGTCACCAAACATATTACAAACCCGACCCCGGTTCCCAGCGCCACGGCCACACCAACCAATTCTGCAACCCCGACCGATACATCGTTGCCAACGCTTCAACCTACTTTCACCATTCAACCGCCGTTCGCTTACAAGGTCGCGGCAAATGATACGTGTGGAGGGATTGCAGTCACATTTGGTATCTCGGTGCAAAGCATCATTATTCTAAACAACCTCGCAGCCACGTGTCCGCTCTCGGTGGGACAAGCTCTCAAGATTCCATATCCAACTGCTACTCCCCCTCCGGTTCCAACGGATACGCCGCAAGCGGCGGATGCAACGAAACAAGCATGCGATCATGTGGTTGTAACTGTCCAAGAAAACGACACTCTCTCTAGCATCGCCTTAAACTATGCCGTGCCCATGCAGGCAATCAAAGATTTCAACGGTCTCTCCACCGATAATGTTTTTGTTGGACAATCGCTGACCGTTCCTTTGTGTATGCGCGCCGCTACACCAGGTCCCACGCCGACCCCGACTATTCCGCCTCCGTACCCTGCCCCGAATTTACTTCTGCCTGCAGATGGTCAGGCCTTCACCCTGGCCGACGATGTGGTTACGTTGCAATGGGCTTCCATCGGCACACTGCGCCCGAACGAAGAATATCAAGTCACTATAGAAGATGTCACTGTAGATCAAGGACGTCGCATTGTGGATTATGTGACCGATACCAAGTACATTGTCCCAACTTCGTTCCGTCCAAACGATAACATTGCACACGTTATGCGCTGGTGGGTTGTACCGGTACGCGATGATGGAACCGACAGCCAGGGACAACCCATTTGGGATACAGCGGGCGCGCAAAGCGATCAACGAGTCTTTACATGGGTTGGCGCGGCGGTTGCTGGAACGCCTACGCCCTAATAGGGTTCTGCAAATCCAATTATAATGATCGCGAAGAAAGGCGTCCGAGTGATCACTTCGGACGCCTTCTATTTCCTTTATAATCATCCCGTGACATCAGATGCTTTCCACATCGGCGACCGCGTAAAGATTTTTCTGGATTCCAACTATTGGAAGAGTGAAGGCTGGTTTGACGGCACGATTATCCGCATTGATCCTTATTCCGAGCACCGCAATTTTTATTGGGTGGAATTAGATCAGGATGTGGAACCGATTCTTGGAAAAGCCACGAAGTTGATTTCGATTCTAAATCCAAAGAACATTAAGCCATAAAATGGAGAAGAAAATGATTGATCAAAAAGATTTGGCAAAGGCATTTGGACGCAACGCAAATATTATCAAGTCCCAAGCCAAGGATTTGACTCACAAAGATAGTTTGATCCAGCCGCCGTTTCACGGCAACTGCCTGAATTGGGTATTGGGACATCTCGTTGCCAATCATGATGACATTCTCGAAGCAGTAGGCGAGCCGCGTTTATTCGAGGGTCGGCTGGACCGCTATAAGCGCAAATCCCAACCGTTGACTCACGAAGATAAAGGCACAATCCGATTCGAAGAATTGGTAGAAGGGTTTGAGCGCGGTCAAATCCAAATTTCTGGATCGCTTAATCATGTCAATGATGCATTTCTCGCGCGAGAATTTCAATCAGACGACCGCAAAGTAAGCATTGCACAGCGAGTTTTCTTCTTATACTTTCATGAAACGTATCATGTGGGTCAGACTGAATTATTTCGCCAGCTTGCCGGAAAGAATAATAAGGTTATATAAGATATCAATGAATTCCTCCTTAGATCGCCGCAGATCTATCATCTTCATCATTATTGCCGCCACACTCTGGAGCACGAGCGGCGTGCTGCTAAAAATCATCAGTTGGCAACCAATTGCCATTCTTGCCGGGCGCAGTATTTTTTCAAGCATCGTACTTTTCGTTTACCTGCGCCGTATTCCCACAAAATGGACGCGCTGGAAATTACTCGCGTCCGTCGCATAC
This sequence comes from uncultured Chloroflexia bacterium, assembly GCA_963752775.1. Lineage (GTDB taxonomy): Bacteria > Chloroflexota > Anaerolineae > Anaerolineales > Villigracilaceae > Fen-1038. Next base: position 15,350 of record CAVVZL010000006.1, read on the forward strand.
ATCCTGACGCAATTCCTTTACATCTGGTCAATCAAGCTGACCACCGCTGCCAACGCCATCTTCCTTCAATATACCGCGCCGGTTTATGTCATCCTGCTTGCATTATGGTTCCTGCATGAAAGGCCTTCGCGTGTGGATTGGAGTTCGATGTTCATCATATTCATCGGCATGTTGCTTTTCTTTGGCGACAAGCTCAGCACCGAAGGTTTCGATGGAAATATTTTGGCAGTCATAAGCGGTGTTACTTCCGCATTGATGACCGTGTCCCTACGCGCACAAAAAGACGGCGTACCAGCCGAAAGCATTTTGGCGGCAAATATCTTTACAGCTGTCCTGGGCATTCCATTCATCCTTAAAGAATTCGTGGACAGTCACGAATTGGCTCATCCTGCTATATCTCGGCACGATTCAAATGGGCGTTTCGTTTATCCTTTTCTCCAACGCCATCAAACATGTCCCAGCCCTCGAAGCTAATCTCATCAGCACCCTTGAGCCGGTGCTGAATCCGGTTTGGGTGTTTTTATTCATTGGCGAAAAACCGGGACGCTTTGCATTGATCGGCGGGATCATCGTTCTCGCGGGAGTTGCATGGAATGCAATCAGCGGAGCTCGCACAGCAGAGATAGAGACGGCTCCCGTTATTTCATGACTCAACCTTTGCCAGTTGAATTGTTGGAAAAAGCTCTCGCTTCACGCGCGACCTTATTCGATGCGCGCCACGAATCAGCTTTCCGAACTCTTCAGCGGATTCAGCGAAGGGAACTCGAATCTGGTTGTTGATCTTTATGCAACGACCCTCGTGTTCCATAATTACGCTGATGCGCCAGAACAAACATTATCTTTGATAAAAGAAGCTCTGAAGTTTTATCAATATTGCTTGCCGTGGCTCAAAGTAGGAATCATCAAAACGCGAAATGCAAAATCCATTGAAGAGACGCGGGAAAAATATTATTTGGCAATCAAGCAGATCGAAAAATCAATGAACATGGTATCTGGTATGCCATTGACTTGACCTTAAATCAAGATGCCAGCTTTTATCTCGACACGCGCAATCTGAGAAAATGGATCGTAGAAAATGTGAAAGGTAAGACTGTCTTGAATGCGTTCGCATACACTGGCAGTTTTGGGGTTGCCGCGACGGCAGGGGGAGCCAGCCGCGTAGTCCAGCTTGACCGCAATCGAACATTTTTGAACGTCGCAAAAGAATCTTATTCACTGAACAACTTTCCAATCCATAAACAAGATTTCATTGCATCGGATTTCTTTGCACAGGTTGCCAAATTCAAACGAACCGGCGAACACTTCGATTGCGTTTTCATTGACCCTCCGTATTTCTCAACGTCTCCTCGAGGAACAGTGGATCAAGTCAATGAAAGTGCGCGGCTCATCAACAAAGTGCGCCCCCTAATCAACGATGGTGGTTTATTGATCGCGATCAACAACGCGCTGTATGTCAGTGGAAAAGATTATTCGCAGACACTCGAAGCGTTATGCGAGGATGGCTACTTGAAAATCAAAGAGTTGATTCCCATTCCGGATGATTTTACAGGTTATCCAGAAACGCGCCTCGGCCAGCCAATCACCGATCCATCGCCATTCAATCATTCGACAAAGATCGCAGTAATGGAAGTGAAAAGGAAATAGGTCACATTTACGAAATCCTCGAGGAGGAAAAGGTAACCTAAAAAACGCATTCGAGTAAACATCAATAAATCAATCCGTGCGTTTGTCACCCAGAAAGAAAAGCGCAACAGTGCCCGGTCCCGTGTGCGAACCTATTACCGTTCCAATACTATTGATCATGACCTTGCCATTTAATTTCGGGAATTCATCCTCGACTAGGTCGGCAACCATACGCGCATCTTCATAACAGGCGGAATTAGAGATAAAGCACTTACCCGAATAATTCGTGCCGCCTTCGGCATGCTCCACCATCCTTTTGACCATTTCCGAGATTACACGTTTCTTACCGCGAATCTTCTGACGAGGAATCAATTTTCCCTCGTAGTTCATATTCATCAATGGACAGATATTCAGCAGAGTCCCCATGGTTGCAGAGGCAGCCGATATTCTCCCGCCACGCCTGTAATAAGTCAGGTCCGTCGAGAAAAACCAGTGATGGACATTGAGTTTATTCCCTTCCACCCTTGCAGATACATCTTCGAGTGTACCACCGCCATCGCGCAGGTCGGCAGCCATATCAACCAACAACCCATAACCGGAGGACGCTCCCAATGAATCAATAACCAGCATTTTCCGGTTGGGATATTTCTGCAATAGCTGTTCACGCGCTATGACTGCAGAATTATACGTCCCTGACAAACCGGACGAAAACGAAATGTGCAATATGTCTTTACCATCTGCCAAAAACAACTCGAAGAATTCAATGAATTGTGCCAAATTCACTTGGGATGTGGTTGGCAGCGCCCCCGCCGCGATCCTCTTATAAAACTCCTCAAACGACACGGTTTGCCCTAGGTCATCTAAATATTCCTCCCCCTCCATGTTGAAATGATAACAAACGAACGGAATGTTCCTCTTTTGGAAGTATTCAAGCGGCATATCCGTGGTGGAACAACAACTGAGAATATAATCTGACATTTTCGGTTTCTCCTCAACAAATTGCAAAGTAGGTATCATTGGGAGGACATTATTGATACCTGTTTACAATTGTACCAAACCGGATTCGAGTCGAACTCGGTGATGATGAGGGCCACTCGCGCTTTGGTGAACCGATTACCGATCCATTGCTATTCAATCATTCAACAAGAGTCACAGTTCTCGAAGTAAGAAGAAAATAAGACTCCAAAGAAGGAGTATTGTATTTATATAGAAATCGTTCTATCATTCATGATAACCCGTGCTATGTGAACTCGGGCAAATCAAAGGAGAAGAAAAATGAAAGTTATATCGCCATATAAACAAATTATGATCGTCCTGCTTGCGTTAGCCCTAGTGCAACTCGCATGCAGTTTGGGTTCGCGATTGTCAAATGCTATCTCTCAACCGTCACAGCCAGCCAGCCAACCCACCCAAGCGCAATCATCATCTGGAAGTTGTCAAAATAGCTATCTACCGATCCAAGCGGACGCGACCTGGACTTATAGCGGTCAAGACGCGGCCGGAACTTTTACGCGCACAACGACGATCACCAGCGTGGAAGCAAACTCTTTCGAGCGTCAAATCGTAACGGCACAGAGTAACGGAACCCAACGAACATATGCGGATTCATGGGCATGTACACCGGAGGGAACTCGTTCTACAAGGCGGACCGCTTGCCACCACTTTCCAAAGCGTTTATGGTAACGCGACCATGAAGACCCTCTCCTCGACAGGCGTTACTCTGCCAGCGAACATTACCATTGGAGACGCTTGGTCACAACAAGCGCAGTTGGAATTCACATCCGCGAAGGGTTCGGTTACCCTCATGCTTAACTATAGTTTCAAGGAAATCGGACTTGAGCAAGTCACAGTCACGGCGGGAACCTTCAACGCCACGAAGGTCGAGGTGAACGTCACATCGCAAGCCGTTGTTGCAGGGCGAACGATCAATTTAATAATTGACGGCTTCGACTGGTACGCGCCCAACGTTGGAATAGTGAAATCCTCCTATACTGTAAAGTTGAACGGAGCGCCCTATCCTGGGACAACAGCACAGTTGCAGACATATCATATTCCATAACGTTAGCATAAACCCTTCGAATCTCAGAATCTCGAAGGGTTTATTAATCATCATTCAATAAAGATCGCGGCGTGCGTGCATACCAGCCATAGCTTAGAACTTGGCATAAAATTTCCGAGGTTTTAAAGGCCTCGGAGATTTTATTTTTCATCTTTCAATGGCTTTTGCGATTCAAAGTCTCGTCATAGTATTTTTGTTATATACCTCTAACTATTCTCCCGTCGGCACCCAGATGTTCTTGACCTGTGTCGCCTCATGCAAAAACTCGTGACCTTCGCTCTGTTCGCGATCCATCCAATCGCGCGGCAACCCGTAATCAACCCAAGTACGCTTCATGTTAGCGGCAGAATCGTTTTCGACATGGTAACTCCCTTCCGCTGATCCGAAATACCAAACCAAATCCACATCTTCATGCTGAACGAGAGTCTTCATCAAATGATCGCGGTCGCCCGTCACGATGTTGACCACGCCGCCGGGCACATCCGATGTATCCAACACTTGATAGAAATCCGTGGCGGAGAGCGGATATTTCTGGCTAGGAATCATCACCACCGTGTTGCCGCGCGAGATGGCGGGAGCCATGAGAGAGACAAATCCGAGCAAGGGCATTACATCGGGGCACGCGATGCCGATTACGCCGATCGGTTCATTGACCGCGACCGTGATGCCGCGTAAAGTTGTTTCTTGCACACTGCCACCATACTTATCCGACCAGGCCGCGTACGTAAATAATCTTTCGACTGCCGCATCCACTTCGCCTTGCGCGGATTTTTGCGTGCATCCCGTCATCTCGACAATACGATGAACAAATTCCGCATTGCGCGCATCGAGATTCTCCGCGATGAAATACAAAATCTGCGAACGATTGTATCCATGCCGCATCGCCCAGCCGGGTTTTGCTAAATGCGCGGCATGTGCGGCTTCGACCGCGTCACGAATATCTTTGCGATTGCCATCGCCGACTTGACCAATGATCTTTCCATTTTGGTCAAGTACCGCCATCGTGTAAGCGCCATCGGGACGAACCTGCTTGCCACCGATGTACATTTTCGTTGTGCGATCAATTCGAGGCAAATCACGCCCATCCGCTCGAGCCATTGTCAGTCCTTCGGCTACGCTCAGGACAGGCTTCGTCGGACGCGGAGGAATATGTTCGCCCCATTTCTTTGATTCATCCAATTTAAATTCCGGACGCGGACAATTCATCCATTTCGGTCGCACATATTCAAACAATCCTTCTTTGCCGCCTTCGCGTCCAAATCCAAATTCACGATATCCGCCGAAGCCCGAAGCGCCATCGAAAAGATTGGTTGAGTTGACCCACACCGATCCCGCTTTGATCTTGCTCGCCACATCTAACGCGAGATTGATGTTGTCACTCCACACGCTGGCGGCGAGTCCATAGCGCGTGTTGTTGGCAAGTTCAATTGCCTCGGCGGGAGTTCGGAATGTTAAAGAAACCAAAACGGGTCCAAAGATTTCTTCCTGAACGGTAGACGCCGCCGGATCGAGTCCTGTGAGAAGGGTGGGCTTATAAAAAAGTCCCTTTGAAGGGAGCTGGATATTCGGCTGATAACATTCCGCGCCTTCGCCCACGCCCATCTTCACCCAATGATCAATCGTATCCCATTGCGTTTGATCAACTATGGCACCCATATCAATCGCTTTATCAAGCGGATTGCCGACACGCATATGTTCCATACGCGCTTTAAGTTTGCGGATGAATTTATCAGCGACATTTTCCTGAACCAATAAGCGTGATCCTGCGCAACACACTTGACCTTGATTGAACCAGATCGCATCCACCACGCCTTCAACGGCTCCATCCAAATCGGCATCTTCAAACACCACGAACGGACTTTGCCTCCGAGTTCAAGCGACAACTTCTTTCCTGACCCCGCAGTTTGATGACGCAACGTTCGACCGACATCGGTTGAACCTGTAAACGCGATCTTATCGATATCTGGATGCGTGACGATCATCGAACCGGCGCTGCTGCTTCCGGTGACGATGTTTATGACTCCCGCTGGCAATCCCGCTTCGGCTACAATTTCCGCAAAGAGCAATGCGCTGAGGCGGGTATATGAAGCGGGCTTGAGCACAACGGTGTTGCCCATCGCAATGGCAGGCGCGATCTTCCACGCCAGCATCAACAACGGAAAGTTCCACGGGATGATCTGTCCCACCACACCGACTGGCTGATAATCGCGGAGTTCGGTTTCCATTAACTGCGCCCAACCTGCATAATAGGAAAAGTGACGCGCCAATAATGGCACGTCAATATCGCGCGATTCGCGTATGGGCTTCCCGTTGTCCATTGACTCCAACACCGCCAGCAAGCGATGATGTTTCTGGATGTTGCGCGCGATCGCGTACATATAACGCGCGCGTATTACGCCGGGGGTATTGCTCCATGATTCGAATGCAGTCCGCGCGGCAACAACCGCCGCAGCCACTTCCTTTTGTCCTGATTGAACTGTTTCGGCAAGCAATTCACCATTCGACGGATCGTGAGATGCATAATACTTAGCACCTTTCGGAATCACCCATTCGTTGTTGATGAAGAGTCCGAATTTGCGATTATGTTCGTCCAGCCAGGCATTGACCGCCACCGATGATTCCGGCGCAGGTCCGTATTCCATGGTTTTGAAGATTTCAAGTATGGTAGACATGATTTTTCTCCAAGTTATAACAAGCAATAGAACACGGATAAACGCTGATCTTGAAGATCAACGCGGATCTTTTTTTGCTTTTCTATGCGTGCATCAGTTTTATCCGTGTCATCCGTGTTCCATTCATTTTTATCCCATCGGCATATGATATTTCGCCGCGTAATGACCCGTGATGAAGTGATACAACTGCCGCTCGAGGTCGGTCAGCAAACTGCTGGCGCCAATGCGGAACAGATTATTCATCAGCCATTCATCGCCGAGTTCTTCTTTCATCAACGATTGCCATGCCAGCGCCTGCTTGGCAGTGTTGATTCCCCCTGCTGGTTTAAAACCAACTTTATGACCGGTCCGTTCCAAATATTCGCGAATAGCTCGTACCATCACAAAACTTACTTCCAGTGTGGCATTGACAGATTCTTTTCCGGTTGATGTCTTAATGAAATCCGAGCCTGCCATCATCGCAACCAAGCTGGCTTGATAAACCTGTTTCAATGTTCCGAGATCACCAGTAGCTAAAATAGTTTTCATGTGCGCTGAGTCACCGCATGTTTTGCGGAACTGTTTGAGCTCATCGTACAGCGATGCCCAATCGCCGGTCAAAACGTTATTGCGTGATATGACCACATCAATCTCGCGCGCGCCTGCTTCGATAGCTTGCTCGATCTCTTGAATGCGTTGAGGTAATGGAGTTTGTCCGGCGGGGAAGCCCGTCGCAACGGAAGCCACTGGAATTCCAGAGCCCTTAAGCGCTTCAACCGCGTCTTTGACGCGACCTGAATAAACGCACACCGCACCAACCGTGATCTTCTCATCTCCAACGCCGAGTCGTTCCAACATATCGGGTCTGATCGGTTGTTTGGCTTTGGCACACAAGCGCTTGACGCGTCCGGGCGTATCATCGCCTGAGAGAGTTGTCAGGTCAATACACTCGACAGCGCGCAACAGCCACGCGGCTTGCCATTCTTTTTTGACAGTTCGCCGCTTTGGGAAGGGTTTCGACGCGTCGTTCCACCGCGCTCTTGTTGATATGTGCGCCCATCACCCAATCCAGATCAAGTGCTAGGCCGTGGATTACGTCCCTGATGAACGGTTTCCAGAGTTTTTTGAAGGTTAAGAGTTGCCATATTTTACTCCGCTCTCATTATACAACTTGATTGAAATCCAATTGGGATATAATCATCAAAAGAAATGGATTACATTTCGAAAGGCCACGATGAAAAAACGATGTGGGGCTTGGTTGTGCTGGCAATCGTCGTCGGAGGTCTGTTCCATTACCTACACACATTTACCGGCAATGATGAAGTGGACGGACTCTTCAGCGTGTTGCTCGGCTTGTACATTTGCTCGAAGCCAGCAACCCATGTAGTGGATCTGATGATCTTGGGGCGCGATATTCATCATTGGATCTCGACAATCCAATCGAACATTTGGTGGGTGATGCTTAACTTCCTGGTGATGTTCAGCGGATTGAGTCTCATCATGACAGGAACGACGCGCTTTTTTCGCGGGGGATGATAAGCTTCCTGTTCGTTGTATAATTGTTGAAGACCCGTAAATAGGAGCATGGACATGTTTGATAAGACAATTTTGGAACTCAAAGAAAGAATTGAAAACGCTGATTACATCAAGGCCGAAGAGAGGTCCGCTTTGTTGAAATTGATCGGCCAGCTAAAGGTCGAAATCACAGCATTGTCGAAGACACATGACGAGGACGCTAAAAGTATAGCGGGCTTTGCTCAAATCGCCGCGCATGAAGCCTTGAGAACGAAGAGGAATGCCGGATTATTTAATATTGCGAAAGATGGGTTGGAAAAATCCGTGGAAGAGCTTGAGTTGACTTATCCCACGTTAGTCAATACGATCCGCGAAATAAGCGACGTCTTATCAAATCTTGGAATATAAGAATTCAAAAACAAAAGCGGCGCATTTCAATATGCGCCGCTTTTTGATTCACAAATTTATAATACTAAGCCGCCTTGGCAACCACATCTTCGAGCATCTTGGTCGTCAATGATTTCGGACGTTCAATCGGCGAGCCGAGGGCGCGCGCCCAAACATAGTTGGCAGTCACGCCGAGGGCGCGGCCAACGCCGAAGAGCACGGTATAAAAATCGAATTCGCGCACGCCGTAGTAATACTGCAACGTGCCGCTGATGGCGTCCACGTTCGGCGCGGGATTCTTGGCCTTGCCCTGTTCCTTCAACACCTGCGGAACAACATCAAAGACCAAATCGGCGAGGCGCACCAGTTCATCATCGGGAAAATGCTTCTTGGCGAATTCCATCTGCGCCATATAGCGCGGATCGGGCACGCGCAGAACCGCATGTCCGTATCCCGGAATCACATGGCCGCCATCCAGCGTATCCCACGCGAATTTACGCAACTCTTCACGAGACGGCACGCCGCCAAATTTATTCTTGACTTCGATCAGCCAGCCGAGACATTCCTGATTGGCGAGTCCATGCAAAGGGCCGGCCAGCCCATTCAACGCGGCCGAGAAGGAAAGATACGGGTCAGATAAGGCCGAGCCGACCAGATGCATGGTATGCGCTGAGACATTCCCTGATTCATGGTCGCTGTGCAAGATGAAATACAGCCGCGCCAAATCAGCGTAACCTTTTCGATCCGCAACGCCCAGCATCTTGGAGAAGTTCAAACCGTAATCCCATTTGGGATTGTATTTCGGCTTCTTCGTCTCGCCGAAATATTTATAACGATATATGAACGCCGCAATGACCGGAAGCTTCGCGGTCAACTCGAGGCTGTCTTCCAGCGCGGCCTCCCAATAGACATCCTTCTTCATGCTGTGATACTTCTGTGCGAAAACGGAATTGTTTTGCAAAGCGAGGACCGCTTGGGAGAACAGCGTCATCGGATGCGTCTCTTTCGGCATGGCCTTGATCATCTTATAAACATAATCAGGAACCACCGCACGCTTGCCCCATTCGGCTTCGACTTCCCAAGCCTCTTCCTTGGTCGGAACTTCACCGACCATCAGCAAATAATACAACCCTCCGACCAGCGGCATCTTGCCGCCGCGCGCCTTGGGAAGTTTCTTTAACACTTCTGGGATGGACATGCCGCGAAAACGGATGCCCTCTGCCGGGTCCACGAACGAGACGTCAGTCAACAACGATTTGATATCGCGCATCCCGCCGACGATCTGTCCGACCGTGACGTGATCCACAACGACATCCGCGTGATCCTTTGCCAGAACCTTCATGCGTTCACGCCATGCGGGAAGTTGAGCAGAAATTTTTTCGTGCAGAATCATATGGCCTCCAATTATATTATGTCATTGCAAGGGGAGTTTTTCCCCGAAGCAATCTACTCGCGCTACCTAAGATTGCTTCGCTAGGCTCACAAAGGCCTCAAATCTTGACCAGCTTCTTCAACGCGTCGTGGGTTTCCTTGACCGACGCGGCGGATTTATCCAACAGCACTTTCTCGTCGGCGTCCAGTTTGTATTCGATGATTTTCTCCATGCCCTTGCGGCCAAGCTGAACCTGCACGCCGAAGAACATATCCTTCAAACCGTATTCGCCATTCATATAAGCCGCACATGGAACGATCAAGTGCTTGTCTTTGAGAATCGCTTCCGTCATTTGCGTGACCGCCGCGGCGGGCGCATAATAGGCCGAGCCAGTCTTCAGTAGATTGACGATTTCACCACCGCCCTTGCGCGTACGATTTACAATCCCTTCAAGTTTATCAGCGGGCAGATAATCCTTCAAGGAAATGCCTGCAATATTGGATAAGCGGGTCAACGGAACCATTTCATCGCCGTGTCCTCCCAACACATAACATTGAATGTTTTCGACGCTGACGCCGGTTTCCAGCGCGACGAAGGCGCGCATGCGGGCTGAATCCAAGATGCCAGCCTGCCCCACCACACGGTCACGCGGAAGTTTGGTCAACTTCATGGTGAGATATGCCATCGTGTCAAGCGGATTGGTCAACACGATGTAAATGGCATCCGGCGAATAACTTCAACGTTTCGGTCGCGGCCTTGCCGACGATCTCGGCATTGGCGGTCAGCAGGTCATCGCGGCTCATGCCCGGTTTGCGCGCCAGACCTGCGGTAATGATGACAATGTCCGAGCCTTTGGTCGCGGCGTAATCGTTCGAGCCAACGATCTCCACATCCTTATTGACAATGGGCATGGCTTCAAGCAGGTCAAGACCCTTGCCTTGCGGCATTCCTTCGACGACATCCACCAACACAAGGTCCGCCAGTTCGCGTTCGGCCAGCCAATGAGCGGTCGTCGAACCGGTCATACCTGCACCGATGATCGAAATTTTATTCATCCATTCCTCCAAGAAATCAAGTGTACTTTATTCTATCCGAAAGTCTTGCGCTGAAACAGAACATTTGTCACTTTTTCGACGGATAAAACGCTTTGGCAGAGAAAAGGACTTTCGTTTGTTATTGTAACTACGAAAGCCCTTCTCCGCATCCTTCTTGATCCTAGCCGGATTCTGCTTCGAGGAAGTGAGTCGCCTCGATGGCGGCCGCGGCACCCATTCCCGCCGAGGTGACGACCTGACGAAAATGCGAAGTCGGCCGCTTCGCCTGCCGCGAAGACTCCGGCTTTGCTGGTCTGCATCTTATCGTCAACCTTGATATAACCGAGATTATCCATCTCCAACTGGCCTTTGAACATCTGCGTGTTCGGCGTGTGACCGATGAAGATGAACACGCCATCGGTTTCGAAGATGGTCTCATCGCCGGTCTGGATGTTCTTCAATCGCACGGCCTCGACCTTTTCCGTGCCAATCACTTCAGTCACAACCGTGTTCATAATGAAATTCATCTTGGGATGTTCTTTGGCGCGCTTCTGCAAGAGCGTGCTGGCGCGGAATTCTGCGCGGCGATGAATGACGGTTACGGATGAGGCATAGCGCGTGATGAACAATGCTTCTTCGAGGGCGCTATCTCCGCCGCCGACGATAATCACTTTCTTATCTTTGAAGAACCAGCCATCGCACGTGGCGCAATACGAAACGCCGCGTCCGGTCAATTCTTCTTCGCCCGGAACTTTGAGCTTGTTTGGATCGGCGCCGGTTGAGACGATGATCGTATCCGCGGCGTATTCGCCGCTATCGGCTTTGACGATGAACGGGCGTTTGGATAAGTCCACTTCACTGGCCGTATCGAATTCCACTTTCGCGCCGAAATGTTCGGCTTGCTTCTGGAACAACTCACCCAACTGCGCCCCGCCCACGCCTTCGGGAAAGCCTGGATAGTTTTCAATCGCATACGTGAGCGCGGCCTGCCCGCCGAGTTGAATGCCCGTCAGCACAACGGACGCAAGTTCAGCGCGCGCCGCATACAGCGCGGCAGAAAGCCCAGCCGGGCCAGAACCTAGCACTAACACTTTGACATGATTTGAATTGCCATTTGAATTCATTGGAATAATACCTTGTCTCAATTTTTCGCCTTCATTGAGACGCCATGTACAACTGAGCTTATTACATATGCATTTTATCAGACGTTGAAGGAAGATGATAAGTCTAGTCCGCGAGTTCGTATGAACGTGCCTGCGTTTTAGTTCATACCGTCGATGGTCATCAATTGGCATAGGTTGGTCGAGGTAGGTCGTCATTGTCGTGACTGTTTCAAAATTGGTGGAAGGGGTGTATAAAAAAGGAAAACCGGAACGAGTTGCGATCGTTCCGGAATCCCAAAGAAAGGCGTATCAATACATGCGCCTCAAATTGATTTTACCAATAATCGATCCAGAGCAATTTGAAGAACCAAGTCACTGCGTCGATCCGAAATGTAGCGGCAAGCGCTTTGTGCCGTGGCAGGCAGTGAAGAAGAATGTACGGGATACGCGAGTACGAAGAAGTTATCGCCCGGCGGTACAAGTGTTTGCGCTGCGGATGCACATTCCGAGTGTATCCCCAAGGAGTGCAGAAGAGTCAGATCTCGCAGCGGCTAAAAGGCATGGGAGTATTGTTATACGTGTTAGGGCTCAGTTACGGAGCAGCCTCTTTGATGTTGGAAGCATTGGGAGTGTACTTAGAGCAAGAGTAGTGTGTATCGAACGGTGCAAGCGACGGCGGAAGCGGTGCCGGGGATGAAGCGCACGGAACTCTTGCAGGGCTATCGCACAAAAGCCATTGGAGCGGATTTAACGAGCGTGAAATGCAAAGGGAAGTGGTTGCCAATTGGGGTCATCGTGGATCCGAATCAAGGACTGGTGTTGTGTGTGGATCATTTAGATGGAGAAGACGCTCAAACATTGAAGGATTGGGTGGAACCGATTGCAGACCAGGTTGGAGCTCACACGCTCGTGACCGACGACGCCGATGCATTTAAAGAAGTCGCCGATCGGAGCGGCTTGTACCACCAGGTTTGCAAAAGCCACGTGGGACGCAACACCGAAGAGTTGATCGAGATTCTGAGTCTTTGAATCGAAAGCGGGTCAGGATTCTTCCTTGGCCGAATTGCAGATCGAACTCGGCTCAAGCCTTGGCCGATCTACGTCGTTTGGGAGAACTGATTCATTCCCGACAACCTGAGCAACAGGCAGAAGTGCAAGCCTTGTATGAACGCTATGCGGCTGCCCCTCATTCCAAGAAAGGCAAGACCGCCAGCATTGCATACCGCATGCGCAACTTATTCCTTGACCGTTGGAACTTATGGCCGCGCCTGACCTTTTATCGCACCTGGAAAGACCGGGATGGCAAACCCATTTTGGATGGCACGAATAATGCCACCGAACGGGCGATTGGCTGGTGGATAAAAGAACGATATCGAACCATGCGCGGATATAAACGCGAGCGTTCAGCTTTGAATGTCAGTCGGTTGATCGCCTACTGCGGCAATCATCTTGCGGAGGGATTGAACTTGGCAACTTTCGTTACGTGACTTCAATTTCCATCAGGGGTTCTGCAAGCGTGCCCCCTCATGTTCACTTTACCAATTTTGAAACAGTCACTCATTGTCCGCAATGCGCTTTGTAGGTATAATCCACGCTGGTTGTTCACCAAAAAAAAACAAAGCAGATGGAGAAAAGATGATTACTTGGAACGCTGATACCATGAGCACCGGAATACCAATGATTGATGCGCAGCATAAAATGCTTTTTCAGAAGTTCAACGAATTCTCTACGGCATTCTCTAAATCCGCCGAATCAGCATCCAGAGAAGCCGCTGGCGAACTCCTGGATTTTCTCCAGTTCTATGCAACCTGGCATTTTGGACGGGAGGAGAATTGCATGGATCAATATAAATGCCCAGTTGCGGCGGACAACAAAAAGGCCCATGCCGAATTTTTGAGTACATTTAGCCGGTTTTACACAGAGTGGCAAATGGGGGATATGACTCCGAAACTAGTGGACGAGACTTATTCGAGTCTAGAATCGTGGCTGGTAAACCACGTTGCAAAGGTGGATACTCAGCTTCGTTCGTGTGTGAAAAAAAGCTGACACAAGCAACCGAAAGCGAAGGGCTTTATCACGATACAGTCACTTTGAAAGTAGCTGTCTCGTTTGTATTTAACAACCGTTCGTGCTCTGTTGCAATCATGTCACACCTGCACTCCCGGCACTTGACCTAACCTCACCCGACCGGCTCCGGATCGGATACTCCCCGGCGCAGGCTCCGACCGCCAAAACATGACAAACGACGCTACGCTGACAATATGAAGTCTGCTATCATACGGACATCCTTCCGCAGAGGGGAGCCAGAAATCCCTCAAAAAGAAGAAAATCGCATAATTCCCCACCTGCCTGCCAACATGGCCGATTACACCATAGAGGCGCATCTACTTGTTCCTTTCCAGTCGGTTGACGTTCGTGACGAAGAAGTACTTCTTCGTGTCCAACAAGTTCCTTTTCCTTTGCAACAGGTTCCTGCTGCTTATGTAATAAGTTCTTGCTCGTCTCCAGGAGGTTTTATTTCCTAAACTGAGACACCGTTTCCTGCGACTTAGATCAATCGAAGGGAGAAATTAAATGGCCAGAGCAAGAAAACCTCCCCCGTACTCGAGAGCACACAGACACCGCTGGTCGCACCTAGCTCCATCGACACAAAGCCGAGCCTCGACACCGGCTTGGGCATCAGCAATTGCGATGCCCAGATCTCCTGCGCGCGCCAAGCCCTCGATATCTACACCTCCCCATGGGAATACATCATTAACATGGTCAGCAGTTTGCCCACCTCCAAGCGATCGGTCTTCGCCCGTCTTACGGCGGTTAACTTCAATGCTGCCGAATCAACAATCAGATTCGCAGCATCGTGTTTTGTAAAATAGCGATCTAACCAAAAGCCATCTCGACCCGCTTCATAACAACTTAGCACCGGCGCATTTTCTGGCAAAATGAACCGCACCTTGGTTTGCCGAATCTCCTCGGCCAGTCCCCTCAGATCCCGAGCAGCCAGGATCCGCACATGAGGTTGTTGCCAAACTCGATGGTGAACCCGATGAGCCGCTTTCCATTGCTGAGTTCAATTGCCATGTAAAGGTACTGAGAAAAGGTGTATCATTCAAAACGCAAGTCGTTTCCGATTTCATGACTTACTCCTTTCTACCCAGACATTACCAGGCTACGACCCGGGATCCTTCTTTGGGAGAAACAACCTGCGTTTCCAATCGCTGAAGCTCTACATATTACCCTAATTCGTTGGGCGGCTAGATGACCAATCCACGTGCTTTGAAAATTGGAGGCTTATGATCGTACTGAAACATATTGGGCTGATTATGGACGGCAACGGACGTTGGGCGCAACAACGAGGGCTGTCCAGAAGCGAAGGGCATAAAGCTGGATTTGAACATATTCCTCCGGTATTAGAGATATGCCATGATTTTGGGATTCAAATCGTCTCGGCGTATGCCTGGTCTACAGAAAATTGGTATCGACCCAAAGCAGAAGTGAGCTATATCATGCGCTCTCTGGAAAAACATTTGCCTGAATTTGTAAGAGAATTACATCAAAGAGGCGTTCGCTTTATCCATTGGTCGGCGTGATGGGCTTTCATCCAAGGCATTGCAAGCCCTTGATGACGCGGTGACTCTGACTGAACACAATGGGCCTGAAATTATTAATTTTGTATTCAATTATGGGGGACGCGCTGAATTAGTAAATGTGACTCGCAAATTATTAGCAGAACACGTCAAGTTGGAAACTGTTTCCGAGTTTACGATCAATCATTATTTATGGACAACTGGATTGCCCGATGTTGACTTGATTATTCGTACTAGTGGCGAGTATCGTTTAAGTAATTTTTTGTTGTGGCAAAGTGCCTATGCATGTGTGTATGTCACCAAGGCATATTGGCCTGATGTCGGGCGAGATGACATTGATGCGGCTGTCACATACTATAATCAGATCATGGTAAAGATATAAGTCGAAGTAAATGCTCCTTTCCCAGCGAGCGGCCAACACAGCGTGTATCATTCACCAAAGAAGGAGTAACTGCACTCAAGTCAATTCCGTCAAATCAGCTTCCTCTCGTCCCGCCCAGCAGCCATACTTTCCTCTTCGGGAGTGCTTCGCGAGCGAACGCAATCCGCTGGGCTGCTGACTCCATAAACAATTCATAGAGAGAACATTATGGACATATACGAAAAGTTATCATCACAAGTAAATGGCAGGTCTGGCAATCACAATGTTGCTTCTCTTTGTTTGAAAGACCAATCCCTTATCTCAAAAATTTTTGACGGACTTGAAAGCAACGATAATAAAATCGTGATTGACTGTGTCGAAGTACTTACCGAAGTGGCGAAAGAACAACCCACTTGGGTAGCGCCCTACGGGCAATCCTTGCCCAAATTACTAAACAATAAAAACAATAGGGGCACGCTGGGAAACCATGCATTGTATCTCCCTCATTGCCGAACATTCTCCCAACATCGTTAAACCGATCTTGGTGCAACTCAAGAAAATCATTGATAGTGATGAGAGTATCATCGTCAGAGACTACGCGATTGACACAGTGGGCAACTATGCCAAAACAGGTAAAGACGCAGCTCAAATTGCTTTCCCCATATTGGAACACTCCACGATGATACGGGACACGCAAAACAAGCGATTGAAGGATTGCAAAACGTTCTAGTGATCTTGCCAGAAACGAAAGCCAAAATTCAGAAAATTGCCAAAGAGAATCTGGCTCATGAAAAAGGAGCCGTCACAACGACAGCCAAGAGGCTAATACGCTTGATCGAAAAAATGTAAATGACATTCCAACGCCGCCCAACACAACGTGTATCACTCACTAAAGAAGGAGTACCTACGCTCAAGGCAACTCCGTCAATTCAGCTTCGTCGCGTCCCGCCTACCAGCGGGTAACGCTCACCCATGGGTATCGCAAATGCACATATTTATCTTCAATGAAGGTATTTATGAATATTAAGGAATTAATTGGAATTGGCGATAAAACCAGTAGAATTATATTTCCAATAATAATTATTGCCATCATCATAAACATCTTATTCCCATCAGACTTTTTTATTGGAGGACCGTCGTCTTTGTGGTTAATTATTTCAAGCATAGTGTTGATGATTGGTCTTATAAATTGTATTTGGTCACAAATACTAATAATTATGAATGTTCCAAAACATAGATTAATCACATCGGGGCCGTTTTCTATTGTAAAGCATCCTTTATATACAGGTGTATCTTTATTGGTCATTCCATGGGTCGGATTTATAATAAATACATGGTTAGGTGTAGTAATTGGAATAACTTTATTTATCATATTAAGAATTTATGCGCCTGAAGAAGAAAAGAAATTATCGAATATATTTGGTAATGCTTGGACTGAATATACCAAGAAAGTAAGAATTCCATGGTTATAAAATATAATTGAAATATATTCAAGGCTGCTTTACAAAGCGTGCACCACTCACTAAAACAGGAATACACTACGCTCAAACCAATTCCGTCAAATCAGCTTCATCGCGTCCCGCCCAGCCATGCTTCTCCCTTCGCGGGTGCTTCGCTAGCGAACGCCAGTCGTTGGACAGTGCCTGGTACAAAATTATACCTGCGCACTTAGGATGGAAAACCATTTTTATGGCATTGATTATCTTTGATTATGATGGCGTACTTGCAGATACTCTTGACGACTTGCTACAGTTTGGGCAGGAAGCGTGTAACAAACTTGGGGTAAAACACCTTGTAAGAAAAGATGACTTAGCCAATCTTGAGGTTATGTCTTTTGTAACATACGGGCGGGCATGTGGAGTTCCCGAACATCTTGTACATGAATTTGTTCAAATTTGTTTGAACTGTTTTGCAGCAAAAAAATCTCCCCCTACTATTTTCAACGGTTTGAGCAATATTATCAGGCACTTTGCAGCCAATCACGCCATCGCTGTTGTTACAACCAATTCCTCGCAAAATGTAAATGCCTTCCTAATCAAACACGGCTTGGCAGGTTTCATTCATGCAGTATATGGGGTAGATTTGCCTGGTTCTAAAGCACAGAAAATATCGCTAGCGCGGGATCGACTATTGGCAGATACAAAGAAAGAATCAGTGTTTATGGTGGGCGACTCCTTAAGTGATATTTATGCAGCAAAAGAAGCATATGTTACTAGCGTTGCAGTCACTTGGGGACATCAGAGTTTGGAATATTTGCTTCGCGGCAATCCTGATTATGTAGTGGCCTATCCGCAAAATCTTATTGAAGTTATTGAGCAATAGAATGGGAGAGTTGCATTTTAATTTTTTATGCTGATATTCACAAAAACTGCCAATCACAAGGTCGCGGAAGATCGCCGGGATAATGCACCGGATTGGTGCCAAAGACTGAGTAGACTACGCTCAAAGCAATTCCGTCAAATCGGCTTCATCCTGTTTCCCACCGCCATCGGGAGTGCTTCACGAGCGAACGCAAATCGTTATGCAGCAGCACGGATCGAATGCGTATCTATGCCTCAGTTTTTGCCATAGACGGCCAGGACAACACAGGAAAAAAAGAAATGAAAGCCAAGCCACGAACAGTAACGATTTACTTCCTGATAGCGGGTTTGTTGGCGATTAGTCTCATCCTTGCGGGATGTGGGTCAACCGGCAAGGAGTTCACTCCCGATTTCGAGACAGTGCACTCGCCGGTCAACAATGATGGCAATACATATCTAATCTTCGGAAAAATTCCAGTCACTCCGGCCGCGCAAGGCCTTTCTCCTGAGTTGGCGGCTTTCCTTGGCCGGTGGGAAGGGTACGATTACAGCCCACCGATTAAAAAGGACTACAAGATCGTACTTGTCATTCAAGATATTTCCGCAACGGGAGGCAAGGCTTTCCTCTGGTTGGGTACAAACCTCCAGTATCCCTCCTCGATCCAGGAAATCCAATTCAAGGTTATACCGGGCGTTGCCCCGATCATTGAGTTTATTGCCACGTTCGGTAACTCAACCCAAACGCTCCGCCTCATCTATGTTCCGGATAAAAACCTTCTCATGAGTCCCGATACCTCCCATCGTCCGCTCGAGCTAAGCCAGGATCAAACCTTCTATATCTACAAAGATTACAGCCAGTACCTAGCGAGCAAGCGGATTTCTACTCAGGCGTATCAGAATAAAGACCTCTCAAAATATGGAAAAGGGTACATGCTCTATCTGCCTGAGGGATACGAAGACAATCCGACCCAAACTTGGCCCTTGATCTTCTTCCTGCACGGAGTCGGAGATCGAGGGGATAACATCAATCTGCTAGCCAAAGCCAGTCCTTTCATGATGATCCGCGAGACGGGGCCGTTGCCGTTCATCATCGTCGCGCCGTTGCTAAATGCCTCGCAAAATGAGTTCCCTTTGGAATACATGGACGGCGTTCTTGGCGAGGCGCAAGCGACCTATCGTGTGGACCCAAAGCGAATCTATGTCACGGGTTTGAGCTTGGGCGGCGAGGCGACCTATCGCTTAGCCATTCACCGACCTGATACTTTTGCAGCCATCGCACCGCTCTCTGCCTACCTCGACGCCAATCAAATTTCCATGTTGGATCGTATCAAAAGCCTACCGGTGTGGGCCATTCATGGCGCGGATGATTCAAACATACCACTGGCAGAAGGGCTGTCCCCGGCAGATGCGCTGAAAGACATGGGCGGAAATATAAAAATCACCGTTTTGGAAGGGCACGACCACGACACCTGGGACGATACCTATTCCGATCCATCGTTTTATGATTGGCTCCTACAACATCAAAGGCCATAGCGGAGAGATTCCGATATGGGGCAGTGTAAGCAACTCACTAATATAGGCGCAAAAGCGGCGCAACATCGTCTTCAGCGGGAGAGCCACCGCCTCGCTAAGAAGGAGTACACTAAGCTCCAACATATTCCGTCAAATCAGCTTCATCTGGTCCCGCTCACCTGCGAGTATCGGGCACAGTTTCAAGATGTGGCGGATTGGAGAAATCTATGTTAAACCATCCCAATAACCTTCTAAAGGAACTTTTGCTCTCTCTTAGAGCTACTTTGAATTGTGAACCCCATTTCCTTATCCATTATTTTGGTTAAATAAAATCTATACAACGCTGTGTGGTCAAAAATTATATAGTCTACACAATCAGAGTTACCGGAGTGGTTGCAATCGAAGAGTAAAGGAGCAGCCGATGACAATTGCCGATTACAATCCGAACCACAAACGATCCGGAGATCGTTCCACGCACCAGGTCTCAGAAATGGGCTTTGGAAGGCGCATAAAATCTTTTCTGACCCATCCACGTCTCATTCTCAACTCGCTATTTTTGTTTGTTTTCTCCGCCTTATGGATTCGTGAGTTCCTGTATTGGCTCCCCCAAGACGCATTCGGGACCACTCTGAATTATTGGGCTTACACCGATTGGCTGATCGATTATTCCCAAGGATTCATCCGGCGCGGGCTATCGGGAGAAATTTTGCGAGTGGTTCCGGCTGAAGTCCCGCCGCTAGAATTCATCGCGGTGTTTTCCTGGATCCTGATCCTGGCTATCGTGTTCGGTTACATGCGACTGCTGGCGCGATCTTCGAAAACTTATCAGCCGTTGACTTTATTCGGGCTCCTGTTCCTGCCTTCGCTGTTCCTTTTTTACATCCATGACCACGATACCATCGCCCGGAAGGAAATCCTCGGGTATGTGACCGTGCTTTTGCATCTGCTCATCGTGGAAAAATCTTTTCCGCTCGAAAACGGCTCGGCTCTTCCGGGTGGGAACCTTCGAGGCTATGTAAAATGGCTGATACCTGTTTCAGTGATCCTCCTCCCAGCAATCATCCTAGTCCACGAAGGAAACTTCCTGTTATTCGTCCCGCTGCACGTAATGATCACGCTGACAGTCCTGTGGATGAAGGCTCCGCGCGATTTGATACGAGCCGCCTCGTGGACCGGGCTGTTATATATTCCTGCAGCCCTTGCGTTCGGCGCCGTGTATCTGGCCGGCACACCGAGCTACGACATGTTACTTGGTATCTGCAATAAATGGCTGGCCGCCGGCGCGATACGGGAAGGCTCCTGTATTTTGCTCCCTGAACAGCTCACCGGATCGACCCTGCCCGGCTCCTTCATTCCTATGCAGTGGTCGTTGGCGATGGCAGCCGACATTACGCAGGAAATTATTTCCATGCACTGGGCAACATGGATCCTGATCCTCCCAGTGTTGGGAATTTGCCTTTGGTATCTCGTTCGGCAGGCGGTTTACGCAACTCTCCGTTCCCGGTCCCCGCAGTCCTTTTCCCCGCATTCGGCGCAAGACTATTCGGGCTTCTTCTTTAGGAAGTATTTCTTAATCCCGCTGCTGCTTTCCCTGCCCGTCTACTTCACGGCCTACGATTACGGAAGATGGTTCACGGTCACTTGCATTAATTTCGCCATGCTGGCGGCCTCGGTAAATCTTCCCTGCCTCGAGTTCGCACTTTGGAAGAAAGCGACCGTCGAAGAATCCAGTGTAATCAATTCACGGGAGCACTTGGATAATCGCCTAGTCTTTTATGGCATTTCGATCATCATTTGCGTCATAGCGTTGGACTCATGGCTGCCCCATTATTGCCTGTTCAGCTGCGAGATTATCAAAAGCCCTCTCCAATTTTTTTTCCATACATTTGTTGCCAACTAGCAGGAAGCTACGTAGCTATCTTTCCCATATACAAGCAAAAAGACGGTTGAACAGAAACGTTCTATTTTGTACATTTTCAGAGCGAAGTACAGACAGCAAAGGCGGCCTAATACCGGCTCCACCGGATGGGATACAATCTTCCCAAAAGGAGATCAAACTATGCCCAAACTAATTACGTCAAATCAGCTTCACCGAGTCCCACCTACAATCCGTTAATGCAAGCCATTTGACGTCAGGGAGAAACCATGAAGTTCGAAATAACCCCAATCGGAACGATATTTTCGCCCTACAAAACCAAAAACGATTGTCCTATTCAGGGAATAGCTGTACCCCATGGGAAAGGTCGAGTTGAGATATTCCCGGAATACGAAGAGGCATTGGAGACGGTCGAAACCTTTTCACATATCATTCTCTTCTATATTTTCGATAGAGCTGGCGAAATAAAGCTATCTAGACCGACATTTCTGGACGATGCATCTCATGGTATTTTTGCATCTCGTCATCCTTGTAGACCAAATGGGATTGGGATGTCTATCGTAAAACTTGAGAAAAGGTTGAAGAACATCTTGGAGGTAAGCGAGATAGATGTTTTAGATAATACACCTCTAGTTGACATCAAACCCTACGTTCCCAGATTCGATTATCGGGAAAACGCCAATAATGGCTGGGTTGATACAAAAGACATGCGAGAAAAACCAAACAACAGAGAGTAACGAGTGAGAGCGCCCAACACCAACTCCAGCTCTTTCGCATCCTCCAGAGTCTGCTGCACCAACGAGCGCAAGCCAGTGGCTGTCGCTTAGGAAAGTGTAAAAGTGATGAGGATTACATTTATGACGAAAATCGTTGACACCAAGGTTTCATCTTGAGAACTAAATTCTGATGATTAAGACGTAAAAAAAATTAATGACTGCAACTATGGTATTCTCTAGTTGACAGGAGTTCTGCAAATGGATGTGAAAACAAATATGATGACCTCTATGCCACCCGTTATCCCGCTTCGAGCGCTCGGCGCATCGGGAATACTCGTCCCCGCCTTGGGCGTGGGAACCAACCGTTGGGGCACTCCAGGGAAGAATGCAGATGTGCTCATTCCCGTTTTCGAGCGCGGCGCTCGACATGGGCGCCAACCTGTTCGATACCGCCGAGGTTTATCAGTTTGGGGACTCGGAAAGGGCAATCGGCGAGTGCATACGCCGTGATCCGCGACCGACACTGGTCGTGAGCAAATTCGCACCATACCCAACTCGTTATTCCTCCAAGTCGTGGTTCAAAGCGCTCGAAGGCTCGTTTATTCGCCTCGGCACGCATACCATAGATCTATATCTGATCCATTTCCCATTCAGCTTCCTAGGCATTACATCCTTGGTGGATCTGCTGGCCGAGGTCGCGCGATCCGGCAAGGTACGAGCAGTCGGGATCAGCAACTTCAACGCGAAGCAGATGTACGCCGCTGCTGATCGACTTGAACGGCACGGCATCCCGCTCGCGGCGAACGAGGTCCACTTCGGTCCATTCCACCGCGATCCTGAACGGAACGAGGTCCTAGAAGCCTGCCGTCAGCTCAACGTCGCTCTCATTGCCTATCGCCCTCTGGCCGGCGGGCGCAACCGTCAGGATGGCTCAACACTCGACAGGGCACTGGCAGACATCGCACACGCTCGAGAGAAAACTGTTGCCCAAGTAGCGCTCAACTGGCTTCTCCACAAAGACGAACACATCGTCGCCATTCCGGGCACAACAACTATCGCCCACCTGCGCGAGAACGTCGGCGCTGTCGGTTGGACACTCAACGACATTGAACTCGCGGCGCTGGAACAGTCCTACGCGTGACTGGGGAACTTATAGGTCAGATGGTTTCAGGAACACCCAACACTTACTCCAGTTGGACAGTAGCTGCTGAGCCAATCCATTAGGCGCATATAAATCGTGACTTTGGAGAAAAAGGAGCTTATGAGCACAAAATTCTTAATCCTGTCGTCAGATCCAAAGCTTCTAGAGAAAGCAACCAAGATAGCAAAAGAGTTCGTTCAAAGTTTTATTTGCGATGATATTGTTGGCATTGTTTTTTTAGGAGCGATTGCCCGCGGATATTTCGACAACTCTGCTGATATTGATATTGCAATATTCAAAAAAGAAGGATCGCAGATTCAGATCACCCAGAAGTTTTATAAAATTGAAGATATGGAAGTTCAGATTTGGTTGTCTGACTATGAAAGCGAACTCACAGATCCTTGGGATATGGCAAAACGTTGGACATATTCCCAGTCACAAATTTATTTCGATCCACAAGAAAAGATAGTCCAATTGCTAAAAGAAAAGGTTCCTCTGAAGCCGGAGGAAAAGAAATGGCTAATGATGTCTGGATTAACCCTTTCAGAATGGTATATCAATCGGTTGACCCGATTATGGATTGAGCGAGGCAATATGGTAAGTGCTCATCACATGATCGATCAGGGCCTGATATATTTCTTCGATATGCTGTTTGGCCTTAATAATGAGTTGGTAGCAGATATGAAGTGGCGATATTATTGTGTAGAGAAACTGGAACGATTACCCCACAATTTTCAGGAAAAGATCAAAGACTCCATGGTTCTCTATTCATTTTCGCTGGAAGAGCTCGAGCGACGGCGGAAAACGTTGATGGATATGTGGGGAGAAATGAAACCTATTGTCGAAGAAGAAGTGCAGATGTCTTATGATGAAATTCTCGAGCTTGTTTAATAAAGAATGTGTAAGGGTAAAACTCGAACGCAGCGTGCACCGATTGACGGGAGTCGGCCTACTAAAAAGGAGTTTCTTTCATGAATGAAAATTTTCTTCCGAAGTTATTTGAGCACAACAACTGGGCAAACAGCCAGATCATTCAGGCTTGCTCTGCGCTGAGCAATGAGCAACTTGATACTGAACCCCAGTCCGCCACGAAAGGGAGTATTCGCAGTACGTTATTACATCTTGTAACTTCACAACGAGGATACCTTGCACTCCTGACCCTGCCAGTTGAAGCAAGACCTAATACTGCGCTCGCATTCACTGAGTTGCGAGAGTCCGCGGCTATGAGCGGAGAAGGGCTGCTGGCATTAGCGAGGGATAAGTCGAGCATGTCTTTGAAGGCTCAACTCCGAACAAAAGATGGGTTCTTTGTGGCGTCGTGGGTTGTTATGCTACAGGTGATTAACCATGCGACGGAACACCGAGAACAGATCAAAAGTATGCTTAGCGCCTTGGGAGTAACTCCTCCAGAAATTGATGGTTGGAGCTATGGCGAAGTTACTAATGGGCTGATCCCGATCTCAACCTGATCGAAGCCAAAGTTCTTCGATATACCAACCGTCTAACAGTGCACCCGATCCTTGTCCAAACACTAGGGTGCTTTTCCCTTCGGGTGTGCATCACTAATCAATCCCGTTCGGCGGTCAATTTACAATCTAGCAAGAGGAGAGCGCACTTATGGAACAAAATATCCTCTTTGGGCAAGGCCAAAAGATACTCGAAATCCCGCATGCGACATGGAAACAACACCTGACGCAAATTCCGCAACACAGCCAATCGAGATTGAGTTTCATGACCGATGCCCATCATCAAATTCGCTATTTCGTCGCGAAGGAGATGGCAAACACCCAAAAGCCAATTGAACCAGAATTCATTTCTGACAAGTTGAATATGCCGATTGAACGAGTGAAGTCTATTTTAGAAGAATTAGAAAGAAAACTATTCTTCCTGGTTCGGAATGAAAAAGGTGCAGTGGCTTGGGCTTATCCAATAACCGTAGAAACTACGCCGCACAAATTGAGCTTCGCCAGCGGAGAACGTCTTTACGGTGCCTGAGCAGAAGACGCGATAGCGGTGCCTTTCGTGGAAGGGCAATTACGAAAAGAATATGTTTCAGTTGAAGTCGAAACAAGGTGCAAACATTGTGACCAAATAATTCACTTTACTATCGATAGCAATATGCAAGTTTCCGTCCGCGAAGCAAATGCAAGCCCGTTGGTGTTCATGCCGGATATCGATTGGGATCATTTCGCAGAACAGACCATCATTGATTCTTACTGACGAAATTCAATATTCTTCTGGTCAGAAGAACACGCAAGAGAATATAGAACAAATAAAAAGCAAGTGAATGGAGTGTACTTGACTTTGGAACAATGTGCATATATGACTCCCATTACACAAGGCGCTCTATTCGCTTTTAAGTCAGATTCTCAATGAGCAATCGCACTGCCGACCATGATGGCGAATCAATCTACCAAACTGATCAATAAGTGGTTTGTAGGAGATGCATCATGCAAGATCGAAAATACGTCTTCGGACTATCTTCAGTTACTCTGGTTATTATCCTGGGCGCGGCAACGAAATTCGCGATCCATTTGTACAGCGCTCCAGGATATGGCTATTTCAGCGACGAGTTCTATACCATCGCTCTTAGTCAGCACCTGGCCTTCGGGTATGTGGACCTGCCCCCATTGGTGCCCGTGCTGGTGGCGCTCAGCCGCGCCGTGCTGGGAAGATCGCTGTTCGCGCTGCACATCGTTCCAGCGCTGGCTGGTGCGTTCACGCTGGTCTTCGTTTGCCTGATTACAAAGGAATTTGGTGGCAAAGCATTTGCCGTTGCACTGAGCGGCTTGGGATTCACCGTCGTTCCCCTTTGGCTCAATATCGATTCAATATTCTGTTACGATAGCATCGACCAGTTAGTCCTGGCCGGCTTCCTGTATGCGCTCATCCGGTTTCTCCGCACAGGGAACAAGAAGTCCTGGATACTGTTAGGACTGATCGCGGGCATCGCCTGCATGACCAAGATGACCATTCTGTTCTTGGGGCCGGGCTTTTTGCTTGCGCTGCTGGTCTCAAAATATAGGAAGGACCTGCTGACACCTTGGCCCTGGCTAGGTGGCGTGCTTTGCTTGATCATCGTTACGCCGTACCTGTTCTGGCAATACGCCAACCACTGGCCAACGTTTGAATACTGGATTAATTACAACACGGGGCGGATGTACCATGCTTCCATCCAGCAGTATTTCACAAATATTCTTATTTATATGAGTCCATTTCTCATGCCCCTTTATGCTGCCGGCCTATATCGGATCTTCCACCGCCTGGACGGCATAAATTATAGCTTCCTGGGCCTGTTGCTCCTAGTCACGGTCGTGCTGTTGTGCGTTTTGAATACCCCGGCCCGTTTGCTCGCGGAGCTCTTCATACCCTTATTAGCAGCCGGTGCGGTATTCATTGAAGAGAAACTTGCCGGACTGCGCTGGGAAAAAGCGGGAAAAGACATGGCGACGGCTTACCTGCTTGTCATAGGCATCTTTGCCCTGCCTCTGAACCTGCCCATCCTGCCGGCGGGCCAGATGGAGGCTTATGCTGATAACTTTAAAATGTACTACCAACCCTTGCGGGAGTTTAATTTCGCTTGGGCCTATCCGCCGCTTCTCTCTGGACAACTCGGTTGGGACGAGCTAACTCGGGATGTGGCGGGAGTCTATGACGGGCTGCCGCCGGAGGATAGAAAGATTGCGGGGATCTACTCGGACGGGTATGGGTCGGCCGCGGCAATTGACGTGCTGGGTTCCCCATACAATCTCCCGCATGCAGTCAGTGGATCTTTGACATATTATCTCTGGGGGCCGGGATATTCTTGGGATGTCATGATCATCATCTCTGATAGAACAAATAATATGTCAGTCTTTTTTGACCAATGTGAACTGAAGACGGTCGTTCCAAACAAATATGATGAGCCGGTTGATTCCTATATCTACGTGTGCCGGAAGCCGAAAGTCCCCGCCGACCTCATATGGTCCAGTGTGAAGTCTTATCGCTAGGCCTAAAATTTTAGTTGGACAAACACCAAGTGCCAAGGCGCGCTTACGGTGGCATCATAGATCTCCCAGATGTTTCATCCAAGAAATCTGAGGCCAGTTGATTGTCTATCTGCTTCTATTGAGTGTCGTAACAGCCATGGCATGGAATATCACCAATCGACGATGCAGGTGTTGTTTAATAGGTAATATGGTGAAATCATGATTCCTAAGACAAAACGACCTTCAGTCAGGCGCGCGCTATATGCAACGTTTGGTGTGAATGAATACGAAAATATTCGCCTTTTGAGTGGAGGACTTAGCACAGCCCTTGCGTTTAGGATTGTCGTGAGAAAAAATCCGTACCTGCTGAAAATCATGCGTACAGAGGTGATAAGCAATCCCACGCACGAGTTCGCCTGCCAGCAAATTGCTGCTGAGGCAGGCATTGCTCCCCGGATTTGGTATTCAAACGTGGAAGAAAGGATTCTGATCACCGATTACGTGGAGGCCCAGCCATACCCGGATGACATGGTGCCGCTGATCGCTCCTGTCCTCCGCAGGCTTCATTCTCTGCCTTATTTCCCAAAAGTGGTGAACTACTTCGACGCGATCGACGGATTCATTCGGCCGCTTTCAAGCGGCACATCTCTTGCCGGAAAGCGCAACCGAGGAAGCTCTTCCACCGCTACGCCGAAGTGCAAAAAGTGTACCCGCGGGATGATAGCGACTTTGTCGCAAGTCATAACGACCTGAAACCGCAAAATATCCTCTTTGATGGAAATCGCATCTGGTTGGTTGACTGGGAATCAGCCTTCCTCAATGATCAATATGCCGATTTGGCCGTCGTAGCGAATTTCTTTGTCAAAGATGAATCCGATGAAGAAGCATTTCTAAACACATATTTCGGAGAGCCAGTCGGCGAATATCGCCGTGCGCGCTTCTACCTGATGCGTCAGGCGGTTTCCATGTTTTATGCAACCTTATTACTACTGGAGGTTTCCCGGGCAGGCATGTCCATCGATGTTGATATGACTACGCCAGACTTCAGAGAATTTCATCAAGACCTGGTAGCGGACAAGGCAGATATGATGAAGGCCGATGCAAAGTTACAGTATGGAATGATCCATCTGCGTGAGGCCCTGCGCAACATGCGGACACCGCAATTTGAAGAGGCAGTGGCTAGGGTAGGTGATTTTCACGTCGGTGCGTAAACAGCTCTTCTCAATTACTCGCTTTATCAGTGATCTTCAAGGCTTCATCCAGCACATCGAAACCTTCTTTCAATTGCTCCTCCGTGATAATCAGCGGCGGGATAATCAACGCGGTGTGCCAGTGGGTGTCCAAATACAAACCGTGAGCGAAACAATAATTCTTGAAGGCGGTCATCTCCGGGCTTGATCCATTCCACGGTGATATCGGTTCTTTGGTTTTTCGATCTTTGACCAATTCGATAATTCCAAATAATCCAATCGATCGTATATCTCCAACTGATGGATGTGATTCACCCAGATCGACCAACATGCGCTTCAACACCTGCCCCATAGCGGCCGCATGCTCAACGATAAGATCTGCCTTGATGACGTAGATATTGGCAATCGCGGCGGCCAGCGAAATGGGGTGCGATGTATAAGTCAATCCTGATTTATACGCAACCTTGTCGAAATGAGCCGCAATCTCCGGCTTCATCGCCACCGCGCCCAGCGGCGCGTACGCGGACGTAAGTCCTTTTGCCACTGTCATAATGTCCGGCACCACATTCCAATGATCCACCGCGAACCATTTTCCTGTGCGGCCAAATCCACTCATCACTTCATCGGCGATCATCACTATTCCATACTTATCGCACAAGGAACGCACGCCCTGCAAATATCCGTCTGGCGGGATGATGATTCCATTTGTTCCGGTTACTGATTCCATCAAGATCGCGGCAATCGTCTCCGGCCCCTCATATTGAATGATCTCTTCGAGATGATTGAGATAATCTCGCGCAAACTCTTCTTCGGAAATGTTCGGGGTGGTACGGTGAAACGTAGAGCGATAACGATAGGGGTCAAGGAAATGAACGACGCCTGGCATCAGCATCGGCTCCCAAGCCAGACGGCGCGGATCACCGGTCACAGCCATCGCGCCCGCCGTCGCGCCATGATACGAACGATAGCGCGCCAAAATTTTGTAACGGCGTGTATAACCGCGTGCCAACTTGATCGCATTCTCGTTGGCATCTGCACCGCCGAGGGTGAACAAAACTTTGGTCAATTGTCTGCCCGGTGAAACCTCAGCCACAAGTTTCGATGCCAGTCCGCGGACTTTGTTGGTCATGCCCGGCGCCGTGTATGGAAGTTGACACGCTTGTTCAACCATCGCTTCAATCACACGCTCGTCCCCATGACCAATGTTGACGCACATCGTCATCGAATTGAAATCGAGATAGCGCTTGTCATTCACATCCCAAAAGTAAACGCCTTTGGCGCGCTTCACGGGAATCGGATCGACTTTCGCCTGTGCCGACCACGTCCAAAAGACATGTTCTTTGGAAAGAGATAAAATTTTATCATCGGGAAGATCGAACATGAGGGCCTCGTTTCAAAACACATGCCGCGCAAAACACAATTGCTTTGGTGTTTTCGTTTTACAAATTATAATCCTCCGCTCAATGAAACCATTTCCCTTTAAACGCATCGTTGTCGTTGGAACCACCAGTTCAGGTAAGTCCATGCTGGCGAAGAATTTAGCAGATAAATTCAGGATGGATTTTATTGAACTTGACGCGCTTTATTGGATGCCGAACTGGATCGAAACACCACATGAAATTTTTCGTGGCAGTGAATGAAGCCACGCGCACCGAATGTTGGGCTTTGGCGGGGAATTATCGTGAAGTGCGCGATATCATTTGGCCGCGTACAGAAGCAGCGATCTGGCTTGATTATCCGTTGTGGACCCTTCTCTGGCAATTGACACGCCGTACATTGATGCGCTGGTGGAGAAAAGAATTGTTATGGGGGACTAATCGAGAAAACCTGCTGAGGCATTTCAAACTTTGGTCCGATAAATCCCTGTATCACTGGCTATTCAAAACCTATTGGAGACGCAAGCGCGAATACCCGCAGTTGTTTTCAGAACCGCGTTATGCCCATTTAGCGGTATCCTGCCTCGGCTCCCCGCGCGAGGCGGAGGAGTGGCTGGCAGGCTTTCAGGAAGGCCAAAACAATTAATAACGAAACACCCTCCTCAAATCATTGAAGAGGGTATCTTTAGAACATGGTTACTCAGTGAGTAACTATCACATTGGCGACAGGTTTATCGAGATTTGCAACAACACGATCGTCAATCACAGATGATGCTTTCTCGACCCAAGAGGAATTAATCCATGCCAAGATGGAGGTATTGCCTGTTGGATCCGGGTACGAAACCTGTATGGAAGCTCCAGCAGGCAAAGTATCAACTGTTGTTCCATCTTTTTTCAAGAGGCTCAAGGATATACCCTCGACAAAATTGTTGCCCTGAGCTAAATTGCCCGGCAGGCTGTCTTTTGATAATTGATCCAGCACAACCTCATAGTTACACAAACCCGTGAAAGTAACCTGAATATCGCCAACCTGGAAAATCACAGATGGATCGATACAACTGATCGTGGCTGGCTGCTCGCCCGTGATTGGAATGATGAGGGGGCTCAGGTCTCCAGAGCTTGAACTGGGGTTTCCGCCTGAAATGGCAAATGGATTCCCACTGCCGTTTCCACCTGAAATGGCAAATGGATTCGTGGTGAGCCAGGGATTATAGAGTACACAGTCGCTAACGTGATTTCCCGTTGCAGTAGGATTGTTAAGCGTAAGCCCGCAGGCATCCGGAATAGCTGTGTTATCTAATGGGCCGGTGGCGTTGTTCCACCAATTGTTGGTGGCATCAGCAAGAGTATTGCTCCACACGCCATACGTCGGAGTGTGGAGTGTATTGGAATTATTGTTGATAATGGAGTTCAGGTTGATATTCAGATAGGAAGTTGTATTGCTCTTCTTTAGGTAGTCTATCAGAATTCCGTAATCATTTGATTCAATCACGTTGTTTTGGATACTACCTGTGGTTTCAACTTGAGTGCCGGTATAGGAATTATAGTCCCAAAGGCCAATACCGGTTGGATAACCGTAGGTTGTGGGGGGACCGCCTTAAATCGTATTATTGTTAATATTTAGGCTGGTAGAAGCCGTTGATGCAATGCCGAGCTGATTGTCAATGATTTGGTTATTGGATATGGTAGTTGTGCCAGCTAGATAAAGTAGGATACCCGCCGAACTATCTGCGTTGGGGTCAGAGATTGGATCGTTGCTTCCGCCATAAGTACCAGTCCAAAAGTTATCGCTCACCGTGTTGTTTGCAATTATAGCGGTGGCTCCCCGACTGATTTGAATCCCGTTTTGGGCAATGGCTGGCGTTTCACCGACACCTTGTACCACATTATCCTCTATATCGGCGTAGGAGCCGGTATTATCAATCACGATGCCGCCCTTTTGATAATTGCTGATGGTGTTGTTCGTAATCGTCGCCTTTCCAGTCTGACCCAACGCCTTGGAGCCAACTCTAATGGCGACGCCATTCTGACAACCTCCAAGCGGATTGTCGCGAATATTGGAAATGACGTTATTGCTGATATTGGCCGTAGCGCCGCCGCGCACATAGATGCCATAATTGATACTGTCGCAACCAGACGGACCCGGACCGGTGATCGTAAATCCGCTGATATTTGCAATCGTTCCGGAACCCTCAATCAATACGAGGTCATCATTACCGTCAGGATCGGACGCCAATGTGCTTGGCGCTTAAATCGTAGTTGAAGCAGAACCAGCGCCCGTCAAGGTAAGGCTTTTATTGATCACCACTTGTTCTGTGTATGTTCCACTCTGAACAAATATCACGGAGCCAGGTGTTGCAGCAGTAATGGCAGCCGTAATTGAGGTGTAATGGATAGGATCACAAGAGGCTGTAACTGTTGTTGAACCCGCGGGGCAGACGGTAGGATCAGGTAACGTCTGGCCCAGAATCTCAGCGGCCTGCGCGGATGCCAGGGGAATTGGATCTCCATTCTGATCGATCAACACGGAGCCGGAATCAGCAAGAGCGGCTACTGTAGAGGCTTCAGTCGCATCAGCGGTTACCGTGCTATTAGATACAGCCGTTGCAGGAGCTTGTGTCGCCGCTGGTTGCATAGCAATATCTGTGGAAGTCACAGTGTCAGGTACCGGTGTCGCCGCCGGTTGTGTGGCATTACCTGCCGAAGTCACAATGGCAGGCACCTGTGTCGCCACCGGTTGTGTGGCAGATGGATCTACCGAAGTCACAATGGCAGGTGCCTGTGTCGCCGCCGGTTGTGTGGCAGATGGATCTACCGAAGTCACAATGGCAGGTGCCTGTGTCGCCGCCGGTTGTGTGGCAGATGTATCTGCCGAAGTCACAATGG
Organism: uncultured Chloroflexia bacterium; assembly: GCA_963752775.1. GTDB lineage: Bacteria > Chloroflexota > Anaerolineae > Anaerolineales > Villigracilaceae > Fen-1038. The sequence continues at coordinate 48,004 of CAVVZL010000006.1, forward strand.
CAGGCGCCTGTGTCGCCGCCGGTTGTGTGGCAGATGGATCTACCGAAGTCACAATGGCAGGTGCCTGTGTCGCCGCCGGTTGTGTGGCAGATGTATCTGCCGAAGTCACAATGGCAGGCGCCTGTGTCGCCGCCGGTTGTGTGGCATTACCTGCCGAAGTCGCAATGGCAGGTGCCTGTGTCGCCGCCGGTTGTGTGGCATTACCTGCCGAAGATGCGCCAGAGGGTTGAGTTTGCGCTACCTGCGTGGCGGGAACATCCATTGAAGCCGGATTGTTTGCGGCCCCGGACGACGATGTTACTACTGCTGGGACATCAGGGGCAGGCGCGGTACCATCATCGGCCCGAGCGACTGCCGGAAACATCAGCGAAATCATTAGCGTGATCAGCGCAATTGAAGCAAACAATCGAAAGTTTTTACCGTTCTTCATTCATTTCTCCATCTAGGACTACAACAACCGCAAATTGCATTACCTGATTGTGTTCCATTCAAAACTTAATCCAGTTCTTCGTTTTACAATTTTCAGGCGCGAACCCAATCTCTGCGCGAACGAAAAAGGCAAGACTATATCTGCACATTCTTGATAAGCAGCACGCATCCAGAAGGGTGGCGGATTCTGCTTATCGATCTTTGGCAGTTACTCTAAGTTTCAATGAAATTCCCGTTTTGACCGTTTGGTCTGGGGGGGATATGGTTGGCAAAAGTTTGGTGATCAAATCCCCCTCTTGAACCGGAATCCAAGCAAAATCTCCTGCCTTTGAGTGAATCAGCTCTCCTAATCTCATCTCCCGCGAGCTCAAGACTTGTGCCGTAGGCATTGCTCAAACAAGTGGGACTGTTTTTTTCAATACGAAGGATGGGCATAACACTTACCGACTTATCCATCCCGAATACTCATTGCACCGAGACCAATTCTACTCTCCCCCTCTACGAGACCAGACAACGAGCTGTACTATTCCAAAAACGCCAACGATCACCAACAGCCATACCCACTCGAAAGTAAATTGCCTTTTAATGAGCATAGCAAGGCTCGCCAATATTATGCCAGGGATGGCAAGCAAAGAGCTGCGGAGGAGATGACGCGCCTCGAGGCCGCGCCGCTCTTTGTTGGACGTAATGAAGCGCACTCGATTCCGAAAGTAAGTCAAGTCGAAAGCAAGCAGTCCGCCGATTGCACCGGCGAACATCCAGCCAGGCTGGAAATTCAATAGCCACAATCCCAACGCAGCCACCAACAAATTAAACACGATGCCGATATATGCAAACCAGCGCCAGCGTTGCCAGACTGCGATCAGCCAAAACGCGCCAAAGAAAATGATCCAGCGCACAAACTGTGTAAAGCCTGCCAAGTAATAACCAAAGGCCATCGAGCCGGTGCCAAACAAAATGCTGAATATCAAAGCAAAAAGAGTCACAATCTGTTCCCCATTCGATATCAACGTTTTCGATTCATGTTGAGAAATTTTACCACGAGCGAGAAACATAACCGTGTTATACTGCCGGAAACATGACCGATTGTGATGGAAGGCTTCATCCCCGCGCTTACGAAGGATTAATTCTTTTTAACAAGGGAAAATATTTCGAGGCGCATGAAGAGTTGGAGGCCGCGTGGAAAGAAGAAAAGGGAAAGATACGAGAACTATATCAAGGAATCTTGCAAGCTGGTGTAACTTATCTTCATATCACACGCGCTGAATTATGCAGGTGCGATCAAAGTCTATGGACGAAGCATGAGATGGCTGAGGCAATGGCCTGAAACTTGCCGGGGTGTTGAAGTGGGCCAACTGCGAAATGATTTGGACGCAGCTATTGAGGAAGTCAAACGATTGGGCGAAAAACGAATTACAGACTTCGACCGAGATTTGTTGAAGCCTGTCGTTTGGAAAGAAGATTGAAATGCGAAATGAAGTAAAAAGCGAAGAAGCGAAAAATGAAGAAAAAACGAAAAGCCCAAAGCGCAAGGTGCAAGACGAAAAGCAGGAATTTATTTGCGACCGATGTGGATTTGAGATGTACGAAAGCAATTGTAAAATCATTTGTCCCAACTGTGGCAATCGGTTTGACTGCTCAGATTTGAATCTTTATTTTGATTGATGAAAATCGGGATTCGATAATGGGTAATTCTTTTCAAAACAAAATTGTTCTAGTCACGGGTTCCGGCCGCGGCATTGGACATACCATTGCATTGCATTTTGCCCAACACGGTGCGGACGTGGTTGTTAACTTTTTCCGCAACCGTGAACCGGCCGAAGAAACCACACGCGAGATCGAAAAACTGGGTCGCCGCGCACTGCTCGTCAAAGCGGACGTCGGCGATCTCGACGAATTGAATCATTTATTTGATGAAGTCGAAAAGGTGTTCGGAGGATTGGATATTTTTATCCATAACGCGGCTTCAGGATACAACCGCCCGGCGCTAGAACAAAAACCCAAAGGCTGGGATTGGACGATGAACATCAATGCACGAGCTTTATTGTTTGCCGCACAGCGCGCTGTGCCATTAATGGAAAAGCGCGGCGGCGGATATATCGTTAGCATCTCAAGCACCGGTTCGACACGCGTCCTGCCCGATTATGTGGTGGTCGGCGCCAGCAAAGCCGCGCTTGAATCATTGACGCGTTATCTCGGCGTGGAACTGGCGCCGAAAAATATCATCGTCAACGCGGTGTCGCCCGGCGTGGTCAGGACGGAGGCACTAACCCATTTCGCTGCAATGGAAAGCAAGGAAAACATCCTTCAGAAATTTGTCGAACAGGTTCCTGCAGAAAGATTGGTATCACCGGAAGATGTAGCGGAGGTCGTAGCCTTTTTGTGTTCACCAGCCGCGAAGATGATTGTCGGGCAAACAATCGTTCTTGATGGCGGCTACGCGCTGCAGATGCCAAAGTAAAATTTGGAATGGCATGTCAAATCGGGCAGATTTCAATGATTCCATGATTCCCTCTTGACAGTTATAAGCCTTTCCAGTAATATATCTATATAGATATATTACTGGAAAGGAAATTATGCCGCTCGCCCATGCCATCCTCGGCTTTCTCGAATACCAACCCATGACGGGCTACGACTTAAAAAAATACTTTGACCAGTCGATCGCCCACTTCTGGTCTGCCACGCAAAGCCACATCTACAAGGCACTTGAAAATTTGGAAAAAGACGGCTTTGTCGAAGTCAAAGTCATTGCACAGGAAGACAAACCGAACCGCAAGGAATATCACATCACTCATGCAGGCCGCGCCGAACTGCATCGGTGGACCACCACGCCTCTGCCATTGGAAATCGTGCGAGAGGCCTGGTTGATCCAGATCTTCTTTTCACACGCCAGTTCCAACGAGGAGATCGTCTGCCTATTGAAGGCGCGCGAGAAAGATATCCAGACCAAGCTCGATGCGCTTCGAACCGAAACCCCCACTTCGATGGAGGAAAACTCGGCACGCGTCGGCATCGAACGCCCGCGCCTGCTCTGGCAGCTGACCGCGGATTACGGCATGGCCTATTACGAATCGGAACTCAATTGGATCGCAACAGCAATCAAGCGCGCCCGCAAACTCCCGCCAATAGAAATGCCAAAACAACCGGGCAAGCGTCCAAAAAAATCATTAAAAACAGCACTGCGCCACACCATAATCTTTGCCCTCGCGGCTATCTTCGCCTTAAGAAGGGATGCCTTATGTCTATTCACAACAAAGTTCTGAAATGGTCATTATTCGCAGGAGCACTGTATTTCTTTTCAATCTCGGTCGTCCATATGCTGGGAATTAAAGTTCCCATGCTATTCATATACTTCAACGTCCCTTCGAATGCCTATCAGGATCGGATTATTTCTTTCCTAGCATTTGGCTGGGCAGTGTTCCTGTTTACAGCCTTTACCAACCCAGAAAAACAATCCGCGCTGGTAAAAGCCAGCATTATAGCCGGGGCAGCCGTGCTGATTGGGCTAGGCATCAATAACCTGTTCACAGATTTTCAATCCTTCGGCGCGGGCATTAACGTGAACGTCTTCTGGCTAGAAACAGCTGGAGTATCTATCTACTGGTTGTGGCTGGTAATCTTTTATCTTCTTTCAAAAAATAAAAATCTGAAGTTCTGAAGGGTATCATGTTACAAGTTTTCGTCGGTTTCATTCCTTGGATTCTGTATTGGAGTTTCTCAGGGGCCGGTCTTTGGACTATCGCCATCCTGGGCGGATTGATTACCGCGGCGGCATTGGTCACATGGCGCTGGTTCCAACGCCGCGATCTCAAAACAATGGAAATCGTCACGCTGGGATATTTCGCTATCCACGCCATTGTCACGCTTGCATTGGGTTCATCGTCGCTAAAAACATACGGGCCAATTGCAAATAGTCTTGTATTAGCGGGGATGGCGTTCGGCACGCTAGCGATGAAGAACCCCTTTACGTATCAGTACGCAAAGGAAGATTGGGATAAATCCTATTGGAGCAATCCAGCTTTCATCCGAATCAATGAAATCATCACAGTGGTTTGGGGTTGGGTTTTCACGTTCAACGCGGCGCTCGGCGCGCTGGCGATCTTTGTCTTCCCCGCGCAAGAATTATGGTTGGTAGTGATCGTGCCAAGCGCAGGCATTATTGCGGGGATTATTTTCTCCTCGCGCTTCCCAAATTATGCCGTCCGCAAGAGTATACAAGCGCGGCTCGATGAATGGGACCCCTACAAATGGCCCGCGCCAAAATTCGATGGCCGTTCCACAAATGAAAATGAACATGATGTGATCGTGATCGGCTCCGGTATCGGCGGACTCTCCGCCGCGGCTCTGCTCGCCAAGCGCGGACTCAAGGTCGCAGTGTTTGAACAACATTATCTGGCCGGCGGATTTTGCACTTCATGGGAACGGCGCGTCCGTCCAACCCATTCGACACCCGATTCAAAAGAACGTTGGACTTATGTTTTCGACGCGGGCGTGCATGATGTCAGCGGACTTAGCGAACGCGGCGGAATCCGCTCATTGTTGAGAATGCTGGACATCGAAGATGCTATTGAGTGGAAGCTCAACGAGCAGGAATATTTTATTGGCCAGACTCATTTCAAGGTCCCACATGATCCGGATGAATTTATCCGCCAATTAGGCGAGCGTTTTCCGTCCGAGGCTGAAAACATCCGCAGGTTCTTCAACGAGATGCAACTTATCCTGGACGAGATGTATGCCGACATCGAAAAGATGGGCGGCGCGCCGCGCACTCCCGATACCATCGAGGATTTGCTAGCCTATCCAAAAACACATCCACATGCCTACAAGTGGATGGACAAGCCATTCGTTGAAATGCTCGATGAATTTTTCAGCGATCCGCACGTGAAAGACTTACTCACTGCCCTCACGGGTTATCTCAGCGACGATCCCAGGTCTCTCACGGTTGGAAGCATGGCTCCCATTCTCGGTTACTATTTCAACGGCGGATATTATCCCGTCGGCGGTTCGCAGGCTTTACCCAATGCGCTCGTTGAGGTCATCGAAAAACACAACGGCAAAATATTTCTTCGCACGCCGGTGCAACGTATACTCGTCGAAAAAGATCACGCAGTTGGAATCGAACTCAAGAACGGACAAATCCATCGTGCTAAGGCCATTCTCTCGAATGCCGATGTGCATAAAACTTTTCTTGAATTGATTGGACGAGAACATCTTCCTTCGGACTTCGCAGAGCACATCGAATCACTCAAGTCATCCACGTCGGCTTTTATTGTATTTTTGGGATTGGACATCGTTCCCGAATATCGCGCCGATTACAATATTGGATGATATCGGAATCATGATCCCGTCAAAATTGGATGCATATCTCGCACCGGCCGGCCATGCTTCCGTCACGTTGCTGAAACTTCTCCCTGAAACGGATTTCACCAAATGGGATCGAAAGTCCCCGGGCTACTCTCAACGCAAACATCAATTCGCTGATACGATGATCGCTTCCGCGGAAGAAATCATTCCCTGGCTTGAGACAGCACATCACGTATCGTCAGGAAGGCTCGCCCGCTACTTTTGCCCGTTACGCTGGGACAACGAACGGCTCCATCTATGGTCCTGCCACAGGACAAAAGCGTCTGGCCATCAAAACGCCCGTCAAGAATCTTTACGTTGCCGGTTGTTGTGTGATGGGTGGCGGAGTTGAGGCCGCCGCCATCGCAGGCATCCATGCCGCAAATGAGATTTACAAAAGATAACAACCATCTCATGGATGAGAAAGCATGTTGGCTGTTATCTCGTTTATCAACAGAGGTTGAAAAATAGATTTTTAGTTACGGTGTGGGCGTTTCGCGCGGCATCGGCGTGTGAGTCGGGAGCGGACTAAAATTCAGCAGTGGATATAACGTCGGGGTTTGTTCCGGCGCGGGCGTAGGGATGAGCGGAATCCATCCGCTATAACCGAAATAAGCAGTCAGGAACGCCGCGCGTTCATCGGGAGTCATCGGGCGCGGGACGCGGTAATCTTCCAGCATGGCGGTCAACAATTCCGTGCTGATATAACGGTTATCGTAAAAGACATGGCGGTCAAGGAATTCCTAACGCTGGGCAGGTTGAGGTGGTATTCTGGGATTGGTTGGATCGGGTGGCTGGTTGCCCATCTGACCATAAGAACAAATTGCCCAAGCCATAATGAATGAATGTGCCTTTATAGAATTCCATTTCAAGCGGCGCATGTGCCTGGCTTCCACTGACGATGACCGCGCCGTCGTCAGCGACTTGCTCGAAAATCATTGACCTGCCAAGGCATCACTTGCGGCGAATAACCTTCCTTATATTGAAACGTGACAATTGGCAAATAACCTTGTGCGCGCACCTGATCAATTTCCGTGCCAAGCTGTTTGTAATCGCACGGATTGGCACCGGGTGTATTATCCGTTGCAAGCGGCTGAGGATGTTCTCCGGCGTTGCATCCGATGAACGCGATCTTGTTTCCATGATTTCGATCAAGAGCGGCTGGCGCGCCTCGGCCAGATTTGCTCCGCCACCATAAGTTTGTATGTTATTTTGTTTATAAAGATTTAGCGTGTATAAAAAAGGCTCGACCCCGTCATCCAAAATATGCGGGCCGGTCAACTCGACCACTTTCACGCCGACGTCAACCAGTAATTGAATATATTTCGGATCACTGCAGCGAGGCCACAACTGGTCGGGGTTCGGGGCAGGGCAACCCAGAGCAAACGAAGTCTTGTTGCTGACGTGCAGGATGTCCGCCTGACGAAGCACATCGCCGATATCCTGCGCGGGATAATCAAGGCCTTTGACTTCCATTTGATAAGCGATGCCGTTCACCAATGAGGTCGTGCCGGTTAGGATGACTGTAGTCAACTTGGATGCATCTCGGTTTGAAGTCGGAAGACTGAAAGCCGATGCCTGATTGCCCTGTAATGAAAATGTGATTTGCAATGGGTATTGGGTCGCATCGAAATCTTTGCGAATGGGCGATTGAGCATCCACGGTCAACACTTTCCATTTTGGATCGAGCGATTTCGAATGGAACGATTCCCCATGATGGAAGATTCTTCCAAGCATCATCCACCAATTGATCGGCGGGCGCGGTCGTGACGGCGCTGTCAGCGGGCGCGCCCCAAATGGCAGTGAACGCGGCCAGAGTCGAATCCGCCATCCATAACGGACGACCAGCAAACAGTCCTGACGATGAGCCGTGCCAGGCGGCTTTGAGATCATCGGAGGTCACGCCATCGGTCACAGTAGAAAACGGCGCAACGAGCGCATATGTCCAAATCGAATTTTGATTTGTGTTGGATGATTGTATATTCGCTACATCCAATCGAACAGACGCTTGTGATGAATTAGCGACAATTGAAATCCCTGAGTTTTGCGCGTCCTGACGAAGTTCATCCGGCACAGCCGGGCTAATCCAAAGCCCATTGGCTGATGTTGTGGCAGTGGAAGTTAGTGGTTGCCGTGATTTGTGGAATAGATGGCAATACAGTTGGAGTAGCAGTCACCTGAGGCGCGCAGGCGCTCAATAAAAGAATGAGTATTGGAATGAGTTTCTTCACGAAGATTGATTATAGCCGGAGAACCTCGTTTGAAAATCGAAACTCATTCTAGCTTAACATCATTTGATGCTCTATTTGAAGAATATCATTGCGAGGAGCAAAGCGTTCAAGAAAAACAGAAATAATCTTTTTATAGACAAGGATAATAGTTTACCAGCCGCTGGCGGAAAAATATTCGGTCAAAAAAGCGGCACGTTCATCGTCAGTCATTGGGCGCGGACGCGCGTAATCCTCGAGCATCGCTGTTAATAACTCGGTGCTAATGTACCGTCCATCATAGAAAATATGCCGATCAATAAACTCTCGCCGAATGCCTGGAATGCTGGGATCATAACCCATCTGATCAAAAAAAAGATTTCCAAGCCCATAGTGGATAAAAGCACCCTGATAGAACTCCATCGATTGTGGGAAATGAGCCTGGCTGCCTTGCACAATGGTTGCCCCAGCCTGGGCCATCAAACGAAAATCCCTGACCTGGGCATCAAACGGTTGGGGATCAAGGGTTTCGTAATATTGGAAAGTCATGATTACAAGGTAACCCTGGCTTCGCAATTGAGTGATCTGCTGGGTAACGTAATCATAGTCGCATGGGGCCGCTCCGGGACGATCATTTGCGGCGGTCGGATATTGTCCGATATTCACTGAATTGCATCCAATGAAGGCAATCTTGTTTCCATGATTCTCAATCAGCAACGGCTGACGCGCATCGCTGAGATTGGCTCCCCCTCCATAATAAAGGATATCGTTCTGGCGGTAGATTGCCAAGGTATCTAAAAAGGGTTGTGGACCATAATCGATCAGGTGATTACCCGTTAGCTCCACCACCTTCGTGCCAACGTAATTAAGAAGTGCAATGTAACGGGGATCGCTACAAAATTTCAAGCCTTTCAAGTCCATCGCCGGTGAAGGACATCCAGCGTAGAACGAAGTTTCGTTGCTGATATGCGTGATGTCAGCTTGAGTGAGCCAAGATTGAATGTCGCGACCAGGATAAGTGATGCCTTTGATATTCATTGTATAGGCTGTCCCTCGCACCAAAGAGGTTGTACCGGTCATAACAACGATCGTCATTTTTGATGGATCGAGGTTGGACGGAGGCAGAACAGGTAAGGGTGAGACTGGACAAGGATCAATACAAGATAATCGGAAAGAGATCGATAAAGGATACGCCAAGGTGGTCCCGGATAAAAGTTGGGAGTCTGACAAAGTTTTTTTCGATAGGCGATTGACCATCTACTGACAACACTTTCCAGCGCGGATTTAGAGTTTCAAAAGGAATAATTGCCCATGACGGTCTTTCACTCCAGGCCAAATCCAATAATTGATCAGAAGACGCTGTCTGAACGGTCCCCGGCGCCGGGGGACCCCAGACCGCGCTAAACGCTGCGAGTGTCGCTGCATCCATCAGGAATGGTCTTCCACTAAATGGACCGGACGATGAGCCATGCCAGCCATCGATTAATTCACTTGGAGGTGACGCCATCAATCACCGTTGGAAAGGGCGTAACCAAAGCATATATCCAGTCGACTTTCATTCCCTCTCCCCAAAGTGGCTCGTTATCAACATCAAGTCTCAAATTGGAATATGCTGAATCAAAAACGACTGGGAAACCCCACTTCAGCACGGCCTGACGAAGCGAGTCAGGAACTGCTGAACTGACCCATAACACTGGCGTCCCTTTGCCAGAAGAAGCTTCCGATAGGTTGGTCCCCGGCGCGGATGGCGAAGGCTGAACCATAAATTGAGGTGACACAGGCTTTTAGCAGGACGATAATGACCAAAATAAATCTTATTCACAATGAGCAATTATAGCTAGAGAAACCTAGGAAAATATATACATCAATTCATTGAGGTCACACCTGCGCTTGCACTAGGTGCAAGCGTTGCGAGCGGCGCAAAGCGCGGCATGGCAATCTCAACTAATGATCAAACAGGAGATGGCCACCCTGAAGAACGCAGTGCGGGCGCCCGCGATGACAACTTACGTTGGCTTAAGTTCCAGGCGAGCCAATGTGAATGAAGCTAACGCGTCTTCATCAATCGTCACGCCGAGACCCACGCCGCGCGGCACATCAACCGTGCTGTCTTTGTTGAGCGAAAAACGTTCGTGAGTGATATCGCGTTTGTAATAACGATCCGACGCGGATATATCACCGGGCAATGTAAAACCGGGCAAAGAAGCCAATGCAAATTGGAGGCGCGGCCAACGCCGGTCTCCAACATGCCGCCGCACCATACTGGCATGTTTTGTGCGCGGCACAAATCATGCACTTCAACAGCCTTGGCTCAAACCGCCAACACGTCCCGCTTTGATATTGATGATGCGACATGCTTTCATCTCAATTGCATAACGCGCGTGACGCGGCGATAAGATGCTTTCGTCGAGGCAAATCGGCGTGCGGAATTGTTCTTGCAGCTTGTGATGATCCCAAATATCATCTTCGAATAACGGTTGCTCGATCAATAAGAGATTTAGATCGTCGAACAGTTTGAGCGATTGCGCCGACTCCAATGAGTAAGCAGAATTCGCATCCACCTGCAAGCGGATATTTGGAAATTGTTTCCGCACCGCAGTTGCATCGCCGACATCGCGTCCGGGTTTGATTTTGATTTTGATGCGCGCATAACCGCTCTTAACATAATTTGTAACGGTTCTTACTAGGACTTCGGGCGACTCCTGCAATCCGACCGACACACCCACTTCAACTTTATCTCGTACGCCGCCCAACATTTCTCGCAAAGATTTTTTATCGCGTTTCCGAACAAATCCCACAACGCCATCTCGATGCCCGCTTTGGCAAGATGATGACCTCGTATGCCAGAGACTCGCTGTTGAAAATCCGCCGCGTCTCTAACATCCTGGCCTAAGAATCAATGGTGCGATGAAATCTTTAACGATATGCCACGCTGTGCCAGTGGTTTCATAGTTATAACCGGGAGACTGATCGGCGACACATTCGCCATAACCGATCAACCCATCCGAACAAATCGAGACGATGATACATTCACGGTCCAGCTCGCGCCCGAACGAAGTCTCGAACGGCGCGACCAGCGGCATATTAAGATGATGAAGGGTGATGGATTCGATTTTCATTTTTATCCGATCGCTTACTCAAAAATTCTTGCACGAAAGAGCTTGCTTGACCTGGTCTATTATTTTTGCATCAGGCGATGGCAATTGATTTAAGCGCAACCAGTTATCGCACAACATCGTCTCAAGATTCGAGGTCAGTTTTTGAGCGGAGAGGGTCAAACCATATGCTTTCTGCCAGTTCCCTGTCTGGGCATAAGCCTCGATGAAAGGAATATATTCCGCGCCATATTGAGGGACCAATCTATTTTGTGTCGCCTGCTGATAAAGCATGATGACAGCTTTCCAATCTTTTCGATTGGCGCGCGAGGTCAGCCTTCTCGAAGAAGTAACACCAATCATGGACAGGTTCAGGGCCGAAAATATTTGGGTCAGGCGCGGCAGTTGCCGGGGCGGGAATGATGCGTGAAAGGTTAGAGACGGAGATTAGGCCTCTTTGCTGATCGGAATACATCGGATCATCTGCATAAACGGTATCCAGCACTCGCAAACAAGAGGCACCGCCCTGATGCAGAACGCCAATACTATCAGACGTGTTGCCCTGAAATCGAAGATTTCGGGTGATGTGACTGACCGGAATGCCCGGTTTGAGACCAGCTGCCATGAATGGTTCATCCGTAAAATACCAGTAAGGGAGTGAACCGTTGGTAGTTTGGTAATGATACAAAACATTCAGCGCCCAGCCTGCATCGTCTTCCGGCACCGAGACAGAGGGTTGTTCAAAAGACAGAAGGGACGTGCCTGGTTGGAGGGCAGGGGCGCGCCAGTAAAGCTGCCAATAGTAATCGCTCTGAACGCCCCATTCAAGGCGATATTTGTTAATCACCAAAACTTGGGTCGCAATGGAGAAGACGAGAAGTGTGCTTAGAACAATCTTTTGCTTTGAAGAACGAACAAACCAGAGCAGTAGCGCAATAACAATGAGACCCGCGCCAAGCATGGGAGCAAGAGTAAATCGATCATCCCAGCGGCCTCCTCCACTGATTTGTTTCCCGATGGCCCATATCGGGAGAGCCCCGAGAACAAACGAAAAAAGCCAACCACAAATATGGATGTCGGCGATGAACTCTCTTGCACTTCTCTTTCCTTGGCATCTTGAAAAATCGCAAAGAGTATGGTAAGCAAAATGCCCAAGCCGAAAGCAAGCCACGTCACTTTGCTTTGAAATGTAAAACCTTCAAGGCTGGCGATGGCGCTAGTCCAGACTGGAATGTGGAATAAGTTAAGTCGAGAAATGCGCGGGTGAGCAAAGTAAACAGAGTGGTGGCTAAAGACCCATAGCTGTTGTGAAGGATTTTAAGATCGCCAAAACGTGACGTTACTTGCTGAGGAAAAATAATGAATCGCCACCAGAAATAAAATGCCGTGATTAACAAGTATGGCAAATATTGGACAATTGTCTGACCCAACGAACGGAAAATCTTTTTATTGACAGCAAAGACCAGCATCCACAGCAGGAGTGGTCGAACCAATTCAAGGCCAACGAAGTATTCCATGGTGAAGAGATGAATGAAAGTTGCCAGCCATGAAAGCGGAAAGAGAAGCAAAGCCCATTTGGGATGCTTCACCGCGAGGAACATCAAATATATGGATAAAGCAAATGAAAAAAATGCCGCAAAATGACGGTCATATTGAGCAGATGCGGCCTGCTGAAGGAAGCCTGGGTAAACGATCAATAATGCTCCAAGCCAGCGCAGATAAGAGGCATAGCGCGGCCAGAGAAAAGTCAGCGAATAAACGAGGAGCAAAATTCCCGCCCAGCGCAAAAGCAGGGCAATGATATGCCAGCCAATTGGATTTGAGCCAACCAGAAGGTAAGTGAGTTGGGAAGGCCAGGGAAATGGGCGATCATTGGCATAGAAGCCAGATTGCAGGGATGGATTGAGCTTCGTGAACATCACAACTTCCCAATCGTCCCAGTAAAAGCCCAAGTAAGTCAAACAATATCCATATGCAGTAAAGCCAATCAAAAGCAAAGCCACTGGATAGAACCAAGGCTTTTCGGAGATTTTTTTCAATTGGGAATTGTAGCTCATCCGATCTTTACTTCCCCATCATCATCCACTTTCAGGTTGCGCAAAGCCTCATCCATGCTAATGTTTTCTTGTCGCATGCCGGGAACTGGCGTGCCGCAATATGGACAAATATTCCATGGCAGTTCCATTAGCTTGCCGCAATGATGACAAGCTTTTTTTAGCTTGGTATTGCAATTCGGGCAAATCTGCCAATCATCTTTTATGCGTCGCTCACAACCAGGACAGAGCGGCAAATCATCCAAGGACTGGAGCAGAGTTTCTTCTTCAAGTGTATGCTGGTATTCCTCTTCCAATGTTCTTGCGGGACGAAGAATCAAATAAACCAGCACGCCCGGCAAGTTCAACACAGCGACCAGCAGGGCCGAAAGAATATGCACCAACGGGTCACGGGCACGGGCGCGGATATCACGATACGTCCAAATGACCAGCGCAATCCACAAGGCGGCTAAAAACGCTCCGCCAAATCCAGTTAACACAAGCACGAAATTACTGAGGAAGGTCGGATCGAAAGTCATAGAATACCTACCAATTGAATTGTACCCTCCAATGGCAGGTTATGGCAATAAGGTCGGGATGAATCCTCCGGAAGCCAGCATGGCCGTCTGACCGGTTTGAATGTTGATCATCCAAACATCAGAGTGCCCAATGTTGTCATACGAATAACGCGTATAAGCCAGATAGTTCCCATCGGGCGACCAGTTCAAGTCGGTGTAAGAAACATCCGGTTCGTTCAATAAGACGTGGAGACTGAGTTCCATCGGGTTTCACGAGCCAAACCTCATCCCCCTTCTTGGTGCTGTCAGACGTGGAGTAATTCCGATCGATGGCAATCCACTTCCCGCTCGGCGACCAAGAGGCGGAATAATCCGTCTGATCCTGCGTTCCGCCCAAGTCATTCTTCTGACCAGAGTTCAAGTTATATCTTTGAACATGAATGGATGATCCAGCTTCAGGTGATACCGCATCCCAATATAAGATTGCGTCAGACGCAGGACTCCATACTTCCGGCATCAGACCTTGATAACCAATGGGAATGGAAATATCTTTGGCATCTTGAAGATGATAGATTTGAATTGTATTATTCGCCGGAGAGATATAGCTCAGCCATTGACCATCTGCAGAAAAGGTGGGCGCAGAACTCGGAAAAGTTTGATCCTGAAAGACCGGCATCGTTTTGCCCGATTGCATATCCAGCCACCAAATGCTGAACTTCGATAAAGCGGAATCGCCTGCATAATCCAGCCGCTGATACACAATCTTTTGACCGTCAGGATACCATTGCGGATCGCCGCACTGGGACGTGGGGCAATTCAAAATCAAATGTTGTTGCGTCCCATCTGTATTGATCGCCGAGATGGATGAACTGCTATCCACCTTGAATGCTGTATACAGAATCGTCTTCCTATCCGGCGAGATCGAATATCCCGCAATGCCCGAAGATTCTTTTGTATATTGAGTTGGAGTTCCCCCGTTTAAGGGCATCATAAATAATTGATCTTCGCTTTGAGGCTGACTATCTGGCGCGAGATAAACCAACTTCGCGCGCTTGACGTCAAAAGAAGGTAGTAATTTTGAACTCGAATCCACTGAAGCACTCTGACTCACCGGAGAGCGTGACGCTGCCGAAAAGAAATTCAGCGAGTTCAGGGCACTGACTGTCAACACGATTCCTAATCCTGATACCACAACTGCGCTGGCAACCGGAGCATAAACACTGAAGCGGGATAAGATATCACTCCGAGTAATGAAACGAACTCCTTGGACCATGGCGATCCCAATTCCAATCAACACCAGCGCCAAGCCGATGCTGAAAGCGAGAATTAATACCATGCCAAATGGAATTCGGTTCACGGCAACCGCAACCAGCAGAATGGCTATTGCATCGGGGCAAGGAACTAAGCCCCCGCTGATGCCCAAGGTCAGCAGTGACTTCCATGTGATCTCATTGGCCGGCACGGCATGAGTATGAGGATGAGAATGATCGTGTTCCTCAGTAAGAGTGTGATCATGAGAATGAGTATGCAGCAAACTCGATTCGTGATCGTGGGTCTGATCTGCAACTTTGATGGAAAGTTTACCAGCTGGTTTCCTTGTCCGATTGGATGCAAAGCGCGCCAGATCATGCCTTCTTTGAATCAATAAATTGATTCCAAATATAATCACCAGCACGCCAGAAATCACTTCCAACCACGGAGCAATCAACGCGGGAAGAATATAATGCGAAGCGATTAACGTGATCAAGCCCAAAAGCAAAACAGAGCCAGTATGAGTGATGGTCACAATCGTTCCAAGAAAGACCGCATCGCGCGTCCTACCCTGCGAGCCAACCAGATACGCGCCGACTAATGCTTTCCCATGCCCGGGCGTCATGGCGTGCAAACTTCCCAGTACCAACGATAATAAAAATGCGCCGATAAGAAATAACGGGGAAAACTGTTGCATCTTCACTAGCCCAATTAGTGCCGAGGTAACCATGGTTGGGCTTCCCACTAATTGCGGGGATGGATTTGAATTGGAAAGATTTCCGGCCATCTGCGAGACCGCATTGGTAAAACTTGGAAGGTTCGGCGTGCCGCTGTTCCATGATGTCAAAACGGATGTTCCCGCGGTGGACGAAGCCGGAAAATAAATATCGAAACCGAGTAAGCCGTTGTTCTGCGCAGGATGATCAAACGTCATGCCTTGCTGGCTTGCAACAGAAAACCAGTTGAGGCTGTTGAGTTCCAGATGCGAATTATGAATCACGACCGAGTGCTTGCCGTTCAGCCCTGCCTGCAATTTGACCAGGAAGTGCATTTCAATCGAATCCTCGCCGGTGCGCATGACGTCCACAGTGGCGGGCCAATGAACATCCTGAGTCTGAGCGTAGGCGATTGGCTGATTGTCAAATAAAACTGTCTCACCGGAAAGCCACGGCGCGATCCAGGCCTGCACCTCCTGCGGGCTGATCGAACCATTCTGATCTTGATCCGCCGCGCTCCAAATTGCATCCGCCAACAACGGTCCGGGCGTGATTTTCCAATCAATTTGAATGCCATCCGAGCTAATCAGGATGGATTGGGTTTGGGCGTACATATCAATTGGATGCGCGCTCGCAACCAGAGTCGGATAAGACAACGACAGAAGGATTAAGAAAAAGGGCTGTGCCTCGCAAAAGAATAGGCCAGCCCTTGAAAGTATGTCTCTTCATCATGAAAAGGATTTTATTATAAACCGATTAAAAACTTCTGAGAATTAATACTATCCACCGCCTCCGGCGCCGCCAGCGATTCCACCCTCAGTTAATTTGCGCAGATCCGAAAGCGCGGCATTAATTTCATCCACGGTCACGGGACGATCTTCATCGCGATGTTTAAGCGCGCCCGATTTTGCTTTCTCAACCGCCAGCTCGCGGATCGAAGCGTTCTTTGCCAGCGCTTCTTTCACGAGCGCCGCCCCTTGAGAATAACCAATGACCGGATTCAACGCAGTCACTACGATAGCATTTTTCGATAGCCAACCTTCCGCCTTCTCTCGGTTCGCAGTCAGACCTCTGACCGCACGTTCTGTAAACGCATTCACCGCGCCGATGGTCACCTGCATCATCTCAAACAAATCATGAGCGACAATCGGCATCATCACATTCAATTCCAATTGCCCGGCCTGCACCGCCATCACAATCGTCGTATCGCATCCGATCACATGGAACATCGCCTGATCGAGCATCTCCGCCATCACCGGATTCACCTTCCCTGGCATGATGCTCGAGCCGGGTTGCACCGCAGGCAAACGAATTTCATCCAAGCCGGTGGATGGGCCGGACGCCAACAAACGAAAATCGTTGGCAATGCGAATCAATGTCAACGCCAGCGTACGAATCGACGCAGAGAAATCCGCCGCGTCCGCCATGGATTGCATTGATTCAAATAGATTATCCGAACTCATATAACTTTAAGCCGGTCAACTCGGATAGTTTCTTGATCATCCGCTTGTGATATTCGGGATGTGCGTTCAATCCTGATCCAACAGCGGTCCCGCCGATTCCGAGCCGCCTCAATCCCTCGGCGGAACGCGGAATGCGATCCGATTCGCGCGCGACTGCTTTGGCATAAGCGCCAAATTCCTGACCGAGGCGCACCGGCACGGCGTCCTGAAGATGCGTGCGTCCCGATTTGACCACATCATCAAATTCGCGCGACTTCACCTCCAGCGCAGATTGAAGTCCTTTAAGCGCAGCCAGCAATTCATCCAGGCGCCATAATCCGCCGAGACGAATGGAGGCGGGAATTACATCGTTAGTGGACTGTGCCATATTGACATGATCATTGGGATGAACATAATACTTTCCAAGTCCGCCGCCGAGAATTTGAGTGGCGCGGTTGGCAATGACTTCATTGGCATTCATATTATGGCTCGTGCCTGCCCCCGCTTGGAATGGATCAACTACAAATTCGGAATCCCATTTGCCATCCATGACTTCCTGCGCGGCTATTGTGATTGCATCCGACAATTGCTTTGCAGTGAATTTTTTGCCATCTACTTCACGAGCATTAAACAGATCAAGGTCATAATTGACTTCGGCGGCGGCGCGCTTGATCGCAGCAACGGACCAAATGAATGCGCGCCAGGGACGCAAGCCCGAAATAGGAAAGTTTTCCACGGCGCGCTCCGTCTGCACGCCGTACAAAGCTTTCGCCGGGACTCGCAGTTCGCCCAGTGAATCTTTTTCGGTGCGGAATTCGTTCTCGATCATTCCATGCTCCTGATTTATCTGGATTTCTGATTGATCCAAATCTATTTTACACCTATGGAGTATGGAACTCAAAATGCCAATCAGTGCCATTCTGCGAAAGAGTGGAAGACTCGCCGATGACCTGAAAAAATGTTTGACCCGGCTTCAAATAAGTTGGCGAGCCATCCAAATTCGTAATCAGCAACGGCTGATTAATATCGGTGCGAAACCACCTCGCTGGAACAGCCATGCCGTTGCGAAAGACAAACGCATTGCCCGAGTCGATTAAATTGACGTGGTAAACCTCGTCCTGTTGTTCGTTCAGATTCGCAAAAGTATACGGGACAAACAAAGTGATCACGTTATCTGCCGCGACCTGTTGCTTGGTCAAGTTATCCATAAGCGGAACATAGGTCTCTACTGGGTCGCCGAGATCATTGGGTTGTTGATAACGCAAATATTTGCCGGAGGTTAAATCATAATCCCAATAATCGTAATCGTTGTCGGAATAACGGGTGTATATGCGATGTGACCGGCGTGCCAGTGGTTGGAGCCTGCTCACTGAAGAAACTGGAGCGCAAGGATTGATAAGAGTTGTCAGCACCTTTTTTTGCCAGGCAATTACTGAAATTGGTTGTATTGAAATACTGCTCAAAATGGTTTACATCCGAGACATCTTTACTCCACCGAAAGGTGAAAAAAGGCGGGCAGGGCGCGTCGTTCGCACCCGGTGCAACAAGAAATCTTTCAAAATCACTGCCGAGAAAATAATCCTGTTCACGCGGATCTGCGTTATTAAAAACATAGTAGGCATGATACATGCGGAGAACATGTTCATCAAAATAACGGCCCGACCGCACTGGTCCGACTTGGCTGGCGTCATGACCGTAAAAAACGCCGATGAAGCGCGAAGTCGCCCCATTCAATATAATATTCAAAAGCAACGTCAACCAGGGATAAACCAAAAATGGGAACCACGCGCGGATAAAGTGCGATCTTGATCGCGAGCGGGCGCCGTTGTAACAAACTCGGATCGGCGGGCGGCAGCCCGGTCAAAGGGTCACTGGTGATCGAAGGCACAGCACCGACTGAAGAAACCTGCAGCGTAGGAGAGGTTCCATTTTTTGGAACAACCGTTGGATAAGGGGTAAAAGTGGCAATGCTCTGAGAATCAAAAGTTGGAACGAGGGATGCATAACCGTGAACGTCTGGTTGAAACGGCGTCGGCGAGGGAAGAGCATAAGGATCGGAAGCCGCTTTCGAGTCCGGGGAAGAAACGCAGGAAGATACAACAAGGACAAGCAGTAAACAAAATATTATCCAAAAGCGATGTCGTTGCATAGATACGATTGTACCAAAGCAAGCATGGCGATTGATTATCAAAACTGATAAAATACTCCTAAAATATGTTAATCCTGATTACACCCTTGCTTTTGTTTCTTACCGCCCTTGCGGTCGCGATCCTTCAAATCATGCGTCCGGAATATCGCTTCACCTGGCTGACAGCGGTCGGTGGTGCGCTCCTCGCCTGGATCAGCGTTTTGTTGTGGCAGGCTAACATGCCTTTATCATTCAATCTCCTGCTTTGGAAACCGGAAAGCCTTTTTTCTGAATCGCCTGCATTCTCTGCCGAGACTATCCTTTGGCCTTACGCATTGAGTCTGGTTACACTGGCGATCTCGATTTTACTGACCGCTTCTGTTAATGAAACTTTTACCAGCGCGTTCGCATGGGCCGGTTCATTGACTTTATGTGGATTGGGATTGCTAGCGGTTACCGCCGCCAATCCCTTGACACTGGCACTGGCATGGGCCGCGCTTGACTTTACCGAGTTGATTATCATGCTTCGGTCGGTCAACAATTCGATCGCAAGCGAGCGCGTTGTGATTTCTTTTTCGTTGCGCGCCGCGGGCATCGGGCTCTTGGTTTGGGCTAATGTGGTTACCTCCGCAGCGGGCAGAGGCTTTAATTTCTTGACGAATTCCTCCCCAGGCCGGCCTTTATCTTTTGATCGCTTCCGGATTACGCCTTGGTGTGTTGCCGCTACACTTGCCTTACAGTTCTGAATTAACGTTGCGCCGCGGATTTGGCACAACCTTGCGTCTGGTCTCTGCCACATCAAGCTTGGTCCTGTTGGCGCATATTCCTGCTTCTAGTCTCGCATCGCCTCTGACACATTTTTTGTTGATCCTGACAGCCATCGCTGGAATTTACGGTGGATGGATGTGGTTGCGCGTGCCCGACGAGTTGATCGGTCGTCCGTTCTGGATCATCGGGCTTGCATCGCTGGCTGTTGCTGCCGCGTTGCTGGGAAATCCAATTGGTGCCGCCGGTTGGGGGACAGCATTGATCCTTACAGGCGGCGCGTTATTTCTCGCGTCTGTACAACAAATTTGGATTAGCCGCGCTTTGCTTATTGGTGCGTTCAGCTTATCTGCCCTGCCTCTCTCACTTACGGCTTCTGCATGGCAAGGAAATGTACTCGGCTTTTGGTATATCCTCCCTTTCCTTTTGATTGCGCAAGCTTTGCTCATGACTGGTTTTATTCGAAGTGCGTTGCGACCTTCGACACGCGCTTCGCTTGAATCACAGCCGATTTGGGCACGAAGCATTTATCCGGTTGGAATTGGTCTTTTGCTTTTCGATCAAATTCTTTTGGGAATATGGGGATGGAATGGCGCCTTGAAATTTGGCATATGGGAAGCAAGCCTCTTCGCTTCTCTCTTGACCCTTGGCTTGCTTTGGGCCATCCCGCGTTTTCCATCTCTGAATCCTGTACCGGCCCATTGGATAAGTCCATCCTTTACAACGCGGCTCGACCGCCTATATCAAAATCTATGGACCATTTATCACGGGCTTGGAAGTCTCAGCCAAACTGTTTCTGATATCCTCGAAGGCGACAGCGGCATCATGTGGACTTTACTTTTTATCGTGCTGTTTATTTCGCTCATCACGCAAAGAAAGCCATAACCATGATCACTACTGTCGTGTCTTGGGCCGTCATTGTGGGCTTGTTAACAACATCCTCTGGACTTTTATTGTATCGAGATTGGCGCTGGGGAATCGGTTTTCTGGCTGGACAATATATTGGCGTGTTTTGGCTTGTACTACAACATTGGCCGCTTGGTATGGCCGCCGCCAAACTGGTTGGCGGCTGGATGGCAACCGCATCCATCGGCATGACTTTGCTTAATCTGCATCAACAAGAACCAACAGACAAATACTGGACTCAAGGTCGATCCTTTCTTCTATTTATGATCGGCATGGCTGCGCTTCTCGCGGTGGCCGCCGCATCGCTCATCGAATCCATTTTACCGGGAATTGGAATTCCGGTTGTCATTGGCGGGATTTTTTGATAGCGATGGGATTGCTCCAACTTGGCATGACAACACAGGTTTTACGCGTTATCTTGGGACTATTGACGACTTTTTCAGGCTTTGAAATTCTATATGCGGCGATGGAAGGATCGAGTTTGGTGGCCGCGTTATTGGTCGTAATCAATCTAGGTCTGGGTTTGGTCGGCGCATATTTCCTCACGGCCTCATCGGAGGAGAAAATCGTCATGAGCGCGCCGTTCATTTGGATTTTTATACCGATGATCGTTGGCGGATTATCACTGTTTGTTACACGAGAGCGCATGGCAACAATCATCGGTGGCGTGACGGCAATCATTTTAGTGGGAGCCGCCCTCTTCATCCCGATTGATGAAGCTCTGGGTTTCGGTTCATTCTCCGTCAAGGTCGCTTCTTCGTTTCAGATACTTGGCCGCAGTCTTACACTTGATTCATTCCGAAGCGCCCTTGTTAGCAATCTTATTTGGAGTTGCCGCGTTATGGTTCGTGGGTGCGGAATCTGTTGGCGTGGCGAAGCGCCTCACACCATTTGGATTAATTATTATCAGTTTATTAGTTGCATCGATCGCAGTGCAACCGTTTCTCTACGCGGCTCTGTTGATTGAACTTGCCGTTTTGGTTGCCGTTCCGTTGCTTTCACCTGCAGATCAAATTCCAAGTCGCGGCGTGATTCGTTTTCTGATCTATCAAACCTTGGGGATGCCATTCATCCTAGTTGCAGGTTGGCTGTCAGCAGGCGTGGAAGCCAGCCCGGGTGACTTAGCGCTCACCATCCAATCCACAACGATGCTTGGATTAGGATTTGCATTTTTGTTCGCGGTCTTCCCACTTTACAACTGGATTCCCTTGCTCATGGAAGAGGGTTCACCTTATATCATTGGCTTTCTCTTATGGCTCTTGCCAACCATCACAAGTATTTTGGTGATGAACTTCCTTGATCGTTATGAGTGGTTGCGAACATCGGCGCAAGTGATGGCCGCTTTGCGTGTTGCAGGCTTGCTGATGGTGGTAAGCGGCGGAATATGGACAGCTTTTCAACGTCACCTCGGCCGGATGATGGCATTCGCGGTTGTTGCCGAAACAGGCTTTATTCTATTAGCACTCAGCATCGACCCGACCATGGGATTACCCATCGTTTTCCTTTTGCTTATCCCGCGCGGCCTCGGCCTGGCAGTGTGGGCATTGTCTCTATCTGTTTTGGATTCAGAGACAGAATTGCTTCGGTTTCTCCTTCTGTTCAGGGAATGGCTCGTATGTATCCGCTTGGCTACAGCAGGTTTGATCTTATCGGCATTATCCACGGCAGGCTTTCCGCTTCTCGCCGGATTTCCCACCGCGTCTCGCATTATGGAATGCTTTGGCACAACAATCGCTCGAGCGCTGGCTTATGGCTCTTAATTGGTATCATTGGATTTAGCGACGGGTGCGATCCGTATGCTGGCGGTGACTGTAATGGCGGATGAGAAAACTGCCTGGGAATCCAAAGAATCGTGGGCGCAACGCGGCATGCTTGGCATCGGAGTGATCGGGCTTTTCATCCTTGGATTATTTCCGCAAACGGCAAATCCGATCTTGGATAAATTGCCGCTGATGTTCCAGCATTTAGGACATTAAGGCGCCATGCTATAATTCATCCTCTCTCGGAGGAATTCATGGATTTCGAGCAAATTACAAAACGTTTGGAATGGTTGGATGATCAGGAACGCAAAAGCAAAGCCAGTGTTTCTGAGCTTGGAAAGAGCATCACTGCGCTCGAAACGACGGTCAATGCAATTTCCAAACAGATCAAAACCCTGTCGAAAGAGGTTGCTGATCTTGGCCCCGCGGCAGCGCGTCTGAATCAATTCGATCAGATCCTTTCAAAGCAACGCACAGAATTGAATAAGGCCTTTGAAGAGATCGAGAAAAATGCACAGCGGCGCGAGCGCGAGGCCGTCCTACAACACCAGGTGGAGCTGAAAGAGGTCAACGCATCAATTGATGGACTGCGCTCGGAAATCGATTTCGAATCGATTAAAAAACAGCTCAAAGATCAAGCGATGGAAGACAAACGCCTATCCTTCGCCATTCAGGATATACCACCAAAAATTGAAGAGGCGCTTAAACAAATCGAAGCGGGAGTGAATATCTCCAGGGAATCCGAGGAAACTAATCGTCAGAACCTCAAGCGGATTACGGATATTCAGGCTGAGATGACAGCCGTTCGCAGACGCGCCGACGAGGCACGCGAAAAAGCAACCTTGCATACCGATATCATCCGCAATCTGGAAAACCGAATTGGCGAATTACTTGAGTCCGAAACCGTGCGCAAGGAAGCGCAGACTGCCTTTCTGAATGAGCAAGTCCTCGCGCAAGTCGAACGGGATCGCGCTTGGAAAGATTGGCAAACAAAATACGAGACCTTCAAAAAACAAGCGGAAAATATGGATCTGCAAGTTGCAGCGCTTAGACGATACGATACCGCGCCGCAAAGCGCTCGCAGGACGCGTACAACGAACTCAATCAAAAGCTGGAACGCCGTATTGCTGAGATCAGCGAAATGCAGCGATTGGCAGAGGACCGCATCCGCCAGGAATGGGTGGCCTTCAAAGCAGATGAACAGAAACGTTGGACCAGCCACTCCCTTTCCCTGGAAGAGGCAATGCGCGATATGCGCAAAGACCTGGATAAACTTGAGGGCCACGTCACACAGCTCGATGATTCATCTCAAACTCTTCAGGATCAATTGCACCAGACTTCCAGCACTACTGAGCAACAATTACAAGAACTGATGAATGTCAGCCATGAATGGCTCACTGCATACGAACAAATCATGGGGCACAGCAAAACCAAAGCAACAAAGAAGGTTGCCAAATAATTTCTGCTGTCACTCGAAGCAAAGGGCATGACATAGACATGCGCATCATCGGCACTGCGGGCCATGTGGATCACGGCAAATCCACCCTTATCGCTGCGCTGACCGGCACACATCCCGACCGATTGAAAGAAGAACAAGAACGCGAGATGACCATTGATCTCGGCTTCGGCTGGCTGACGTTGCCGGACCTGAAAGAGCAGGGCATTGGCGAAGAGATTGGCATTGTCGACGTGCCCGGCCATCGCGATTTCATCGAGAACATGCTGGCTGGCGTGGGCGGCATCGACGCGGCGCTTCTGGTCATTGCCGCCGATGAAGGAATCATGCCGCAAACGCGTGAACATCTTGCAATTCTTGATCTCCTGCAAATCCCATCAGGGTTAATTGTTATCACCAAAGTAGATCTGATCCATGATAAAGATTGGATAGACTTGATCGAATCCGATGTGCGTGCCGCAGTGAAAAATACAATTCTTCAAGATGCGCCCATCGTGCGCGTCTCTGCCCGCACCCGAAGCGGACTCGACCAATTGATCTCAACTCTCAGCGATGTCCTTAAACAAAGGCCCGCGCGTCCTGATTTAGGCCGACCGCGCTTACCAATTGACCGCGTCTTCACTATGAGCGGATTCGGAACCGTTGTAACCGGCACATTGGTAGATGGTCACCTTTCCGTCGGTGACGAGATTCAAGTTTTGCCTTCCGGATTAACCGGACGAATACGAGGCTTGCAAACGCACAAAAAGAAAGAAGATCAAGCCCTGCCGGGTTCACGGACGGCCGTTAACATCTCCGGCATTTCCACCGAACAAATTCAACGCGGAGAAGTATTGGTTCATCCTAATCAATATGCCCCCACCCGCCGCGTCGACGCGCGCTTTGCGTTTATTGAAAGATATTGTCTTTCCTTTAAAACATTCCTCTGAAGTCAAAGTGTTTACCGGTGCGAGTGAAACTATCGCGACACTGCGATTGCTGGATGCTGAAGAACTTGAACCGGGACAGGAAGGCTGGATTCAACTTGAATTGCGTGATCCGATTGTGGCCGTGCGCGGTGATAAATATATTTTGCGCCGTCCATCGCCCAGTGAAACGCTTGGCGGTGGCGTGATTGTAGATGCGCAGCCCAAAAATCGTCATAAACAATTCGATAGTGAAATGTTGAAATCATTATCTTCACTAGCAACAGGTTCGCCCGCAGATATTTTATTCGAAGCGGCACTCGCTCTTCAAGCCGCTCCAGCCGATGAGGTAATCAAACGCTCGCGGCTCGAAGCCGAAGCGGCCAAAGATGCAATGAAAGAATTAATAGAGAATGGTCGATTTAGTTGCCTTGGAAGACGATGCGGCTGATCAGCTCATCATCGCAGAGCCGTGTTGGAATGATTTGCAAATCAAAGTCCAAAAGCTGGTAAACGATTACCACAATCAATTTCCATTGCGGCGCGGGATGCCACGTGAAGAATTGAAAAGCAGACTCAAACTTTCGCCACGCGTTTTCAATGCGATCATCAAAAGGCTTTCCGCTCTTCAATTATTGAGTGAAACCGGAATCTCAGTTGCAAAGCCCGGACGCGAGATTCATTTCGATAACGGTCAGCAGGCTCAAGTCCAGACATTGATGCAGGAAGTTCGCACAAAGTCCATATGCTCCACCAACCGTCAAAGAATGCAAAGCCGAGGTCGGCGAGGAAATCTTTCAACGCCTTGATTGAATTGAATCAAGTTGGTCGCGGTTTCATCGGAAGTCGTATTCCGAAAACAGGATTATGATTTGATGGTGAAGAAGAATCAAAGAGACCATCGAAGCCAAAGGACAAATTTCACTGGCAGAAGCGCGCGACCTGTTCGATACCAGCCGCAAATATGCGCAAGCGTTGCTTGAACATTTGGATGCAATCGGCGTTACGGTGCGCGCCGGTGATTATCGAAAGTTGAGGAAGTAATGTGTGGACGATTTACTTTAACCGTTGATCCTGCCGAATTGAAAGATGCTTTTGCAGATATTAAATTTCCAGAAAAGTTTGCGCCACGCTTTAACATCGCGCCGACCCAACCTGTGCTTGCGATCCCAAACGACGGAAAGAGCAAAGCAGATTTCTTTGCATGGGGATTGATTCCTTCATGGGCCGGGGACCCGGTCATTGGAAATCGACTCATCAACGCGCGTGGTGAGACGCTGGCGGAGAAGCCTGCCTTTCGCGGCGGCTACAAATATAAACGCTGTCTCATCCTGGCAAATGGATTCTATGAATGGAAATCCGAGCCGGGAACAAAAACCAAAACGCCGTATTTCATTCATCTCAAGAGCGGCGACGTCTTTGCGTTTGCGGGATTGTGGGATGAATGGCATTCATCCGATGGTTCAACGGTTCGTTCTTGTACGATTGTTACAACCACGCCAAATGAGTTGATGTCCAAGATTCATAATCGCATGCCGGTGATCCTTCAACCCTCCGACTATGCGGAATGGCTGGACACGACGCCTCGAACTCCCGAAAGCCTCGCACATCTCATCCAGCCATTCTCCGCGGAATTAATGGAGGCGTATCCCGTTTCGACTTTGGTCAACAGTCCGGCCAATGATCGTGCGGAATGTATTGCGCCCCATACAGAGAATTAGATTCGCGTTCAACGTCATTTATCTACAATTAACTCAATCCAAAACCTTCCATTAACCCTGGATAAGCGGGCTT
Organism: uncultured Chloroflexia bacterium; assembly: GCA_963752775.1. GTDB lineage: Bacteria > Chloroflexota > Anaerolineae > Anaerolineales > Villigracilaceae > Fen-1038. Next base: position 74,752 of record CAVVZL010000006.1, read on the forward strand.
GCTTGACGCTCAATTCCCGGCATGTTATCATGCTTCACTGGAGCACGAATGCAAAATAATTTAAATGACAATTCAAAGACCGACAAAGGGGAAAAAACAAACGGTCAATTTACCAGTTGGATGCAAAGTTTATCTCAGATAGGGTTGGGCAATTCGCTATTGCATACTGTTACGAATATATTCTCGATCATCGCGATCGTCGTTGTAATCTGGATGGCAGAGGCCTATTTCAATCAGCCGCGGACACAGACACAGGCAAACAGCACGCCGCTTCCCGGTCCGACTCCGATAGCGGTTTCCACTATCGGTTCCGCGGGTGGGCCGATTGATCTATCTTCCGTGGGGATCGTTCGAGAAGAAAACATCCATACCAACATTCCTACGCGGCCACGTCAGGACATAATCCAATACACAGTGCAAAATGGCGATACGGTTGCCGGCATCGCAGATAATTTTGGCCTTCAACCAAAGACAATTTTCGCCGCCAACTACAGTATTCTACAGGATGATCCTGAAAGTCTAAAACCGGGCGAGAATCTTAAGATCCTGCCAGTGGATGGAGTATATTGGGAATGGACGGGAGGAATCCCCTTTGGGGAATGGGCGGCGTATTTTAAAGTCAAGCCGGAAGATATCATAAACTATCCTGCCAACCATTTAGATCCAAGCGCCGTGGGCGATCCCGCCAATGCAAATATTAAAGTGGACACCTGGCTGATTGTGCCCGGACGGTGACTATCAATATCACACACCAGGCCAGATAGGTTTTGTTAGCCGTACAAGCCCGGCGAGCGCGCAAGTTGCGGGTCCGGGTGCTTGTCCTCCAACGAATAGCACCGCAGCCGGCACCGGCACCTTTGTTTATCCGACCGACAGACATTATCTCTCGGGTTTTGATTATTCCGTTAAGACCAATCATCTGGCCATTGACCTGGCCGCCAATTTGGGTGATAACATCTATGCCGCCGATGGTGGCGTGGTCGTTTATGCGGGCTGGAATAATTTTGGTTATGGCAATATGACCATGATTGATCACGGCAACGGATTCCAAACGTTATATGCCCATCAGAGTCAGATATTCGTAAGCTGTGGCCAGGGTGTCAACAAGGGTCAAGTCATCGGTGCGGCAGGCGCAACGGGTAACGCCAGTGGCCCGCATTTGCACTTTGAGGTCCGTTATAATGGCGTTCCTATCGATCCTTGGGACGTATTACCGCCGTCCTCTCCTGCCCCTTGGGCAACCTCGCCATGATTGTGGCGAAGGGGAATCCATCTTGCACAAGGAAATTATCTCGACTATAATCTGCGTCATCCCGGGCGCGTAGCTCAGCTGGTTAGAGCGCATGTATCACACACATGAGGCCGACGGTTCGAGTCCGCCCGCGCCCACCACCATATAAAGGACAACAATGCCAATATCACACCCCCCAATGACTAGATATGGGGGGTTGTGATTTTAAAGTCCAAAAATAGATTTATTTAATGCTTATTTAATGCTTATGCATTGGACGCAATATGAGAAGGTGTATACGTTGTAGTGAATGGAAAGACGAATCTGAGTTCAATATTAGGAATCACGAAAGGGGTTATCTTCAATCTGTCTGTAGATCCTGTCAACAGGAACAAGGCAAGGAGCGTTACATGAATGACCCTGATAACGTCAAATCGATCAATAAGACATCGAGACAAAAAGCGCACGATGAAGCTAAACGTTTTGTCTATGAGTATCTTGTTCAAAAATCTTGTCAGGACTGTGGCGAACGCGATATTACTGTTTTGACTTTCGATCATGTCAGGGGAACAAAGAAGATGAACATAGCCGACATGATCTCCGGGGGCTATTCAGTTACAGCCATTAAGAATGAACTCGAGAAAACAGATGTCGTTTGCTTAACTGCCACATGAGGCGCGAACAAAAACGTAGAGGCTCGAGACGTTTAATAACATTGATCTCGGAATATGATCACAAGCGGCACAGATTATATTGCCTGGTGGTAGGAATCTTATCTTAGCCAGGTTTATCCAGCCGGATGACATCATTTCAGGATTTGCGGATCCGCAGAGTTGGAATCGATATAGTTATGTACAAAATGATCCAATTGTGCTGACAAATTCAACTGGATATTGCATCGAAGATCTTTGCATTGGTGAAATAGCGATAGCCACTTCACCTGAGTGGTTTCCTGCAGTGGCTGGTCTCGTTGCTGCCGCCACTTTTGCGATTGTAAATCAGATGGGAGGTGTGGGTAAACAACCAAGGACTGTACTATCCCCAAGCCTCTTTGGCTCAGTAGGAGCTCCTCCGCCGCCTCCGCCTCTAAAAAACAATAATGATGACGATGATCCAGTGGTCAAAATGGTTCGAACACTGGTAAAAGCTGGACCATATGGCGTAGCAATTGCAGCGGTTGCCGTTATCGGGACTGCACTAGGTCGTGACATTGCCACTGGAGAACATAGTAATTTGCTTTGCGCCATTAATAAGAACGACGCCTCCTGTAATACAGGAGGATCATCGCGGCCAACACCTACCCCGGCAATAACGCCCGCAGCGCCGACTATTAAATCAACTACTAGAAAGGCAATTAGCACTATATTCTCATCAAATTTAACAACTGTATCAGCTCCAAGTTCTACTCAATTAAAAACGCCATATTATCAGAAATTTTTTATTCCGCAATGAGGCAACCAGAGATTCTCGATATCTCGATTACTGAGTTACCAACTATACTCATAGTTAAAGTTGATTTCTATTGACAAAGATGGCGATGGTTGGGCATCCATGTGATGTAGTGACATAAATGTGGTAAGGGACCAAAGCGGCCCGGAGAATACGAAACCCTCATTATGCGCGTATTTAACTCATGTCCGATTCGAGTTTACTGCATCCGTATTTAAACCTTCTTATGAGGCTAACAGCAATGTCAAGAATTAGATTCTTAGTGCGTGGCATACTTGCTTATTATCGATTAATGGCAAACTTATACCTTGCATTTAATAAACCTTTTCGGGCTGCTTCAACAATTGAAAAGGCAATACGGCTTTCTAGAAGAGATCCAAATCTCTATTTCTCTCTATCAAATGCATATGCAGCTGCTTATGATTGGAGAAGAGCCACAGAAGCTCTTCGTAATGCTGTTGCACTAAACCCGAATAATCTTAAGTACCGATTTGCATTGGGGGTTTCTTTGATGAGCTGTGGCCATTTTACGGATGCGGTGCCACAATTTGAATTTATCATTGCAAATGGGGCCAACGATTCAGGTGAATATCTGTCGGCCAATTGCACTGCCATGCTAGGACAATGTTATCTTGTTTTCGGAAACTTCGACAAGGCCGAGGAACTATTGCGATCTGCACAGGAGGTTTCTCCTTGGAATTTAGATGCGTGTAAGGGAACAATAGACTTATATCAACTTACTAATCGTTTTCAACAAATCCCAGTATTTCTTGAGAAGTATATACGGAATTATCCACACCTCTATCCGCCATATATCTGGATGGCAAATTATATCCATTATTTGGCTTACAATCCCAAAGACGCCCTCAAATGGTATCAAGAAGCAATTGAACTTATGCGAAACGACGAAACAAGAAAATACTGCGAGGAATTTGTCTCCTCTCATGACATGCAAGAGACATTGTTTGACTGTTGTATTGAAGCCTTGATTAAAATCTGGCGACAAGAACGGTGCATTGACACTTATTAAGACCATCGAATTGGCACATTTAAGTGGAGAGGTTGCATTGGCAATACATTGGGCCAATTATCACATACTTATAGGGGATTACCAAAAAGCGGACAAAGTCATTGCAAAGGCCCTTCGATCAACTCAGAACTTACCTGAACTTTGGGCATTGTTAGCTTCATGCGAGATACACGAAGGAAAAATTGAAGCCGCCTATCAAAATGCGGAGCATGCGCTATTAATTAATAACGAGTTTATCTACGCATTAGAGATACTGGGCTCAATTCAAATAATGAAACACGAGTGGAGTTCGGCAATAGTAACCTACGAAAAAATACTTCTTTTTGCTCTTCCGGAGTCAAATTGGTTAAGAAATCTTGCTTACTCTTATGCTAGCACAGAAGATTTGAATAGAGCAAAATCATTCTATGAAAAAGCTGTTGCAATTGATCCTTTCAGCGCAGATGTTTGGGTGGACTTAGCAGGCGTTTATCTTAAATTAGGGAATAAAGATCTTGCGCTTTCCGCATACCAAAATGGTCTAAAATATGATTGGCTAAATGGTGATAAGCGCACAGAAGCTCTCCGAGCAATATACCAATTAACAAATGCTTGATGACTCATGCTCTTATTTATGAGTGAGAATATCCATGAAGTAATCTTAAACGCTTTACAAAAATCATAAAAGATTCTATGTAAATAACGACCCCGCAGAGGATGGTGTACGCCCGTAAGTAACCGCTTTCAGCTTGTCATTGGTTGCCAGAAGATGGGACGCGCGTGGCGCAATCCTATGTACCATATGATTCGAACGGCAACCCGCTAACGCCGATCATCACGGCCTACTTCATGGGTGGACTTTATGAAATGAGCGGCTCACAAGTGAAGAAGTATTACACCATCGCCGGTATGACGATTGCGATGAACGATGGAACGGGATTAAAATATCTGCTTACCGATCAGCTTGGCTCCGTTGTGGCAATCACCAATTCGACTGGAACCTTGATAAGTCAACAGCGCTATTTGCCGTTCGGACAAGTGCGCACGGATGTGGGTTCGATCACGCAGACCGATTTTGCCTTCACTGGCCAGCGTAACAACAGTTACATTAACTTGGACGATTACAACTCAAGATGGTATTCGGCGGATTTAGGACGCTTTATTTCGCCAGATGATATTGTACCAGACCTCAACAATCCTCAAAGTCTCAATCCCTACTCTTATGTTCAAAATCGTCCGATCGATTTTTAATGACCCAAGTGGGTACATGCTTTGTGGGCCAGGTAGAGAGGATGATGGACCTCAATGTGTGGCAAAAGATCCCAACTACTATAATCCCATTATTCACCCAGAAAATTTCGGTAAAAGTAAAAATGTTGGGGGTGGTAGTAATGGCGAAGGCAGTAGCGGAGGTACAACTACTATAATTTCTCAAAGTAGTGGCGGATTGTCGCTCTCCAGTCAAGCTACACAGAATTTGTTGAACCATTGTGTTAATAGCCCATATGATCCTGCCTGTCCGCAGCTTCCAAAAACTACTTATGCTAGTTGCAATAGTCCGCAAATCTCCACCCTTGGCATGAAAAATATGCCTCCAGGTGGTTGCCATCTAGCTGGATACCAGTACGATGTAATACAATGGGATCAAGTAGATAAAACACAGCTAGGTCTTGATGTCTTCGGGATCGTCGGGGCGTTTGCGCCAATTGGAGGATTTCCTTATTGCTGATGCGCCCGGCCTCGCTGCTGGTGAGGTGGTCGATGCGGCTGCACAATACGCTGGTATAGTCTATGATGTAAGCAAGGCCAATGGCGGTGGAATTACATGGGATGTACTGCAAGGTGCCGCTCCTGAGCTGGTTAAAGACTGGGGAAAATTAATTCCGGTTGTAGGAGCTTATGGGAATTTGGTGGATGCCGAGCAGATCATTCACGATGCCACTATTCCCATTGTTCCCGTTTACGAACCTAACGCAGTAGTCCCTGTAGTGCCGTTATCGCCTTGAGCCCTGTTCAAGCTTATAGGACCGCGCTATATAAGGAGATATAGTTTATGCCCACTTCACATGCGTATCCATCTGATTGGTTCTTTCTTCTATTGATCTTTGCGATGACGATGATGTTGCTATATGAGGCTTGGGTGAACATCATAAACCACAATATATCAAGGTTCTCCTTTGATGCAATTCTACTGTTCTTACTTCAAAGAATTGGCACTAAGAGGACCAAACAAAACGCTTTGGCATTTCCTAGAAAGAAAGCCAATATTATCATTCTAGGTATTTTTATGCTTATCGCAGGTTTGTACGGAGTCCAGCAGATTTTTAGCTGGTTTAACAGTTACATTCTTAGGTAGCTTTTGTGTATCCTTTTTGTATAAGCCAGCAGAAGATAGTATAACGCCGGTGAATCCAGCTCTCTTTCAAGTCAGTTTGGAACAACTCTCGTCAGCGCTTGACATAATCTTGCGATCTTGCCGTAGAAGATTGCGGGCTTATCGCATAATCTTTGCATCGTATGCGATCACATCGTGAATGTAAGGTATCACATTGCCATATTACCACTCGGCCGGGCGAAGAAGTCTGAGCACAAGAGTCGGGTCCGTAAGAAGGCAACTACCTCCTGAGTTGGCTGGTTAGTCATCCGCCTAGATTATTGAAGCAAAAAAGCACGAAGCCACCCTCATCAATAGAGGGTTGTGCGGGTAGAACTCCATCATAGCTCTATCAAGGCTGAGCGCTAGAGCCACAGTTCTTTACCATTCTCATATCACATAGTAGCCATTTCCTTTTCTGCCAGTCGTGATAACCCATCGCGTAGAGTTCTCACGAGCTCGGATTGCTCTGGACTGAGCGTGCCCCGGCGGAGAGCATCGGTGAGCGCGATTAATTCCTCCAAGGCTCGGAACTATTTTGGCTGATCTTCCGGCAACGGAGATCTGCCTCTCGACATGGTTCATGGCCGAATAATAATCCGCAGCCACTGTGCCATCATAAAGGCGCGCATACTCCAAGGTGGTATCCACCTGCTTGTGACCCAAGATGGTTTGCACCGCGAGAACTGATGCGCCTGAGTTCAAAAGCAAAGTTGCATAGGGTGGAAGGGCGGCGCGTTGTCCTCTTGCGAGGATACGTTTCCGCCCAGCCCCCTCCGAACCGGACGGGCAACTCATCGCTGCATCCGGCTCTCCAACATAGCACGCACTCAAAAGAACACTGAGTTATCCAACCTGACCATGAACTCCAATACAAGGTCTAACACCTTTGTAGGTCTGGTCTTGCTGAACGGCTATGTCTCTGGCCCTTCGCCCTGTACATGGCTTTCCCATGTTCCCTGAGTGGACGTGACTCCACCGACTACTACGACCAGTCTGTCCCATCTATCCCGATGCGTCCCAAGTCCGTCTGCCCTGATAGGGGCAAGGATAGATGGTTCCTCGGTAGCTATCTGGTTACTGGAATGGGGTGGGGTTGGCTTCCGAACACGTTCTCCCTGACAGGGAGCCTGAGAACTGGGTTCTTCCTATTTGCAGGCAGTGGAACCTTCCGAACCTGTGCTCCAGTTTCATCGCCATCGTTCGCTTGACGATTTACAGTTCTCCTGGCATTTCAGACCACGTATGCCAGCTTCGTCTTAGTCATGTCTCGCCTTCGCCAATGACCGGCTAACCCTTTCCATCCTTTCTGAACGTTTGCCTTTTGGGATATGGCCTATCCCTCACAACTCGCTCTTGTTCCCTGGAAGCTGACCAGCATGGCACATCTTGGTATGCCATGTCGCCAGGGTAAGAAAACCTGTTCCTACCAACAGGTTGCATCCATAGATGCATTAACCAGACGCCCGAACGAGCGCCCACAGCTATGGCGAAGACGATGAGGCGCAATGGTGCCCTCGCCGGTCCGCCTGCCAAAGAACTCCATTCTTTGGAAAAGATAGGTTTCCGAGAGCGGCGCATCGCGAAAGATGAACACATTCTCCGGCAGCGTCTTTTCTGGACCGCGTACTTTGAGATAAGCGTTTAAAGCCTGCATCGTGACTTCGCTCATCGGCACCAGACGGTCTTTTCGACCCTTGGATTGCTCGATCCGCACGCGCTTCTCGCCCCATTCGATATCGGGTATTTACCTGGCCAATGGTTATCCATTGGACCGCCTAAAACCAAAACGTCATTCCGCAATCTTCCCTTGCCGGAAATTGCCCTGTCTGCTCTTTTGGAACACCAGAAAAACTCCAGCGGAGCACTGATCTTTGCTACAAGTAATGGCACGCCATTTAGTCCCAGAAATATCTTGAGGCATTTCCAAAGGACTCTTACAAAAATGGGATTACCAAAGATGCCGTTTCATAACCTCAGGCATAGTTGTGCAAGTTTCCATCTGGCTCTAGGAACCAATCCAAGAGTTGTACAGGCTTTGCTCGGCCATTCAAGTGTTGGCATAACTCTATCGACTTATTCTCATATCTTGCCTGGGGTCAGCGAAGAGGCTGCCAAAAATATCGACAAGATTTTCAGTTAGCTTATCGGTTAGCTTACGCATTTAAAACGGGTGGATTGATTGTGCTGGTTGGACGAAAAACCCCAAAAATTCGAATAGTTTAGGCTGATTGGATATAGTTTTCGCAAAGCCTCATTAATCACACACATGAGGTCGGGGGTTCAAGTCCCTCCGTGCCCACTTAAATACAGATTAGTTTGGAATGAGTCATTCCTCTGACCACCAATCCGAAACGGATCTACCTATCCACTGCTTACAACACCAAACACAAAAAAATAATGTGTTCGTCCCATACAGCCGAAAGATAAATCACAATTCAACAAGAGTAATCTTTCTTGTTCAGATACCAATCGTTTGCAGTAATTGATATCAAAAAAATGAGGTTTCGTTTTTGAAGTTTGAAGTCGGTTTCCCAATCTAAACTCCAAGAGTCAGTTCGTTTTTGGGAACAACATTTCAAACCACAGAATTGCTCTATTAAGAGCAATCACGCCTGACGACGGGCAATAACTATTAAACCAAAAACAACGAGGACAACCACGAGACCAAGTGCTGCTCCCTTAACCGCAAAAGCCTCTGGACCGCTACCCGGATCGCTTGAATCAGTATTATTAGTGGCAGGCACATGAGCCTGAATGATATTCGTTATGACATCGAGATAGCGTTTACCATAGTTGACACTAGGTTCAACATATGAGTTCTCACTAAATTCATTCCAACTTATAAGCCCAATTGCGTCCGGAGAGGATTGCATCGCGATATTCATTTCCGTCTGCAATGTTGCGCCATCTTTGCGATCCACCACGGTTGTGCCGCCAAGTAAACGCGAATCAAAGCCTGGTGCTGCTGGCGCAATCCATAAACCACTATGGCTGTGGATTGACTGTCCCATTGCTGTAAGTTTCCCAAGATAATTAGGGAAGGTATCAGGATCCACTGAGGAAAAATAATAAGCGTCGCCATCCACCAAACTCGCCAGACGTTGATATCCAGCCACATCTCGATCCGACGCCAGAATTAACAGTTTATCGCGTCGGGTCTGGGTTACTGTACCGATATCTTGGGCTGAGAACTTCCATGTTCCCGACCATATAACCAATGGTTTATTATAGATATCAAATACCGACTGGCCTGCGTAATGGGCAATAAAATAATCAAAATCTGCGGCAATCTGGTTAATAGGAAGTGGATTACGTTGCTCATCGAGTCCTTCATAGTTAATGGCAAGTTTAAAGTCTTCTTCTTTGGCAATTTCAATGAGTTGTTCCAGACGGGGGTCAAGTTTGTCTGTACTTTTCCAACTAACAATGAAGGCTTTGATGCCCGCGCCCTTGGCCCATTCGATATGCTGTCGCATAACAGCTGGATCATCACTGCTGTAATGTCCAAGGAGAGGATAGTCCATCTTATCCTTATCCCAAGACGTAGGGTCAAACCAGATATAGTAGTAGGCGAATACGGGGATCGGGTTGGAGCTTGTAATTGCCGCTGTTGCAGTTGAAGTCACGTTAATAGGCTGTTTGGGTACGCCAGGCAGCGAACTACAAGCCGATGATAAAAGCAGGCTGGAAAGTATAAAGCTCAAGCGCATTGCACGTATCTTCGGCAACAACCTTACTCCTCGTACTTTTATTAAGTAAGACATTGTGTGATACTCTCCTTTGGAAACACAAACCCTCTACGGATCGGGCCGCAAAGTCCGGCGAATAGCGCTGCGAATGAGAGGGCGAATCCGGCCGACCATTAGAAGTATAAGAGCAACTAATACTGGTATACCAAAAAGGATCGCTAGATCCAAGCGACTAAGAACTAATAACTCAAAATCCTGATCTCGCGACAAATCCATAGGAATACGAGGTTCGATTCCTCCTGCTCCTGTTACAGAGGCATGATATATTCCACGCGGGAGCGAACCAACGGTAACGACTGCATTCGATGACGCAAAAGAGAATGCTTTCTGGGTGCCGTTCGGATAATCAAGGAGTATGCCCGAACCGATGGGAAAATGAAATAGGGCGTCATGGGCTAAAAAACGAGTCGAGTACTGGAAGAGTTGCACCCGCCAGGTGGAATCCGGCTCTACCTGAAAGCGCTGTTGACCCTGGTTAACCACATTTGAACCATCAATCATAACGTTCTCCAGATAATAAGTTGCAGGCACGCTTGCGTCTCCGTCTACACGATCCACGATTTGGTTGGCCGGCAGCCAAACGGTCTTCGGATCATTGAAATTGTAAGTTGTTCCAGCTGTTCCTGCCCTGATCCTTATTGACGAAATTCTGCTTGGGTCCGTGGGTTGACCCGTCGGGTCAAGATATTCCAGATTCACTGGATAGGCCGTGTAGAAACCGGCTGTCAGGGGCCTGTGGAAGGGAAACCTGAATTGATGATAGGTATTCAGATCGCCGTTATTCCATCCGGCAAATTCAACACGAGAATTTGAATTAGTTGGTTGAGCCACCGGTAAGACTTCGATATGATAAATATCCATATGATCTATACTCAAATAAACCAACCCTTTAGCATCAGAGCTGAAGATCTGATCGTTGTACATGAACTGTATGCCTGCCATAGGAGGAATTGTTTGAACTGTCACCTGCGCGGGAATAATCTTTAAATGTGCAGAGGCATTCGCCATAGCCGGGCCATTAACGTCTTGGGCATTAGAACCATTGAAGATCGCCAGGATGTAATAATCGCCAGGATAGAAATTCCACTTAAGTGGTATGGAAGCCACGCCTGTTGAATCGGTAATGCCCTGCGCTCTGCGATTCTTATATGAAAATATTCGTATATTTTGATTGGCAAGCGGATCGCCAGAGGCGGTCGTGAGATGCACCGTAAGAACAGGTACATTACCAACCGGCACTGGGCTTAACGGTTGCATTGTCAGAACTGTCGTCTCCTTATACCCTGGAGTCAGGTTTATTGCTTGCACCGTGCCGGGTCCTCCGCGATGCGTTTTCCTGGGCCGATGATGTTTTCTTCCTAAAAAGGGTAGAGGCCAGGTAAAACCTAGAGAGGGCGTCACAGATAGTCCATTGCCAGACGCAAAGGAAACTCCAGGAAAAAGTGCAAGTTCCTTTGCCTGAACAGGCATGATGGGCTGAAAGGCAAACAACAAAATTATAATAATAGCAATCTTGAGATGACGAGTTCGAGGATTTTTCATTGAATTAATCCTGCAGATGAACATCAGGTTTTACTTGCTTGCGCGGTTTCATGATTAAAGCTACAGTCAAGCCCAATCCTGCCAAAATCAGTGCCATGCCATAGGAAACATAAATCACCATATGGCCCGGTTCCTTACTGGGCTTGGACGACGATTGAACAGGGGAAACAAAGTCTGGATTACGCGCCGGTTTCGCAAAGTCAAATGCAGACATGAAATCGTTCGCCGCCCCATCTCGCTGGGTAAGTGGCGCAACGTTCCAGTTTTCCTCGATAAATTTAAGATTTCGACGTGTGATCAAGCTGAGTATTATCAATATAGTCTCGGCGTGCATACGGGCTGATTAATAATGCAGGAACGCGGAAACCATAACCGTATTCATCGACCTTGGGCGGAGGTACGTGATCATACCAGCCGCCTCCCTCATCATATGCTAGAAGAAACGCTGAACTCGACCAAGCGTCACTTTCCATCAGCGCCTGAATCATCGACTTTGTGGCGTTCTCACCTACCTGAATGTTGTCGCCCGGATGCTCCGTGTCGCCCCCGATTGGAACCACATAGGATACAGCGGGCAACGTTCCATTTTTCAGATCCTGGTAATATTCTTTGAGGTCAACAATATGGCTTGAGAGGTTCGGATCATCAACGAAACGATCAATACTCAGAAGCGGAACCCACTGTACTTGCGTTGGAAGATAATTGAGGCTTGCCAAACTCCGATAATTCAAGGTGGGGTCATAATTTCCTATATAGAACTTCCATGAGATTCCACGCGCCTGTAACTCGTCAAAGATCGTCAATAGATCTCCGTATCCTTGATTGGGAATATTGTTGTTGGTTACAGGTGCAGTTGCAGCAACCCAAAACAGGCTGTTGGGAACACTACCGACAAAAGCAGAACTAAAATAGCGGTCAAACAACACATACTGGTTCGCCAGATACCAATAATATCCAATATCATGACCATCATAGTAGGCCATTGATAATTTTCCGTCCAAGTTCAAACTATTTAGACTCTGAACAAATCCATTCATTTGGCCGTCATTGTAGTCCGTCGCAAAGACGTTGAAGGTGTGCCCGAGGTTAGTTACCGGATAATTTCCTATCGGAAATGGCTTAACGCAGGTTTTGAGTTCGTGGGGTATATCGAGCGGAACGCAGGTCCAAGGAGGAATACCATCTGCCCCAGGATATGTTCCAAAGTAATTATCAAAGGTATGATTTTGCTTCATTACTACAATGAAGTGATGGATCGGAGTGCGTGTTTCATTGTCCGGATCGGAGGCGGACACGCTGTTCTGTCTTCATTCCAGAAAGAAGGATGGCTAGGATGAATACATATGAAAAGCAGCTCAGCTTTTTGGTCGGGCTCATTGGTGAACCTCATAAATAACGATGACCGGTTTTTCAACACTGGTCCCATCTGCTAATTTAACACTCACAAATTCTGTATGCACAACCTGACCATTAAATTCCCGGCCTAATTTCATAAGCATATTAGAAAAAAATACTGAGCGATCTGCGGAGAACGAATCCCAGACAAGATATTGAATATCTCCATCGCGGATTTGAAGGTCGGGATTTATGACAGGCTCGTAAGCTGGATTCCGAAATAAGGGATTGGGACTTACTGAAAGAGCATAGGCCTTTCGTTGGCCATAGAATCGAAGGATATTGGACATCGACGGTCCAATCGTGACGATGACAGCACCTTTCGGTGTATTTTCAAAAACCCATTCGCCGGCCTCCCGAGAACCCGGAATTCCTCCTGTCCCTGCAGTGAACGAAGTAGAGGATGAAGGTGTTATTCCTTGCCAGCTGGAAATTAAAAGCACTAGAGCAATCAACGCCGGGACCAATGTATTTACCGCAAATTGAAATAATCGCCTTCCAATTGAATTGATGTTTTTGAACGGCATCCAGCGTGCTAGAGTACGGGCAGCGAGTATGGCAAAGGCAGGGGCAACCGGAAGCAGATATTGAAAACCTTTTGTTGGCCAAAGTTCAAAAAATACTACTGGCACCATGATCCACCAGACCAATAGTCTCTCACGCCATGATCTTTCGGAATACAATAATAAAAGCCCGAGCAAGGCAACAATAATGACCGAGTAGCCGATTGCCGGCGGTACAGTCGCGAGATAAAAATCCCAAGGGTGATTTCGGACGGCGAAAAAGTTGCCAGATCAAATAACTTTGTCCTGTGCTTGCTCCACCAGCTAGCCAAAGCGATATGGGATATGGAGCAATCATCAGAGCCATTAAGCCTAAAGAAAATATTAGGTCGAAAATGCGGATTCGGAGCTCACTGGAAAGAGCCAGAAAGGCATAAATAGAACCGAGCAGGACTATCCCCGTTTCTTTGGCGAGAAAAGTCAGCCCCATCCCAATCCCAGTGACATACAGCCAGATGGGCCGTTCCGTCAAAGCAAATCTTGCCAACGCGTAAAAAGTCAGTGTGGCACAAAAAACTAACGGGCCATCTAACAAGACCTGTCGACTCTACGATAACATGATAAGGCATGACCGCCATAAACAAAGCCGCAATAAGGCCAGTTTTATGACCGTAAAGCAGAAAACCCAGTTGATAAACAAGAAATATTGTCGCCAAACCAAAAGCAACTGCAGCTAAGCGAGGTCGTAAATCGTCTACTCCCCAAATTTTAAATATCAACGATATGATAAATTGAAAGAGCAAAGGATGGGCTCTAAAAACTGGAAAGAAATCCCGTAGAGAAGGGATTTGGGCAATTGCCGCGGCTTGTCCAGAGTAAACAGCCTCATCCGTGTTAAATCCCAATGCATTGATTTGATATAGCCGCACAGCAGATCCCAGCAACAAGATACCTGCCAAGGGTAAATATATCGAGACTACATTGCTGAGGGCAATTTTCCTGATCAAGATTTGGAATGTTACGGGCTGTTGTGCCAAAGGGTGGCTGAAGTTATCTGTATCCATGATAATATTTAAGCTTAACGGCATCATATGAAGAAGAAGATTTATCCGAGCCTCAGAAATAGCAGTTAAATTAGTTATCTCGCAGACAATTATGTTCCGTCCCACGACACCCTAATTTACTAAGCCTCAAAGATAATTAAAGCAAATCTACCTAACCAACTGATGAAGAAATCTCTTGTGTGTGCAAAGAATCCATTTCAGCAGTTTCTGCAAGATCAGAAGAACGCCTGCGCGGGGCAATTTCTGTTTTCTCCTGACGATCTGTTTCAATGCTAACATCCGCAAACGCGGCAGGGTCCTTGAATTCGAAACGGTGGGGATCGATATTCGAAAATCCGCGGCAAGGTTGCGATCGATCAAATTCGGGATCCTCCACCACCAATTCATCTTCTTGCTGCGAAGCGAAATATATTTCAGGCCAAATAGTGCTTGAGCTATGATTTCGTGTTCTACTACTTTAAGATCTCCACTATCCGATGTGGATAAAAAGTCCTTTATCGCATCATAAGGAGGAAACCCATAAGCGTCCTCGCAATTAGCAAATAGAATATCTAAAGCTTCATCAGAGCGGAGATTTATTTCTTCATCGGTTTCAGCTCGTTCTATAACGAACATGCCAGCGAGCGTTCCTTCCCGCGTTAACTTAACTCTGGGTATGAGTTTTTGAACGAAGTATTTTGGAGGTGGAACTAGGAATTGCACTAAGGCGTTGATGGTGGCCATTGGGAGCTTGCTATTACTCAAGAAATGTGCCAATCGGCGCCCACTCCTCGAGTGGATGCGGCTTTGAACAAGGAGGGCCAATCGTTCCCAAAGCGAGAGGTATCGAGAATTGATGGCTTTCACGGTATGATGGCTGATGGTCATCGGTTTAGGATAGGTAAATACTTTTCCTGAAGCAGAGATGATGGTCAAATCATCAGAGATAAATGCGCCTTGATCGTTTGCTCTTTGCTGGCGACTAAGCACTTTCAAAATGGAAGTCGTTTTGCCTGTATCTGTTCTTGCAGTGATGAGGAAAGCATCTTCACCAAAATCCAGGCATGCAGCATGCACCAATGCATAACCCTTCTTCACGAAGGTCCAACGCAATATAGGCTCCACAAGATTTGTGTAAAGCACATGTGGAGATCGCTTAAGAAAAAGACGAGGTCCAAACTTCTACAAATTCGCCGATCTCAATTTTAGCCTTGAAACCCAGTACACCAAAACCTTCATCATAAATGATGTCGCGAACGTTACGGGCTGCACTAGCCGTCAAAGATTTTTCAAGAGAGGCACGGTCTTCAAGATGGACTCTAATGGAAGGCTGGGCAATTTGTACTTGCGTGCCAAATGGCTCTAATTCAGGTAAGGCCGCGTCTGAAACCACGGTCAGGATGCCGTGAATATCGTAATTGAAGGTTTTAGCAGCAGCGCTCCTGTCTTTCTTGTTCCAGATCCATTGGTCTGCAAAGAGAAATCGCACGACAGTAAGCGCAACAAGTGAAAGGAGGTTGGATATCAGATAGTACACCCCCCACAACGATGTGAGGACATAAACCATCGGTCCCCGCAAGGCAAGGGCTGCACTGTTTATAACAAAGAACGCCGCGAAGCGTCCAACCCAACCTTTATTTTGCTGACGATCTCGGTAAACCCATAGTTCTGTGAAAGCAAAATTCCACAAGGTGGATCCGGCAGTCGCCAGTACAACCGAAAAGAGATAATCAGTAGATCACGAAAGCGCCAAACAAGGTTGATATTGGATGACATCGGCGATGCTCCACAAACGTTCGATTGCACGACCGAGAAGAAACGCCAGCGGCGCAACGACAACCAAAAGCGCTTGGGCAATTCTAACGGATATTTGAGGGCCGACGAGAGATTTTGGCGCAAGGAATATAGAGATTGAATAAAACAAATGCCAATCCAACCAGCAGCAAGCGGATCACGGGATTGCGAGTGGAGGTGCGAGCACGGACTTGATTCATTTGTCGATAACTCAATTCAATTCCAAAGCGTTGCCGATAGAGCTCAAAGACTTGGGAAGGCAAGATACTTGCCGGCAACCCGGCGACCGCATACGCAAACCATTTGCTCCGATGCCGCGCGTAGCGGCCTTTGGAATAACGTTGAACGACCATCGCCTGGACCGTGTAAGCGCCTTGCTTTGGACTGTGGAAGATGTATAGGGTCTTGCGAGATTTCCCATGGAACAGATTGCGTACTCCGCCCGACTTGCCGCGTACCGGGATGGGAATCACATAACTCAAATGGTGCTGGCGCAGAACTTTGAAAACGGGTTGGGAGCAAAAACCTTTGTCCAAAAATACTCGCCGGACGAGTAATTTCAGCGATTTTAGCCGTCGCAACAGCCAACGCACGATGTCGGCCATTTCGTCACCGTATTCGACGAAGCGCAGCGCCACCACATAGCGTTGATGATCATGCACAATCGAAACGGTAGCATAGCCATGAAAATAAGTCGTACCCGATTTCGGTGCGCCACGCACGATCTCCTTCTTGTCCTCGTATGGCAGGCCATGATAAGGGATCAAGGTCAAGTCAATCGCCACGTTGTAGTCGCGTCTCCCTTTCCACAAGCTTGGATGCAGTTGCCGATGAAACATCTTGTTCAGCGCCCGTTGCATGCCCATCCGATCCGGCAGAGCCTCCGCCAGCACTTCCGGAGACGATTGCCGGAGGGCGCACCTTTCAACTCTTGACACGCCGATTGAATACTCAATCGATGCACGTTGGCATAGGCTAAAGCATAAATGATGTCATCTCTACTGATCCGTGTGTTCTTCAAGTCCAATGGCAGGTTCCGACGAACTACCTGCGTAAACGCGTTCAGGACTTGCTCAGATTGGATTGTTCGGGTAATCTTGATGCTGGGCTTGGACATTGGTCTTGGTCTCCGTGGTAGGAACCAAGTTAACCATGTTCAAGCCCTTTCGTGAAGTACTGATAATAAATATGCAACCATTCAGTTGCAAAAGCTAGGACGGCAGAATTAATGAGAAGGCCGGATGCGCCGACCGCGACAAATTGAAGGAAGTGCTGGTCACCGGTAGTCCGTAGGCAAATCAGCAAACGAAGAAATCTCCATACTTCATAAAGTGAAGCCTTGCTCTCACCTGCATTCCGATGCTCGAACCTTATAGGGATTTCAGATACAGACAATGCTGGGAACCGTGTGAGAATCTCAAGTAGTATTTTGAAGCCATCTGGCTGCAAGCAGTCAAAATTTATAGCTGCAAGCCTTATGAGGAAGAGACCACTTAACGGATCACTCGACTCTTCCCAACCGCATAGGGAACATTCCGCGGGACAACAACGCAAAGGTATGCGAAACAAGAATGCGCCTGAAACCAAGGCTTTTCGCATCGCCACCCCGAGCAAGGCGACTACCCACTACAATATCGGAGGCTGTTGATTTATATTGCCTGTACAGCACGCGAAATCGAAGCAGGTGGGTGTTGTAGGTCAGCATCCATCACGCATGCTAGCGGTCGCGAGCAGCACGAAAGCCCTCAATCACCTCGCCTCCCAAGCCGTTTAGGCGTTGCTCCGGCGTACGGGCAATTAATCCAATTTGGAAGGGAAATTGATTTTGAAGCTTTCTGATTACATTAGGCGTCTCATCGGTTAAATCATCTACAAAAATAACTTCTATCGAGATATCGATAGTTTCCTTCTCTATTCTTTCAAGTAGAAGTTCTATATTTTCTAATTCGTTGCGTGTGGGCACAATAACTGAGATAAGCGGCTCGTTTTTTTCCGTAGTCGCTAATATTAATTGTTCATTTTGACGATCCATCTTTGCCTCCTTTGGCAACTTCTAAAGTAGTTAGATGAATGCATGGCGTTCTTAAAAGTGTTTAAAGAATCAGTCCGTCCTCCAGAAAACGAAACAAGAAGAACGGATTACAAAAATGTAAAGGTTTTATTATCCTAATCTCATAAATTTTATCATATTAACGAGCTGTTAACAAGCTTAGTGGTTACCTCCAGAGTAGCCCAAAAGTCCTAAATCCATTAATATAAATTGCAGAGAGAGGTTGAAAAATCAGAACTTGAACACGTCGTTGGATTTCGTATAAGGGAATAATACAAGGCTAAAATCCTTCACCCCCCCTACCTAGCGCATAAATCGAACAATGTCCCACCGCGAATCCCATGTTATTCTTATAAGCAGCTTTTAATATAGTCAAAATTCAAATAGGATTAGACTTGTTTAGTCCGGCGTGCTTTGGATATCATCCGCATTAGACGGACAAAAGACACGAATAGGTGGAACCAGGAAGAGTGAGATTTGAGACAATTTTCTGGTCATGTAACAACAGCGAGTCGATTTATTGCAAGTTCACTTCAATTCGATGGGCGAAGGCGCCAATATGGAACTATTCATGCTGTGCCTCGATGCTTTCAGGCGTAAATTTGCACAATCGAACTGCTCGTGCCTTGGAGCGTAAACGCCAGGGCACAGTCAGCTTTGCATCGAACTCGTTTTCCGCATCGACAATTGCCCAACCGGTATGTACCCCGGCTAGGCAACCCCAATCGAAATTGATGATGTACCCGTGGATGATGAACTGTTCGACAATATGGTGGCAGTCCTCAGCGGTGTGTGTGGATTCGACTAGATAGCGTTCCATAGGTTCGTCCTCCAGCAAATTATTCATCCGGTGCTTGTTGGGAGGTAGTCGATCGGGACGTGATCTTGATCGCCTTTTCGAGACGTTCCCGCGGGTGCAGTAATCCATGCAACTGCACGGCATAGTCAATATTGCAAGTGATGACTCCCTGAACCGGGAAATCCTCACGATGCTGCACCAGCGGATCGAGACGCGGCTTGCGTTCCGTGCGCAGGTTCTTGTATTGGCCATGACCGACCAGTTCAACTCCGTCACCAGTTTCGAAGTCGGGCACTATCAAGGTCATGATGTTGGTTGCGCGTAAATTTCCAGCACTCTTGAAGACACCATCTCCAACGTATTCTCGCCAGGTTAGTGTCTGTGTTGCCGGGTCGATCTGGATAAATCCGGGAGGTCCGCCACGGTGGGCCACATCAGGTTTCCCTTCCGGGCTGAGGCTGGCAAAGAATGCGGTCTCGGCTTTGGAAAACAGACCCATTAGCCAAGGATCGGCAAGGCTAATGGATTGGCGTACCACCGGGCCTTGATGCAGCTTTTCCTTGCGAGCGAGGCTGGGAGCAATGTATTTCTTGCAAAGTGTAAAAGTTTCCACCGGTTTCAACTCGTTGCTGTCGCCTTCCCGTACAATTTCTCCATTAATTCGCGCGCGGCGCGCGTTCGCCATGCTGATCGCAAGACCGCCGTAATAGGCTGGCTTGAGATTATTAGGCATGAGCAGCCTCAGTCCATCTGGCCGTTCCAAGGTTTCAACCAGAGGCGGGGCGCCTGAGAGAACGGTAAAACCTAGTCTCTTATTGGCATCAGTTGCTGCAAGGAGGATGAGATCGGCTCCACGCGCGAACTCTGCCACGGGGCCCACCCAGTTTGCAAGTTGGGCGGCAATGAGAGTGGTGCTAGCTTCGGTTTGAATGGCAATTTGTCCAGAATGATATTTTAGTGGCGGCATATGACCTCGGGTTTTGTTCGCTGGCGGAACTGGATTGGTTGTCCCGCCAGCGTATAAGTTGCTCCGTTGGACTTCTTCAGATTACATCGACTTGGCGTAATCTACCATGCCTTGGAAATCGACGACAATCGCCGGTTCATTCCCCACGGTCCAGGCATCGTGCCCTGATGGAAGCAACGAGACATCACCAGGCTTGCACTCGAACTCACTGCCATCATCCATGCGGACCATCAACACGCCGGAGACATGGTACTGGAAATGCGGCGCTTCGCAGCTTTTCGTCTTAGCGAAGGGTTGGACCGAGGTCGCCCATCTCCAACCCGGTTCAAAGATGCCTCGCCCAACCGTTGCACCACCTACTTTAATTAGCTCGAGGCGGCCTTTGGGGAATTCCCGGACTTCATCCGGCTTTCCAAAACCTTTTAATTCTGCTTTGTTCATGTTTCAACTCCTTTTAAACAAAATTGAACTGCTGGGTCATTCAATACTCTCGAAATATACCTTTCATGCTTCCGCTTGCCATCGTGGAAATCACGGAGATTGTTTAGCTGGCAGTACGGATGTTTTATGCCTGAATCAAAAGGGCGGTCTGATGGTTTCATCAGACCGCTCACCGTAACCTCGTCAGCTATTTTGAAGTTTTTCCCAAGCCCTTTTCCGCTGCCCAAACAGCGATGCGGGCTCGAGAGGAAAAACCCAGTTTGATCAGAATATTGGTGACGTGTAACTCGACCGTCCGCTCACTGAGGACCAATGTCTCAGCAATCTTTCGGTTGGACTTCCCCCGTGCAATCAGTGCGGCGACCTCCCGTTCACGTGCTGTCAGCCCGCCAAACTTTTCCTTGTCTACTTTGCGCGCCAAGACGGGCGGTGGGGCAGTCCGCGTGGCTAGGGCTTCATCCGTGAAATTTTTGCGCAGTAATTTGTCCTGGATGTTTATCGCCAGTTCGTTGACGATGCTTTGGGCAAGGTTGAACTCCACCTCGGCTTCAGAGTGATATGCTTGCATCTGACGTATCTTGCCCCGTGCTAGATGAATCCGCCACAACCATCCTCGCGCGCCCTGCACACTAGCTGTAATTTCTGCGGCTGCCAACATGCTCTCGGCTTCATTTAGGCGCTTAAGTGCGATCAAGGCATCGCTGCGCAACTTCCATAAGCGTGGAGTTGCGATATCCGGCATGCTATTTGGATCGGAGACAACCAGGTGATCGATGATCGATAACGCCTTTTCCGGCTCTCCACGCGCCAGAGCTAATTCTGAACGCGGCACACCAGCACAGACGTTGCATTTGGTTCTGGAAACTAGTATCGATGTCAGTCAGGAATCCATCGAGCACTACCTCTGCGGCCGAGAAATCGTTTAGAAGAATACAGATGGAACCAAGCCAACCACTTACACTACCAATCCATACCGACGAACCCACCTCCTTGGCAAGCACTAACGCCTGCTCCAAGTGTCGACGTGCTAGAGGGAATTCAAGCAGGTCCAAATACAGCGCTCCCAAGCCGCAATGTGCGCTGACAGCCCATTGATCGTGCTCAATTTCTTGGCTGATTTCCAAGGCACTTTGCAACAATTCCTTGGCACGTTGATACTCCCCTTGTGGACCAAGACTGATTCCCAGGCAGCACATAGCGTAAATTTCGCCGGATCGCCAGCCGATCTCGCGCGCTATTTTGAGCGCCTGCTCACCCCTTTCGCTTGATTTGGCTAAATTAAAGGGTGAAACAGAAGAGTCGTGCAGGTAGGTAGGACCACACAAAGCTAGTGTTGCCAGGCTGGAAACAAGGCCGCGTTTGTCATTCAACTCGTGAAAGAATTCTACAGCGCGTTGGTAATACTCGGCGCCTTGCACTAGGTCTCCATTAATCTGGCTTGTCATCCCAAGATAATCCAAAGTCTCTGCCAATCCAATTCGACCATTCAACTCTTCAAAAACATCTAAGGCTTGGTGATGAAGATTAAGCGCTTCGTTCAGATGTCCGACGTTGGCATGCCAGTTCCCTAAACGGTTCAGGCTATTCGCCAGGTTTGTAGTGTCATCCATCTGGTGGGCAAGATCTAGCGCTTCTTGAAAATAGTCACCCGTGCGTTGATAGTCACTTTCGGCCCATAGGTGGCCTAAGTCGATCAGTGCCTGCCATGCAGCTTTTCTATCCTGCGCCTCGCGCGCAGAATTAAGACCTGATCGAAATCCGCCCTCGCTTTTTCGAAGTCGCCAATGGTTTCGTAGGCTTGTCCACGAGCGCGCAACAGATTAAGTGTTGGCGTAATTTCCATTTGCCGCGCTGCAGCTATGGCACGCGTATAACATACAATTGCCTCGCGCGGCGCATTTAGGGCTTGCGCTTTTTCACCCGCTCGTTGAGAATATTCAATCGCTTTCCTCCAAGCCCCCGCCTCATAGAAATGATAGGATAAATCGGCAATGTACGCATCGAGTCGGTCGGCATGGATATTCTCAATGGTTTCTGCAACGAGAGCGTGATACTTTCTGCGCTCCCGCAATAACAATTGTGCATAAACGGCCTCGCGCGTCAATGCATGACGAAATACAAATTGATCTGCAAACTCTTCGATAACCAGTTGAGCTGTGACCAGTTCTCTCATGTGTTCCAGGAGGTTTTGCTCGTTCAATTGCGTTAAGCTTTGCAGCAACCCGAAGTCAAATCTGCGGCCCGCGACTGCAGCCAGAGTCAACGTCCGGCGGGCATTCAGACTTAACTGACCAGTTCGTCGCAGAACGGCATCATGGATGCTATGCGGAATACTCAACTCTTGAATTGGTTTGTTGTCCCATATGCTATTCGAATAAAATAGACCTCCAGTCGCGATCAGCGACTTTAGGATCTCTTCGGTAAAAAAAGGGTTGCCTTCCGCCAATTCATAAATTTTCTCAAGGAACTCAGCTTTTAAAGGGAAATCCTGTTCAAATATGGCACGCACTAACGCATCAACCTCGTCTGTCGTCAAAGCCTGCAACGAAATTTCAAGGGCCAACCTCTGACGATTAAGAGTAGCCAGAATTTTTTGCAGGCCGGGGTGTTTCTCATCACTGCGATGGGTCAATAGAAGAACAATTGGGAGTTCTTCGATTCGCCTGATCAGATGCGCAAGAAATTCCAGGCTGGTGTCATCACTCCAATGTAGGTCTTCAAAGATCAACAGAAGCCCTGATTGACCATTTGTCTTACCTAAACGCCGCACAAAGAATTGCGTGAGGAACTGGAATAGACGACGCTTCTCATTCTCCGGGTCAGAAGAAGATGAAAACGTCGGTCGTGGCAACATGGTTTCGAGCTCTGGAAGTAGCTGAACGATTTCCGCCGTGCTTGTTCTGAATTCTTGTTTTATTTGGCTGGGTGTAAGAGTCAAGATATAGGCACGCAAAAGATCCAAGAACGGAGCGTAAGGCAACGCCCGATCTTCTTCGAGACAAATTCCCTGCAAGATGGTTAATCCATGATCCCTAGCGTACGTTTTTGTTTCGTGAACTAAACGCGATTTACCTATGCCAGCTTCCCCCGAAATCAGTATAACTGTGCCATTATTACTCTGAGTTTCTTCTATTCGTTGGGTGATTAAGTCAAATTGGCGAGTACGGCCAATTAATATCGGCGAAATCACAGATTTATAATCAGCAGCCAAGGAAATGATTTGCTTTCGTTTATAGTCTATTTATTTGGAGCTTCTCGATCTATTATAGAGAATATTAAGTAGAAATGCAATGGTTTTATTTGATATTAAATATTTAGGCATCAGTGTTAAGGCTAGCGTCAAGAAAGCGGACATTGTCATATCGAAATCCCTTTCTGTTTGATGTAATCTATCTAATAATCCCTCCGAGCAGCCTCGATAGAGGTCAATTCGTCTATGGCACATACCGGGTGGAATATCGCAGGATTCATCTCCAAGCAAATCCTTAGATTTAATACAAAATCTATTCCCCTATTATTCCTTCTCGTTTCATTCCAATGCCGCCACTTTCGCAAACCGGCGTGTAAACCGCTCTCTCCATCGAAACGAGCGCTTAGGAACATATGAACCAAATCACACGCCATAGTAGGTCCGGTGACACGGCCCCCAAGGCACATGTCGTTCATATCGTCATCATCTTCTACCCCCTAATGAGCCGAAAAGGAATCCGTAATCAACGCCGCCCCAGCCGCGTCGGAACCGGTCCGGCTGGTGGAACGCGATACCATCATCCTTTTCCCAAACACTACCAGCTCGCATGCACGCTGTCCAAACCCCATTCAGGATGCCGAGCAAACAGGTCTTGGTGATAAAATATTAGTAGATATAGAAAATGGAATCTATATGAGCATGGATCGGAATCGTTCGTCTCAACTACCTGAGGAAAAAGATCAGCCATACTGGGCGATCTTCGAAGCTGCTAGCGATGGAATGATCGTGCAAGAATTCAGAAACCCAGCGCGTCGTCGAAGCGAATTCCGCAGCCGCGGCGATGCACGGATACAGCCGCGAGGAATTCATCGGGTTTCAATCGTCCGCATACGTTTATACGGAAAATCAGAAACATTTTCATGATTCAACCAATGCCATTCAGTCAGGTGAAGTCGTCAAATCAGGAGCGCTGCACATACGCCGTGATGGTTCAACGTTCCCCGTTGAAGTTTCCACAACGAGACTCATATATCAGTCCCGATTGTGTACGTTGAACGTCGTCCGCGACGTTAGCGCGAGAGTTCAAGCAGAACAACTTCTTCTCCAGCAAGAGGAGGTCCGCCAACGTGAACAGTCCACTTTGCTGGATATCTCCCATACGTTAGCTTCCACCTTGGAGCTCAAACCGGATTTGATCCTTGACCAGTTGCAGGTCATTGTAAAATACAGCCATGCCGCGCTTTTCGTAGTGGAAGACTCAACCCTAGTGGCTGTCGCTCTGCGTGGAGTACAACGGCCGGCAGGCGCTCCACCTTTCCGCATCCATTTGGATGGACCGGAAGATTCTTACACAACTGTTCAATGAACATCGTCCCCTCCGAATCGCGGATGTGTCGAGTGCTGATAAGGGAGCACAGTTCCTTCGTTCGTTATTGAACGATGAGGCGGCCGTATTGTTGGACGGAGTACGAGCCTGGATGTGGGTGCCCTTGGCAATCAAGGGCCGCATCATCGGCGGCGTGGGCGTGTCGCACACTGAACGAAATTACTTCACGAGTCATCATGCCGATCTGGCCTTGACTGTAGCCAATCAAGCTGCGATTACAATGGTCAATGCTGAACTATACCAACAAGCACAGGCACTTGCCGCATTGCAGGAGCGCCAGCGTCTCGCACAAAATCTGCACGATGCGGTCAACCAGTCACTATTTTCCGCGGGATTGATCGCCGAAGTCCTGCCACGTTTGTGGGATCGCGATCAGGCTCAGGCGCGACAATCGCTGGAAGACTTGCGCCGCTTGACGCGCGGAGCCATGGCCGAAATGCGGGCGCTGCTGGCTGAGCTTCGACCCTCGACCTTGACCGATGCCGACTTGGGCGATCTGTTGCGTCTACTGGGAAACGCGTTCACAGGACGCACAAATATCCCAGCAACGGTCACCGTAGCCGGAGAGGGCGTCTTGCCCGCCGAAGTGCAGGTGGCAATCTATCGTATATGCCAGGAAGCGCTGAATAATATCGCGAAACACGCCGGGGCCAGCAATGTGGAAATAAATCTCAAACACGATGGAACCGCAATTGAATTGGGAATTCACGATAACGGCCATGGTTTTGATCCCGTACAACCTATCAGCTTCGGTCATTATGGCTTGAGCATGATGCACGAACGCGCCGAAGAGGTAGGCGCACAGTTATTCATCACAAGCCAGCTCGGTCGCGGTTCCGAGCTCATCCTCCGCTGGAAAGAAACAGGATAAAAGGAGGTCTTATTATGACAACGCCCTCATCCAAACCTATTCGGGTTATGCTGGTTGACGACCACGCCATGGTTCGCCGAGGATTAGCAACATTCTTAAAGTCTTTGATGACTTGGAACTGGCAGGCGAAGCCGAGAACGGTCAGGCCGCCATCCAACTCTGTGCCAAGCTACAACCTGATATTGTTCTAATGGACATGGTTATGCCCGACATGAACGGTGCAACCGCGACACGTACTATCCGCCAACAATTTCCAAACGTTCAGGTGATTGCGCTGACAAGCTTCAAAGAAGAGGAGTTGGTTAAAAGCGCACTGGAAGCGGGAGCCATCGGATACTTACTCAAGGATGTTTCGGCTGATGAATTGGTCAGGGCCATTCGTTCTGCCCATGCTGGCCGCGCAACCCTTTCGCCAGAGGCTGCTCAGGCGCTGGTCCATGCCGCCAGTCAACCACCCACACCGGCCTATGATCTTACCGAACGCGAGCGGACAGTTCTGGCCCTGATGATAGAAGGTTTGAATAACACTCAGATTGCCGGAAAACTGACCGTCAGTCCATCCACCATTAAATCACATGTCAGCAACATTCTCGCCAAGCTGGGAGTTACAAGCCGAACGGAAGCGGTGACTCTCGCTCTGCGTAACCGCATCATTTCCTGATCCTTTTAATCTCCCCCAAGTGGCGGAGAACAACACTCCCCAGTCGCAGGATGCGACCGGGGAGTGTTTGCTTAATATATAGATATTGAAATTGGGAAATGTCCTCGAATATTACAAGGAACTATTATGATGAAATCCGACAAACGACCTCAATCGATTCCGGATTTTCAATCCAGAAAGCCTGATGTGAACTTACTCGAGTTTGCCGAAACCCCAATGATGTCCGAAGGCGTGAGATGGGATTCTCTCAGCGATCTTCAACATTCGCACGAACAGTTGCGCGAGCTCTTATCCGACCTAAGGGCCCGAAACCAGGAACTGGAGGCATATAACCATATGCTCGCCCACGACCTTAAGGATCCATTGACTATTATGATTGCCGCTGCAGATTTGATCACCGATGTGCCCGATCTGACCGGCGAAGAGCTGAAAGAGTGTATGCAGCAAATCAAGTACACCGCGTACGAAATGAACGGTATCATCAACAGTCTGTTACTCTTCGCCGAAGTGAGCAAAGCAGAAGTGCCAGTGGAGCCTGTTAATATGGCCAAGGTGGTGACAAACGTTCGCATTCGTTTGGGCACCATGATCAAAGAAAACGAAGCGAAGATCAGCATCCCGAGGGCTTGGCCGCACGCCATCGGTTACGGTCCCTGGCTCGAAGAGGTGTGGGCGAACTACATCAGCAATGCCCTCAAGCACGGAGGCCAGCCGCCATATGTAGAACTTGGCGCATTGGCCCAGCCGGATCGCATGATCCGCTTTTGGACAGCGTGACAACGGCCCGGGCATCCCGCCTAACGAACTAGCGCGTCTATTCAAACCGTTCAACCAGATTGGAAGTGTACGTAACTTGGGACACGGCTTAGGCTTGTCGATCGCGCGCCAGATCGTTGAAAAGCTGGGTGGTCATGTGGGCGTTGAAAGCGAGTTAGGCAAAGGAAGTCTCTTCTTTTTCACTTTGCCGGCTGGCCTATCGTCCTGACAATAGCAACTACCATCGCTCTCAATATCAAGTCAACAACATTCTTTCCGAGCCAGCTACAAGGAACCAAACGAAATTCTTTCTTGATCTCCCCTAATGGGCGGAGATCAAGATCCCCTAGTTGCAGGATGCAGCCCAGGAGATTGTATCGTATGATGAATTCACGAGTATTCCATGCAAATCAACCGACGTTGAACTCTGGATGATTTGTTGGAGGTGACGGATGAAAATTACTTTATAAGCGCGAGGTGAGTGTGCGGACAGTGTTTGTAGGCGCACCGTGTATGTACTCAAAGATCCAATTCTTGAGACAGTAACTCATCTGGTAGTGTGAGGCAGATTTGTCTCCAAACGCGGAATACACCGTAACGGTTGTGGTTGGCTTGGTAGATGATAGTTAGGCTGAGATCAAAACAGGCTTACGGGTCAACCAAGTGGTTAGCACCGGCTGGGCGGCAAGTACTCAATATACAAGTACCACGACTTTATAAGGAAGAACAATAAAATGATATCTAACAACACTGACCTTGAAATCGCTATCCCGCTGATACAAGACTATAAAGTGAAGTCTGAAAAAATAATTATTGAACTCAAGGACCTCTCCAAAGTCTATCAAATGGGCGAAGAAAACATCGTCAAAGCTCTCGACCATATCAATTTGGAGATCCATGAAGGTGAATTCGTCTCCATCATGGGACCCTCCGGTTCAGGCAAGAGTACCTTAATGAACATTGTAGGCTGTCTCGACCATCCCACCAGCGGCCAATATTTTCTGGATGGAGAGGATGTCAGCCATTTAAACAAAGTCCAAACAGCGCTGATTCGCAACCATAAGATTGGTTTTGTTTTCCAGTCCTACAACTTATTGGCACGCATGACTGCTTTGCACAATGTCATTCTTCCGATGGTGTATAGCCGCTTCAAGAAAACCTCTCATGCAGAAAGAGAAAAGCGCGGACAAGAAACGTTGGAAATGGTTGGGTTGGGGAAAAGGATCAATCATTTGCCCAAGGAACTATCCGGCGGCCAGCAACAACGCGTGGCAATCGCCCGTGCTCTCATCAACGATCCAGTGCTCATCCTAGCCGACGAGCCAACAGGCAACCTCGACACTCGCTCGGGCGAAGAGATTATGGATTTGCTCCACACGTTACATCTAAAAGGCCGCACTATCGTGATGGTGACGCATAACCCGGAAACTGCCGTGCATGCAGATCAAGTCATTCATGTCCGCGATGGCATCATCGCAAAAGACGAAACCGATCATAACAGCGTTCTTGCCGTTGTTTCCCAGGAGGCTGTTTCTTAAATCCTATTTGCTTAAGTTCGGCCACAGCGTCCAATCATTAACGGCCGAGCATTGAAAAAGTAGCCGGAACACGATTTAAGAATCACCCGCTAAAAGATTTAGAAAGGAATTTGACATGGATCTATCAGAAATCATCGACATCGCCTGGGATGGTGTAACCAATAACAAAATGCGATCCATTCTAACGATGCTGGGAGTCATCATTGGCGTGGCAGCTGTGATCATGGTGATCGCGGTCAGTGCCGGCACGGAAGCCAGCATTGCAGCGAAGATTGAAAACCTGGGAACAAATCTGCTGTTTGTGACCCAAAACTTCACCGCTGGCGGTCCAAGAGTTCAAACCAATGCAACAGAAAACACGTTGTATTATCCCGATGCCGCCGCCATCGCAACCATACCCGGTGTTACTGGCATTGAGACCGAACGAAATGCAAGTGAAACCGTACAATATGGCGACAATACCGTCGATTCAGTTCCGGTCGTTGGCACCACAGTTGACTTTCCCACCGTGCGCGATTCTCCAATCGGTGAAGGCCAATTCCTAGATCAAAACGATCTGGATCAAAAAAATACAGTCGCTGTCCTGGGCTCCACCCTGGCAACGAATCTTTTCGGAAGCACAGACCCGATTGACCAGAAAGTGATCGTGGGAAATTTCCAGCTAAGTGTGATTGGCGTCCTGGCTCCCAGAGGCGTGGTCGGCGGAACAGATTACGACGCTCGTATGTATCTCCCCATCACAACCGTATTCGAACGCTACACGCCCTCTCAATTCGCAAGTGTGATCGGTGATCGCATCAACACCATTGTGGTTCAGGTGGCAGATCAAAGCCAGATGGATAACACCGTTTTGCAGATCAAGCTATTACTGGCTCAGCGGCACAACCTGACTGTAGACACGCTTCCGTTCACTGTCCAAACCCAAAGTGACGTGATCACCACCCAAACAGCAACCACCTCTGCATTTGGCACGTTACTGGCAGCCGTAGCGGCGGTCTCACTGGTCGTAGGAGGCATCGGAATTATGAACATCATGCTGGTCAGCGTAACGGAACGCACGCGTGAGATCGGCGTACGTCAAGCTATTGGAGCCACACCGAATGACATTCGCGGGCAATTCCTGGCAGAGGCGCTCATGCTTAGCCTGACAGGCGGCTTGATCGGAGTGCTGATCGGTGCGGGCGGTTCCATCATATTCAATACGACTGGTATCTCAGCGACTGTGATCGTACCGAGTTCTATGCTGTTAGCGTTTGGCTCGGCAGCGGCAGTCGGTATCTTCTTTGGCTATTACCCTGCCAACAAAGCGGCCCAGCTTGATACTATCGATGCGCTGCATTACGAATAAACCATAAATCAAACTAGAAAGTGTATTCAAAATCATTTTCATATATTGTTCTGAGGAGTGAATTGCCTCCCGCGAAGGATGTCGCTCATATCGTCCCGGTATTCTTTGGGAGAATGACATCAAACGAATTTGCTTACTGACCATAACCAAGGAGTTCTTTAATGAAAACAAAAATCGTTTCAATATCCAGTCTACTGTTTGTATTGATATTTACCGCAGGTTGCGGCTTGCTTCCAGGAAGTAGTTCTACGCCGCCTAGCACGCCGGTTGGACCGATCAATTCGAATTATTCCAATGCCATTTCACCTGCTCAACAATTGATCCTTGGCACGATGAATCTGCAGGGCAATTTGGTAGTCACCCTAGATGAAGCTACTCAACTCCTTCCTTTCTGGGAAGCATATAAAGACTTGTCTACTAGCAATACTGCCTCTCCGCTGGAATTACAAGCCACTTTGCTGGGGGTTGAACAAGCCATGACGCCCGCCCAGGTTCAAGCGATTGTGAATATGAAGCTTACAAGTCAAGATATGGTAACTATATTACAGCAACAAGGAGTAACATCTGGGGCCAGAGGAGGATCGGGTACACCCCGCGCCACAGGCGCGGGCGGAGGCGGATTTGGTGGCGGTGGTGGCGGAGGAATTCCCGGCGTCACAAGTGGTGGAGGCGGCGGATCTGGCAGTGGCGGCATCAGCGGCGGCGGGACTCCCAATCCGCAAGCTATTGCAACATTGAGGGCAAGAGCCTCTACTAGCGCTGCCAACGCGGGCTTGGTGAGCCTCGTGATTAAGTTCCTTCAAAAAACGAATCCCTCGCTAGCACCTTCCGCGACGCCGTCGGCAATACCTTCAACAGCTACGCCAGCACCCACTGCTACTCTTAATCCATAAGTATGTCAGCTACCGTTCCTAACCTTCATGGACGGGAATTAATGAAAACGAAATAAAGAGTGCAACGGAATGAGTTTCCCCAAAGTGATGGAGATTAAGACTGATCGTAAGACGAATGTTAAGTCATCAGTTTAATCGAGATCGCATAATAGCTAACATTGATTCTTGCGCAACTTGGGCAAATGATCAGGTTAAAGAGAAGGAGTTAAAATGCCAAAAAAGAATAAATCCACTCGTATCAAATTAATTGTCAACCCCCGCGCCGGGAAAGCCTCAGAATTAGCAAATAACTTGAAGTTGGTTATTGGGCATCTGAGGATAAATGGATTAAAGGCCGATGTGGCTTTAGCCAAACCAAAAGAAAAAGCCACTCCAATTGCTAAGCAGGCCGTTAAAGATGGATACAAGGTTGTGATCGCCATGGGCGGCGATGGCACCGTCGAAGCGGTTATCCGCGGATTGGTCGGCAGCAAACCTCGTTTTGGTATCGTCCCAACCGGAACCGAAAACAACATTGCGAAAAGCCTAAATATTCCCGAAAATCTGGAGGAGGCATGCGCCTTAATAGCCTCTAACAACTGTAGCAAGTTGGATGTCGGCCAGCTCACTACGAAAAAAGGTAAAAAATTCCCGTTCTTCGAAATGGCCGCCGTGGGTCTCGCAACTGCCCTTTACCCAAGTGCAACCAAGGCGATTAGCGGAAAATTGTCTAGCCTGAAGGATGCTACGACAAATCTGATCTCTCACGAAGCTGAGCCAAAGGTTTCTCTAACTTTGGACAACCGGACCAAAATTGAAGTTGACACCATGTTGGTGATGGTCTCGAATACACCGGTTTTCGGAAAGAAATTTTTGGTGGCTCCAAATGCATCCCTGCAAGATGGTCTTCTGGACATCTCGGTTTACCAAGATTTCCGTAAAGATGAATTGCTCGGATATTATTCCAAAGTGATAAATGGAGGCGATCTAAAAATGGAAGGATCCAACGTTTTCAAGCTCGTACCGTGAAAGTGAAATCTTCCCCCAAGATGAAAGTAATGGCTGACGGCATCAAGTTGGGCAAAGGAACAGTAACTATCAAAATCCGCGCAGGTGCCCTGCGGGTAATTTCGGCACAGAAACCAAGTATGCCGGTATCGCAAAACGATGGGAGCGAATTGATATCCATACCGGTCCCCATCGCCGCACGAAAAATCACCGAGAGAAGATTAATGCCTTACCTGGGCAGACCTTAGCACAAGGAAAAGAATTATGAATATCAATTCCAAGAGTTTTCGGGTGAGAGCAGGCGAAAAAGTCAAGCTTAAAGGATGGCCGACGCGGAAAGAACCTTATTACCATTCCAAGGAGGAGTACCAACAAATCCTCTTTGAACATACGCAGGAACTGAGCGCCCAGCAAAACATGCTTTATGCAAGCAATCGCTATTCCCTGTTGTTGATATTTCAGGGAATGGACGCCGCTGGTAAAGACGGCGCCGTCAAACATGTGATGTCGGGGATCAACCCGCAAGGTTGTGAGGTTTATAGTTTTAAACAGCCGAGCGCCGAGGAACTAGAACACGATTTTCTTTGGCGCACAACCTGTCGGTTGCCGGAACGAGGACGGATTGGCATTTTTAATCGTTCCTATTACGAGGAAGTTCTGGTTGTTCGCGTACATCCGGAACTCCTACTCAACGAAGGTTTCCCCAATCGAATTAATCGATGAGACGATTTGGGAGGAACGATATCGTTCAATCGTCGATCTGGAGAAACATCTCTGTCGGAACGAAACCCAAATCATCAAATTCTTTCTTCATCTATCGAAAGACGAACAACGAAAGCGTTTTTTGGCACGTATCGATCATCCTGAAAAGAACTGGAAATTCAGCCCTGCTGACATTCAGGAGCGGAGTTTTTGGAATAATTATCGGAAGGCATACGAGGCCTGCCTGAGCGCGACCAGCACAAAGCAAGCGCCCTGGTATATTGTGCCTGCCGACGACAAAGAGAACGCACGCGTAATCGTTTCCCAAATTATCCTGGATACCTTGAAGAAACTCAAAATCAGTTATCCGGAAACCGATGAGGCGCGCCGCAAAGAATTGTTGTCGATCCGTGAAGTGCTTACGAACAAGTCCCTTGAGGATGAGTGAAATATCAAACTAGGCGATGTGAGTCGAACAGAGGACATGACCCTCGCATCAAGACACTGACTTATCGCTTAACTCCATTCATAAATCTCCCCTAAATGGCGTAGAACAATACCCCCCAGTTGCAGGATGCGGCCAAGCAGTTTCTATTGTAGTATGAGTGAATGACCCGCCTATTTCTAACAAATGCCCTGACCTGCTAACAGGTTAGCTTTGATGATACTGGTCCTCCTCAAAAAGCAGGATCATAATTCGATGAAAATAAATCTCAAAATGAAAAGGCAAGGATATAAACATATGAACCATCTTTCAAAGAAAGTTCTTCCCGGCGTTATCTTGTCGCTGTCTATTTTAATCAGCGCCTGTAGTTTTTCAACCAGCTCAACACCAAGACACAATGCCACTTACGCCTCCGCGGCACAGACAACCGTGTCTCAGGAAGTGTCGCAAGATCTGACTAATCAGCAATTAGCCACTGACCAAAGCGCCATACCGTCTCCGACGAATTTGCCTTCAGCTACGGCAATGGCAACTTCCACACCCAGCACCACAGCATATACAGAACCACTTTGTGATAACTCAATCTATGTTTCGGATGTTACAATTCCTGATTACACAACAGTATCAGCCGGTCAGACCTTTGTCAAAACATGGATGTTCCAGAATACTGGCACCTGCACATGGGATACCAATTACACTCTGACCCTTATGGGTGGCAGCCAAATGAATGGAGCCAATACGCATATCAGCAACTCCGTTGTCTCTGGCCAGCAATCGGAAATCTCGGCGACATTGACTGCCCCAACCACTGCCGGACAATATACCGGCTACTGGCAATTAGCCAACGACTCGGGGCAAACATTCGGAGAGCAAGTTGATGTGCTGATTAATGTTGGCCAGTCTGCAGTGGCTCCTCTTGCCACGCTGGCCCCTACTTCTACGCTGGCGTTGATTGCCACGCTGGCTCCTACTGCTACATTGGCTCCTACCGCCACGCTAGCGCCCACCGCTACTCTCAAGCCATAAGCATATCAACTACTCATTCCAATTTTCATTTCATGGTCAGAAAATAATGATTATTGGATGAAGAGATTGAATGAATGAGACTCCCCCAAGTGGCGGAGACCAATACTCCCCAGCCGAAGGATGTGGCCGGGGAGGTTTCATTGTATGATGAATTCATGGCTATTCCAGCCTGAACCAGCCGGTATTGAAATCCGGTAATTTGTTTGGAGGTGAAAGATGGAAATTCCTTTACAGGCCCAAGTTGAGTGCACAGACGGTGTCTGTGGACGCTCCATATATGTGCTGATAAACCCAGTAACTGAAAAAGTTACCCATTTGGTGGTGAGAGAGGATGCGTCTCCCAACACACAATACATTGTACCGGTTGAGACTGTATCAGCAACCATCGTCGATACGATACAACTGCGTTGCAGCAAGGCACAACTGGAGAAGATGGATCCGTTTGTCCGAACGGATTTCATTGAAGAGAAGGTTCCCAGTGGAGATTTCGTAGTTGGTAATGGAATGTACGGAATGGGATCCTACTACTACTTACCCTATGTCACCTCTGATGGAAAAGCATACGAGTCTGTGAAAACTCAACAGATTCCCCCGGGGGAGATGGCCGTGCGGCGTGGTACACGCGTAGAGGCAAAGGATGGCTACGTGGGAAAAGTCGACGAACTTGTGGTCGACGCGAAGAACGGTCGCATTACCCATTTGGTGATGCGGGAAGGGCATCCATGGGGAAAGAAGGATGTAATCATTCCCCTTTCAGCGATGGATAAAACTCATGATGAGACCATGTTTCTGAAACTCAATAAAGACCAAATCGAGTCTCTGCCAACCTTCCCCGTGCACAGGCGCTGGTCTTGATCGTGGGATGATTGACAGAAGGAATCTAGCATGAACGATCACCAACCCTGTAAGTTCACCTGTAATAAATGCGGCGGTCATGAATTGATAATCACTCATGTTTGGACTGTCCAAGCCGGGACTGAAAGCGAACGCTGGCGGGAATGGGGACCGCTCAAGGATAATCATCACTGGCAATATGAGTTCAAGGAAAAGATCGAAGAAAATGCTGATGATGAAGTACAGCGAGGCGACTTCAGTGAGTTCGAGGAGGACGACTCTGATTCTGAACCCGAAGAATATGAAATCAATGAAACCGAGACGGACCGGGAAAGCGATGAGTTTTTTATAAATTGCGAGAATTGTGATCGCGAGATTGAATTTGGATGGTCAGAGCCGGATCGTCGCGGTCTCATTTTGCCGGTTGAGTTTTCGGATTTCAACCCGCTGGAAAGCTGGCCGGATCCAAGATATGTGGATGTTTGGCAGCAGAGAGGCTGGCTCCGAACAGGACATACCGAGGCATGATCAAGACCTTCATTGCAGTTTCCACTTTAGCGTGGCTTTGCGGAAAAGCATATTGACAATGGCATAAACGGTGGATGGTAATCGAACGTTATTTGTCTCCCCCAAGTGGCGGAGACAAATACTACCCAGCCGCAGGATGCAGGTTGTGAACATTGACTGTAAAATGAGAAGAGTTGAAAAGGTTTCGTAACTCCCAAACCTGCCAAGCCTCATTTATGTGACAAGCCAGTCTAGCCAGATCCGGAGAAAAGATGTGAAAAAGACACTATTCGTTTTCGTTTTAATCACCGTATTATTTATTATGATTGCGGGCTGTGCCCCGAGTAAGGTGGTTCAAATCGACACACCTGCCCCTAATACACAAGCCGGTACGCCCGCTTCTAACGGTCAAATCAACGTGCCCGGCGTAAACATACAGGTCTATGCGCCAGGTCCGAATCCAATGGTCAATACGCCGGATGGGCATGGAGCTCCCGCCAATATCTGGCTGGGATTGTGGCATGGGATCATTTCTCCAGTAATCATCGTACTATCGTTCCTGCATAAGAACGTGCAGATGTACGAGGTGCATAACGATGGGAGCCTCTATAACCTTGGTTTCTTTCTTGGTGTCTTCCTTCTGGGCGGCTGCTATCGGCCTCCTGATTGGTCAACGCTAATAACCATGCTGTGCTAGCAAATTAAGTTGTCAACGCTTAAATAGTTTGTCCAAATAGTATTTTCATACAATAAATAGAAAAGGAGATTTGCAATGAGTCCTACATATATTCTTATCGCTACAGTTGTGATCCTGGTGATCATAGGTGCCATAATGGGGCCAAGATTTGCCAGTCGTAAACGTTCAGATCGGTTCCATAATAAATTTGGAGCCGAGGAGTATGATCGCACGGTCGAGACGGCGGGTAATGAGAAGAAAGCACAAAAAGAGCTCGATGAACGGCAGAAGCATGTCGAGACTTTGAATATTCGTCCACTTTCAGTCAGAGAGCGCGAGCGTTATCAGGTTGATTGGGCCACAGTCCAGGGAAAATTCGTCGACAAACCAGCAGAGGCTACTCAAGAGGCAGATCACCTGATTATGGAAGTCATGTCACTTCGCGACTATCCAGTATCCGATTTTGATCAGCGGGCAGCCGATATCTCGGTCAATTACCCTGATTTGGTGACGAATTACCGCGCGGCGCGCGACATCGCAATTAAAAATAAGAATCACAAGGCAGATACTGAAGAATTAAGACATGCACTGATTTATTACCGTTCTCTGTTCGATGAACTTCTCAAGGCAGACATGGTCGTTCCAGAAAAGAATTAAGAAAAGAATGGATGATATTTTGCACAACCTCAGATATCGTTCAGGAACATTCTAGGACGCGAACAGCCCAGTAATAAATTCATATCTTTGGCCAACAAAGTCCCCTGTAAATTCAACTCTTTCCCTCGAGGCTCTGGGAGGGGAGAGCTGACTTGGGAGGCCGCTCTCGCCCTTTCTCCCCCAAGTGGCGGAGAACAAAACTCCCCAGACGCAGGATGCGGCTGGGGAGTTTCTATTGTAGTATGAGTTCATGACCCGCGTATTTCTAGCCGATGGTATTCCGAAGAACGTTCATCTCTGCGACTCATGTTGTTGGATCTGAACATGGAAGTTGCTGGTGAAGCCGCTGACTGGACAACCACGTTGGCCCAGGCACCCATCAGCCAAACAGACATGTTATTAGTGGATTGGGATTTACTCCCCAGCGCCGAGCCAACTGCGGCGCTGAGCGAACTCCGAAAGGCTTGCCCGGAGGCGCTGGTCATTGTCCTGATCAGCCATCTGGACGCCCGTCAGCAAGCTGCACTCTCCGCTGGCGCCGATGCGTTTATCAGTAAAGGCGAGACGCCTGACCGTGTGGCCGAACGCTTGCGAACCGTCGCCGCAAGCATTCCTATTTGATGATGCCAGTTGGCTGATCAGAAGGACTGGAAAACCGGTGTAAACCGGGACAGCTTTTCCACAGGTTGGTTACGTACACGCCAATCGCCTCGGTTTGCAAGAATATGGAGGAACTGTTGAATGAAAAAGCAAAAACAGATAAGCTCAGATGAAGCTAAGCGCATCGGAGATTCCTTATATATTGATTGGGCTCAAGTTGATCTCGAGCAATTTCGGCAGGGCCTAATGGGAAGTCAAAAGCAAGCGGCCATGGGCTCTGAAACCGGATTGATAGACGACGGAGTGCTTCTTTCCGGGAAAATTGTTCTTTCCCATCTGCAAGAATTTCCGGATTATTTCAGTCGGCTGGAAAAACTAAGAGCAGAAGCCAATGATTACCAATCCAAGAGACGGTAGCGCAATAAAGCATCAGCCTGAAAATGGAAGTTTTTTCAAATGATCGGAGGATCAAATTATGAACAAAGATATATTGGAAGGCAAATGGAAACAAATGCGAGGCGAGGCCAAAGGGTGGTGGGGCAAACTCACGGACGATGATCTGGATCGGGCCGCCGGTAAGTTCGAGGTCCTGGCTGGCTTGCTTCAGGAAAAGTATGGTTATAGCCGCCAGCGCGCAGCCGATGAAATCGATAAGCACGTGACGGCGTATGAAACCAATCTGAAGCAGAAGACTGCACCTGCCCCCGTTAAATAATCGGAGCGGCGTCCACAACCCCTTTTCCCTGAGAAGGAGTTGGATTAATAAAAAACACACGGTATTCCGTGCAACTCAAACATTCGTAAAGGAGATAAAAATGAACATTCTTATATACCTCGTCGTTGCGGCAGTGATCGGTTGGATCGCAACGATGGTCATGCACGACAACTCGAACTTGCTGCTCAACATCATTATCGCCGTCATCGGCGCGTTCCTGGCTGGCTACTTCCTCAGCCCCATCTTTCACGTTGGGACGATCAACGATGCTTTCACCATTCCCACCATGCTGGTCACACTGTTGGGTGCCGTCATCCTGCTGGCAATCGTCAATTTGTTCCAACGAGGACGCGCTCGCTAACGGTTAGCTTTACCCAATGATCGAAAACCACCCCCAGTAACAATGAAGCCGGTTGCGATACCGTGACTCTTTCGCAGAGTTGTGCGGAACGACCGGCTGATGTACCTTAGCGAGCATGGCCGCTTTATCATTGATGCAGCCCATCCTTAGAAAGAAAGAAATCAAAATGTCAAACGACAGAACGACACAAGTTAGCTCCTCACAACGAGACCCGGAACGCGAACAACGCATCTTTACTTTTAAAGCCACACAATTGATCTGGCTGTTGTTCGGCATCCTCGAGGCGCTCATCGCGCTTCGCATCGGACTGAAGCTAATCGGGGCCAATCCCGATAGCCCGATCGTTGCCCTGATCTATGGGTTTACCTACCTGTTCCTGTTTCCCTTTGCAGGACTAATCGGCTCACCAACATTTGGCAGCATGGTGCTCGAAGTCTCTTCCCTGTTCGCCATGTTAATCTATGCTCTGATTGCGTGGGCTATAGAAAGAACAGTCTGGTTGATCTTCTACCGCCCAAATGGACCTGTGGTGGGCACCACTCA
This sequence comes from uncultured Chloroflexia bacterium, assembly GCA_963752775.1. Classification (GTDB taxonomy): domain Bacteria; phylum Chloroflexota; class Anaerolineae; order Anaerolineales; family Villigracilaceae; genus Fen-1038. The sequence continues at coordinate 113,798 of CAVVZL010000006.1, forward strand.
AACCACGACCAGCGAGCACCATACGACACCATAAAAGAAGGGAGGCAAGAATGGACAATTTCATCAGCGGCGAACAAGGGTCTAACGTACAACGACCGAACAGCTTTTTAGTCAGCAGCCTGCTGTTACTTGATCGCATCGAAAAATGGCTGGCTGGTTTCTTTCAGATGACTCAAGAAGAACAAAAGGATGCTGGTATCTATCTTGATGATGAACGCGACGAGTAATGTCGGTCAAATGATTAGGCCTGCACATTCAGCACGATAATTGTAACAAACACTCACCATACTCAAACAATAAGGAGAAAAAATGGTCAACGAAAATCAAGTACCCGAATACCACAACAACAATATTTTAGGCGTTTTAGTCGGCCTGTTGGTTGGCTGCCTAGCCGGTGCTATTACGATGCTGTTGCTAGCGCCGCAATCTGGAGAAGATACCAGAATGCAAATTCAGAAAAAAGGCATCGAACTGCGCGATCAAACCACTGGAATGATGGATGATGCCATAGCGCAGATGCGTTTAGACAGGAACAAAATCACCATGGGTGGCCGCCAGAAGGCGCAAGAATTATTGCACCAAGGTCAAGCGTTGGTGGTCGAGCAATTAGATCATGTATCCGAAGCCGCCCTGGCTGGGAAAAAGGCAATCCAAAATTCCTAAGGCCAAGGACGGCGCACATCAACCTGACACGAAAGGAGAGCAATTAAGCCGATACTGCGTGATCGTCGTAGATAGCAATTCTGTCCACTACTAACTGAAAGGAGAGATTGAAATGAACCTTGAAAAAATAAAATGGATTCTGTTGGCCGTTTATCTAATCCTGGCAGGCTTGGTCCTTTTGGGCGTGAATCTCGGTGGCGGCATTATTAGCATCATCGCAGGGATCTGCGCCATAATTGCCGGTGTTTTGTTCCTGATCAACCGCTAACCTCAATTTCTATCTTGCAAGAGCATAACCTCCTTTTAGGAGGCTGTGCTCTTGCATTGACTTTTTCCCATCTACATAACGATCTTCTATTTTGAAACATGGAAGCCAAGTGAACAAGAGGAGTACAGATGTACCAAGCACAAATGCCACAAACCGATACCGACGAATTATTAAGGTGCGGAGATATCAAGCCACTCAATGGTAGAACGAACTGAAGGGTCAAAACGAAAACACCAAAACGGATATAGATCTGATGCATGAAGTCGATCACGCGCTATGGCGAGATGCTGCTTTCAGAGCGATAGACTATGACAATATCGATGTGCGGGTAAGGGACGGGATCGCCTATCTCAATGGTCACGTAAGTAGTTTGACAAACCTGCATCATGCTGAAAAATCACTTCAAATTATTTCCGGCCTGCTGGGCGTTAAAAACCATCTAATTCCAGATGACCGGCTTTTGGCTGAAGTGTGCACAGTGTTGGGACAAATTGAAAGCACTTATGATTGCAAATTTTTTACAGGCGTTTCACACGGCGTGGTGTTGTTGAGCGGGAATGTAGAAAACACAAATATAAAGTTGTTGGCAGAGAAGTGCGCAGCCAGTAATCCAAATGTCCGTGGTGTAATTAATAGCATCCGCATCCCAGGCAGCGATATGGATTTGCCAGAAGAACCATTTCTGCAGCCCATCATCGGAGAGGAGATTTTCTTTCATGATGGGATTTCCGGTAAGGTACAGCAGGTGATCATTAACCCGGATAATCGGCGAGTGGTTGCGATGACCATCCGGGGCCGGTTTGAGAATCAGCAGCAGGAGCTTAGATCCTTGAACAAAGGTGAAGCCCGGTCTCCAGAACGAATTATCGTTCTCTCCATGAATTCAGTCCGTTATCTGACCAAGGTCTCAGGATTTCTATATATTAACAGTAACGAGAAAAATCGGTATATGGATTTCGATCCCGCTCACTTTTTTACTCCCAAAAAGGATTGGAAGGCTCCTTATCCGTATTGTCCCGATGATGTGTTGTTCCTAATTGAACAGCAGGATGTGAAGGATCAAATTTTACAACAGTTTTCTCGGTCTCCAATTGCAGTCGGTTTAGAGGATCAGTTGCTCGAGCAACAACTTCCCGCCAATGATAGCCTCGGTGGATAAGAGTGAAAAACAAATAATGCAGCCGCAAATCAATTGCCCAGTTTAACTGCTGACAGGTTCACAACGACAACGTAGCCAACATGCTTGAATTGAGTAAAACCCGAATCGCAAGAAACCGAAATTGAATTCGCTAACATCCTGCGTTGGGAGGATGATGGCGGACAAACCATATTAACTGCATAAAGTAATCAACTAGTTGGTGGTTTAAACAGAAATAAAAGCTACTAAAGGAATACAGTTAACCCAATCGAAACTACAAAATTTGCAATTCTCGCTTCTGATGTTCAAATCAAACGCACCATGAAAGCATTGGACCTCAACAATATTCATGTCATCGTTACCGAGAATGGCGCAGATGCAAAAAAGAGACTGTTTGAAATAATTCCTGCCGATGCAGAAATCTTTACTTCCAGTTCAGTTACGCTGAATGTTTTGGGCATTACTGAAGAGATTGATGAGTCTGGTCACTATAACTCTGTACGAGCAAGACTGGCATTGATGGACCGTAAGACCCAAAATCGTGAGATGTAGAAGATAGGCGCAAGTCCTGAATATATGATTGGCAGTGTTCATGCAGTTACTGAAACCGGTCATGTCATTATCGCATCAAAGACCGGTAAGCCAGTTGGCGGGTTATGCGGCTTCGGCAGCCCATCTTATTTGGGTGGTCGGCACACAGAAAATAGTCCCAACTATCGAAGATGGCATGGAACGCATCGAGGAATATACACTGCCACTAGAGAGTGCACGTGCGCTGCAAAGCATTTGGCGTTGGCAGTAGCGTTGATAAGCTGTTGATCGTCAATAAAGAGTTTATGCCGGGTCGCAATCACAATAATTTTGGTAAAAGAGAATCTAGGGTTTTAGCGATTAGGTAAGAAAGTAGTTCCAAGAATGTAGGTGCCAATGTCGAGCAAATCCAAATCAACTGCTTATCACCCGCTCCGGGCAAAACTGATCTTTAATGCAGGCTCCGGCCGGCCGGAAGAATCGCCCCAGCAGCTTGCGAGCATTCTTTCAGCGATGCAGGATCAGCTGATTTTACCTGAGGTTTATTCTGTGCGCCCGGATAGCCAACTTGAAGATGTGGTGCATAACGCAATCAAGTCAGGAATCAAGCTGATTGTTGTGGCGGGCGGCGATGGTACCATCGACAGCATTCTGGGAGCCATATCGGAAGTGATGCGACCCTTGGGATCATTCCCACCGGTACACGAAACAACATCGCTTTTAACTTAGGGATCACCGGGGATATTGCGAATTCAGTCGCCTTATTACGGAAGGGTCGCCGGTTAAAGATCGATGTTGGACAGAGTCCACTACGGACATTCACGTCACTGGTTTTTGGAAGCTGCGGCGCTGGGACTCCTCTCGGATTTATATCCCCTCGCGGATGATATCCAACACGGTAACCTGACCATGATTGGGGAATTGTTATCAACATTCGTATCAGCAACACCTTCTCGTTTGCGCATGGTCTATGACGGGCGCAAAAAACTCGATACTATCCGCGCATATGCTGGTGATTTCCAATATGCCCTTTCTCGGACCACACTTCCAGATTTCCCCAAATGTATCTTTCACGGATGGCCGTTTGGATGTGTTCACTTTTTCGGATATGAGCAAACTGAATATGATTTCATATGCCATGCTGTCTCAGATTGGACATTTTGAAGACATCGGTATCAAGCACTATCATGTTAAACACGTAAGAATCCATTCGACACCGCATATGCCTGTGCTGGCTGATGGTGTCCTGCTTGGCGAGGGCTCTTTATCTGTTCATATCCATCCACGTGCTCTGACAGTGATGGTTGGCACAGCCCTTACTGGACAAGCTGACAACATCGAGTTGACGGATTCAAAGGTGATAAGCCATGACTAGCGGCTCTGAACAGACGCCTCTGCCGCCGCGGTCGCACGCGGCTTCTGTCTGGTCTGCTAATCGACGAAGGCCTCGTTTTCCTGGCAGTTCTTCTGATAGGACTGGCATTATTTCTCTTCTGGCTGCCAATTCAGGCACGCACTTCATTGTTATCGGCTCTTAATGCTCAACGAGAGTTATTCGTTCTACTTTTCTGTTTTTGCCCTGGTGACGTTGTCTTTGATTTGGTCAGCCGGTCAGCGTTTGGATACCCGGATCTTTACTCTCTTGAATATGCGGGGTTATCCTAAATGGCTGGATCGCTCCATGTGGCTCACAACGCAGCTTGGCAATACGCTGGCCGCATTCATTGCTGCACTTCTTCTTTTTATACTGGACTATCGCCGTCTGGCCACAGAGATCATCTTTGGCACCCTCACACTCTGGTTATTAGTGGAAACGATCAAGATGTTATCCGATCGTGGGCGTCCATTCATTGCACTTGATAAAACACGGATCATCGGCCAGCGTGAAAAAGGTGACTTCTTCCCGAGCGGCCATACGACTCAAATATTTTTCCTAACAACCTTGATCATCCATGGTTTCAGGTTGGGGATGGGAAAATCTTTTGCCTTTTATACGGTCGCTGCTTTGGTTGGTTTCACACGGATCTATGTCGGCGCACATTATCCAAGAGATGTCATCGCCGGTATAGTGCTTGGATCAGTCTGGGGGATTCTCGCAACTCTGGTGGATCCCTATTGGCTTGTCTTGCGTTTCTGATATGCCTCCCCCAACTGGCGGAGCGCAATACTCCCTGACCGATGGATGCGGCTGGGGAGTGTCAATGATAGGATGAGAATATGGCAAAGTGCAAATTCAACCAAACTTTTATTGATAGCTTTTTTGCTGGCGGCTGACACTTTTGTCCTGCAGCCTTCCGAACAGACTTGGTTTGCTTAACCCAAACAACTGACCAAAATCCAGCTGGTTCCTTTGCTACAATGACCTTGCAGGAAACCCAAACAGTTATCCCTACAGATACGATGCTGACGGCAATTGCCTCGCCAATGTCCACGCCTGCCCCACCCAACGCTCCGACATGGTCGGCCTACAATTACACCTGCGAAATTATTGTTGGCGGCGGTACCATGACCATGCACCTTGCCTGGAATGATCGCTCCAATAGCGAAGACGGCTATAGGGTCTATCGAGATCAACAGGTAATCGCAACTCTGCCGCCAAATTCGACATCGTATGTTGACGTCGCATTTGTTGCCACAGGAAAGAAACTGAGCTATTCAGTCGAGGCCTTTAACAAGGACTGGCAAGTAAGCGGTAACACAATCACCTATGGGTGCCAGTAATGGATGGGGAAATAGGAACCACATTGAGCAACCGGACAACAATTACTGTGGATATTTCCGGTTGATTACTGGAAATATTCAGCCCGGATCAATTTTCCGATACCTGATGATTACGGTTTACCTCCCCCAACTGGCGGAGCGCAATACTCCCTGACCGATGGATGCGGCAGGAGAGTGTTTGTTGTAGTATTAGTTCAGGCCTCAAGCAGGTCTAATGGTCTGTCAGTTACAGATCATCCAAATGGTAGGCATCACCCATGCCATCATGCATCATTACACTGGGCGAATCGCTCAAAAGGAGAATTCTCATGTTGTGGACTATCATCGTAATTCTAGTAATCCTGTGGCTGCTCGGCTTTTTCGGTCGGAGCATAAATCCAGGCTTCCCTCAAACAGGCGGTTGGATTCACATTCTGATCGTGATCGTCGTCATCCTTATCATATTGCACCTGCTGGGGATAATGTAAATACCTCGCGCTTGTTTGGAAAATAGATGAGGCGGTCAAATAGACCGCCTTTTCGTAAACAATGTGGAGAGAAGATCAACCATGAAGATCAAAAATGTTTTTGTTGTAAATACCAGCCTGATTTTATTGTTGCTGGCGGCTTGTAGCTCGCTAAAGCCAACGTCCACTCAGTCCGCGCCGACGGTTGAGGTCCCGCCTGCCACGGGCGTCCAATATCACTTCGTCACCAACAAACTGCTGATACCGACAACGCAGGCGCAGACCCAGGCATTCGCATTGAACCTGGATGGAAATCCGCAAAATCACACTGAAAACCTGTTCGGACAGCTGCTGACGTTGATCACATCGGCAGCCCCGGGACTTCAATTGCAGTCAACTGTCGATCAGGCCGTTAATGCCGGTCAACTCGTCTCGCTGCAGGTAGTGAAGGCAGACAACCTTCAGAATGACCCGAGCGTTTCGTGGTCCATCTTCGAGGGACAAAGAACCCAATCGGCGCCCGAATTCGACGGCACTGACCAGTTGATGCTCGATCCCAGTGCGCCCGCCAGTTCACCCATTGTCGGCTCCCTCACAAACGGTCACTTCACAGGTGGCCCGGGCACGGCTCGAGTCCAGTTGTATCTGCTCGGCCAGCCGGTTGAGGTGGATTTGATCGGGGTACGTCTCGAAGCCGACTTGAGTGCGAAAGGTTGCACCAACGGCAAACTGGGCGGCGCCATAACGGTCGACGAGTTCCGCAGCAAGCTCCTCCCGGCTATTGTTGATGGGCTCAATCAAGTTATCAAAGCAGATCCGGCTGTGGCAACTCCCCTCCTACAGACTTTAGACACGGACCATAATGGAATCATCACCATTCAGGAGCTCGAGAACAATCCTGTCTTAATGGTCGCGGGCTCTCCGGACCTGGATCTGCTTGACGCATCCGGCAAGTTCAATCCGGGTCAGGATGGCGTGAAAAACTCGTATTCGATGGGCTTGGGCTTTACCTGCGTCCCTGCCAAGTTTACCGCACCCGGAGACTAGGATCGCTATTGAAAATCAGTTCATCACTTGTTTCTAAATTCTCCCCCAACTGGCGGAGAACAACACTCCCCGGCCGACCGATGCGGCTAGGAAGTGTTTGTTGTAGTATTAGTTCAGGCGCTATATAGCCTAATGATGGCTTAGTTATAGGTCATGCAATGATGGCCATCATTCAAGCCACCATCCATCATCAGACTAGAATCGCTTAGAAGGAGAAATCTCATGTTGTGGACTATCATAGTAATTCTAATAATCCTGTGGCTGTTCGGCTTTTTGGGTCCGAACGTAATTCCAAGCCTCCCGCACTTCGGCCCTTGGGTTCACGTTCTGATCGTGATCGTCGTCATCCTCGTGATATTGGACCTCCTCGATGTAATCTAAACCCCACGTAGTTCATTTGTTATTCACTCTCATCACAGTTCTGGTAATTTTGCCTTTAATCGGAATTTGTGATCAAGCTAATGACCTAAATATCACATCATTTCGATTGGATTAAAAAAATATTATGAATGTTATGCGCCGCGATTTTAGCAATGCCGCTACCTGGGCAACTGTATTGGTGAATGCTGGCTTTGGCCGCCTGTGGCACCCAAATACCCACACCTCCCCCGGTGCCCAACGTCAATGTAGTTTTGGCTACATCTGCTGCGGAATTAAGCAACCAGTCAGTTGTGGCAATTACAATGACCCCGGCGGATAATAGCGCTGAAAATCAAGCGGCAGCGACTGCTCAAGTTGTACGCGCCAATGCACAAGCAACATTGGATTCAGCTAACGCCACAGTGGACGCGGCGCAGACTCAGGATCAAAACAATGCGGATGCTATTTCTGCCCAAATAGCGGCCACGGCAAGAGTTGCACGTTCCCAAGCGCAGGCAACTCTGGTTGCGGCTGCTTACACGCAAAGCGTCGGACTGACTCAGGTGGCAATCCAGCAGACCCAGGAAGAATACAATTTTCAAGTAACCCTTGCAGCGGGTACACAGAGTGTTGTGGCCTTGATGACCCAACAAAATAAAAACGATGTTGCCGCCAGTACGGAGACGGCTGTCGCTAATAATATCGCCACGCAAACCCAGGTGGCTGTTGCAACATCACAGTGGTATGCGGATCAGGCTCGTCAGAGCAGAGAACAGAGACAGATTCCAATCGCCTTCCTTTGGATGTGGTGTCTTCCGATCTTTATCTTGATCTTAGCAGGTTTGATTATTTGGGGATTTTGGCGCTGGTTAAGGATTCAGCAAGCCAACCAACGTAATCCCAAGAATCCCGTTGAAAAGTTGCATGCACCCGCCCCTGAAGTCGCGCCTCATCAACAAGATCAAGCATTGCCATATTCTGAAAGCGAAGTTATAGATAGCCGCTATCATCTCACAAAGCCGGAAGATCCGGTGCGCGAGTGGCTTGATGAAGTTAAGGACAAATTGAGAAGCAGCGATAAGAGAGACGAAGATGATGATACCAGAGACAATTAATCAACAACATTTCGTTCAAGATATCCGGCAAATCAGGGCTCAGGTATCGACAGTGCTGAAAAAAAGGGGGCTCCTACCACGATTTAAACGCTGGCGATTAACGCAAGATCCAAGTACCGGAATGATCGTACTGTTTGGCATACTCAATAATGGATATATTGCCGCGCATACATCCATTCCTTTTAATGATTACTTTGATCCGGGCGTGTTGCATGATTTGGCAAATGAACTGCAAGTGGAAGTAGTATCCTGCAATAGCGACGGTCTCCGCTATGCCTTCATCTTGGATCGCGGCCAGCTCAGCAGATTACCGACGCACATTGACTTCCCCTTCATTGATGACGGCAAGCTCTTGGTTAGAGTGGTTTACAGCGATAATCCTTCATCCACGCCACTTCCTCCTGTTGACATCAAAATAGTTGATGATCGCACATTAGTGCGTAAGGGCGTCAGGGCTTTCTTGAAAGTCTTCGACGATATTAAACTGAAGGAAGATGTAGCCTCGAAACTTTCTATTGGAGGCCTGCCCGACATCGTAGTCATAGATGAAGCGGAGTTCAACAAGCGGGTAGAGGAGCATGACGCCAATCGGCAGCGGATTAAACGTATCAGGGAGTTACTGGATGAGACAGCCGAATAGTCTCAAGAATTCCGCTACATCCAGCCACGTACAAATCAATATCGTAATTCAATAATTGACTTAAAAGGAGAAAAGAATGGGACGCAAAGGTGTTAGCAAGCGCAAGCCTAAGAAATCAAGACCTTTTTCCAGCGCCGATATCGGTGGTTCTTTCAATACTCGCTCGAATGAACAACCAGCGGTGCAGTCTCTTGTAAAAAACAACGGAAACTCTTTGAACCGAGGTAGTAATGAATCCCTCAGCTGGATCCAATAATAAGGGCAGAAAAGGAGGCTAAGCCTCCGGATGAGGCAATGATTTTTTGTGTCAGCATTTCTGAGGAGAAAAATCATGAAACTAAATTTTCTTTTTATTGTTATGGATTTGCTTACCTTACTAGCTTATCCGATTTTATTCGTGTACGGCAAAATACGACAGTTTTCAAGACAAAAAGAAAATATGGCACTGGCGAATTCACTCATTACTGGTTCGGTCGCATCAGGCGGATGGCCAATCAGTAAACTTTGAACATGCGAGAGACGAAAGATTCTTCGCATGACCAAATCATAAAAAGAAATGGAGATCTGAATGGGAATACTTTCCTGGATTGTCGTTGGTTTAATTGCTGGTTGGTTGGCCGGATTGGTCGTAAAAGGGGGCGGGTTCGGGTGCATCGGTGACATCATTGTCGGCGTGATTGGCGGATTGCTAGGCGGTTGGATAGCTTCCTCTTTCTTCCACATGGGCGATCCGATGTCAGGCATCAACATCGAATCCATCGTAGTTGCGTTTATCGGAGCAGTGATACTGATTATCATATTGCGCTTGATAAGCGGGAGAAGAGCTTAACTTTCTGAAAGAGGAAGGAATGAAAATTCTGCTCGTTTACCCGGAATTTCCAGATACCTTTTGGAGCTTCAAACACGCCCTAAAATTTATCCGGAAGAAGGCTGGCGCGCCTCCGCTAGGTTTGTTGACTGTTGCAGCGATGTTACCTTCCGAGATGGGAGAAACGACTGGTATGATCTCAACGTGACCAGTCTCACCGATGAAAACCTGGCGTGGGCCGATTACATCTTCGTCAGCGCCATGATCGTCCAGCGCGAATCAGCGTGCGCCATCATCCACCGCTGTAAATTAGCGGGTGTGAAAGTGGTGGCAGGCGGACCGCTCTTCACCATGGAATATGAAAAGTTCCCGGAAGTGGATTATTTTGTGTTGAACGAGGCTGAGGAGACTCTTGCACCGTTCTTGCGGGATCTGTTAGCGGGTCAGGCTCGACGCGTTTACTCATCCACGGAATTCCCCGATATCCACCAGACCCCTGCCCCACTTTGGCAGATGGCGAATCTCAAGCATTATGATACGGTCAGCATCCAGTTCTCGCGTGGCTGTCCTTTCAATTGTGACTTTTGCAATGTGACCACGCTGTTAGGTCATCGCCCGCGCACTAAGACCGCTGAGCAAATCATCGCCGAATTGGATAGCCTCTACGCAGTCGGCTGGCGCAAAAGCGTCTTCTTTGTGGATGATAACTTTATCGGCAACAAGAAGCAGATCAAGTCTGAGGTATTGCCGGCCTTAATCGAATGGCGTAAGGGAAAAACCGGTATGCCGTTCAACACCGAGGCTTCAATCAATCTGGCCGATGACCCAGAACTGATGCGGCTCATGACGCAAGCCGGTTTCGACACGGTATTTGTCGGCATCGAAACGCCAAATGTAGACAGCCTGATCGAATGCAGTAAGAATCAAAACAAAGGCCGCGATCTGGTGGAAAGCGTCAAGCAACTCCAACGTGCAGGTCTCCAGGTACAGGGAGGGTTCATCGTTGGCTTCGACAATGACACCCCTTCGATCTTCCAAGAGCAGATTGATTTCATTCAGAAGAGCGGCATTGTGACCGCCATGGTCGGATTGTTGCAGGCGCCTTTGGGAACGCGCCTTTACGAGCGCATGCAAAAAGAAGGCCGCTTGGTGAATGAATTTTCAGGTGACAACGTCGATGGTTCAACCAACATCATCCCCATCATGGGGTTGGAGCCGTTGCGTGAAGGCTACCGCAAAATCCTTGAACAAATCTATGCGCCCAAGTTTTATTACGAGCGCGTTTTGACATTCCTGCGAGAATACCAGCCGCCCAAAATTAGAGTTCAATTCGAGCTGCAATATATTCTGGCCCTTGGGCGATCCATCTATCAACTGGGTATTCGAGGCGTCGAACGCGTTCATTATTGGCGGCTCTTTTTCTGGACCTTGTTCCGGCGTCCACGTCTCTTCCCATTGGCAATCACATTCGCAATCTACGGCTTTCATTTCCGCCAAGTAGCCGCTCTGCATGTTAACTGAGCGTGAAGGGCCCAACTCATGGGTATTAAAATTCTAAAACGTATCAACAGCTCTTGCCAATCTTTGCGATTAACCGAAATTGGAGGCACGATGAAAGGCCGAAAGTGGTGTCTATTCGTTGGAAGCTTTGCCTTACTCCTTGCGATTCTGTCGTGTAATATCTCCTATAATATGGGGCCCCCAGCTAACACTCTCGTCGCTCCTGAAACAATGGTTGTTGAGACGCTTACCGCATTAGCGGCTCAGGCTATCACTTCAACAGATACATTGACGCCTGCTTCAGCTCCAACGAATACGAGCATTCCTGGTGCAATAGCGACGGCGAAAAGTCCGCTCGTAATTAATGATACGCTATGCTGGCTCGGCCCTGGTCCAGGTTACGTTGTATCAAGTTCCATCTTGACAGGTACAAGCGTGGTCCTGCTAGGCCAGGGAAGCATTCCCGGTTGGTGGATCGTCAGTGATCCCATCTACCACGATCCGTGTTGGATTTACCAGCAGGATCTGCAAATAGATCCCAACTATGATTTGTCCAACTTGCAGACTTTCTATCCACCTTCTACACCTACGCCGACCCGTACGCCGACTCCTATCCCCACTCTCATACCGACCTTGGCACCTATCTCTTCTCTCACGCCTGTGCCAACGCCCTAATAAGATTGATCCTCTCAATGACTTGCGAAGCACGATCTGAGCTAACTTATTTACTTCCAGCCTGATCCGTCTGTTCAAGATAGGTCAGGCTAGTAATAGCATCTCCCCCAAAGTGGCGGAGAACAACATTCCCCAACAGCAGGATGGGGCTGGGGAATGTTCATTGTATGATGAATTCATGGCTAGCATTTTGACCTAGGCTAACCGCGTATCAGAATATTAAAATCCGGATAATTTGTTATCGAGGTACAGAATGGAAATCCCATTACAAGCGTCGGTTGAATGTACAGACGGTGTCTGTAGCCGTTCCTCGTATGTGCTCATTGACCCGATTGTCGAGCAGGTAATGTTTCTAGTGGTGAGAGAGACTTCATCGCCCCACACGGAGTACATTGTGCCGATTGACCTGATGACCGCAACGATTGCTGATACGATTCAACTGCGTTGCAGCAAAGCAGAACTTGAGAAGATGGATCTATTTATTAAGACAAAGTTCATCGAAGAGAAAGTGCCTAATAACAATTTTGTCTATGGCATGGGAAAGAATGGAATGGGATCCTACTACTACCTGCCCTATGTTTCCGCTGAAAGAACCATATACGAGGCTGTGGAACACCAACAGATCCCTCTGGGGAACTAACTGTGCACCGCGGTACACACGTTGAGGCAACGGATGGCTATGTTGGCAAAGTCGACGAATTCGTGGTTAACCCGGAGAACAGCCTCATTACGCATTTGGTGATGCGGGAAGGACATTTATGGGGACAAAAGGATGTGATCATTCCTCTTTCAGCGATGGGTGAAACTCTCGATGATACCGTGTTCCTGAAGCTCGATAAGCACCAAATTGAGTCCCTGCCGACCTTCCCGATTCACAGGCGCTGGTCATGATATTATGAGGTTTGAAAGCCGAAGTACAGCAATGAATGAATATCAGCCCTGGAAGTTCACTTATAAAACTTTCGATGGTCAAAACTTGACTGCCAACCAGCTTGATTTTGCCCGCGCCAATCTAATTACCATTGTTCCTGACCGCATTCTGCATAAGCGCGACCCTTTTGCGTGAGGCTGAGATGATTAAGCGGAGCAACATAGGCCTTTGAACGCTCCTGGAGATTCAATATCTGAAAACAAAAATGCGGTCGAGATACATGGTGGTATTGGCAGTGCTGAACTATTCAGCATTCTTTCCGGGTATACCCTGGATAGTAGCTGGTGGACTATTTCGTGACCAGCTCTGCAGCCACATGGCGCCGGATAAAGGCTACCATGGGTCACTTGCGATACGCATAGAGCTGCAGAAGTTGAATTTGCTTATCAAAGATGGCAGTCTACAAATAGCAAAGAGTTGGATAACTAATTAGAAGACAAATAAAACGGTGTCGAATGGACTTTAAGGATTATTACGAAATATTAGGTGTACCGCCGAATGCCGATAAGAAGGTCATTCAACAAACCTTTCGTCAACTGGCACGCAAGGTGCATCCAGATGTAAACCCGGGTAATAAAGATGCGGAAGAGCAATTCAAGACGATCAACGAGGCGTACCAAGTTCTATCGGATGCCAAACAACGCAAGAAGTATGATGAGTTGCGGGCCCAATACCAGCAATGGCAGCAGGCTGGCGGGCGTCAACAGGATTTCAACTGGCAAACCTGGTCGGCCCAACCTAATCAAGGCGCGCATGTCCAATACGCCAGCCCTGAGGACATGGAAGACCTCTTCGGGAACGATTCGCCTTATTCCGATTTCTTCACCAATATCTTTGGCCAAGCGCGCAAGGGTGGCAGAGGTACTCCGTCCAGCCCGCGCCGTGGGCGGGATGTCGAGTATGAAGTCGATCTGACCCTGGAAGAGGCTTTTCACGGCGCAGAGCGCCTGTTGGAAATAGACGGGCGCCAAATCAAAGCCGGTATCCCAGCAGGTGTGCACACCGGATCACGAGTTCGCCTGGCAGGGCAGGCGGAGCCGGGTCAAAAAGGCGGTCCGGCCGGAGATTTGTACTTGATCATTCAGATCCTCGCCAACGACACATTTGAGCGCGAAGGAGATGATTTGCATATGGATGTGCCGCTTGATATCTTTACCGCCATTGCAGGAGGCGAAGTCCGCATCCCCACAATGGAACGACCGCTGACTCTAACAATCCCGACCCGCACCAATGCCAACCGTAGTTTCCGCATACGCGGCAAAGGCATGCCCCATCTGGGTGACCCGGATAAACGCGGCGACTTGTTTGCTCGCGTCAAGCTGGTATTGCCGGACCAGCTGACCGATCAGGAAGTGGATCGCATCCGCACTTTGGCTTCTGCAAGGCAAAAACTTTCCTAAACATATTCCAAATGAGGTTTCCTATGACTTCCGAAAACACATCTAGAAAAAGATATTGGTATGATCAATATGAAGGTTACGAGTTGCGCAGCCAGCGCCGCCTGCAAAAAGACCTGGGAATTGATGAAGCTGCGGCTGAAACAATCCTGCACTTGCGCAGCCAGGTCATTGAATTACAGTCCCATATTCGTAGGTTGGAAGCCGAACTGACTGCTCAGCATGCCAGTCAGCAATTGCGTCTGGCTCGTTACCACGAAGTTTATTACGAAGCCACTTGGATCGAACTGGAAATTCAGGAATGATATTACGGAGAGTCACATGAATCTCGAAAAGTACACCCAAAAATCTCAAGAAGCCTTGCTCGCTGCCCAGCAACTAGCGCAGGAGTATCAGCATCAGGTTGTAGAACCGATCCACTTGCTGTTGGCCCTCGTCCAACAGGAGGATGGGATCGTCCCGGCCATTATCACCAAAGTATCCGGTGGGATACACGCCATTCAACAAGAATTGAGTAAAGAGCTTGATAAATTGCCAAAGGTCCAAGGTGCAAACCTAGATGTGAGCCTATCGAGCCAGACCGGGGATGTTCTGGCTGGTGCTGAACGCTATGCCAAAGGCATGCAGGATGATTATGTCTCCACCGAGCATTTGCTGCTAGGTCTAGCAGATAGCAGCGAGAGCAAACGCTTGGTTCAGTTCGGCCTAACTAAAGACGCTATCCTATCTGCGTTGAAACAGGTGCGCGGTTCCCAACGCGTTACCTCGCAGAATCCTGAGGGAACCTTCCAGTCGCTGGAAAAATATGGCCGGGATTTGACCGCCATGGCCCGACAGGGAAAACTCGACCCAGTCATTGGACGCGATGAGGAGATCCGCCGTGCAATCCAAGTCCTGTCCCGCCGCACCAAGAACAACCCAGCTCTGATCGGCGAACCCGGCGTTGGCAAAACCGCTATCGTCGAGGGGCTGGCACAGCGTATCGTTAACGGGGATGTCCCCGAAGGACTTAAGCACAAACGCCTGATCCAATTGGATATGGGCGCTCTGGTCGCAGGAGCCAAGTACCGCGGCGAATTTGAAGAACGCTTGAAAGCCGTACTAAAAGAGATTACAGAGTCCCAAGGCGAAATCATCCTCTTCTTAGATGAAATGCACACAATCATTGGTGCAGGAGCTGCCGAGGGCGCAATGGATGCCAGTAACATGCTCAAGCCCATGCTGGCGCGCGGCGAACTGCACCTGATTGGCGCAACCACACTGGACGAGTATCATAAACACATTGAGAAAGATCCAGCCTTGGAGCGCCGCTTCCAGCCCGTGGTGGTGGAAGAACCATCGGTGGAGGATACGATCAGCATCCTGCGCGGACTCAAGGAACGTTATGAAGTTCACCACGGCGTGCGAATCACCGATGCTGCGGTACTAGCTGCCGCGACGCTTTCGCAACGTTATATCAGCGACCGCTTCTTGCCTGACAAGGCTATTGACCTGATTGACGAGGCAGCCGCGCGGCTGCGGACCGAGATCGATTCCAAGCCGCAAGCCTTGGACGAAGTTGATCGCCAAGTGATGCAGCTCGAAATCGAGCGTCAGG
Source organism: uncultured Chloroflexia bacterium (assembly GCA_963752775.1). Classification (GTDB taxonomy): domain Bacteria; phylum Chloroflexota; class Anaerolineae; order Anaerolineales; family Villigracilaceae; genus Fen-1038. Next base: position 129,635 of record CAVVZL010000006.1, read on the forward strand.
CGCTGAAAAAAGAGCGCGACAAGGCCTCAAAGGAACGGCTTGAAAACATCGAAAAAGAGCTGGCCGACCTGAAGGAAAAGTCACACGAGCTTCAGGCCCGCTGGCAGACTGAAAAACAGGCCATTGCCGAACTGCGCACTACCAAAGAGAAAATTGAACAAACTCGTCAAGAGATCGAACGCTCCGAACGAAAGTCGGATCTGGAAAAGGTCGCTCGCTTACGCTATGGGACTCTGCCAGAGTTAGAAAAGAAAATGGCCGAAGGCGAACGCCGCATGAAAGAACTTCAAGCTCGAGGCGGGGCCTTACTAAAAGAAGAAGTAGACGCCGAGGAGATTGCCCAGATCGTTTCCCGCTGGACTCACATCCCAATCGCAAAACTCTTGGAAGGCGAAACTCAGAAGCTCCTACACATGGAAGACCGTCTGCGGGAACGAGTTGTTGGGCAGGAGGATGCCCTGAAAGCCGTCTCCAACGCCCTGCGCCGTGCGCGGGCTGGGCTGCAAGATTCGAATCGTCCGCTGGGCTCTTTTATCTTCCTCGGCCCTACTGGTGTGGGCAAAACCGAACTGGCGCGCGCCTTGGCCGAATTCATGTTCGATGATGAACACGCCATGATCCGCATTGATATGAGCGAGTACCAGGAAAAGCACACCGTCAGCCGCCTGATTGGAGCGCCGCCTGGATACGTCGGCTACGAGGAAGGCGGCCAGTTGACCGAATCGGTTCGCCGCCGCCCGTACAGCGTGGTGCTGTTTGACGAAATCGAAAAGGCTCACCCAGATGTATTCAATGTGCTCCTACAATTGCTGGATGATGGCCGCCTGACAGATGGTCAGGGACGCACAGTGGATTTTCGCAACACATTGGTAATCATGACCTCCAACCTGGGCGGTGAATTGTGGATGAGCGGGAAGGCAGTTAGTGTCACGCGCGACGCGATCACGCAAGTCTTGCAAGCGCATTTCCGACCTGAGTTCTTGAACCGCATTGATGAGATCATAATCTTCCATTCGCTCAGCCGCGCCGATCTGGTCCATGTGGTGGATATCCAGCTGCGGCATGTTACTGCACTGCTGGGAGAGCGCGGCTATCGGCTGGTCATCAGCCCGGAGGCGCGCTCCTACCTGGCTGAGGTAGGCTACGATGCTGATTACGGCGCTCGCCCCCTCAAACGAGCCATCCAGCGCGAATTACAGGATCCGCTGGCAGTCAGAATCCTGGGCGGTGAGTTCCATGAAGGTGAGACCATCCACGTGGAACGTGGAAAGGAAAAGCTCGAATTCACCGCAAAATCAATAGCCCCACCTGTTGCTCCTTAACGATAGGGATAGAGCTCTCCTAAAAATGTTCGGTATGGTCCGAATCGAGGAATGATCCTATGACGCTATTTGATGACATTCTTACACAATTTCCACCCGATGTTCAAGCGACAGTGCGCAAGATCTGGGAGGCGCTGGGCCCAAATGAAAAGGCCGGCTTTCTGACGCTATTAACTGGTTTCCCATCGGACGCGAACTTGGTGAAGCTGTTGGTCAATTTATCCACTGCACAGATTCGGCAAGCCTTTGGCCGCAAGCAACGAGTAGTCATCGTTGGCCCAACCAACGTTGGCAAATCCACCCTGTACAATCTACTGGTACAAAATAAACGCGACCTAGCCGTGGTGGGTCCCTTACCCGGCACAACGACGGAAAATCAACAGGCCGATGCGGCTCTGTTCACCGTGGTCGATACGCCTGGTGCCGATGCAGTGGGAAGTTTGGGCGAGCAGGAAAAAGGCCTGGCTCTGTCAGCATCCATGGAGGCGGATTTTCTGTTGCTGGTTTTCGATGCCGTCCAAGGGATTAAAAAGACCGAGCAAGAACTATTCAACGAACTATCTGCTCTAAAAAAGCCTTTCGTGGTAGTACTGAACAAGATTGACCTGATACCACGTAAAGACCTGCAAGGTGTCGTTTCGAATGCTGCACTGAACCTGGGACTAGAGCCTGATCAAATCGTTCCAATTGTCGCCAAAAATGGCAAGAACATCAGCAAAGTACTTTTAGCAATAGCAGCCACCGAACCTGAGATGGTCGCCGCGCTAGGACAGGCATTACCGGAATACCGCTGGCAACTCGCTTGGCAGACCATTGTCAGATCAGCCTCAATTTCGGCCGCCATTGCATTGGCGCCGCTGCCGGTCATTGATTTTGTCCCGCTGGTGATTACGCAGTCGATCATGGTAATCAGTATCGCCCGCATCTATAACTACAAAATTACCCCACGGCGCGCCTCCGAGTTGGTCGCTACCTTTGGCTTGGGGTTCCTAGGGCGGACTCTTTTGAGGAGCTGAGCAAACTGGGCGGACTACCAGGCTGGCTACTGAGCGCGGCGATTGCTTCATCGACCACTATAGTAATGGGCTACGCGGCCGTGCGCTGGTTCGAGAAAGGCGAGAGGCTTTCGACCGAGGCCCTTAAAAAGCTTACCCAGGAAATGACCACCTACTTGCTGGACGCCCTCAAAAGTCTCGGAAGACGGAAGCCGGGCCAAAAAGGACTACGAGAGCGTATCTCCCAATCACTGGAAAGTTCACCACTGGCCGAAAGCCGCTCAGCGCTCGATAAGGAAGCGGGTGAATAAAATATCTCTCAGTAAATTAAACCTACAAAGCTCAATACCTCCCCCAAGTGGCGGAGAACAACACTCCCCGGCTGTAGGATGCGGCCGGGGAGTGTTTGTAATAATATATTTCTGTGAACTATTCGATGACGGGCGAGGCTAAACCGAACAATTGTCCAAAGGCCAGCAATCCTTGGGCAGCGGTTGCAGCAGGGAACCTATAAGACTAGCGCGTTCGAGATGCTGACGGCAGTAGCCACGACCGTGGATTGTTTGGGCGCTAATCGTCATGATGTACATCCTGTCAGTGCTCGACAACACAAACAAATCAGGAGATAGCATATGATGCATGGTGAAGAATTAATCAACATGAAAGTATTGATGGTTGATGACGAACTTACAACTCAGACGGCCAGCGGCCGCGCTGCCACGCGCGTTGATTCAAGAATTGCGCGACCGTGATATTGCCGTCATCGAAGCGACCTCAGATGCCGACGGCCAGGCTGTGGTGCTGTCCGATCCCTCGCTGGAAGGCATCCTGCTGGACTGGACCCTAGGCGACGACGATGTGGCGCACGACAAAGCCCGAGCGTTGCTATCATTTATTCGTGGGCGCAATACACACATTCCGATCTTCCTCATCGCCAGGCGCGACGATGCATCCACACTTACTAGCGAAGTGATGCACGAAGCCGACGAATTGGTCTGGATGCTGGAGGATACTACCTTCTTCATGGCAGGGCGCGTCCTTGCCGCCATTCGCCGTTACCGCGAAGCTATCGTGCCTCCATTGACCAAAGCTCTGATCAGCTTTGCTCAGACATATGAGTATTCGTGGCACACGCCCGGTCATACGGGCGGCACAGCCTTCTTGAAGTCGCCAGTGGGACGTGTCTTCTACGATTATTTTGGCGAGAACTTGCTGCGCTCCGATCTCTCGATCAGCGTCGGCGAGTTGGGTTCATTATTGGATCACAGCGGGCCAATCGGGGAGAGCGAGAAATATGCGGCGCGCGTCTTCGGCGCGCAGCGATCGTATACCGTGACCAATGGGACGTCCACTTCCAATCGCGTGATCATGATGTCGTCGGTCACCCACGGTGATTATGTCTTGTGTGATCGCAACGCCCATAAATCGATCGAGCAAGCGTTACGTTGACAGGCGCCATTCCGACGTACCTGCTACCCACACGCAATCACCTCGGCATCATCGGCCCAATCCATCCCGAGAGCTTGACGCCCAAAGCTGTGAAAACTTCCATCGCCGCCAATCCGCTGGCCAAGGATAAAGCGCAAAAAGCCCTTCACGCGATCATCACTAATTCCACCTATGACGGCTTAATCTACCTTGTGCCGCGCGTCGTGGAACTGCTCGACCAGAGTGTCGACCGCATTCACTTCGACGAAGCGTGGTACGGCTACGCGCGCTTTAACCCGATCTACAAAGACCGCTTTGGCATGTATGGCGATCCAAAAGACTATCCCAAGGACAAGCCGACGATCTTTGCGACGACATCCACGCACAAGTTGCTGGCGGCGTTGTCGCAAGCCTCTCTCATCAACGTGCGCGACGGGCGTAACCCGGTGGAACACGCGCGCTTCAACGAAGCGTTCATGATGCATGCCAGCACCTCACCCCAGTATGCCATCATTACCTCCAACGAAATTTCGGCGGCGATGATGGATGGCGTAGGCGGCCCCACACTCACGACCGAATCGATCACAGAAGCCGTAGCTTTCCGCAAAGCATTGTGCCGCGCCTATCGTGATGTCACTGCGAAGAGTGATTGGACGTTTAGAACCTGGAATGCTGATGAGGTCACCGATCCGGCGACGGGCAGGAAGATCGCCTTTGCCGATGCGCCCGATGATCTGCTGATCACCAATCCCGATTGCTGGGTATTGCACCCCGGCGATGCCTGGCATGGCTTCAAGGATCTGGAAGACGGCTATTGCATGCTCGATCCGATCAAAGTTTCGGTGGTGACGCCCGGTGTGGCAAACAATGGTTCATTTGAGAAGATAGGCATTCCTGCCACACTGGTCACGGCCTATCTCGATCAGCGCGGCATTCAGGTCGAGAAGACCACCGACTTCACGATCTTGTTCCTTTTCTCGCTCGGCGTGACCAAAGGCAAATATGGCACGCTCATCAATGCGCTGCTGCACTTCAAAGAAGACTACGATGCAAATGCGCCGCTGAACGAAGTGTTGATTGCCACCGCCTCGGGCGCGCCCGTGCGTTATTCGGGCATGGGCCTGCGTGACCTGGCGAATGAGATGTTCGCACAGATGAAAGAAACGAATCAATTGAAAGTACAGGATGCGGCTTTCTCGACTCTGCCTGTCCCTGCATTGACCCCCGCCGATACCTACTCGAAACTGGTGCACAACGAAGTCGAACACGTTGCGGTCGACAAGATGGCAAATCGGATTGTGGCAACCGGCGTTGTGCCTTATCCACCCGGCATTCCGATGTTGATGCCTGGCGAGAACGTTGGCAGCAATGACAGTCCCTATCTTGGTTATCTGCGCGCGCTGCAAGCGTGGGATCGCCGCTTCCCCGGCTTTGGGCATGAAACACACGGCGTGGAAAACAAGGATGGGACTTATTACATATATTGCTTGAAATGAAATTTACACCTTCATCTCCGGATTCCTCTACCGCAGGTTGAGGGGCCGGAGTGAGGCAATAACAAAAAGGAGAAAAGATGCTATGAACAAGAAAAAGAGTAATGTCAAAGCGCTGGGCGTATTTGTGCTGGCGATGATCAACGTCGCCGCCGTGCTGAGCCTGCGCAACCTTCCGCCGATGGCTGAGTTTGGCTGGTCATCCATCGGCTGGTACTTGATTGGCACCATTACCTTCCTGATCCCGCTGAGCTTGGCGGGAGCGGAACTGGCTACCGGTTGGCCTAAAGGCGGCGGCGTGTACGCCTGGGTGCAGGAAGCCTTCGGCGACGCGTCGGGCTTCATCGCCGTCTTCTGCGAATGGTCCAACGACCTGGTATGGTTTCCTACGATCCTGGCCTTCCTCGCCTCCACGTTCGCCTTTGTGCTCGATCCGGCGCTGGCAAATAACGGCCTGTATATGTTCGTGGTAATGATGATCATCTTCTGGGGCACCACGCTCATCGCGCTGTTGGGATCGAAAGTCTCGAGCCGCTATAGCTCGTATGGTGTCATTGTGGGTACGCTGGTTCCGGCGAGTTTGGTCATCGTGCTTGGTATCGCATACATGTTCGCCGCCAAGTCCATCCAGTTACCGGCGTTCACACTAGGCGCCATGTTGCCAACGATCAATATTAGCACGCTGCCCTTCCTCGCCACGATCGTGTTGATGTTTGCGGGCATGGAGATGGCGGGCTTCCACGCGCTGGAAGTCCGCAATCCACAGACGGATTACCCGAAAGCGATGTTGCTCTCAGCACTGGTCATTTTCGTGTTAACGGTGGTCGGTACTCTGGCGGTCGCGATCGTCATTCCGCTGGACAAGCTCAAATTGTCAGCGGGTTTGATGCAAGCCTTCCAAGCCTTTTTGGCTGCCGACAATTTGACGTGGCTGCTCGCACCGATGGCCATTCTCGTGGTGGTGGGCGGCATACCTCTATTGGCCGCGTGGATGATCGGCCCTGCCATGGGGTTGGGCGTCGTTGCCACTGAGGGCAACCTGCCGCCAGTATTCTCACGCCACAACAAGAACGGTGCTCCGGCGGGAGTGTTGATCTTGCAAGCCGTGATCGGCACGCTCATCTCGCTCCTGTACGTCTTCATTCCCGGTGTCAACACCGCATACTGGATCATGTCGGCCATGACCGTGACGTTGTTGTGCATCGCGTATATGTTGATCTTTGCCGCGTTGATCAAGCTGCGCTACTCCCAGCCGGATGTGCCCCGAGCTTACAAAATTCCAGGCGGGATTGTGGGTGTCTGGATCGTGGGCGGTGTGGGCTTCCTAGCCACGGCCTTGACATTCATCATAAGCATGCTGCCGATCGGTGGCATTCCCATGTCAGGACCGCTGTATATTGCGATCATGATAATCGGCACAGCAGTATTGGCACTGCCGCCGTTGGTCTTCTTGAAGATGAAGAATAAAAGTTGGAAGACGGCTGGAAAGAAGGAAGCACTAGCAGCCGGAACTGCAGATTAATTCTCTTCGCCATTCTTAAGTCAACTGATTAAGGATTTGTAAAACAACAACTCCGCGGATTCAATCGAAAAATCCTAATCAAGGTTCTGGAGAAACCGCGGAGTTGTTTCCTGATGACTCCTAAATTCCATCCAACGGCGTGAGCCACGTAATGTTGATGTTTAATGGAGGTAATGAATGGAATACGATAAGCTGTTCGGTTTTCTGATTTGCAGCGCAATGCCCGAGCCGCCGACGCTCTCTTCGTCGCGGCTGCAGCGCATCGTCGATGAACTTGGCCGGCTTGGCTATGCAACAACGCTCAGCATCACGACAGCCGAGGCACGCTCCGCAATCAGGAGCGATGCCAGTTTCGGCTGTGTGATGGTCGAATGGTCGCTCAAGGAACCTGAAAGCGAGGTTGAAGCGTTTGTGCGGTTTGTCCGCGAGCGTGGTCTGGATGTCCCGGTGTTCATTCTGGTGAAGCGACACTTGCTCAAGGAAATCCCGGTAGCGGTACTCGGTCAAGTCACGGGGTACGTGTTCATTGACGAGGATACACCGGAGTTCATTGCCCGCAACCTAGTCAGTCACTTGCAAAGCTATGCGGAGTCGCTGAAGACGCCCTTTTTTGGCGCGATGGTTGACTACGCCGAGCAAGCAAACCAGATGTGGACGTGTCCTGGACATAACGGGGGAGTCTTTTATCAGAAAAGTCCGATTGGCCGCGCATTTGTCGAGCATCTGGGCGAGGCGGTTTTTCGGAACGATATTGATAATTCGGTGGTGGAACTGGGCGATCTGCTGATTCACGAGGGCCCGGCACTCGCGGCTGAGAAGGCCGCCGCCCGCATTTTCGGGGCGGACCGGACTTATTTCGTGCTGAACGGCACGTCCACGTCGGACAAGATCGCGCTGACCGCGCTGGTAGCGCCAGGTGATCTCGTGCTGTTCGACCGCAACAATCATAAGGCAGCCCTGCAAGGTGCACTGGTATTCGGCGGTGGCATACCGGTCTATCTGGAAACCGATCGCAATGCCCAGGGCATGATTGGGCCGATCGATTTCGATGCACTCGATGAAAAACGCATCCGAGATGCCATTCGGAAGAACCCGCTGATCAAGGATCCCGATGCATGGCAGCGCAAGCGGCCGTTCCGGGTTGCGGTTATCGAACAATGCACCTACGACGGCACCATTTACGATGTCCGCATGTTGATCGAAAAGTTGGGAGCGTTGTGCGAGTACATCATGTTTGACGAGGCATGGGGAGGTTTCATGAAGTTCCATCCCCTCTTCAAGGGTCATTTCGCAATGGGACTCGATGGCCTGGGTCCCGATGCTCCAGGGATCATGGCTACACAATCGACCCACAAGCAACTGGCGGGGTTCTCACAGGCTTCGCAAATTCACGTAAAGGATGCACATCTCGACGGTCAGCATCGGCAGGTAAGTCATCGACGATTCAACGAGATGTTCATGCTGCACTCATCAACCTCACCGTTTTATCCGCTGTTTGCATCGCTTGACGTGGGCGCGCAAATGATGAAGGGCCGCTCCGGCGAGGTCCTCTGGGAAGACACAATCAAGCTTGGCATCGAAATGCGCAAGAAGATTCGCGCCCTGCATCATGAGTATGAAGAGATCGAAAAGGACCCGGCGCGACAGTGGTTCTTCGACCCGTTTGTGCCGGACGTTGTTCAGGTGCAAGGCCGCGCCGAACGCTGGGAGGACATTCCGACCGACGAACTGGCGAGTGATGTGCGTTACTGGGAACTCGTTCCCGGCGAGAAATGGCACGGTTTTAGCCACCTGAAGACCGGCTATGTAATGACCGACCCCAACAAGCTGACATTGTTGACACCAGGCTTTGATCGCGCTACGGGTGACTATGCTGCTCATGGCATTTCGGCGGCGATCGTCGCTGAGTTTCTCCGCGAACAACGGATCGTCCCCGAGAAGAACGATCTGAACAGCATCCTCTTCCTCTTGACGCCAGGGTTGGAATCGAGCAAGGCAGGCACGCTCCTCTCCGCGCTCATCAGATTCAAACAGCTGCATGACGAGAATACGCCGCTGGATGAGGTCATCCCTTCTTTCGTTGCGGCTCACCACGCCCGCTATGCCGGCGTTGGCCTGCGCGACCTATGTGCGCAGATGCATGCGTTCTATCGCGAGCACAAAGCCAGCCAATTGCAGCGCGAGCAGTTTCGTGCGACGCATTTTCCCGAAATAGCAATGACCCCGCAGGAAGCCATGAATGAACTCGTACGCAACAACGTAGAGCTTTTGCCGATTGAGCAAATCAGTGGTCGGATCGCGGCCACGCTTGCGCTTGGTGTATCCGCCGGGCATCGGCGTGGTCGTGCCAGGCGAACGGTATGACGAGCGCGCACTTCCGATGCTCGACTACTTCCGGATGTTCGAAGAAGGAGGCAACCGCTTTCCTGGCTTCGAAAACGAAATCCAGGGCATCTATCGGAAAGAGGAAAGCGACGGGACTGTGCGCCTCTACACATACGTAGTCAATGAATAGCTACCAGTACACATGTTGAGCAAGAAGGTATCACAGATGTTTCCATCGTTGATACATAATTGAGTCGCGGAGAGCATTCGTGTCCAACCAATAAATTCATGGCTACAGCAAAGAGGTAATTCTGATGGATATTTCAATCAATGCCAAAGTAAGCTGCACGGATGGCCCGGGTGGCCAATCGACTCATGTGATCCTGATGCCGACCACCGAGAAAATTACCCATGTGGTGGTTCGTCACGAACTGTTTCCGGAAATCAGATATCTGGTCTCCATCGATCATGTTGTAGAAAGCACACCAGAGTTGATCCGGTTGAATTGCAGCCGCGAGCAACTAAGGAAAATGCCAGTTTTCGATCCAATAGAATTCCTCCCCTCCGAGCTATCAGGTGCAGACGCATATCTCAAGTGGCCCTTTTATGCTCCAGCAGCTAATCGCCTTAGGCTTGAAGATGTGGAGATTCCCGCCAACGAACTCGCCATTCGGAGAGGAACGGACGTTGAAGCCACGGATGGGGCCCTTGGACATGTGGATGAATTCCTGATCAACCCAGACAACGACAACATCACACATCTAGTGCTGCGAGAAGATCATCTCTGGGGCCAAAAGGATGTGACCATCCCTGTGAGCCAGATTGATCACTATGAGGCGAATACCGTTTATTTGAAACTGGACAAGCGTGGAATAGAAGCACTCCCAGCCATTCCTGTTCAACGCGGTTCATCAAAGAAAAAGTAAACCATAAATAGGCAGATTGATATGACATAACTGGATTCCATGACCCATTTTACGAGTTGCCTGCTCGGTGATCCTTAATTGAGTGGCGAGAGTGTGATGGAATTTCTGCATACACCGCAAGAGTATTCGCATCCAACCAATAAAGTTCACATCTGCAGAAAGAAGCATCTCTTATGAATATTTCAATCAATGACAAAAGTAATATGACACTACAAACCAAGATTTCCTCCTCATCCCAATCCTCCCCCGCTGATCCATATCTCCGGCACACACCGCGAGATGGGGCGCCAGATCGGCGAAGCCTGCCGCAAGCAGGTCCAGCACAGCATCGAGAGTGGAAGAAAGCTATTGTCCGACGCTTATAACCAGCTCGAATTAACTTGGAGGGAGCCCGGATCCGGGCTCGCAAATATATGCTCGTTGCCCAGGAGTGCTATCCCCAGTACGTAGAGGAACTCACCGGCATCGCCGAAGGGGCCAATGTATCCGTGGACGATGTATCTGTGGTCAATGTCATGGAAGCGCTGACGGATGATGCCCTGCAACTGACCCGGTGCACCAGCTTCGCGATCAGCGACGACTGCACCGCGAATGGTCATGTGTTATTGGCGCACAATGAGGACTGGGTGCCAGAGGATGAGGACGATGTATTCATCATCCATGCCACACCCAAGAACGAATGCCCTTTCCTTGCCATGACTTACGGCTGTTGGCTGCCGAACATTGGGTTCAACGCCTACGGCATTGCCCAGTTGTGCGATTCGGTATTTCCCAAAGATTCCCGCATTGGCATCCCACGGGTCGTAGTTTCGAGGGCCGCGCTGGCAAGTAAGACACCGGATCAAGCCATCCAATCGGTGCTTCCGGCCCAACGCGCAGCTGGCTACAACCACCTGCTGGCTCATGAGAGCGGCGAACTGTACTCAGTGGAAGTTTCCGCTCGTCATTTTGCTATCCTTTATGGAGAAAACGGGTATATCGTGCACACCAATCATTACCTGACACCGGCCATGCAAGAGTTTGAGCGCGAGCCGGCAGGCATGATCGCATCCCAAGTGCGATACTTCCGCGCTAGACGATTGGTCAAACGCGAGGACCAACACACGATAGAGACCCTGCAGGCGATTCAGCGCGACCATGTCAATTACTCCAGGGCAATCTGCAATCACTCTGTAGATGCCAACGACCCGCTGGACCGTGGGAAGACCATCAACGCCATGGTGATCGACCTGACGGCCCGGGAGATGCATATAGCCTGGGGTAACCCGTGCGAGAACCCTTACCACACCTATCATCTCGATGCTTAAGATAAGGAGAATATGTAGAACATGAATAGAAGCGCAATTTCCCTGGGGCGCATCCTTGGAATCCCAATCGCATTGGATTATTCCTGGTTCTTGATTTTTGCATTGCTGACCTGGTCGTTAGCCACCAGTTACTTTCCCGCTGAATTCACAAACTGGCCTGTGGCTCAATATTGGATCGTGGGTGCAATAACAGTTATCTTAATGTTTGCTAGTGTGCTGGTGCACGAGTTGGGGCATTCGATCATAGCCTTACGCTACAAGATTCCAGTACGCAGTATCACACTTTTCATTTTTGGCGGCGTTGCTCAAATTGGGGCCGAACCACCTAGTGCCATGGCAGAATTCTGGATTGCCATTGCCGGCCCTATTACGAGTTTTGCCTTAGCCATTCTCTTTGGTCTGCTACAACCTCTGGTCGGCGCACTGGGCCCGCTGCTTGCCATTGCACAGTATCTTGCTTATATTAACGGCGCCTTGGCCCTGTTTAATTTGATTCCGGGTTTCCCCTTGGATGGCGGCCGAGTTTTTCGAGCGATTATCTGGGGAACAACACATAGTTTGCGCCGAGCCACTCTTATCGCTGCAAACCTGGGTCGATTTATTGCGTATCTATTCATCATCGTGGGAGTGTGGCAGATGTTCAGCGGGAATTTCGGAAATGGCTTATGGATTGCCTTTATCGGTTGGTTCCTGGAAACTGCTGCATCATCACAGATTCACCAGCAAACGATCCATGACCTTTTGGAAGGCCACCATGTCGCCGACACAATGCGGCGCGACTACACGGCGATTCTGCCCAGTACTACTTTGGACGAACTGATCCATAAGCATATCTTGGGAAACGGCCAGCGCAGCTTAGTGGTCAAACAGGAAGACCGAGTGGCTGGCTTATTGACCTTGCATAATGTCAAAGCTATTCCGTCTTCTGATTGGTCAACCACAACAGCCGCCCAAGTGATGATTCCGGTTGCCAAAATGAAGTGGATAAGGCCTGAGGCGGAATTGATGGATGCTCTCGGAGAAATGGATCGGAACGGTGTCAACCAGTTGCCCGTGATGACCGGTGATCAGATCCTGGGCATCCTGGGCAGGGACGATGTCATCAGCTTTCTGAGAACCTTGAGCGAACTCAGCCGTCACTAAATCATCCCCTAGCAAGATACCGTTTGCATAGGAATAAACACACGATCAACACTGTTGTACAGTTAAAAAATAGAGAACAAGATGCCGCAAACGCCACACGTCGAACATCATTTTACGGGTTCCGAAATTGTCAGAGATATTGTGATTGGAATGTCTGATGGGCTAACAGTGCCCTTTGCACTCGCTGCTGGACTTTCCGGGATTGCCAACTCGACCGCTATCGTGATTACGGGAGGGCTGGCGGAGATCGCAGCAGGGTCAACTGCCATGGGACTCGGCGGCTATCTCGCAGCCAAAAGCGATGGCGAGCATTATGCCAGCGAACGGGAAATCGAACGGCGCGAGGTGGAGACAATCCCTGCCAGAGAAATCATGGAGGTGGAGCAGCTGCTAATAACGTCCTATGGTCTCGAAAAAACGCTGAGTGTCCTCGTGGCAAATGCTTTAAGTCAGCGCCGAGAGGCATGGATTGATTTCATGATGCGCTTTGAGTTGGGACTCGAAAAACCCGATCCCAAACGCGCCCTTTCAAGCGCCATGACGATTGGCTTATCCTATATTGCTGGTAGACTGATTCCGCTAACTCCCTATTTTTTGATTTCGAAAACGGAGTTGGCCCTGATGTTCTCAATCGGTTTTACACTTGTGGCACTACTCGTCTTCGGGTATATCAAAGGCCGTTTCACTCGCGGACAGCCCCTTCGGAGTGCACTTCAGACCGCACTGATCGGCGGAACTCGCCGCGGCAGCCGCCTTTGGCTTGGCTAAGTTAATTTCTAGATGAATAGGATATCCAAGGAGCTCATGATCCCGTCACCTCTGACGGAGGATGAACATAGGAATCGCATGAAGGTAGAAAACGTGTTGAATTGAATTTTCTCGCGTAAAGGATACTAATGACAAAAAAGGAGTTGACCAAAATGATAACCAATGCAAGTAAAACAGAACGCAAGCAATCGTCCAGAGGGCAACGTAAGCACGTGCGCAGGATGAAACAAGAAGCCCGCAGAGTCAGTATCCCTGACAATGTGATCAAGAGTAAGAAGCGCACATCGGAAGTACCCAAGGAGCAAGTTTGATGTTATTGGGTTCGAAGGCAGTCTCAGATTATTTGTCTGTGAAAAGGATAATCCATGAATACAGATGACAAACAACATCGCACCATTTTACAGAGTATAGCTCACAGGGCAATGCTGGAACGAGGCTTGCTGCCCGATTTTTCTGCTGAGGCACTCGCTCAACTTGCCGCGATTCAAACTCCAGCAAGCGCAGACAGTGAGCTGATTCGAGATCAGAGGGATCTGCTATGGGCTTCGATAGACAACGATGACTCACTTGACCTGGATCAGCTGACGGTGGCCGAGGCAATGCCCGGTGGCAAAGTCAAAATTATGGTGGCTGTAGCCGACGTCGACTCGCTCGTCAAGGAAGGCTCGGCCATTGACGATCACGCCCACCACAATACCACGTCGGTATATACCGCCGCCCGGATATTCCCAATGCTGCCCGAAAAACTTTCAACAGACCTGACATCGTTGAATCTGAATGAGGATCGCTTGTCTTTTGTGGTTGAAATGGAAATTGACGTAGACGGATCTATTCTGAATTCTGAGATCTATAGGGCGCTCGTCCGCAATCACGCCAAACTAGCCTATAACAGTGTTGCCGGGTGGTTGGATGGAACTGAAACTATGCCGCAGGCTGTCGCTGCGGTCCCCAAGTTGGAAGATAACCTACGCATTCAGGATCAAGCCGCGCAAAGTATGAAGGGGCTTCGCCATGTTCATGGAGCGCTGAGCCTCGAAACCATTGAGGCCAAACCGGTATTCGATGATGATCAAATCCGCGCGCTGGAAATAGAAGAAAAGAACCGAGCGAAAGAACTCATTGAGGATTTCATGATCGCGGCGAACGGAGTGACCGCGCGATTTCTCTCAGCCAAAAATTCCCCTTCAATCCGGCGCGTTGTACGCACGCCGAAACGATGGGAGCGGATTGTTGAAATTGCCGCGGATCATAAATTCAATCTTCCAGAACTCCCAGATTCGGTAGCGTTGGAGGAGTTTCTCGTTAAGCAAAAAGATGCAGACCCGCTACGTTTCCCCGACTTGTCCTTGGCTGTGATCAAGCTTTTGGGTGCTGGTGAATATATTGCGGAACTTCCTGCGGGAAATGTTCCCGGTCACTTTGGTTTGGCAGTCAAGGACTACGCTCACTCGACAGCTCCGAACCGCCGCTATCCCGACTTGCTAACCCAGCGCCTGTTGAAAGCAATCCTGGAAGGCAAGCCTGTACCTTATCGTAAAGATGAATTGGATATCTTGGCGGCTCACTGCACCGAAGCAGAAGATGCGGCTAACAAAGTCGAACGTCGGGTTGGCAAATCTGCCGCCGCGCTCCTGCTCGAATCAAGGATCGGAGAGCAGTTTGATTCGATTGTCACAGGTGCTTCAGAAAAAGGCACATGGGTCCGGTTACTAACTATTCCTATTGAAGGCAAGCTCATACAGGGATTTGAAGGCATAGATGTTGGCGACCGAACGCGCGTCCAGTTAATATCGGTCGATGTTGAGCGGGGATATATAGATTTCAAAAAAGTCAGTGCGTCCAAAAATAGATAAGGAGAATCATATGAGACAGAAAATTGGTTTGTGGCTTGATCATCGTGAGGCGATCATCGTCACCCTCACCGACGATGGAGAAGAAATCAAGCACCTCATCTCAAACAACGGAAAGCATGTCCGATATTCTGGCAGTTCGCATTCTAAAACTCCAGAAGGATTAAAGAGGTGACCTCGGAAGACCAGAGGGACAGAAAATTTGGAAATGATCTCAATAAATTTTATGATGAGATTATTGCGAGTATTCGAGATGCGGACTCCATTGAGATATTTGGCCCCGGTGAAGCCAAAGGCGAGCTGGAAAAACGTATTGAGCAGGAAGGACTAAAAGCACACATCCTTGCCATCGAAACCATGGACAAGATGACCGATCATCAGATTTCGGCAAAAGTCCGGGAACATTTTTCAACCAAAAATATGTCAGAAAAAACACGACCAAGCAATACCAATGAGAAAGACAAAGAAAGAGACGCAAAAAGAGAAGGCGAAAAGAAAGAACTTCGAGGCTATCATGAGCAATGAACGACAATTCTCTAAGGAAGAAGCTCGCTCCATTGGAACACAGCTCAAAGTTGGTTGGTCAAAAATCGATCTAGAACAGTTTCGGCGCGGGGTGGAGATAGAACTCAATCATGGGACCATTGATCCGGAGACCAATGTGAGCGGTGATGACCCATTACTCACGGGAAAGACTGCATGGGCACACTTGAAAGAAATCAAAGACTACATTGCACGCCTGGATCAAACTGGATAATACGAACGAAGCGATCATCCAGCAAAATATCGAAAAGATATTCATGGAGAAAACGATCATTACGATCGCTCATCGGTTGATAACCATTAAAAATGCGGACAGAATATTGGTCTTCGATGCCAGAAAAATCGTACAGGTGGATGACTTCAAATCTTTGTCAGCAAAAAAAGGGACTGTTTCAAGATTTCCTGCAGCAAAGAAAGCAAATCACTTGACATGAAAAAACTGGAAAAGGCCAAGAACCAGCCAACTAATGAAAACCACCTGCCTCTGAACTGCGATCCTACGGCAGGAATATTATCTATGGAGGAATGAATGAGCCTACCAACCAAACCATCGAACAAAGCAGGAGTTCCAATTGGCGCAAATAAGCCTCAAGTTTCCAATGAACTACTTGAAGACGGACACAAAGAATTGGACGTGGTGCTCAAGGGGCTTGAGTTGCAGTTGACCGGCTTGAGCGCGGTAGAAGCCGAGTCCCGCCTCAAACGCTATGGGTTGAATGAGATCGCTCGCGAAAAGCATCAATCGCCTTTGATGCGTCTTGTAGATAATATCAAGAATCCCCTGGTCATCCTATTGACTGCACTCGGCATACTTTCGTATCTGACCGGCGATGCACGGGCGATGATTGTCATTTTCGTGATCGTATTAGTGGGTATAGTGCTACGCTTCTTTCAGGAGAATCGCGCTGATAACGCCGCTGAAAAGCTCAAAGCGATGGTCAACACCAATGCCACGGTAGTGCGGGACGGCAAGGAATCCGAAGTGGCACTCTCGCTCCTAGTACCGGGAGACATCGTTCGTCTGGCCGCCGGGGATATGGTTCCAGCCGATGTGCGTGTGCTTACGGCCAAAGATCTGTTCTTGAATCAGGCGGCCTTGACCGGTGAATCCGTGCCTGTGGAGAAAAAAGCGCCGCCAGCTTCTGGCGAGATTGGTAATCCGCTCGATTTGCCGAATATCGGCTTCCTCGGTACGAGTGTGGAAAGCGGCACAGCAACGGCGGTCGTCATCCACACTGGCAAACAAACCTACTTTGGATCACTCGCCGCCAGTATCGTGGGCGAGCGGGTATTAACCAGTTTTGACAAAGGCGTTAATAAATTTACTTGGCTGATGATCCGCTTTATCGCCGTGATGGTGCCGGCCGTCTTCCTAATCAATGGGCTGACCAAACACAACTGGCTGGAAGCCTTCATCTTTGCAATGGCTGTGGCCGTGGGTCTAACACCTGAGATGTTGCCGATGATTGTGACTGTAAACCTGTCTAATGGTGCGCTTGCGATGTCACGCAAGAAAGTAATTGTTAAACGTCTAAACGCCATCCAGAACTTCGGCGCGGCAGATGTGCTATGCACCGATAAGACCGGCACGCTGACTGAGGGCAAGATCGTGCTGGAGAAACATTTGGACGTTCACGGTCAGGAAAGTGAGCGTGTCTTGGAGTACGGATATATGAACAGCTACTTCCAGACCGGCCTTAAAAATCTGATGGACGTGGCTATACTCGATTATGGTCACGTTGGGGAGGATCTTAAAGTTAAAACGGATTATCACAAGATAGACGAAATCCCCTTTGACTTTCAGCGGCGGCGCATGTCCGTCATTGTGGAGGACAACCAGAAGCAGCACCTCTTGATCTGCAAGGGTGCAGTGGAGGAGATCATGCGCCTTTCGACGCATGTGGAAGTCGAAGGGAAAGTGCTGGATGTAACCCCGGAACACGACGCTCACCGCAGGCAACTGGTACAGGATTTGAACGGACAAGGTTTCCGTGTCGTTGCCGTGGCCTATAAAGTCATGCCAGGGAATAACGGAGAGCCTCACTATGAGTTGCAGGATGAATCGGATATGACTTTGCTTGGCTATCTGGCTTTTCTAGACCCACCCAAGGATACCGCAGCGGAAGCATTGAAGCGGCTAAAGGCGCTCAACGTAGACGTCAAAATTCTGACCGGCGATAATGAGATTATCACAGCTTACATCTGCAAACAGGTGGGAATGCCGGTGGATAAAATCCTGCTCGGCCCGCAAATAGAAACAATGAACGCAACAGAACTGGCCGAGGCTGCCGCTGTTACCAGCATCTTCGCCAAGCTGGTCCCTGCCCAAAAAGAGAAGATCGTTCACGCTTTACAGAGCAAAGACCATGTTGTCGCTTTCATGGGTGATGGCATCAACGACGCTCCCGCCCTGAAAGCCGCGGACGTGGGCATCTCCGTGGACAGCGCCGTGGATATCGCCAAGGAGTCTTCCGACATCATCCTGCTGGAGAACAGTCTGCTAGTTCTGGAGCAGGGTGTGCTGGAAGGCCGTCGTGTGTTTGGCAATATCACTAAATACATCAATATGGCAGCGAGTTCCAACTTCGGCAACATGTTCAGCGTTGTCGGAGCTAGTGCCTTCCTGCCTTTCCTGCCCATGCTTCCAATCCAGGTACTGACCAACAACATGCTCTATGACTTCTCGCAGACCACCATCCCCACGGACCAAGTGGATGCTGACTGGTTGGCCAAGCCGCGCAAGTGGACGATGGGATCGATCACGCGCTTCATCATTTTCATTGGCCCAATCAGCTCCGTCTTTGATTACGCCACATTCTGGATCATGATTTATGTATTCCATGCCTGGAATAACCCTGCGCTCTTCCAAACCGGTTGGTTTGTGGAGTCGATCTTTACCCAGACGCTGATCATCCACGTCATCCGCACGAAGAAAATCCCATTTATCCAGAGCCGAGCCAGCTGGCCGCTGATTGTCACTTCTCTAATCATTGTTACGGTGGGCGCCTGGCTGACAGTTTCACCCCTGGCAGGAACGCTCGGATTTGTAACCCTGCCGCCCTCCTTCTGGCTGTACTTAGTGGGATTGATGGTCGGTTACGTGATCCTCACCCAGTTGGTGAAAACCTGGTTCTATCGCCGGTATGGTGATTAACTGTTTTCCCCTCCCGGCGAGTTTCTTCGCGCAATAAGCCGGGTTGGCTTGCCAGGCTGATAATTGCTCAGTGCCTGAGCTGAGGTGGTGTCATCCGGGTAAAGAACTCATCTCACTTGCTCTTTTTCGCCGCCCTTGTCGCGGAGGCTTTCTTGAGCGCGGCGCGTTGTGCGGCGGTCTTGGAAGTGCACGCCAGAGCATCAAGCTTTTCTACCAGTTGCGGCTTGCCACGCAAGGCCACCTTGGCGATCTTGAGATACTACGCCGGGCAATAGTTGAGGGCTTGCAAAGCGGAATTTATTCAAACGCGGCTTTTGGCGCCGTGCATTTAGCGGCTTCCTGTCTTTGGTTGGCGATCTTCGCGCATTCGACTTGGAGCTTTAGCAAGTCGTAGCCGTAATCCGCCAGCAGGCGGGGTCCGAGCGTTATCGAAAGGGCGTGGGCCGCGGCGAGAAATCCCGCCGTTTCCCTGGGCATGTTGCCTGGGCTTCCTCGCAGAGGAGGAGTAAACCTGCCTAAGAAAGAAACATCAGTGCAACATCATCGCGATGGTTGGATGCGGATCGCAATCTGTCGCCTGATACATCTGCGGTTAGGGCAGAAGCTGGTTCATTTTTCCATAAATCTCTGAAGTAACAATTAACTCTGTTTTACCAACTTACAAGCCCTATTGCTGATATTCTAAAAAGCTACATTACTAGCCGGGCTATTGCTTCTGGCTTTCAGCCAGACATCGAAATCGGTGGCTACTATCCGCTCACCGGTAATTCCCTCAGCTTCATCAGAGCAAAGGAAAATAACGGGCTTTGCCATAATGGACGGCGGCAGTAATTTCATATGTGCCGAGATTTCAGCACGGATTTCATTATCGTCCGGAATCATCCCTGTGGCTGTCGCGCCTCCCGGCAAGTAGCCGATTGACGGTGATACCATAAGGCTTCAGGTCTTCCGCCATGATAATGGAGAGCGATTCAACTGCCGCGCGGGAAGGTCCATACGGAATGAATCCCCGCCGTTTCATGGTCTCATAATTCATGGAGATATTGATGATCCGTCCTCGACCCTGCTTGACCATTAATGGAGCAAAGCCACGAGATACCAGAAAATATCCCGTCAAATTGGTATCAATCAGATCGCGGAACCGATCCGGCTCAATTTCAAAGAAAGGCTGAGGCGATGTCACGAAGCGGGGATTGACCGTTTTCATACCAATTCCCGCATTATTAATCAGCACATCCAGCCGTCCCCACTCGGCAGTTACCCAAGCTACGAGCGTTGCTACAGATTGCTCGGAACGAACATCAAGCAGGATTTTGACTACTCGATCACTCGCTTTTTTTAGTTGTTCAATGGCTTGATCTAGCTTCGCTTCAGATCGGGAAGCAATCGCTACTATCGCTCCTTCCCCCAAGAGTGCCTCAGCCATTGCATATCCCAGCCCACTGGTCGCTCCGGTAATAAGTATGTTTTTATTTTTCACTCTGATCACCCATATCATCAATCTCCTTTCCTTCATATAACGCGATACTCTTTGCGATTTCATCACAAGCACAATTGGGTCTACACCGTACATCACTTAAGAATTGAGAAACAGTTTGCCGCCATCCAGTTAATGCAGAGCGGCCTTTACGCGTTCGGGCGTAAACGGGATTTGACGAAGGCGAGCGCCGGTCGCGTCGAAGATGGCGTTTGCCACAGCCGCCGCGGTCGTAACTTGGGATGGCTCGCCCGCTCCAAGCGCGGGCTGATCCGGATGGTTGAGGAGCACAATATCAATTTCGGGAACTTCCGAAAACTTGAGAATCGGATAGGTTTCCCAGTTGACGCTGGTCACGCGGTATTCGTCAAATTTAACTTCCTCTTTGAGGGCGCGGCTCAGGGATTGGATCACATTCCCTTCGATCTGGTTCTTGACTCCGTCGGGGTTAATGATCAATCCGCAATCGTGTGCGACAACAACGCGCGGTACGCGTACGACACCGGTAGCGGTATCCACCGTTACAAAAGCAACACAGGCCACGATCGCTTGATCGTTTTCATAGCGGGCAAAGGCCAAGCCGCGGCCCTCGACAACGCCCTCCTGCTTGGGGCGCGGAGATGGACGAGAGTCCCATCCAGCTTTTTCCAGAGCTGCCTCTAGCACATCACGACATCGCGGATCCTTTAGATAGCGAAGCCTAAACTGGGCCGGGTCCTGATGAGCGGCGAAGGCTAACTCGTCCATGAAAGATTCGTTGGCAAAAGTATTCTCGGCGCCTCCGAGACTTCGAAAAGACGAACCTCGCAACGGGGACTCTTCAATCCAGTGAATGACAACGCGCTGATTCGGAAAAGTATAGTTGGTGCGCGCATTTCTCTCAGCACCAAACGAGAATCGAGGAGGCGGCGCTTTTTGGGAATTCATCAACTGAAAAGTCAATAGCTGTTCTGCCATTCTAGGGCGCGCAACATGTGTGGGAGACCATGCATGATAATCCCAAGCTACGATGTCTCCCGCGGCGTCGAGGCCGGCGCGAATCTCCATTACCATGGCGGGGGCCTTGGGCTCCCAGATGAATTCCTCCTCGCGCGACCATTGCACCCGAACAGGTTTGCCAACCGCCTGAGAAAGGATGACTGCATCCGCGGCTACATCATCGGAACCGTTTTGGCCATAGCTCCCCGCGCCTTCAACGTGAATGAGATGTACCTTGTCCTCCGGCATGTTAAGCAACTGCGCCAAAGCACCGCGTAAGGGATGTGGACCCGATGTGCTGGACCAGACAGTGACCTCATCTGGTTTGACATCTGCCACCGCGCACGACGGCCCGATGGAAGCGTGAGCTTGATACGGTTGAAAGTACTCCGCATGAAATTGCTGCACAGAATGGTTGAAGGCAGTCTCAAGATCAACTGGCTCTGTTAGTGGCTGTTCCAGTGTTGGCAGGGCACGCAGATGCTTGTAAAGGTCAGCCATGCGCGGCAGGGTTGGTTTTTCGTCCCATTGCACATTGAGTAACTGCGCGGCAAGGATGGCTTGCTCTTCTCGCTCGGCGATGACACCGATATAGTTCCCTTGGTGGAAAATGCGAACAAGACCCGGAACATTCCTAACCGAGTCTTCCTTCATTGAGATGAATTTGGCTTGTTCACTCGGAGGGCGCACAACGCGGCCATGCAACATGCCGGGCACACGTAGATCTTGAATGAACGCAGGCTGGCCGGTAACCTTGAGGGGCAGATCAACTCTGGGAGTTGATGTACCAACGAGGCGATATGAATCGGCGCGCTTAACGGGGCCTTGCTGAGGAACAGTTCTGTGGAAGAGTTTTCCGCCCATCAACGCTGCGTACGTGATGTTGCGCTCTGCATGCTCGCGAACAGAAACCGTCCCATCGTTGACTACAAGTTCAGATTTGGGCGCGTCCAATTTAGCAGAAGCCATCTCAAGCAGGAAGCGATGTGCTTCCGCTGCAGCTTGTCGCAGTGCACTGCCACTGGACTGAATCGTCATGCTGCCCGCAGTATATCCTTCGTTCGGCGTGCGAGCGGTATCACCCATCACCATGCGGACGCGCTTCATTGACACATCGAGTTCTTCCGCGACAATTTGTGCTAGAGCAGTCAAGGTGCCAGTACCGAGTTCCACCTTACCACTGTAGGCAGTAACTGTGCCATCGGATTCAATCGCCAGCCAATCATCGAGCTGATCGGTTGGCCGGCTGCCCCAGGCGGCCTCTGCGCGCCCCGAAGCATTTCTGGAAGGATTGCGTTGCGCATTCATCATTTCACCTCTCCCCACATCAGTTCGGCAGCGCGATGGGCGGCGCGCAGAATGCGAAGATGACTGCCGCACCTGCAAAGGTTTTCATCAAGGGCAGAACGAATCTGCGCATCCGTGGGATGATGATTCTTCCCAAGCAGCTGAGCAACCAACATGATCATTCCGCTCGTGCAATATCCACACTGCGCCGCCTGTTCATCGAGAAAGGCTTGTTGTATTGGATGTAGTTCCTCCGATGTACCCAATCCTTCAAGCGTTGTGATGGGGCCACGTGTCGCCTCAATCACCGGCGTCTTGCATGACTTGATCGCCCGCGCGCCCAAAAGCACGGTGCACGCGCCGCATTGCTCGAGGCCGCAACCCATGCGGGGACCGTTTAGATTCAATTCGTTGCGTAAAACGTAGAGCAAAGGAGTATCTGGCGCGGATCGTATTTCATACTTTTTTTCGTTAACCGTAATAGTCAAGAGATTAGTCATGCAGTATCTCCTTACCTCTTTCCGAAATCAGATTTCTTTTCCTTCAAACTGGCTGTTGTAGAGTTCGGCGTAGAAGCCTTTTTTCGCCAGCAGTTTCTCGTGTTTGCCCTGCTCGACTATATCACCGTTGTTCATCACCAGAATCCAGTCGGCGTCGCGGATGGTGGACAGGCGATGGGCAATGATAAAACTGGTACGGCCTTGCATCAACGTGTCCATGGCTTTCTGGATTAACACCTCGGTATGCGTATCGACCGAACTGGTGGCTTCATCCAGGATTAGGATGGCTGGGTTGGCCAGGATTGCCCGGGCGATCGTCATCAACTGCATTTGTCCCTGGGAAATGTTGCTGGTTTCCTCGTTAAGCACTGACTCGTAACCTTCTGGCATGGTGCGGACGAAGTGATCTACGTGAGCAGCTTTGGAGGCTTCGATGACTTCCTGATCGGTGGCATCGGAGCGGCCATAGCGTATATTCTCCATGACGGTACCGTTATAGAGCCAGGTATCCTGCAAAACCATCGCGAACATGCGGCGCAGGTCGCCGCGGGTGAAATCCTTGACGTTATGACCATCGACCATGATGGCGCCGCTGTTGACATCATAGAAGCGCATCAACAGTTTGACCATGGTGGTCTTGCCAGCGCCGGTTGGGCCGACGATAGCGATCTTCTGCCCGGGTTCGGCGTAGAAGGAGAAATCGTTGATGATGATCTTATCTGGGTTGTAGCCGAAGCGGACATTTTTGAAATCCACGCGGCCCTCAACTTGTTCCAACTTGACAGGAGTGGTGGTTTCAGCGAATTCCTCGGGCTCAGCCAGGAATTGGAATACGCGCTCGGCCGCCGCGGCCGTTTGCTGGAAGATGTTGGAGATATTGGCGATCTGCGTAATCGGCTGGGTAAACGTACGCAAATACATGATGAAGGCCTGGATGTCACCGATGGTGATGATATTCTTAATGGCCAGGTATCCACCCAGGATGCAGATTACCACATAACCCAGGTTGCCGATAAAGTTGATGATCGGGTATAGAAGCCCGGTTAGGAATTGGGATATCCAGGCGGAACTGTAGAGCGTGTTGTTGAGGTCGTCAAATACCGCAACGCTTTCGGCTTCACCATTAAAGGCCTTCATTACCACATGGTTGCCGTACATTTCCTCGACGTGACCGTCGACATGCCCCAGGTAGTCCTGCTGCTGCTTAAAGTATTTTTGGGACACGTTGACCACCAGGCCGATGAGGCCAAATGACACCGGGACGATTACCAACGCTACCAGGGTCATTTCCCAGCTGATCGTGAACATCATGATTAGCACACCCAGCACCGTCGTCACCGAGGTGATGATCTGGGAAAGGCTCTGGTTGAGAGTCTGGCTGACCGTATCCACATCGTTCGTGATCCGGGAAAGTATCTCGCCATGGTTGGTGCCATCGAAGTAGCGCAGCGGCATGCGGTTGATTTTCTCGGCAATATCCTTGCGGAACCGGTAAGTGATATCCATGGATACACCGGACATAATCCAGCCCTGCACGTAAGCAAAGACGGAAGAAAGGACATACAGGAACAGGACCTCGAGCACGATATGGCCAATCGAACCAAAATCAATTGTACCGGTCCCGGCAATCTTGGCCATCAGGCCTGTAACCAATTCGGTGGTGGCGTTACCAAGTAATTTGGGACCAAAGATGGAGAAGATCGTGGAGGCAAAGGCAAATATCATCGTAATCAGGATCAGCAACTGGTAGGATCCGAGGTACTGGATCAATTTCTTCATGGTCCCCTTGAAGTCACGCGGCTTTTCACCCCGCATCAATATGGCTCTTGGGCTGCCGCCGCCTGGCATCGGGCTCGGACCGCGTACTCCACCGGGTCCACCCAGGGCGCCCTGGTTTGATTGTGGGTTGTTCTGCATGCTCATGCCATCTCCTCCTTGCTGAGCTGCGACAGGGCAATTCCCCGGTACACTTCACAGGTTTCCATTAACTCTTCATGGTTGCCTTTTCCGGCGATCTTGCCCTCATCCAGAACGATGATCTGTTCAGCGTTTTTGACGGTGGCAATGCGTTGGGTCACAATCAGCAACGTACTCGAACCCGGTATGTTCCTTGAGCGCCTTTCGCAGCGCCGCATCGGTTTTGAAATCCAATGCAGAGAAGCTGTCGTCAAAGATATAGATGGGCGCTTTCTTGACCAAGGCCCGCGCGATCGAGAGCCGTTGTTTCTGGCCACCCGAAACGTTCATACCGCCCTGAGCGATTTCCGTTTGCATCCCTTCCGGTTTGGCAGAGATGAACTCCGTGGATTGGGAAACATCCGCCGCCAGCTTCAAATCCTCGTCGCTGGCGTTCTCGTCGGCATATCGGAGGTTGCTTGCAATCGTCCCGGAGAATAATGTGCCCTTCTGAGGAACATAGCCGATCTTTCCCGCAGATCATGCTGCCTGACTTCCCGGATATCGATACCGTCTATGTAGATAGCGCCATCTGTCACTTCGTAGAAGCGCGGGATCAGGTTGACGATGGTGGATTTGCCGGAGCCGGTGGTTCCGATAAAGGCAGTCGTTTGACCCGGTTTGGCGGTAAAGCTGATGTCATGAAGAACATCCTCCTCAGCACCCGGATAGCGAAAGTTCACGTTGTGAAATTCGATTGTGCCTCTGAAAGGCGAGGAGAATTGCTGGGGATTTTCGAGGTCCTTGATCTGGGGAGCCGTTTCGAGGACGTCTGCTATCCGATCGGCGGATACGGAGGCCCGCGGCAGGATGATGAACATGATCGAGAGCATCAGGAAAGCAAACACGATTTGCAGAGCATATTGCATGAAGGCGATCATGTCGCCGACTTGTATTTGTGAATTCGCCACCTGGTGAGCCCCCACCCAGATGATCAGGACGGTCACGCCGTTCATGATCAACATCATTACCGGCATCATCACAACCATAATTCGATTAATGAACAAACTGACCGAGGTCAAGTCTACATTGGCCTTATCGAAGCGTTTCTCTTCAAAACCTTGCATATTGAAGGATCGGATGACCATCATGCCCGAAAGGTTCTCGCGCGTCACCAAGTTGAGACGGTCGATCAGGTTCTGGACGATTTTGAACCTGGGCAGGGCAATCGAGAATATGGTCATGATCAGGCCCAGCAGGACGATCACCGCTAGGGCGATGATCCACCACATCGAGGCGGATTTCGCCAAGGCACGGATGATGCCGCCCACTCCGATGATAGGTGCGTAGATAACCATCCGCATCATCATAACAACCACCGTCTGGATCTGCGTGATATCGTTGGTAGAGCGCGTAATCAGTGAGGCAGTTGAGAATTTATTGAACTCGGTACTAGAGAAGCTTTCCACTCTTTGGAAGATATTGCGACGCAGATCGCGAGCCAGTCCGGCCGCAATGCGGGCCGAAAGGAACCCCACAGAGATCGTGCAAGCTACGGAAAGTAATGTTAACAGCAGCATTAGCATCCCGGTATGGATGATGTAGTTGGTTGATAATTCCCCGGTATCCATCCCCAAGGCGCCATATTCGGTCTTGACCGCGCCTACGGACATCTGCACGATCATGCTGGTACCCAGCGTGGCAAATTTCTGATCGATCGTGGCTGCGATCTGGGCCAGGGTCGTAGCTCGGGAGTTTCTGCAGCATGACGAAAACGTCTGTTCCTGGTGGAATTTTGGATAGGTCGAAGCCGAAGCTCTGGCTCATGGCTTGTGCCGCGGCAGGGTTGGCCAGCGCCTGTTCGATGCTTGAGACCACGAGCAATGCCTCACCCATGATCGGATTCAGCTTGGTGATCTCGGATTGAGCAACATTTTTGTTGAGCACATAGATTGACTCGGTTGCCAGGACAGGATACAGTTTTACATCGGTAGCATAATCGGCTGAGCTCTTGTTTACCAGCGTGTAATCTGCCAGCACGGCATTTTTGTTATCCGCAGTCATGAACATCACCAGCCGATTCATTTCACTCTGCCGGATGGCCATTGGGACAGCATTGACCACGCCGCCCTGTTGGATGCCGTAGTCGACGATGTTGGACATGTAATCCGGCAGGGCTAGGTCGGCGTTTGCCTGTATGAAGAGCAGAGCAACAGCAATCAGGAGCAAGAGAAGATAAGGTTTTAAATATTTGGCTAAACGTACCATGGTTATAAAGACTCCTCAAAAGGAAATTTCAACTACCGCCCCGATTCGGGTTGTTGCTCGAGCTCGTTGGTTTTTTCAATCAGAATTTTTACTGCCGCCGCGATCAGTTCTTTTTGACTTGCAGAAAGGCCGGAAACAAGATCGTCAAGCCAGCCCTGACGGGCCCGAATGCTTTCATCCATGATCCGACAACCCTTGTCAGTCAGGACAAGTTGTTTGACTCGCCGGTCCTGCGGGTCTTCCGTACGCAGGATTAATTTCTGCTGCACCAGACGTTCCAGCATCTGGCTCGCTGCAGCGTGGGTAATGCCCAGCCCTTCCCCCAGATCTGAAACATTGCTTCTGCCGTGATAGATCTGGAACAGGGCACCAACTTGCGACATGGAAAGGCCATTCTTTTTTGAATAGAGGATCAAGCTGCGCATTGAAGCTTCGCATGAAATCTCCTATCAATTCCTGAAGAGTGAGGCGTCAGTACATCAGAACGTGGCATAATTTCGCCTTTCTAATAGTTAAGTATTACTTAATCATACAGTGAAATTTATAATTTGTCAAGCTGATCGATTATGACAATTTAGGCGATAAGTCGCGTTTCACTGTATCGAATATGAATGAAAGTGCACGTCGGTTTTTATGCCAATCCGCTCCAGCATGCGGCGCTATGAAATTTGCAGTTAATTTTTCTTGTTTCAATGTCGCAAAGGCTGGTAGAAGTTGTTCTTAATATCTTGAATAGTTACCAACCTGTTAGCATAGGATTAATAATAATGGGCCGGTAATCCGGCCCGCACAATTTGCTCACAAATCTTCCGATGTTTTTATACAGAGACTGGATAACCTAATGGCTCAACGATCACATCGTTAGGCAGCGCAACCTTACTTGTTCGATGCAGGTGTTTGTTTGTAATGAGTAACGTTCAAATATGTGCGACAAAATCGTTTGCGAGCTTTCCGAAAAATTTGCAGAGATGATCATGTGCTTTCCCGCGCGAGTCCGGATAAAAGCAATAATATGTTCATTCTCCATCGGGATGAGTTCCGTTTCACTACCAGAGAATGATTCATTCTGATCGCGCAATATGATCAATTTCTTCAAACCCAGATAAACCCTGCCTTCCACAAAATCAAGGTCGTTCCGTTTTTCATATTTATTCCAATCTGTGCAGGGACGATGCACCGAGCGGCTGTCGCGCGTTTTGTGTGGGTCGTCGTAATCACGGTAATCATTCAACGTGCCAATCTGATCGCCTAATTAAAGTAATTGGATTCCGTCGATGGTCAGGATAATTCAGTACAAAAGCAAAATTCGGCGAATGACAAGGTCGACTTCATTTGGGCCTTCTCCACTCAGAGCTTTTTCCAATCCGCTAACGATGCGAAACTTCCTGAAATTCGGCAATCACCTGTTTTGGTTTTTTTTGGAATGGTAAGCCACGCGCAAAACTTCCGGAAAAGCGTCCACGGTAAGATTAGTTCAGGAAGCGGCGATGGTCGTTGCCGTTAGTCCCCAAATGCGATGCGGCTTCATCGGAGAATGTCCAGCCAATATCATCATGACAACGTACATAATTTACCCAAGCCGTTTGGGGATAAATCTTAAATCAGTTGATGAGCGCTAGAGCGAGCAAGTCCACCTTGCGATTTGCAAGTGAGCTCCATAAAAGCTAACATTCAGCGGGATCAATATACTTAACAACATCATCTGGATGAACAATAACGCCGAAGCGGAAATCCGCGCTGCTGCATTGAAAACACGAATGAGAGTATGGGCTTGTGAAAAGTCTTCGCAATTTGTTCCCATCTGCTTCCAATGGATGTTTGTTTGATCTGTGATTGACCACGAGGTCTATGACCCGCTTGATGCCGCGCTTATGCATTTCTGCCAGCAATTTTTCCCAATCTGCCAACATTCCAATTTCATCCATAATATCGTGGTAATTGCTGATAGCATAGCCATTATCATCGTTGGGCGATTTATAGACGGGACCAAGCCAGACGACGTTCATTCCCAATTCCTTGAGATAATCCATTTTTTTGGATGATGCCGCGAAAATCGCCGATGCCATCGCCGTCGCTTTCCCTAAAACAGCGCGGATAAATTTGATAGACAACGCTTTCCTTCCACCAAGTCTTTTTCATATTTGCAGACTTTCAATCTGAACCAACCAGAGATATTGATAGGGTTGCAGCAGCAGCGAATCCAGCGAAACCGTTTTATGCGTAAAGGCGTTGATTGCATTGCCCGCATGCAAAAGCACCAGTTGTTTTCTATCGCTAAGATTATTGAGGATCAACATCGTTTCATTTTTGTATGTTCGTTTGTATGCCGCGATAGCATCCGTGCCTGCATCAAGCCATTCAAAGTTGCCCCAGCCAAATGCATGACGTTCTTTATGAACAGTGATCATGGATTGGATAACATGAAACAATGAATCAGGATTTGCAACTTGTGCGGCGACATTGATATGCTTTGGGCTATATTCGTCTTCGAGAAGCGGCATATATGGCCGCGCGTTGGTAAAGCCGGCATTTGGCAAATCGTCCCATTGCATCGGCGTGCGGACACCATTACGGTCGTCGAGCCAGATATTATCGCCCATACCGATTTCATCGCCGTAATAAATAATGGGCGAACCGGGCAACGTGAAGAGAAGCGAATTGGCTAATTCGATTTTGCGCTGGTCGCTGTCAAGTAATGGGGCCAAACGGCGGCGAATGCCTTGATTAAGTCGCATACGCGGCTCTGGAGCATATTGTTCCCACATCCATTGACGCTCTTCCCGCGTGACCATTTCAAGCGTCAATTCATCGTGATTGCGGAGAAATGTGCACCACTGGCAATTCTCAGGGATCGACGGCGTGCGGCGCAGGATTTCAAGTATATCGTCCACACGTTGTTTTTTGAGCGCCATATAAATACGCGGCATTATCGGAAAATGAAAAGCCATCTGAAATTCATCGCCCTCACCAAAATAGGGACGAACTTCTTCGGGCCATTGATTTGCTTCACACAATAAGACTCGGCCGGGATAATTTGCATCTATAAAGGCGCGCAATTTCTTAAGATAGGCGTGTGTTTCAGGAAGGTTTTCACAATTTGTGCCTTCACGCTCGAATAAATACGGAACCGCATCCGCACGGAAGCCGTCAATGCCAAGTTCCAGCCAGAAGCGGGCAATGGTGATCATTTCTTCCTGAACTTTTGGGTTATCAAAATTCAAATCAGGCTGGCTGGCATAAAAGCGATGCCAGTAGTATTGACCAGCCCTTTCGTCCCAAGTCCAGTTGGATGATTCTGTGTCAAGAAAAATAATACGGGCATCCTCATATTTCTTGTTAGTATCGCACCAAACGTAATAGTCATGGTAAGGAGAATTCCTATCAGCACGCGCCGATTGAAACCACGGATGTTCATCAGAAGTGTGATTCATTACGAGGTCCATGATGACGCGGATACCACGTGTATGAGCATTATCTAGCAAAAGCTTGAGATCCTCCAAATCACCGAAGGCTTTTGCGACATTGTAGTAATCTGAAATATCATATCCGTCATCTTTCAAAGGTGAAGGATAGATTGGCATTAACCAAATACAATCCACACCTAGGTTCTGTAAGTAATCAAGTTTCTCTGAGAGACCCTGCAAATCTCCACGCCCATCACCATTTCCGTCTTTGAACGCACTGACGGATACTTCATAAAAAACCGCGTTCTTATACCAAGGTTCGTTGTTCATAATAATCTTTTTGAAAAGTTAGTTTTTGCAATGAATAAAAAAGTGGACTGGCTGGCCAGTCCACTGGTTTCTTAACCTTTGACCGAGCCTGCCAACAGTCCGCGCACGAAGTAGCGCTGGAAAGCGATGAAAACGATCATGGGGACAATAAAGGAGAGGAAGGCGGCTCCCGTTAAATGTGCCAATTCTGTCCCAACGGGTCGATCAAGTTTTGAATCTGCACAGTCAGCACAGGATGAGTGGTTAGGAATATCTTGGCAACCAGAAAATCATTCCAGACCCAAAGGAATTGGTAGATGCCTAATGAAGCGATTGCCGGCATCGCCAATGGTAGAGCCAGTCGTCGAAACGCAGTCCAATGATTTGCGCCGTCCAGATATGCGGATTCAAAAATCTCGCGCGGCAATGAACCAATGAAGTTCCGCATTAGGTAAATGGCGTAGGGCAATCCGAAGCCAGTGTGGAAAAGCCAGACGCCTAAAAAGCTACTCTGCATCCCGAGTTGGACGTAAAGCTGTGCAATCGGTACGAGCGCCATCTGAAGTGGCACGATCTGCAAACCAATTAATAAAGCAAATATCCACTGACGGCCTTTGAAATCCAACCAGGCAAAGGCGTAGGCTGCCAGGGCGGCAAGAATGATCGGCAGGATCGTGGCTGGTATGACCACAATCAACGTGTTAATAAAAGCAATACCGATACCTGCTGAATTGAGAATATCGCTTGCGTTGCAACTCATTACTGCCAGAGTGCTGGGCACCTTTTGTTTGCAATCGGACAGATAATCTGCGGTGCCCTTGTAGCCAACTATCGCGTCAACGTAATTGTTTAACGTAAATTGATTTGAAGCCTGCTTTTGGCCTGAAAGCGTCTGAAGATAAGAGAGAATCGGAGTTAGCGTATTGAGCGCATCTTTGGGAGCCGGAGGCAGGGTTGGGTTGACAAGATGCGGTTGCCCATTAATCGGCTTGCGCAGCATAAGTAACAGACTAGCCGCGCTTTGATATTCATTTACAAGACTTGGATTTGTTAGGTCGGCTGTAGGAATGGTTTTCCCATTTGCCCCATGGCAAGAGGAACAGTATTGTATATATTCGGGTTGACCCACCACTTGAGGCTGAGGCAGTATAACCGTCCACCAGCCTGTCGCCCGCACGGCTTCGCGCGAACGGAAAGATGTAACGAACAAGCCCAGTGTTGGGATGATCCATAACAGACACATTAGGATTACAGCGACATGGACAGGTACCCGGCTGAAGAATTTGTTAAGGCGGTCAAGGGGATTCATCGCGCTTCCTCCTCTTTGCGGAATCGTTGTACGTTGAAGATCATGATTGGTATAGTCAGAACAATCAAGACAACGGCGATGGCGGTGGATTGGCCGGCGTTGGTAACGATCAGTTCGAACATGCGGTTGGCGATGACTTCCGTGTCGAAGTATCCGCCGGTCATCACATAGACCACATCGAAAATCTTCAGAACAATAATAGTCATCGTAGTTGTGACGACAACAATGGTCGGCATGATAGACGGTAACATAATAGTGCCGAAGACTTGAAATTCATTAGCTCCATCTACGCGGGCCGCTTCAAGGATTTCGCCGGGAACACCTTTTATTGCTGCCGACAATATCGTCATGCAAAAGCCAGCCCACAACCAGACGCCGACCAACATGAGACAGAAGTTGTTGATGATCGGCGTGCTCAACCAGGCAATAGGTTGACCACCAAATGCCGTGATGATTCCGTTTAGGATGCCAATTTGAGAGCCGCTACTTTGATAATCGTAAACGAAACGCCAGATAATGCTTGCCCCCACGAAAGAGATAGCCATCGGCATAAAGATGATGGATTTCGCCAGGTTTTCATAAGGGACACGGTCGGCTAGCAGTGCAAAGAACAACGCACCGATAATTGTTCCGGGAACCATCAGCAGAATCCACAGTGCGTTATTGCGGAGGGCTGCTAACATTTCTGGGTCGGTGAGGGCGTAGCGATAGTTCTCAACGATTCCCCAGCAAGGCTGACCAGGTACGCACGTGGTTGCCGCTGAGTTGATGCTGTGCGCATCCAGCAGGCTCAATCGGAATGTGGCAAACGTTGGATAAACGATGAATATGGTCATCAGGATCAGCGATGGCAATAGATATAACCATGGCGCTAAGCGTCCCTGCTTCATGATTTTTGGAACCATAGTTCCTCCATTCGTTGCGGGGCGAGCCGGGGCATATTCAAAAAATATGCCCCGGTCGGTTATTTAGATTCTACTTTTTGATTCTCAGACTCTATTTTATTGACTGGGACTGAGCAGCTGCAACCGCATCCAAATTGGTTTTGATATCTTGCCCTTGCGCAACATTGACAACGGCTTTCCACTGAGCAGTGCTATAAGGATCGCCGATGGCATCGCCCGTAGAAAAAGCATAGCCACCCGCGTTCGCAAAGATATTGCCCAATGTGGTCATCAGTGGATCAGTGTATTTGCCAGTACCCGCCTTATTGGGCGAGAGACCCCAATTAGTCGCGGCGAAGTTCTGGGCGCCTAAGTCGCTAGTCCAGTAAGCAATCAAAGCTTGGGCAGCCGGTGAGTTGCCAAAGGCATACATGAAATCTGCACTCACTTGCACGCCCTTCGCACCGGGAAACACAAACGCATCATAATCTGTGCCATACTTCAGGTTCGGATATTGTTTGGTGATTGAACCCGCAGCGAAGGTGGCCTTCTCAATCATCAAAGCTTTGGGTGGGCTTGAAAAGACCTGAAGAATCGCATCATTGAAATTCGTGCTGACCGTGCCTTTCGATCCGCCGACTGTATACTTCGGATCGCTGGCCCATTTCTGGTAGATCTGGTAGGCAGACATCACGCCGGGATCGTTGTAAGGCACCTTACCGGATATGATGCCGTTGACATAGTCAGTTCCTTGTGTAGCCAGCAGCAAATCCTCGATGAAGTCCGCTCCAGTCCAACCAGTAGCGGAGCCGCTTTCGAGGCCCATAGACCACGGCACATTCCCATCAGCAGCCATCTTGTCCGCCAAGGTCTGCAGGTCGGCGAAAGTTGTCGGGACGGTATATCCAAGAGCTTGGAATTGTGCAGGACTATACCAGATGAGGGTCTTCATATCAGCTTTGGCGGGTAGGGCAAATAGCTTGCCATTGGCCGTACCCAAGTTAATCCAGTCCGACGCATAGTTGCTTACATCGGCACTATCAGTGTCGAGAGCCACCAACTTATCGGAATAGAGCTTTATGGGGTTAAGGTTTGGCCAGAACAGAACATCAGGTGGCGTGCTCTTCACCATAGTATCGAGTACAGCATCATCGCGAGTGGATTGGGCATTGATCTTGATGCCACAGGCATCCACCAAAGGCTTGATGATTGTATTGAAGAGTTGTTCCTCATTGCCAGACCATTGATAAACAACAGACAATGTGTCACCAGGCTTTGCGCCTTTGCAATCGATATTCGAGGCTGACGCTTGGGTCGGTGCTGTAGTTGGTGCAGGCATCGAGGTAGATGCTGTTGTCGCTGCAGGCATCGAGGTAGATGCTGTTGTCGCTGCAGGTGCTGTGGTTGGGGCCGGCATCGCTGTCGGCGCTGGGGTAGCGGCGCTTCCACAAGCAGTCAGCGCCAAAGATGCTAATATCAATAAGCTCACCACCAACCATACAAATGATTTTTTATTCATTTTTCTCCTTTTCTCCTCACGAGAATTGTAGTTACAAAACGGATCGTTTCTTACAACTTATTGAGCTTTCCGCAATAGCTCACCTCCCTTCAGTAAATGCTTATAATTCGTACATGATTGACGAATAACAAGCTCTGTATCCAAGATCTGCCTCTTTTGCGGAATTTCTTTTCCGTTGAGCAGATCCGTCAGGACAAAACAAGC
Source organism: uncultured Chloroflexia bacterium (assembly GCA_963752775.1). Taxonomy (GTDB): domain Bacteria; phylum Chloroflexota; class Anaerolineae; order Anaerolineales; family Villigracilaceae; genus Fen-1038. The sequence continues at coordinate 164,446 of CAVVZL010000006.1, forward strand.
CCTACGGGCTAATTCCTGCGCATCCAGACGAACAGTGGTTAGTGGCGGGTCACCATACTCTGCCCAAGGAATATCATCGAAACCAACTACTGAAACATCTTCCGGTATTTTCATCCCTGCTTCATGCAATGCCGCGTAAGCCCCCATGGCAATGTTATCGCTTGCAATAAAAATCGCTGTGAATTTTTGTTGGCTTGCAAGCAAGGATTTCATTCTGTCATAGCCGCTTTGGGGGTCGAAGTCGGCATACAGAATTAGTTCTTCGTCTGGCGGGATTCCGGCTGAGATGAGAGCATCTTTATAGCCCATTACACGGGCAGCCGCTGAAGTATAAGAGGGAGGCGCATTCAAAATACAAGCGATCTGCCTATGACCGAGCTCCAACAAATAGTTAACTGCTTTGACTGCGGCAAGACGGTTATCAATATCGACCGAATAGAGATTCGTGCCGATAATTTCTCCCATGATGACAGTAGGTATATCAACTTGTTCAAGTTTCTTCAGTGCAGCATCATCAATACGCGGCGTGAGGAGAATCATGCCGTCAATATGTTTGGCGCGTGCCAGTTCAAGGTAAGCTCGATCCTGATGTGCCATTTCAACATATTCTATAAGAAGGCGCAATTTGCGTTCTTTGACCACATCCATTAACCCTGCAATGATTTGGGGCAAAAAAGCATCTGACGAAATATAGTGCGGACTCCGTGTCATCACCAACCCCAGAGCCCTGGTTCGGCGGCTTGCGAGAGCTTGGGCTGCCGCGTTCGGAATGTATCCCAATTTATTCGCAGCATCATGAACTTTTTGACGTGTTTGTTGTGGAATGTTTAACCCCTTGACATCATTTAATACAAAAGAAACGGTAGTGCGGGAAACACCGGCAAGATTTGCAACATCCTGACTAGTTATTCGTTTTTTTGACATTGTCAATTTTGGTAAATTATTATCTCCGAGGACGTATTAACGCGCGTTATTACTCGTGTTAATAGTCTAACAAAAAGTTATGAGAATGTCAAGAGAAAATTAATGAATATTGAGCTCAGTTTTCTGGCTGGAGCCGATCTTAAAACTAGAACACGCGGTTTGAGTTGGCGAGGTCCTGAGTTCAAATCTCGACACTTGACAATGAATCGCCCTTCTGATGCCGTGAACGGATAAAGGTTGTCGTCTAGGGGAAATATCTTATGCACGTGTATGCCCAGTCTGACGCAGAAGCGAGTGAAGTCTCCTCAGGTCCGTCGTCCGTATCGTGTACGAAAGGTGCCCAATGATTTCCGCAACGATGACGAATCCTGGGTCTTCTGCAAGCTTAGCACTTACTCCTTCTTACGGGCGACTGAAAAAACCTGAAACGATCTTCAGTCAGCTTATGCAATCAAAACGCGCGGATTAACGTGGTGATTGGACAAAAACACCGCCCAATCTGGTAGATAAAAAGCCGCTTGCAACTTTTTCGGCATTTTCCCTGTAATACAATGTAGAAATGACATCCGCACCAGAGCGTGAGTGGGTTCGCGGTGCAAAACAAGGCGACCGTGAGGCCTTCAGCGAAATAGTTCATTACCACCAGCAAACCGTCTTCAATGTTGCTTATCACCTGCTCGAAAATGTTCACGATGCGGAGGATGCAACACAGGAAGCGTTTATTCGGGCTTATAAGTTCATTGATAAGTTCGATCCGGAGCGTCCGCTCATTTCTTGGCTCAAACAAATCGCGGTCAACGTTTGTTTGAATTGACTCGAGGGACAAAAATACACCTCACTTCTGGACGATGAGCTGGCTCCCATTCCCGATCCGCATCCCGGCCCGGAGGCGGTTACGGTTCTTAGAGACCGTGATGAGCGCATCCGTTTTGAATTGCATCGCCTTCCGCCGCGGTATCGCCTCGTGATCGAACTTCGGCACTTCCAAGATTTGAGCTACGAGGAAATTGCGAAGCAACTAAAACAACCAGTAAGCGATATTAAGAGTAATTTGTTCCGCGCCCGAAAATTACTTTCTGAAAGATTGAAAGACTTGAGATGAACCATATAACCGACTTTCAACTTAACGAATATCTCGATCATGCTCTCGATGCAGCAATTCATGGACAATATGATTTGCATTTATCGAGTTGTGTCGAATGCCGAGCCCGGCTTAAAGAACTTAAAGGACTTTATTCCTATCTGGCAGATTTGCGTGAAGTTGAACTTTCCCGCGATCTAACTTCCTCGGTTCTCGCGCATCTTCCACGATTCCGATCCAATCTTTGGACGCGGACTTTCGCCGCACAACTTGGCGTGGCACTTGGCATGGCGTTGTTCATTGCCGTTGAGATTACGCAGACGATACATGTTTCTCCCCTGCCTACTTTCCAATTTTCGATTCCCGAATTCCGATACCCGATTCCCAGCTTGCCATCCTCTATTCCCGAATCCCTATTCTCTATTTTCCGCTCACTATTTTCAATTTCCCGTTTCCCATTCCCAACGCTCAGTGCCTCATTATACATTCCACAATTGCCCGCGTTCCGAATTCCACTTTCCAGCATTCAAACTTCCATTATTGTCATCTTCACTCTATTGCTCGGATTGATTGGGAACGCAATCTTATTATGTGAACGCTCTGAGGTCCGCAAAATGAAGCGCCTGTTTAATTCTTATTCTAGCTTTGACCTTGGCCGCGCTGGCTTGCAGAACGCAGACTCTCTCAACGCCTCCCTCACCATTACCGACACTGGCAACATCAATCTTTGATGCGAGCCGCACCACGTATGGATTTTTCCAACCCCACCAGAAGTTTCGATGGACAGCGTCATGAAAATTTATAAAGACCTCGGGAACCATGCCGACTTTGTGTTGATTTAAGAAAATGTTCCCTGGAACGATTTCGTCAACAGTGTGGATGGTTCATCTCAAAAGCGTACTGACATCATCAATCAAGTTACCCTCGCGTGGCAGAACCATCTTGATGCCATTTTCGTAGTGGACGGATTGAACGGACTTAACCGCAGTCAGTTCGGCGGCCTCCCGTTTGGTTGGGATGCCAGCTTTGCCAATCCTAAAGTCCGCACCGCGTACACCAATTACACCTTATGGATTGTGCAAATGTTCCATCCGCGTTATCTCGGACTTGCATCCGAGATCAACACTTACATGGACACGCATCCAGATGATGCACAAAACTTCATCAGTTTGTACAACGATATTTATAAGGCGGTGAAGGCCGAAGCGCCCGGCACAAAAATTTTCGTCACCTTTCAGTGGGAGGAGTTAAATAATCTGATCCCGCAAGTCGCCAACGGCCGCACGCGTCTCCAGCCGAATTGGAATCAGATCGAAGCGTTCGAACCAAACTTAGATGTTTGGGCGATTTCATCCTATCCCTTCGTTGCATTCAAATCCGGCGCGGCAATTCCCACCGATTATTACACTTCGCTTCTTGCGCGGACCTCGAAGCCGCTCGCTGTGGCCGAAGGCGGATTTACATCCAGGTCCATCGGGCCAATTAGCGGCACGCCCGATGATCAGGTTGCGTACTTGAACGCAATCCACAATCAAATCGATTCGCGAATGGCTTTTTGGGTTTATCTTCTGCTCGAAGATTTCAATCTCGATTCCTATTCCAACTACATGAAAGCGAATGGCGTCAACTCGACCGATATCAACACACTGGGCATGTTTGCCTCGGTCGGACTTGGTAATTCGGACGGCACACCCAAGCCCGCATTGGATTTGTGGGATTTGTTCCGGGCCGGCAAGTAAATCAAAAAGGAGAAAACATGAACAATATCTTCGGCTTGCTTTTTATCGTCATCTTTGGGGGCGCAGGGTTGATTTCAATCTTCGCCGTGATCGGCCTGCTATTTCCCAAACCCATTGAACGAACAAGTGGGACATTGGAAGCATCATTAGGCAAATCGTTGTTGCTTGGTCTGATTAACTTTCTGTGCGTGGGCGTGCTGGACGCGTTATTCATCTGGCTGGCCCAACTTGCTAGCGGTGTGAAAGTCATCAGCGGCATCCTAGTCATCATTGGCGGATTAATCACGCTGGCCCTGGCGTCACTGGCTTTCCTCGGCTTGGCTTCGCTCGCAGATTTGCTCGGGCATCACATGGGCGAACTAGACAATGAATTCAATGCGGTCTTGCGGGGAGGAGCTTTGCTGATCCTTGCAGGCTTCACGCCGTTTGTCGGCTGGTTTGCCTTCACACCGCTTATGATATTGACCGCATTGGGTGGGGCTATTCAAACGGTTTTTCGCAGGCAACCAAAAGTTGAGGTAGAAAAAGCATAACTCAATGCCGGTCGTCAAATTTTAAAAACGACCGGCATTTATTTTCGTTTTGAATTGTAGCCTTGACTTTTCTTCTTTTATCGATTGCATCTTGGAAGCGCTTCCCGCAGTGTATCCTGCTAATGGTGGGTTTCGAGCAACTAAGGGTTTTCCCTCATTGACACAAGAAGAGAAGGCGCGAGAATAGAAAGTGAAACCCAGGCTAATATCATAATTCTGGTGGAGGGACGATTATGCTTGGCATCAATGGCAAACATTCAAGTGCAACTAAGCCGTATGGTGGGGGGCGCACAAATATTTTGATTTGGTATCGCTTGGTCACTTGAATCCAAATGGGATTTTCCTAAACTTTAAATAGACCTTCGGGGATAAGGCCAAGGGGCTTCAACAGCTCCAATTATTTCAGAGTATGACCATCGGAAAGGTTTCAGAGAGCGGATCATCGGTTTTTGTACGCCTCGGGCGTAGAAAGGAGGGTCTATCAGGTTATGAGCCACGCGAAGGAAGAGCGGCAGAAGTACGGACGACGAGCAGAGCACGACCTTCGCAAGTCCGGCCAGAGCCGTATCGGAAAGGTCGGCACTGGCGATCAACGCTGATTCTTCTGAAATAAGGAGAGTGCAAAATGGCGAACGTACGTCATAACGTTGTGGTCGAAGGCCTGGGCGGCATAGGAGAGGAAAATGTTGTAGGAATGTCAACGTGCTGCGACCGGAGGAGTGTCTATGGACAGTACCATCCTCCGCTTCCACCTCTCCATCCTCCACTACCCCAGTGATGTGACCATGATGACCCATGTGGCCAATGCGTCCACCATCTTGAGTGTGAGGAGTAAGCGCACCAGCCGCCCGGATTGTATACTATTGATGGTAGTGGAGGCGCAGCTGGTGCGGGGAGCTGACTAACGTCGCCACTTACGCTTGCATACCGCCCTGAAAGCCAACAGACCGTGCCAGGATAGCCCGGAACGTCAATGATCCAATAATTGTCTGTCGTATCTTTTCCAACCACTGTTACGGTAGTTCCAGGGCGGATGGTAATCACAAAGCCATAGTTGGTATTGGGGCCAGCATAGCAGTTCGTGGCAACACTGACACTCAAGGTGGGCGGCATCGGTGTACTGAAAGCAGTTGCGGTCGCAGTGGGTTCGGAGGTATTGGCTGGAGTGGCTAAAAGCGTAGTCTGTGTCAAGGCCTGCAGGGTCTGCGCTACTATCGTTGAAACCTGATTCACACCTGTGTCCGTCTGAGTCGGCGTGCTGGAAGGCGACGTACCCAGATCGACGGTCACACTGCAAGCGACCATCACCAATGCACCAATACAGAATAAAGCGAGAAGTTTATTTACACGCATTTTTTCTCCTTCTTCATGCCATTATTATTTCGCCTTCATACGTCCAATATAATCTCAATCATCGTAGCAGATGTGTATTTTGTGTGTAGATTTTGCCACGAAAAACCGGATTTTGGCAAATGGATTAGGATGGCCCGCTTTCGGGGTATTATTTTACCCAGCACTATTAGTGGGCTATACTTTCGATATTAAACTCGCCGTATCCTTGGAATTGCATAGGGTGGAAGGGCGGCGCGTTGTCCTCTTGCGAGGATACGTTTCCGCCCAGCCCCCTCCGAACCGGACGGGCAACTCATCGCTGCATCCGGCTCTCCAACATAGCACGCACTCAAAAGAACACTGAGTTATCCAACCTGACCATGAACTCCAATACAAGGTCTAACACCTTTGTAGGTCTGGTCTTGCTGAACGGCTATGTCTCTGGCCCTTCGCCCTGTACATGGCTTTCCCATGTTCCCTGAGTGGACGTGACTCCACCGACTACTACGACCAGTCTGTCCCATCTATCCCGATGCGTCCCAAGTCCGTCTGCCCTGATAGGGGCAAGGATAGATGGTTCCTCGGTAGCTATCTGGTTACTGGAATGGGGTGGGGTTGGCTTCCGAACACGTTCTCCCTGACAGGGAGCCTGAGAACTGGGTTCTTCCTATTTGCAGGCAGTGGAACCTTCCGAACCTGTGCTCCAGTTTCATCGCCATCGTTCGCTTGACGATTTACAGTTCTCCTGGCATTTCAGACCACGTATGCCAGCTTCGTCTTAGTCATGTCTCGCCTTCGCCAATGACCGGCTAACCCTTTCCATCCTTTCTGAACGTTTGCCTTTTGGGATATGGCCTATCCCTCACAACTCGCTCTTGTTCCCTGGAAGCTGACCAGCATGGCACATCTTGGTATGCCATGTCGCCAGGGTAAGAAAACCTGTTCCTACCAACAGGTTGCATCCATAGATGCATTAACCAGACGCCCGAACGAGCGCCCACAGGTTTGACGAAATGATAAGTGATCGGTGGTTTTATGAATTGTGTTTCCTCTTTATAGTTTTGCCAATCCTTGGCGCTTTCACTATAACACTACCAATCGGGTTGATTTTATATAATGATAGTCACCAAGACGCCAATTCGAAAAGAGATAGCTCCGAATGCTAGCTATAGAATGCAAGTCTTTTTGTATTCAACTCCACTATAGGCTCTCCATTTGCCCAAAATGTATGTCTATAGGAAATGAACCTCGAACCGCCAGGTTCTAAATTGATATCTTCGGCGAGGAGCTTTTTATACACCGTTTTTAGCCGCACTTACGCAAGTGCGGCATTATTTTTTTGTGTTTGTGCCGCTCAAGGAACTGTTCAAACAATTAAGCCTTATAATAAATGTTTGCCAATATTCCAGATCCACAAGGAGATGCATCATGAGAACATTCATCAACCTTCTTTTGCCCCTCACTCCAGCGCTCGTGATATTTGGTCCACTGATAATTGTCATCGCGGACGATCCTTCCAATCACCTCTGGGCAGATGTGGGAGCCTTCATGACTGGCGTTGGCATACTTATTCTGTTTCTGAAGATCATGGATCAGTCGCGGCAGATTGAAGAAATCACCCGCCTGCTTAAAGGCAACGATCAAAAGATGCCTCGTAGTTGATTGATCTCTTGTCTTAAATCCGCGATGAAAAATGTATGTCAGAAGGAATAGAACCGCTTAGTTACAGGCTCAAATTCTAAATCAGGCCATCATGGTCAGCTAAATAGAAATTCTTTTGACTACCCCTTTGGTGGCAGCACTTGAAACAGGTGAAATATGACGAAGAAAGAACAGACTATTTGAAATCGCAAGGAGATAAGGTAATTCGCCTTTGGAATGACCAACTGCTGAACGATATCGCCCCCGTTATCAAGGCCATCATTTACGCATTGGGCTTGGACGAGAAGCGCGACGCGAGTCGCTAAGACAGTCCGCTACTAGGATATGCCAAGGGCACACAGAAAACCAATGGTGCCGAAGTATTGCTCCGAGCTTTCAGAAAGACGAAGCGCGGACCGCACACCGCTCACCTCAGCATTATTCCCGCGACGCCACGTATACTCCGATCTCCGCCATTCTTTGGTCTTACGGATTCGATGAGGATGAACACAGATTTAAATATAGGCTGAAGGAATTTTCACACAAATAATATTCGTCGTAGAACAAATCGTTCACCGATTGGCAGACATTGTCGGTCATATCCAACACACCATACGGGCTTGCTTCCATTGGATGGCTATCAACCCTCATCTCAGATCTAGCAGACGGCTGCGAAGATCATCGTCGCAGCCTGTGAGACCTGCCGCTAGCAAAATGGGCGATCTTAACAAACACTATCAACTCATCGTTCACATCACCGCGCTGACCGATCTGGCCGTGCGGGCGATGCGATTGCCAAAGCCCCTGCCCAGCCAAGAGTCCGAGCATTTGTTTGAATGTGAAAAAGCACCTATGGTTCGCGAGTGTAATGACCGCCCAGATGCGGGTAAAGTAAGCCATCACCAATCGTTCAAAATAAACCTTAATCACCAAACAGACTTTCACGGGTCAGCACGAAGAGTATCAATAAGCATCTGAAACGTTTTGCAGATGCTTATCATTTGCTCAATGATATTTCGAACGATTTGAGCAGCGGCGTTATACGGAGCGGGTCTGGTGCTTCCATCGAGATTCAAATTCCAGATTTTAATTCCCTCGGTACACAATAAGTAGCAGGCTGGAAACAAACCACGGAAAATATGGATTCAACGTGGTTTTAGAATCTTCCTGGATTGGGTTACAATCGTGCGAATTATCATTTCCCGCAATTTTTGAAGGGATTATTTATGGACATGCTAAACATCCAATTTGAAAAAATTCGTCAATCTCAGACCGTTGCAATGGCGGATCGTGTTCAGTCACTGAAAGCGGCGGGACACAGGATCGTTGGTCTGCAAACAGGCGACCCGGATTTTGCAACTCCGCCTGCTGTGTTGGATGCCGCCCTCAAAGCGATGCAAGACGGTTTGACTCATTACGCGCCCAGCCGCGGGTTGACGGATTTAAGACATGCGGCATCCGTGAAGCTTCAACGCGACAACTTCGTTTCATACGACCCAGAAACTGAATTGCTGATCACGCACGGAGGAATCCATGCCTATTACTTAGCGATGCAATCTATCTTGAATCCCGGTGATGAAGTGCTGATCCCCGATCCATCATGGGCAACCCATTCAAACATGGCAACAATGCTACGCGGCAGTGTGGTCCGTGTGCCAGCGCCTGCTAAAAATGGATTTATTCCATTGTTTGAATCCTGGGAAAAGGCATTATCCTCTAAGACGCGAGTAATCGTTTTGAATTATCCATCCAATCCAACAGGCGCATATCCGACAAGGGAGTATTTGCAAAGATTGCATGACTTTGCTGCCGCCCACCAGTTGTGGATTGTGAGCGATGAGGTCTACGAAAATTTATATTATGGCGAAAGGCCGACTTCTGCCGCGGCGCTCGATGGAGCCAAGGAACACACTATTTTGATACACAGCCTGTCAAAGACCTATGCCATGACCGGCTGGCGAGTTGGTTATCTAACTGCACCGGCCCGCGTTATTGAGAACGCACTCAAGGCAGGACAGAATTCCATTACGTGTGTCGCCCCCTTTATCCAGAAAGGTGCGGCGTTTGCGTTGACTGATCCAGCTATCAGCCGCGCCGCCGAAGATATGCGCGCCGCGTATGCGCGTCGTCGCGAATTGGTGCTGAGAATGGCACATACCAAAGAAAGCGATGAAGTTTTGGTCACGCCGCCAATGGGTGCATTCTATTTTTTCCTGGATGTGCGCCCGCTCCAGATGAATTCCATTGAAATTTGCGAACGCCTGCTTGAGGAAGCTGGCGTTGGATTGATGGCCGGAACAGCATTCGGAGAACAAGGCGAAGGCTTTGTGCGCATGACCATCGCTGCATCAGATGAAGAAGTGGAAGAAGGATTCGGAAGAATCGTCGAGTGGGCGGAGAAAGTAAAATAACATTTGAGAGTAACGGAGTTTTTATGAGAATTGCATTTCAAGGTGAGCCGGGCGCATATTCAGAGCAGGCGGTGTTTGAATATTTTGGCGAGGTGGAAACTCAACCGTGCAAATCGTTCGATGCGGCATTCTCTGCTGTCCATTCGGGGAGATGCGAATCTGCACTGATCCCCATTGAAAATTCTTTGGCGGGAAGCATCCATCAAAACTATGATCTGTTCTTGCGATATCAATTACACATCGTCGGCGAATATTTTTTACGCGTCCGCCATTGTCTGATTGCGCTGCCCGGTGTAAAAAAAACTGAGATCAAGAAAGCCATCAGCCATCCGCAGGCGCTGGGACAGTGCGATACGTATTTGCGAAATCATGGCATCAAGGGGGAAGCGGTTTACGATACGGCAGGGAGCGTGAAGATGCTCAAGGAACGCGGCGCCCGCGATACAGCGGCGATTGCATCGCGGCGCGCAGCAAAGTTATATGGAATGCACATCCTGGAAGAAGGGATCGAAGATAATCCCGAAAACTACACACGCTTCCTAGCGATAGCGTCCAAAGCAATCCGGCCCGACGCTGAAGCCAAGACATCGATTGTATTCACATTGCAGAATGAACCCGGCGCTCTGTTCAAAGCCTTGAGTGTCTTTGCGTTGCGCAACCTTGACCTAACCAAAATTGAGTCACGCCCCCTGCAGGGCAAGCCGTGGGAATATTTATTTTACGTTGACTTCATCGGCGCAACACATGAAGAAACCACAAAGCGCGCCCTGGATCATTTGGGGGAATATGCCGCGATGCTGCGAGTGCTGGGTTCATATCCGAGATTTAAAGCGTAGGAATCTTCCGTCCAGGATGGGATATCTCCATCTTGCTAGATCCTGTCTCTGCACTTAATGTTCCATACTGCTCAATGTGGCCATTCTCTATGAGCCAAAGCTCCGATGCAAAGTGCTCGATGAAATATCGGTCGTGAACTACAACCAGAACCGTGCCCTTAAATTGATTGAGGGCCTGCTCGAAGCGGGCTCGCGAAGGAATGTCGAGATGATTGATAGGCTCATCGAGCAACAGGAAATTACAACCTTGGGCCACCAATAGTCCCAATTGCAAACGAGTGCGTTCGCCATAACTCAGCTCGCGGCATGGACGCAAGGCATCATCGCCGCTGAACAAAAAATAATGCAGAAAGTTGCGCGCTTCGGTTTCATTGAATGAAGCAATCCGTTGAACTGTTTCCAAAGGACTGAGGTTCAGGTCAAGTAATTCGTGCTCCTGTGCCATATAACCAACCTTAACAGATGTCCCCAATCTCGACTTGCCCGATAACGGTGGCAGCTTCCCTGCAATCGTGCGGATGAACGTAGTCTTGCCGGCTCCGTTCGAACCGGTGAACGCGATGCGCTGTCCGGCGCGGACATGAATATTTATATCTACCAATAAAGATTTATCCGCTTCATAACCGACCGATAGATTTTCGGTCATCAACACATTCCTGCTCATATCTTCTTGCGAATTAAATTCCAACTTCATCTGCCACGAGGGCTTGGGCTTCTCGACTCGCCCACCAGATTCGAGATAACGCGACAATTTTTTCTCGCGCGATTTGGCTTTGATCGCCACCTTTTTGGCGAGCCTCCTCACGCCCGGCTGGCGTGAGGTCGTGGTGATTTCCACACGACGAGCCTGCTCTTTTGTGCGCGCAATATCCTGTTTCATCCGGCGAATTTCAACTGCTTGGCCGCGATAAGATGCCCATTGCTTATTCTGTTCTTTCATGTATTGCTTAAGATAATCGGAGTAACTACCGGAATAGGCACGAATGGTATGGGTCTCGGCGTTGAGATCGAGAATGGTGCTGACGGTATGATCCAAAAAAACGCGGTCGTGAGAGACAATCAAGGCCGCACCCGAAAAAGAATTCAACCAATCTTCCAGCCATTCAAGCATCTCAATATCCAAATGATTGGTTGGTTCATCGAGCAAAAGAAGTTGCGGCTCATCGAGTAGGATGCGTGCCAGCATGAGCCGCGTCTTTTGTCCTCCGCTTGGATTTTTCACCAGTGTGTTGACAGGAATCTCGGCGAGGCCCAAAGGAGATAAAATTTCTTTCGGTTGATGGTGGTCGGAAGAAAGTTGATGAAGAAGCGAATCATATTTAGCTTGAAGCACAGAATTGTCCGGGTCAACGGAGAGCGCCGCGGCAACGGAAACGATTTCAGCTTCGAGTTCATCTGGTTTAGCGGATTCCAGATTGAGGGCGGATTGAAGCGTTTGATCTGATGCAAAATCCAACCCTTGCGCCAAATATCCAATCCTCAACCCCGCAAGCGTACAAATCACTGATCCCCGAATCGGGAGTTTCAATTCCCGCTAAAATCCAAATCAACGTAGATTTACCGCATCCGTTGGAGCCGATCAAGCCCACGCATTGGCGGATTGATATGGTGAGCAGTAAGCATAAGTCTCCTGTAGAAAACAAAAACCGAGGGCGTTTGCCCCCGGCTGTGAAATCATCACAGCGGGCAGTTGCCCGAAACGTGTGAAAAACCTACAGGGAAACCAACACTTTTCTTACGCTCCTTTTTTAATTGCGACGATATTATATCATGCTTGATATCATGCTTGATTGACAGAAGAATGGCTCTCGGCTAAACTTGCGCAAGTTATTTTTAGGAGTCAATTATGGAATTCAACACGGATGATACGGTCTCGCGCCGCATCAAGGTCTTCACCGAACGCGTGGCGATGGCAAAAGCCAGTGATCTGTATTTCTACAATCAGCCAATAGAAGAATTGCGCGGAGGTGCAAAGGTTTTGGTGCACGGCCGCGAAATGGGAATGTATGCTTCGTACGGTTATCTCGGCTTGCTTGGTCACCCGCGCATCAACGAAGCCGCAAAGAAAGCCCTCGATAAATTTGGCACGGGCACAAACGGCGTCCGCATGCTGGCAGGGACATTGACAATCCATACCGAGCTTGAGGAGACCATCGCCGAATTCAAACACACGGAGACGGCGATTACATTCACTTCAGGTTATGCCACCAACCTGACCGTCATTTCGGCTTTGATGGGACGCGGGGATTATGTGTTATCCGATAAATTGAATCACGCCTCGATCGTGGATGGATGTTTGATGTCCGGCGCAGAATTCCGCCGCTTCAAACACAACGATATTGAAGATTTGGAGCATCGGTTTCAACAGATCCCAGAGGGCGCCGCAAAAATGGTCGTGGCAGACGCGGTCTTCTCGATGGATGGTGACGTGATTGACCTGCCAAGCGTTGCCGCTATCTGCAAGAAGTACGGCGCCTATCTGATGATTGATGAGGCACATTCGGTGGGCGTCCTTGGCAAAACGGGACGCGGCATCGAAGAGCACTTCGGTTTGGATAACGTGATCGACATCAAGATGGGGACCCTCAGCAAAACCATCCCCTCCGTGGGAGGATATATTGCTGGCAGGTCGGAATTGATAAACTACCTGCGTAACAATAGCCGCGCTTATATGTTTTCTGCCGCACTGCCGCCCGCACAAGCCGCGGCCGCGAATGAGGCCTTTAAAGTGATTCTCGATGAACCATGGCGCATCGAGAAATTAAATCACAATTCACAGTTATTTATCCATGGACTCAAATCCGCCGGCTTCGATACTTTGCTAACTACCACTGCCATTGTCCCGGTGTTATGTGGTTCGGATGAATTGGCCTTTACTATGACGCGTGAAGTCCAGCATCACGATGTGTTTGTATTGCCGGTGGTCTCGCCTGCGGTGGCAGAAGGGTTGGCGCGACTGCGCGCCACGGTCACCGCCGCGCACGAGCCGGGTGACATCGAACGTGCAATTGATGTGATCGCAACCGCCGGAAAACGAATCGGGATCATTTAAATAATAAAGAGACGCTCTCTTTGCGAAGTGACCATCTCTTGTTTATATTACCATCCTCTTAATGAAATCGGCTTGACTCAAATCGCAACTGAATATTGATCGCCCATCTTCTCAGGCGACATCTTCAAATCTGCAATTCCAGTCTTATATTTTTTCACATAGGCGGGGACTTTGTATGCAGGCGGCACACTTGGATCAATGCCCGCGGTCCCGATCATAACAATGACATCCTGTTCGCCCTTTGCATCTCCGGTATTGAAATGCAAAGCAACTTTTGGATAATTCATCACATGCCGAACTTTATGCGCCTTCGGTTCGCTGAAGATCAGGAAAGAATCATCCACCCAAATGAACCACACAGGTCGAGGTTGGGGTGTGAGATTTAAGTCAATGGTCGTGAGCCAAATAAAGTAATCCTTGTCGATATGGCGCTTGACGGTTTCTCCAAAATCAGAAGCGAAGTCAATCATATTATCCATCCTGTCAGGGATTGTTTATCTTTGATCATCATAACACGTGTGATAAACTCTGAACATGTCCTCTGTGATTCTCAAACCCGGACGTGAGAAATCTGTTTTGCGCCGCCATCCGTGGATTTTCTCCGGCGCAGTTCAATACGTGGATGAAGGGATCGCATCCGGCGCGACGGTGGACGTACTCTCCTCCAAAGGCGACTTCCTCGCCCACGGCGCGTACTCGCCTCAATCGCAAATCCGCATCCGTGTTTGGACCTTTGAAGATGAAACCATTGATGCGGAATTCTTTCGCAAACGAATCCGAACGTCGCTTGAGACTCGAAACTCCCTATTCGATTCGCAAGATACAAATGCAATTCGCCTGATTTACGCTGAGTCCGATGGCATCCCCGGTTTGATCGTAGATCGTTATGATGACATACTTGTTCTTCAATCCTTGACTGCCGGGTCTGAATATTGGAAAGAAATCATCACCGATATTTTACTTGAAGAAGCTGGCTTGAAAAATATTTATGAACGCTCCGATGCCGATGTCCGCGAGCTGGAAGGATTGCTGTCGTGCGTTGGTTCTTTGCGTGGCTCGATGCTCCAATCTCCATTAACCATCGCGGAGCACGGTTTGAAATTCCACGTTGACTTTGAGCGCGGCCACAAAACCGGCTTGTACCTCGATCAACGCGCAAATCGTCAGCGTGTGCGCGCATTTGCACGGGGCAAAGATGTGTTGGATTGTTTTTGCTACACGGGTGGATTTACAGTTAATGCATTAGCCGGTGCTGCAAAATCTGTCTTATCTGTGGATACATCATCCGAAGCGTTGGCGCTCGCGCGTCAAAATATCGAACTTAACAAATTACCGATTAAGAAAGCACAATTCCTCGAAGGTGATGTATTTCATGTCTTGCGAAAATTCCGTGACGAAGCCCGCTCGTTCGATATGATCATTCTCGACCCGCCAAAGTTTGCGCCGACCGCCGTTCAAGCCGAAAAAGCCGCGCGCGGTTATAAAGACATCAATCTGCTTGCATTCAAGCTCTTGCGACCTAATGGTATCCTGTTTACATGCTCCTGTTCCGGCGGAGTCGACGCGGCTTTGTTCCAAAAAATTGTGGCAGGCGCCGCACTGGACGCGGACGTGGATGCTCACATCATCGAACATCTTTTTCAGGCCAGCGATCATCCCATCTCATTGCATTTTCCCGAAGGCGCGTATCTTAAAGGCTTGGTTTGTATTAAAGATTTAATGTCTAGTGGGCATCTAGTATCTGTCCGAAGGAGGCATGATTAGATGCGTTAATAGTGAGGTTCATCCAGCCGGACTATTTCTTTGATCCCGAGCTGGTTAGCGATCTCATTAGCAAGATTTTGTGTACCAAATATTTCCGTATAGTTATGAGAGTAAATAAGAACGTTGACATTATGAAAACTTGCATACTCTAATAGATACAAACTTGTTTCACCGGTCAAATACAAATCTATCCCATAATCGAGTGCTTCAGCTAGATATTCGGTCATCACACCTGCTCCTGTCACGCACGCAATCCGAGCAACCTGCCGATTCGCATCATATACTCTACATGGATTTTCTGACAATTGACAATTCAGCAGTTTTCTTAGGTCAGAAAGAGGAAATGGTCTTGGCAGTTTTCCAATACGACCGCTACCTTTCGCTATAGTCTCAACCACCCGGCAGCCAGTTATGGCCAATAGCGTGGATGCTGTACCAAAATCCACTATATCAAGTGGAGCATGGCACCAAACGTGAGAAATCTGATGTTGGGCTAGAAGTTCGATAGAGGTGTGCCGTTCTTCCAACATAAAATTCCATGCATCGTGATGTGTTACCAGTAGATTAATATCTTTAGTTATGGCTTGTCTTATGACCGCAGGTGTGAGTGTGGTGGCAAAACCAATCGATTGCGGATTTGGACAGTGAATGACTATGCCCCATTCATCAGGAAGTGAATCTAAAAGTTTTGGATCAATAATATTATAGAGGAATTTTTGGTTCATATTTAATGCCGCCGACCAGCGATCATACGCGTGGCTTTTTCAATTTTAGGCTCACTCCAATCTTATCATCTCATTTCGAAAGTTCGCCCGCAATCAAATCCATCTGACTGAGAATCGCGGCAGGTTGGTTCGATGCAATGGCTGGTTGATTATCAAGGCCAGGCCGAAACATGTAAGAAAATCCATCGCCTAACATAATTTGAACCTCGCGCCATGAGGCCAATTGTGGCTGGATTCCCGCATTCGGCAAAAGACCCAATGCCGCATTCCATTGTGGATGACTATTGCTGTAATCCTTGAGCAGTTCCATGGATGATGCCCGAAAAGGGAACAAGCCCAATGTTTCGACCCATTTAGCTTGATTCTCCGGTGATAATATCCAGCGCACGAAAAGCCATGAAGCCAATTGCTGTTCAGGTGTGGACTTCAATAGAATATAGGATGAACCGTACACGAACAAGCCGCTTTGCGAGTTGCCCGGGAAAGCCAACACGGTCCATTCATCGGAATTATTTGACGCGCCGAACGCGCGCGACTGATCCGATAGTTCTTCGAGACTTCGCGGTCGAGAACAACGCTTGGCGATTGGCAAATGCATCGTAAACGCTGGATGGATCGCCTGTGGTCCATGCACAACCATCATCATAAAGTTGCTTCACAAACGTAAAGGCAGCCAAATTGTTCGGAGTCAAAAAATGATAACCATTTCCTTCGAGTACTCCGCCGCCAAATGCTGTCAACCACGAGAGGGCAGTTGTCGCCTGCGTATCCACAAGCCACCCGCCCATCGCATCGTTCGATTTATCATTGTCTTTTAACATGGTAGCGTGTGCCGCGCAAGCTTGCTTTCGAAAATCGTCCGCGGTGACTGGCGCAGAGTTTAAACCCAAGTTCGCGCGCCCAGCTTGCATTGTAGAGCAGAAAGCGTGCCGAGCTTTCCGCTGGCATTCCCAATCGTTTTCCGCCAACCTCATCCTGATCCCAAAAGATGGATGGAATATCCTTGATATCTCCATCGCTCAATCCATATTTGGGATCGTTGACGTAATCCGTCAAATCAACCACATCGCCATTCGTGTTCCACAATAAGGCATATTCAGGAAGGCCAATTACAAGTTGAGGATCATTGGATGCCGATAAAGATGTTTCAACGTTTTGGAAAAGTTCGTTGTAATCGAGCTGGCTGGTAGATTGAACCTTGATTCCCCACTGATTGGTTTGATTGAATTCATCTACTTGCGATTGAAATAGATTCGCTTCGACACCGAACCACGGATGCCAGACTTGAATCGTGATTTCGTTAGGCGCGTCTTCCGTTATCCCAAACCGGCTCACCGCTTGTGGGGTAATCGTCGGCTGAGGGCGGGTCGCAGCCTGCGCTGTAGTTTTAGCTTGCGCTGATGGCATTGCCGTTAAGCGACTCGGGACAGACTGACACGCCGCAAGCAAAAACAAAAATAGAATTGAAAAGCCGCGGCGAAAAATCATAATCCGCCGAACACTGCAAATGGCACTGGACTGAATGTCAAAATGAATATGATGATTACCAACACCGCAACGGCCCGGCGACCGGAGTCAAGCTGTGTGATCTGATCGAGGGGTTCCGCGTGAACGTGTCCCAGCCAAAGCAGGAGAACCGCCCAAATCCACCAGCCATTCCAGAAAATGCCTAATAGAATTAATACTCCCCAAATAAATGGAAAAAGTTTCTTGGCCTGCTCGCCGAACAACGAATAGATCACATGACCCCCATCCAATGTACCGGCAGGAATTAGATTGAGCGCGGTGACAAGCAATCCCGCCCAGCCCGCGAAGGCAATCGAACTGGTGATTACATCCGTTGCCCCGATTGGAAATGGTTGTCCGGTAAAGAAATAATGAAGCCAATACATGCCGAAAGAAAGCCCGTGAGTGCTCGCGGGATCAGGCAATAACTTTCCGAAGGTTATATATTTTGCAAGCAAATAAAATATCGAGTTCCCTTCCTGCTCCAGCATCATTCCCGGCACAGGCTGAATAACTGAAAGTTTGGAAATGGAAAGGCCATAGAATAGAATTGGGATGGCAACAATGATGCCGGCCAGCGGTCCAGCCACACCGATATCGAACAAGACGCGCTTGTTCTTCGGTGTACTCTGCATCAGGATGGCGGCGCCCATCGTGCCGAGTGGTGGAAATGGAAGAGGAATAAAGTACGGCAACGTCGCAGATGTCCTATGGTGACGACTTATGAAGTAATGGCCGAACTCATGCGCTAAGAGAATAGACATCAAGCTCAACGCATAGGGCCAGCCGGTAAGCATCATTTGGGTGAATGCGATGATTTGTCCCAATATTCCCGGCGACGTGGGCACTACCGATTGCTGCGCGCCAACCAGCATCACACTCAAGACCGTTAGAATGAAAAGAACAATGTTGATGGAGACCCGCGTCGCCTTTGGATCCGGCTTTTTCGGCGTAAGAAAGACAAGTTGTTGGCCACGATCCAAACGAAACATAGGCGTGATATCATATGGTTTAAGGGAGTCCGCCAATTGGTCGTAGGCGGAAACGGAATCTTTAGAGAGCAAGTGTCCGCGATAACGCGCAATCGAACCTTGAGTTGGATCGCCTATTGTAAAATCTTCAATTAGAAAAACGCGAGAGACGAGACTATTTAGAATTTCAATTTCAGGAATTGGCATTTATACCTTTATTATAATATTGTCATTGCGAGGAGCAACACTTGCACTTGTGCTGCAAGTGCACGTGATCGAAGTGGCAATCTAGTTCGATAGTTAGATGAGATTGCCAGGCGCTCTATAGGAGCCCGCAATGACATTCCTTAGCAGGATCGAGCGGGAGTGGATGGGAGTTCGAACCCACCGCGGCCCGCAACGCGACCCGCCACAGGTTTTGAAGACCAGGAAGCCCGCCGGGACATAACCACTCCCAGAGACAAGCATAATCGAAGCAGATTAGATTAGCAAGTCGCAATACACTGATATTTTTAATGTCAAAGCGGAATCCAAGCTCGTGGAAGAACATGCTCAAAAGATGGAAAGAAGGAGACGATTACTGCAATAATGCACAGAACCGCCAGCATCGTCAGTCCGCCCACTGAGATTCCAATCCAGGCCAACGCACGGCCCGATTCTCTGCTTTGACGGATTTGCAATAAAGCTGTCAATCCCAGCACGAACGCGAGCACCGCAAAGAGCAGGCTGGTGGAATAACAAATAAGGTCGGTGAATGGGATGGGCGCCACGCCCAAGCAAAATGAAACAATGGTCAATATGCCGGCGAGCGAACTGATGACCGCGTTGCGGTTTGTCGAAGGAGGCCGTCCGGTTTGTTCCATTAATATAATTGGTCGAAAATTCGGTCTGCCTAAGCAATCCAATAATAATTAACCCAGCCAGCAAAGTAAATGATCTGCAAAGCGAAGAAAACCGCGGTTGCCATATCGAACCATTCACGGCGTTTGAGTTTATTGCCCAGAAAAATAAAGATCGGAAAAGAGACCAACAAAAAGCGTGAGATTGAGGCCAATAATCCTGTGGATAATGCCAGAAGAATCAACAGTAAAGCAAATACTCCGTATGCCTTAATTGGCCACTTCCAAAGTATATAAAGACTGCAGATAAAGAACAAGATGGTCAATACAAGATCGATCTTGAATACATCCAAGCCGGAGCCCCTCAGATTTTGGAACGGATTCAAATAAACAGATGGTTGAATCCCGCCCCAAGCAGTCATCGCATCGAGAAAGGCCAAAGGATCGCCCGACACGAGATACAAATCAGAAAAATGCAATAACAAGGCAATGGGCGCAAGCAGGAACCATAATATTGACGGACGAATGTTTTGCAACTTCCATTGTTTCTTTTCCATGTATAACCACGCCAGGGCAAACACGGGAACAATCCCTGTTGGCTTCGTGATGATGAGCAAAGCCGCGCAGATACCGGCCCAAGCCCATTTCTCCTCCAGCGCAAATGTAAAACCAAGCAATGTTAGAAATAAGAACAGGCTCTCTGGATAAAATGCGGAAAAGAAAAAACTGACGGGAAAAACAATCAGCAGTATCAGTGTGCGGCGCGCGGTATCTTCGTCAAAACCCAACGAAGAGATGGTCAAACGATAAAGCAATACGGCAGACGCGAGGAAGAAAAGACTGGAAAGCAGGAGTCCCAAAAATATATAGAAGCCATCAGATAATGAGAGGCCAAGCCAGCCCACACTTTTAACGAGGTATGGATACAGCGGAAAAAAAGCCAGGTTGCTATAAGTTGTTTTCAAATTGGCGGATGCCTGATAACCTGTCTTGATAATTGAAAGGTACCACCTCGAATCCCAGCGCGTGAAAATATCGAGCGGAAAAATGCGCGTCAGAAAATATCCTTGTTTAACATAACGCAGATAATTTGGATTGGGCAGGTAATTGTTGTATGCAAAATACGC
The DNA here is from genome assembly GCA_963752775.1 of uncultured Chloroflexia bacterium. GTDB lineage: Bacteria > Chloroflexota > Anaerolineae > Anaerolineales > Villigracilaceae > Fen-1038. The sequence continues at coordinate 184,927 of CAVVZL010000006.1, forward strand.
GACCAAAATCCAAGTCGCACGCGTCACAAGAAATGGAAATAAGATAACGTTCCAAAACCAGTTAGGGGGCGCTTGAGGAATTGCCAAGAATTGTTTAAGTCGTTGCATAAGGAATATCTTGAAAATTATAACAGAATGAGTTAAATACAATGATCACTAAGATTTGTATCTTTGAATGATTATTTAAGAAGCCTATGGGCTTGGGCAGTAAATCCTAAAACGGCAGGGAAAACCGAAAGATGGACGGTTACTACTAAGTGACCATCGGTTCAGGCGAAGCGCCTGGTTGTCTAAACCGGCTTTGTGATCGATGAGTCATCCTTTCTTGAAATCGGCAAGTTCAATCAAATTTCCAGCGGGATCATAAATCATCACCCAGCGGTTTTCGTTGTCTTCTTCCACGCCGAAGGGAAGTTCCACTTGATGGAACTGAAGACGCTGAATGGCAGCATCCAGATCCTCGACAGAAAAGGCAATGCAGGGAAAGCGGTTTGCCGACGCTACCGTCGCCCTTCCTTTGAGAATGGTCAGGTGGACTCCGCCGAGATCGAAATGTGGACGGTCATGGTGAGGCGCGAGCGCAAGTCCAATCACGTCGCGGTAAAAATGTGTAGTCTGAGCAACATCTTCGGCCCAGAGGATAACAACGAACAGTTTCGGATTTATTTTTTCTCCTTGTGTTTTGATTTGACGCTGATGTCATCCAAAGACCAATGGAAACACCAAAAATAGAACCGCCAACGAAATGTCAGCGGTTCTAAAAATAAGAGACATCCTGCGATAAGGATGTCTCTCGATACTCTTTGTCGGGGCGAGAGGATTTGAACCTCCGACCTCTTGCACCCCATGCAAGCACGCTAGCCGGACTGCGCCACGCCCTAAAACAACGTCATTTCAACTAGGATTTTGAGTTAGGCAAGAGGTCATTCTTGCCTATATACAAAGTATACCGCTCCCCGTATGCGCGTCAAGGGATGAGCAAAACCTTTTTTCCTTTGGATTTTCTAACATTGTGACATGAAGTCAACGATTGTATATTTGTTTGCTTTAGCATGTGAGTGCATGGATTGCAAAATATTGTCTACGAGGAATTAGAACATTTGACTAAGCACGATACTCCTTCTATCCCATTTTATTTTTCTGGTAACCTTCGTGGTATATAAGTAGATGCTATTTTATGGAACATATCTTTAGCATTTATTCGAACACAGCTCCACACGCTGACAATGTTTGGATTACGTCACTTAATATATGAGTTTTATAAAAAGAGTTAAGTATGAACGTTGTGCACCCTAAGATATAGGTTTATAATTAATGCATAAAGTGGGTACATATACAACCGAATAGATTTTGAAAATCAAAATTACGCGAAGGTTACTTAAACTCATTTTCCCACCTAACCTACAGACCCTTTGCGGAGAAACTTCCTAGAGCACAACGAGGCGCGTAATTTAGAACATGCCTTTTTGTGCTCAAATGTTTTAACTAAGAAAGGAGCTAGATTACGAAGAATAAGAGATTTGTTTTTAGACTAAGCGAGCAAGATTTGCAAGCGTTGAATGAAATATGCAAAATAACAAGTAGAAGTAAAAGCGACGTTGTAAGGTGGGCTTTGCGTCAAGTCGCAAGTGTCCTCCATGACCATCCTGAGAAAATGAAACTGCTCAAACAGGTAAAACCAATTGCCTGAATGAGCATTCATTGTTTAAACCGCTCCCTAAGAAAAAACCCACCGTTGGCGCGGTGGGTGGGTGAGCGGTGGAATCGTAGTCCTCTGATTTAGAAAGGAATAACTACACATATGAATAGTACACCTATTCCACAGAAAACTCAATCACTATCCTTAACAAAATTCCTATTCATCGAGCCGACGGCAAAAAAATAGGCATCGTAAAAGGCCAAGTATTTTACAAGTCGGTCAAAAGCTCAAGGCATCTACTCCGACATCCAATAGCGTGGGCGGTAGACACTTCATCACTCGAAGAAGCCAAACAAGCCGGCGCAACAATGGTTCAGATAAGAGATACAGAGACCGGAGCAATCTTCCGAAGCTCAATCTCAGCTATTAAATCAAAAGGTTTTATCTTCGATAGAGGTTTTGGAAATCAAGTCGGATTGCGTTTAGAAGATTGGGTGGAGGTTGAGAGAAAGACAGAGAAAATCCAAAGAAATTACATCGGTTTGTTGGTAGGGTCTAAGCGGAAAGAGTTGCAAGCAATTCCGCCAGAGAACCTAGAATAAGTGACTTCATGTCAACTAGATACAAAGGACAAAAGTGAAAACGTCTCTTCTTGAGCCCGTTTTACTTTACCAGTTTGGAGATAAGATGCTAGACGAAGCACGCGGCAAATACTTATGTTGAGTACCTGGCAAGTGGAGATGAAAAAAGGAGAAATAAAAGTAATTACATGCAACACGGTTACTTCACACCTGTATATTGGTCGATTTTAGATGAGTATGACCAACTCAGTGTAATTGACGTGGTCATACTTGGGAGAATACTTGGCTTTTGTATGGGAGTGCATGAACAATGCGATGCTTCTCAAAGCAAGATTGCCAAGCAATGTCACGTTAGCCCTCGTACAGTTTGGGCCTCTATTCAGAAGCTAAAAGCCACAGGATTAATTTCAGACATAACCCCATATGCCAAGAATGTTCCCCATGCTTACATTGATACCGGCAAAGCAGAGAAATATTGCCCTAAGCGAAATTTGCGAGGCAAGAATTAAAAGTGCTGCAAACTTTACAGGGCAAAAGTTGAAAAGTACTGCAATATTTGCAGAGCAAATATACTTAAGATTTAATCTGTTAATAAAATACGAGAAATAAATTTAGAGGTAATTAATATCAATTACTTTTAAGTAACTAATTCCCTGTTAACTCATTTCCTGAATGAGGAACTATATTGTGTGAATAATCCTTTGGCATCGTATACAGAGTATATAGATCATTCTATAAACAGGATTTTTGAATAGCTTCAAATAATCACTTTACATGTCTCATGATTTTGGGAGCGACACGATGTCAAATCATATCTCACAGAGCTTTCAAAAAATCTGCTTTATGCGCAGGCATAAGAAAAAGCGAAAATCAAGAGTCAAGTCAGGTTACAAATTAGGAAAATTTGCATTGAAGGATAAATTACGGGTTCATATAAGATTAGGTAAATATATATCTGATATATTTGACGCACAGCGGGGTAAAATGGGGGCATGCAAAGAAACTCATCTGAATGGGCTTTGTTTGTTGTACGATTGGGGGGAATTGTGATAACCGCCGTCGTAGACGGCATCACGGTTTTGCAGTTATGGAAAGTTGTAACTGTATCAGATATTTTTTCTAATCCCCAATTTTATCTACCGATTTTGTACATTAGCAATGGTAATTCTTATGCTTTGGTGGGTATTGGACAGTGAAATCAAATTACGTCAGGTTTGGAACGAAGAACCCACTGTATTTGATGTTAAAGATGATAAGGTGGAAATTATACATGGAACGCTGGATTATGTGCTGCGATATGGAAATACATCATCATTCGGTCATCTTGTAGGAAATATTACGGATGAGATGTTCTTGTTATATATTGATTTTGTAAATAAGCCAAAAGTTGCTAAAAATAATTCAGCACAAGGTGTTTCAGCCTTCATTGAGTATTATGATTTTTCGGGAAATAAAATCAAAGAAACATACGGGAGATGGATTGGAATGCCAGAAGCAGATGAAATAACTACTCATAGATATAATGAGATTCCTTCTGATGGTCAAACCAAAAAACGTTTGGGGATTGCTCTGATTGGATTAAGCCAGAAAAAGATATTTGGGTATTGAATGGTGACGTTCCTAGTGATGAATATGAGTTTGTTCAAAACCTGACTAATTTACCAGACGACGAATATATGATTAAAGTAACAGTTTCGGGCGGCAATCTTTCTATCCCGCTCATTAGATATTTCAATATAAAAATCAAGGATTCAACAGTATCTATGAATATCAGGAAGGATGGAGAAAAATGGCGGGAAAGAATGCAGTGAGGATAATTATTTCAAACGACATTTTGAGAGAACACTAAATCGCATCCTATACTAAAAGAGATGTAGTTATTTATTGCGCTCTCCGTAAATCTCTGTATAACTATTGTGCTTTAACGCTGGCCTGCTACCCCCATTTATTCGAGAGTGCGATTTAGATTTTAGCATCAAACGGAAATTATATATCAAAGCCTATTCTGCATTAAATATTTGATTACTATGACGAAAAGTGACATGAAGTCACTTGAGCCGGCAAAAATATTAGGACTGATATACTTCGCAAACGCAAAAGCGGTAAAATTGGGACGTGGACAAAAGACAGACATTCGTTTTAGTCTTATTGGTTTTGTGGGGGCGACCTTGCTAACAGATTGTTGGTTGGCGAGGCGAATGCGGTTTTGGGATTCAGTGTAACTTTATTTTGTTTCGCTATTTGTCTTGATACTGTATGCCACATATATGATATTGAATATTGTTCTCTTTCTAAAAGATTGGTATGGCGTTGAATTTTCCGTATGGATTCTCTGGTCTATGGATTATATGGTTCTCATGGGTCTAAATATCCATAATGGAAAAAATGTTGAGCTAGAAGAGTGTAGGGCTGATTTACTTTCCTATTATTTAGAATTTCAGATTAGAGCAGTCAATTTTCCGGCAATAGTTGGATATTTCAGCGATGGAGCAATGCTTCCATTAAATCTTTATTGGTTTGTCGGTAAGAACTTGGAGTCTTAAAGATACAATTGGAATAGGTCGGGATGGGTATATAGCAATTGTGTTTCCACTCACCAAACAAGAATCGGATATGGTAGTGGGAAAAGAGCACATCTATAAAATTAGGGGGATTGGATTGGAGCTTCAAAACCCTATTGATGATAAGGGATATTTGGAAGTTAGAATATGAGCAAAGGGAATGGAGTCGATAATCAAAATCTTAAGACTAGAGATTGTCAACAGGTCTTTGTCCCTTAACATTGTTGAGAATAATGAAGAAATCAAAAAGATTAGAGCAATGAACGAATTGGTAAGAAAAAATAATGAGGAAACAAAAAATGCAGCCTAATCGCTGGACTTTAGATTTCAAAGCGATACGAGGTGTTTGTTACGCTGAAGTTCTGCTGTCTTCACGGTGATTTGTTCCTCAAATGATTTGAGTTGAATACCTATAGTTTCATCCCAGTGTTTTGTGTTAGGGTGGAAGACAAATAACGGCAATCCCCCCAGAGCCATCAATACTAAGGCGGGAATAAGAAGGAAAATACTAGCGGTCGTGTCGCTGTCCATTAAATAAACTAGAGAAAGAACTACAAAGCCACAACCTACTACTAAAAGAACAGCGAAGATTCCACTTCTGGTAGGACGAGGGGAGGATTGGAATAACTTAACTCTTGCTACCTGAAGTGCGTAAATCTCCTTTTGCAGACGAACAATCGCTAACTCTGCGGCAGTCTTGTCAACGCCTACCCCAACTCTGTTTAGGGCATCAACAACCGGCGATAAGGAAACCATCCCTCCGCTACGCTTAACGAGATGCTCCCGTCCGCAGTGTGCACAAGCGAAACGTTCAACATCGTTTGTGATTTCTAGTTTTCCCCACAAGAAGGGCATGATAGTGTAACAAAATCAGCCATCTAATCAACTCCTTTTGTATACATCCTTATTTTACATTGATTGCAATTGCGAAGAATATTAATTCCAATTCGTTTTGAATTTCGAGAAATTATCGGCAAGCATTACCAAATGTTGGGCGGTCTTTATCGGGCTTTGTTATGAATGTCGTTGTTGACCCAGTGATTGTTGTGTTAACACCATTTGGTGACGCTTGAAACCAGTACAAAACGTGGCTATAAAACACTGTGTCAAGGAGCGAGTTATCTTCAATAGATTTTTGGTTTGCATAAGTCAAATCACAAAAAAAATAGATATTCATCCAATAGTAGTTCTTATGCTTATCCAGATAATATGCTATTACCTTTTGAGCATCTGCTTGGGAAAATGATTTATCAACGACCAGAAAGTAATCAACCCCTTTGCCCCAATCCTCTACATCGTTAATAACAAATGGAGGCAATTGTGGTGTTGGGGCAAACACTGGCGATTCCGTGGATATGAACGGAAAAGCTTTTATTCCAACAAATAAGATTCCGGCAAGTACGCAGGCAAATGCGATTACACCCAGAAATATCAGGAGTGAAATTTGAAGACTATTAAGCTTTTTTATTGAATTCATAGCCTTACCTTTGTTTGTATACTTCTTAGTGCACGGACTTGCTTAAACAATTCGTCTTATTTTAGACATTATGTTGCTACTGTTTTTACTTGTCCGTAAAGGTCAACTTCTAAATATATTTGCTGGTCGCTACTAGCCATAAAATAAAAGATATAAATAAGAAGTCCTATAACGAACACAAATAACCAAAATATTGCTGCCAACAATGAGAACTGCTTTGGCTTAATCATTTGGGCGGTTGTGTCTGTCTGACTTACCACACGATAGCCCTGCTGAATATAAGCGTAGATATATTGCTGTAAAACTTCACGTCGTTGTTCCATATTGTTTTCTATGAGAGGTGCCGTTGGTAAAGAAGTTGATTTTTTAGCTTGTTTTTTAGCGATTTGGTTCTGGTTTTGGCTCATTATCCAACCAACAATTGCTGTGATTACTCCGCAAGGTATCAAAACACAGGAGAATATTAAAAAGTAAACGTAATATTCGCTTGTCCCCACGCTAGAATTTGGGTAATTTGTTCCAAGTGCATAAATTCCAGCCGTTAAAATAGCACCGATAAGAGCTAGTGCTATTCCGATTATTACTATATTCCTACCAAGTAATTTATTGTAATTTTCTTTTTTTGCCTCGGTGACTGAATTTCTTGTTTTACTTATAATCTTCTAGCTTTATTTTGGCAATCTCATTATTTTGGTCTAACCTTAAAACGCGGTTTAGGCAATCAATGCGTTGTTGAGGATTTTCTAAAATATCAGATAGGAGCAACCACGCTTCGATATTATGGCTGTCCTGATTAAGTATGCTAGCCAAGACTTGCTGTGCGGTTTTTGTGTCGCCCCTTGATATTGCCTCACGCGCATTAACCAATTGACGAGAATAATCAATGGTCATCGAAAACTCCTTGTGAGAGAAATTCAAATCTGACCTGATTAAAGTAATTCGATATTATCTAGGGAATTATTATAGTGCACAATATGACATGATGTCAGAATTTCAGCCAATTTGCAATTTGCCGGTAACACTCCTTGAATAGAAACATCCCCCGATTTTTGGAGTTTATCGGGGGACTTTTGCTAAATATTCTCTACAGGGATTTGTATTTCACACTATCGAAGCCGTGAAAGATTGTCTATCGGCGAATGTGCCTTGTGCGCTTGTAGCAGGTCATCGTCAACCATTTGGGCATAGTGTTCTACCATCGTTAAATCTGCGTGGCCTAGTAACGCCTGTAAGTGAAGTACATCCATTCCACCTCTTAAAGACAAAATAGTGAATGTCCTTCGCAATGAATGCGGAGTGACATGGACGCCGGTTTTTTTAGAAAGCCGGCGAAAAATCAATAAAATCCCTGTCCCTAAAAATCTATTCCCTGTTTGGGTCTGGAATAATGGGGCATTGTCTGAATGGTCATTAAGCATTCTGCGATAGGCAAGAAGGGCACGCCGTGCTTTTGCTCCAATCACCGCACTCCTAGCCTTACCACCCTTACCGCGCTTTACTCTTACAAGTCCAGATGCAAAGTCAACGTCATCCCAATTCAAGGCAACTACTTCACCGCGCCTTAGTCCACTATCAACCATAAAAAGCAATAATGCGCGGTCTCTCACGTTGCACGCCCTCACAACTCTTTCGACTTCATCAGCACTCAATACAGGTAGGCGTTTTTTTGCAACCTTTGGCATTACAAATTTTATTATTTCAGGTATATATCCTTCTGCTTGCCAAAAGATAATCAGCGTTCGGATTGCTCTCGCATGGTCATATACTGTTGTATCTGACTTGCCTTTGTCCGCTAACTCTGCAAGATATTGCCGAATATATCGCGCCGTGATTTGTTCGGGTGATGTTACCCCTTGCCCTTCTACCCATTTCAGAAAAAAACCAGTGGTGTACTTGTAGAAATCTAAAGTTGCTATTGAACATTGCATTGCTTGACGTGATAAAACAAAGTCGGTATAAGCATCTGCAAGAGCAACCGAGGCAAAATTCCACTTTTGACTTACGATTGTTGAGGACATAAAAAACACCGCCATATCTGCCGATTATCGGCTTGAAATGGCGATGTTCTTCTGTATGTCGGGGCGAGAGGATTTGAACCTCCGACCTCTTGCACCCCATGCAAGCGCGCTAGCCGGACTGCGCCACGCCCCGATGAACAAAATGAATTATAGTCGTATCATCGCTTTTTGACAACAGTCCCGCCGATTATGATAAAATAAGAAACCCTTTGGAGTGCCTTATGATAGAAGTAACGATTGATAGCGTGCGCGTCAACTTGATGTCCCCACAAAGACTGGTCATTCTGCGCGAAGTGGGCTCGGATCGTTATCTTCCGATCTGGGTTGGGCAATATGAAGCGGAAGCGATCACGGTTGGATTACAGGAAGTCGAAGTGAGCCGCCCGCTAACTCACGACTTGATGAAAAACGTCTTTACAACATTCAATGCCAAGATCAAACGTATCGAGATTATTTCCCTTAAGGAAGATATATTTTATGGAAACATCGTGGCCGAAGTCAACGGCAAAGAAGTCAATGTTGACTCGCGTCCATCCGACGCCATTGCGCTCGCAGTACGTGCCCATGCACCAATCTTAGTGGATGAATTTGTGATGAAGAACGCGGGGATCACACCAGAAGTTGATATGAAAGCGTCGGCCAGTGCGTCCACTCCAAGTTCAGGAAAGATGCGGCCTGCCGCGCCTATCGGCGAGGTCAGCAGTGAGCGATTATCTGTGTTCGAAGATTTTGTCGATAAGCTTGATTTCGATAAACTGGATGACAAGGATAAACCCGAAGATCAAGATAAAGGCGAAGACGATAAACCTGATAAACCGAGCAAGCCTAAAAAGCAATGACCGAATATTTTCCTTCCGAAGAAACCGCCGCCCCCGCCGCGCCCACGATCCCGCACAGCCGGGAAGCCGAAGAAGCCGTTGTAGGGGCGGTTTTGATTAACCCTGAAGCCTATTATGACGTCGCCCAATTTTTGCAGGCCGACGATTTTTACATTCATCGCCACAAATGGATTTGGGAAGCCTTCACCAGTCTGCATGAGCAACGCATCCCGATTGACCTTTTAACTTTGACCGAAGAGCTGGATCGCAAAGGTCAGCTCGCCGAAATCGGTGGACCGGCTTACTTGACCGCGCTGGTCAATCAAGTTCCGTCATCGCTCAACGCGGAATCCTACGGGCGCATTGTCGAGGGCCATGCCGTGCGCCGCAAGATGATCAACGCTGCGAACTCGATTGCTTCGTTGGCGTACAACGAAAGCTCAACCATTGACAACGTGATGGATGAGGCAGAAAAGGCGGTGTTCAATGTCAGCGAACGCCGCCTCAAACATGATGTCGAGCCGATCTCCGTTGTATTGAGCGAATATTACGACCGCATTGATGATCTCGCCAAACGCGACGAAGAAATCTTCGGCGTTCCCACCGGTTTCATTGATCTCGATAAAATGCTCGGCGGTTTACAGCAGTCGGACTTGTTGATTATTGCGGGTCGGCCTGGACAGGGCAAAACAGGTTTCCTGCTTTCGGTTGCAAAGAACGCCGCCTTGACTCATAAAAAGCATGTTGCCATCTTCTCGCTTGAAATGTCGAACGAACAGGTGGTGCAACGATTGATTGCGCAGGAAACGGGTATTGATTCGCAACGTCTGAGGACGGGAAAATTGGCGGAGAACGAATGGCCTTTGTTCACTCATGCCGTCGAAGTGATGTCCGATACCCACATCTTCCTCGACGACACGCCTGCCATCACGCCGCTTCAACTCCGGACGAAGTGTCGGCGCTTACATCTTGAACATCATCTTGATCTGATTGTTGTGGATTACCTCCAATTGATGGGAGGCGATACACGAAATGATAATCGTGTGCAGGAAGTCTCGTACATCTCGCGCAATCTCAAAGTGTTGGCGCGCGAATTGAATGTGCCCGTGCTGGCCGCGGCGCAGTTGAGCCGCGCCGTAGAACAACGTTCGGATAAGCGGCCGGTGCTTTCCGATTTACGCGAATCTGGATCACTCGAACAAGATAGCGATATCGTGATGTTCATCTATCGCCCTGACCAATATGAAAAGGACACGGTCAAGCAGAACGTGGCCGAGATCATCATCGCCAAGCACCGCAACGGCCCTGTTGGAAGCGTCGAATTAATCTTCCGCAGCGGGTTGGCCAAGTTCGAGAATGCCGCCACGAGGATGTTCAATCCTAACGAGTAACTTCATTGCGAGGAGCAAAGCGGCGTAGCAGTGAGATGATGATATGAGCAACTTCAAAGGCTTTACCGACTTTGAAACATTCACTCAATTGCCTGATTCTTTTTTCCATCATCTGTTAAGGGAAATAAGGGATGCAGACGAATTGAAAGTTACGGCATATTTTCTTTGGCGCATCGAACATACGGATGGCCCATTCCGCTCGTTATGTGAAACGGATTTCATTGCCGAGGATTTGGGTCTTACGGCGGACGAGATTGCTGCGGGATTAGAAAAAGCTGTCGAGCGCGGAAGCCTGCTTAAGTCAGTGCATGAAGCGGAAAGTCCGCCGCACTTTGCGGATGTATTTTATTTTCTAAACTCTCCGCGCGGCCGCGCCGCGGCTGAATCATTTGCAAAAGGAAATTGGCGAGCTTCGGCACAAATAAAGTCTGTGCCGATGGAGCGCCCGAATGTGTTCAAATTGTACGAAGAAAACATTGGTCCGCTCACACCGCTGATGGCGGACGCGTTGAAGGATGCGGAAGAAATTTATCCAAGTGAATGGCTCGCCGATGCGATTGAATTGGCAGTGAAGAATAACAAACGCAACTGGAAATATTGCGAAGCGATCTTAAAACGCTGGAAGGAAGAGGGCCGTGCCGAAAAGCAGAATAGACGAGACGATCAAAAAGTTAGCCCGAGTCTCGAACGAAAAATCGAACAGCTCCGTCGTCGCTCCAGTTAGTGATTTGCCGGGCGACCCAAATTGCCCGCATTGTCACGGCGTGGGTTATTTGCGCGCCGATTTTCCGGTTGGTCATCCCGATTTTGGAAAACTAGAAGTCTGTGTTTGCCGCCGCGCGAATGTAACTAACTCGGTGCGCGAACACTTGTTCGCATTGAGTCATCTCGATGAACTGAAAGACTTAACATTCGAAACATTCAAGCCGCGCGGCCGCAAAGGATTGGGCGAGATGCAGGCCAATTCCTTGGAAATGGCTTGTAATCAGGCCCGACATTATGCTCAAAACCTCAATGGCTGGCTGTTATTGCAAGGCAGCTATGGCTGTGGAAAAACGCATCTGGCGGCAGCGGTTGCGAATTATGCAGTCAGCATGGGCGTGCCTACACTTTTTCTTACTGTTCCTGATCTGCTGGACACATTGCGTTTTGCATATAACGATGAAGATACGACCTTTGAACAACGCTTCGATGAAATCCGGAACGCAAAGTTATTGGTACTGGATGATTTTGGAACGCAGAATGCAACTGGTTGGGCCCAGGAAAAATTATTTCAGATCGTAAATTATCGCTATATCAACAAACTATCTACAGTGGTAACCACAAATCTTGCTCTCGATGAAATTGAAGCCCGTATCCGTTCACGTTTGGCAGACCCCGAATTGGTCACGCAAGCAAAAATCAACGTGCCTGATTACCGTCGTCCGATGGACGATGCAGGCCATCCGGAGCTTTCATCGCTTGATTTGATGGCACACAAAACGTTTAGCACGTTTGACGGCCGTGAACGCGAAGGATTAGATGTGGACAAATTAAAATCCTTGCAAAAGGCGCTCAAGGCGGCACACGTCTTTTCAGACAAGCCAAAAGGCTGGCTGGTCTTTGAAGGAACCTATGGATGTGGTAAAACTCATCTCGCCGCGGCAATTGCCAATTATCGCGCCGACCTCGGAGATCCGCCTCTTTTTATAATGGTGCCGGATTTACTCGATCACTTGCGCGCTACCTTTAGTCCAAATGCGAGCACGAGCTATGATCGCCGCTTTGACGAAGTACGTACTACGCCGTTACTTATCTTGGATGATCTGGGATCACAATCTGCCACACCTTGGGCAAAAGAAAAACTCCATCAGTTGATAAATTACCGTTACAACGCAGAGTTGCCTACGGTTTTCACGCTTGCCAAAGAAAACGTCGATCAAAATCAAATTGATGAGCAAATCATCACCCGAATGTTAGATGAACGGATTTGCAACTATATTATTATTACTGCTCCTGCTTATCAGGGCCAATCGGGCCGGCATAAAACAAAATCCAGATAGAAGCGCTCAAAGTCATAGGCAATTTTTGTATTCTCAAATCTGCCTCTGCATGATAGACTTTTTCAAGTCAGCCTAATAAAGGCTGACTTTCTTTATCAATATCAATCTGAAGACGGAGAATACTTTATGAGTTTTATGCAAACCGTTTTGCTCGGAGCAATTGCTGGCTTTACCATTTATCTCGGCTTACCCTTGGGGCGTATCAACAAAATATCGACGGGCACCCGCGCGTTCCTCTCCATGACCTCAGCAGGCATCCTGCTTTTCATCCTATATGATGTTCTTTCGAATCTTTCCGAGCCGATTAAAGCGGCAGTTACAGGAAGTAAAAACTATTCCGAGTTCTTTACTTTGCTCGGCATCTTTGTGTTTGGATTTGGATTGGGTCTACTTGGGCTGATCGCTTTCGATCAGCGCTTCATGCGCCCTCAAGCCGGATCCAACAAACCGGTTGGGCCAGCTCGACTGGCTTTGATGATCGCCACTGGCATTGGATTGCATAATTTCTCCGAAGGACTTGCCATCGGTCAATCCGCGGGACGCGGGGATATTGGTTTTGCCGCGCTGCTTATCATCGGCTTTGGATTGCATAACGCGACCGAAGGTTTTGGGATTGTCGGTCCGCTGGTTGGGGAGAATCGCCCTTCATGGGGATTCATCGGACTAGCGGGTCTGATCGGCGGCGGTCCCACTTTCCTCGGTACCATCGTTGGATATTATTTCCTTTCCGATGCAATGTTCGTTTTATTTTTATCGCTCGCGGCAGGCGCGCTAGTTTACATCATCGGCGAACTTCTTAACTTGAACCGCCGCCCTGAGACAAAATTTCCTGCAGGCTGGGAACTCTTCATCGGCTTTCTATTTGGCTATTTCACCGATATGATCTTGACCGTCGCTGGCGTTTAATTCAATCATAAATGAAGCGTGGAGTGGGCTCATAGAATACAGAGTGCAGAGACAGGATCTATCACGATACAGATATCCCATCCTTGACGAATCATTCCTGCCCATTGAATCTCGGATAAGCACCCAGCACTCGCAAGATCGCGGCATATTCTCCCTAATGATCCAGGGTGCGCTTCGAGCCGGCACTTAATCAAGTCAACGGTACGGTGCCGGCTGTCTTCACAGCCGATATTTCATTGAGCCATTGCTTCCGAGCTTTGGCTAGCAGAGATATGACTCTCTGAAACGTGTTCCACTAAACTTTATTGCTGATCGATTCAAACACGATGATCGGGATGTGACGCGATGTCATCTTTTGATAATCCAGGTACGGCGGATGCTTTTCAATCGCAAACTTCCACAAGCGATCATATTCCTCGCCCCGCGCTTCGCGGCTTTGGACTTCAATTCTTTTTCCTTTGACTTCAAGCGCGGCGTATGGCTGTTTCTTTAAATTCAAATACCAATCCGCATTCTTGTCTTTTCCCCAATTCGATGCGACGATCAGATATTTGCCTTCGTAGTCGAAATAGGCAATCGGGATGACGCGCTCCTGTCCCGACTTGCGACCAGTTGTATGCAAAAGCAGAATCGTTTGTGCGCCGAGATTACTTCCAATTCGTCCGCGGCTGATGCGGATGAGGAAGGAGTTGAAGGACATCAACCATTTAATAAAGAGAGCGTTCATTGAAAAAGCTCATTAATCATTGTTGAAATATATGTTAAGAAATCTATTGCTCACTATTGAGGGAACATCCTTTGATCCGCAGGATGTGAGCTGGCGTTTCGATATCTGCGAATTTTATGCCAGCTTCCTTTTTCTTTCTCTGTAAGAATACCATCCTCCTTTAGCCAATTTAATTTCTTTTCAAACGTAAGTATTGCAGGTGCGTTGAGCGCCAAGCACTCCAAATTTAGTTGTTTCAGCCACATGAAATAATTGCTTTGCCGCCAAAGTATAGATTGGATAGAATAGAAAACCGCAAACCAATGTTCCACGAGCTCTCTAAAACAAGTTCCTAATTTCTAATGGAGCATTATCTGATAATTGCGTGGAAAGGATTACGTTTATCGAATCGGCGCTTGTTTTTTGCCAAAGCTATTCCATTGAGTGTGATCGCAGAATAAGCTAGGCTTTCCGGATCAGGAACCAACCAGTTTTCATTGCTTAATTGCTTGATGCAATTGTTTATCATAAACCTTACATATTAATTTAAGTCTGACAATCCAAACATCATTCTATCAACTTCCTCAACTCATCTTCATCAATAATCTTCACGTCTAAAGACTTGGCTTTCTCAAATTTTGAACCTGGCTCCGCTCCAAGCACGAGATAACTTGTTTTCTTGGAAACGCTATCGGTCACTTTGCCGCCGTTTGATTCGATGAACTCTTTCACACCTTCGCGCGAAAACGTGCGAAGCGTGCCGGTAACTACGAAAGTCAAGCCTGATAGTGCTCCCTCTTCGACACGCCCAGCGGTGCGCGCAACGGGCCATAGACCAACTGCTCTCAACTTCTTCAAGATCTTTTGATTCGCCGGACGTGCGAACCAATCTACGATGGCTTCCGCAATATTCGGGCCAATGCCTTCGATCTTTTGCAAATCATCAACAGTTGCTTTTGATAAAGCATCCAAATTCCCGAAGTGACTCGCCAGGTCGCGCGCGGAAACTTCGCCCGCGCCGCGCATTCCCAGTGCCGTGATCAATCGCGGCAGAGATTGATTTTTCGATTCAGCAATGGCCGCCAATAGATTATTAGCTATCTTGCCGGGTGGTTCCTTGCCGGTCTTGCGATCTTTTTTCGTGACGGCTTCAAGAATGGCTTCGCGCGTCAACGTATAAATATCGGCTACATCTTTGATCGCGCCGCTGTCAATCAATTTCTCGACGATTTTGAATCCAAGCCCGTTAATGTCCATTGAGCCGCGCGAGACGAAGTGTTCGATGTTTCGTTGGAGTTGCGCGGGCAGGCCGCATTGACGCAATACCATGCCACTTCGCCTTCAAAATGTTCCACAGGCTGTTCGCACACGGGACAAACTTGCGGCGGCTTATATTTCTTTTCTCTGCCCGTACGCACATCCACCACCGGTCCGATCACATACGGAATGACTTCGCCCGCGCGCTCGACCAGCACGCGGTCACCAACGCGAATATCTTTCTCGGCGATGTACTCGAAGTTGTGCAAGGTAGCGCGCTCGACGATCACGCCGTTGATCTCGACCGGCTCAAGCACCGCGTTCGGAATCAAGACTCCGGTTCTTCCCACGCTGACACGGATATGTAATAACTTGGTCGTGACTTCGCGTGCCGGAAATTTAAATGCCGTCGCGCCGCGCGGATCCTTACCCACGAAGCCCAACTCTGCCGCGAGATTCAAATCGTCAATCTTAATAACCATGCCATCGGCTTCATAAGTCAATTCATCGCGGCGCGTGTTCCATGTTTCGGTGTAAGCAATTGCAGACTCAATATCATCGAACCGTTTTGCAACATCTGTGATGGGAAAGCCCAATGATTTTAAATATTGAAGCAATTCCCATTGTGATGTTGGAATTTGTCCGCCTTCTGAATAAACGATTTGATATACGAGCAGAGTTAGCGGACGCGAAGCGGTCAACGCCGGGTCCAGTTGGCGCAGTGAACCCGCCGCCGTGTTGCGCGGATTGAGATAAGTTTTCTCTCCGGCTTCTTCAAGTTTTTGATTTAGTTCTTCAAATTCTTTGATTGGAATAAACGCTTCGCCGCGCACGACTAAATATCTCGGCGGCTTTGGCCCCTTATTATCAACCGGAATATGAAGCGGAATTGATTTTACCGTCCGCAAGTTGGCCGTGATGTCTTCGCCTACTTCCCCATCGCCGCGCGTTGCACCCTGCACAAAGACTCCATCACGGTAATGCAGGACAACCGACAAGCCGTCAATCTTCGGCTCAACCACAAATTTTGCAGAAGCCACGCGTTCATCGAGCTTCTTAACTCGCTCGAACCACGCACGCGCATCGTCCGCGCCAAAAGCGTTGGCAAGACTCAGAATCGCCGCTGGGTGACGGACTTTCTCGAAACGGTCAGCCGCTTTGGCCCCCGCGCGTTGGGTTGGCGAATCGGGCGTGATCCAATCCGCGTGTTCAGATTCGATTCGCTTTAATTCATTCATCAGCTTGTCGTATTCTGCATCGCTAATGACCGGCGCATCCAGCACGTGATACCGATAATTATGAAAATGGATCTGCGACTTTAGAACTTCGTAACGCGAGCGAAGGGTTTCGTTGGTCATATCAAAATTATAGCGCAATTGACATAAGGTTTGTACCGTTGTAAACTGACAAGATGTCTGAACGGATTGGTATCTTCGGCGGAACGTTTGATCCGCCTCATCTCGGACATTTGATTCTGGCATCTGAAGCCTATGCCCAACTCAAGCTGAGGCGGTTGCTATGGGTGCTTACGCCCGTTCCGCCGCATAAATTGAATCGACCCATCAGTTCGCTCGATGATCGTTTGGCAATGGTCAAACTTGCATTGAAAGACGAGCCAGCCTTTGAACTTATCGAGTATTGAGATCGAACGTCCAGGCCCTCATTATACGCTGGATACCATCCGCGTTTTTTCAAGCCAATATCCAAACGCTGATTTGATCCTTTTGCTCGGCGGTGATTTATTACGCGATCTTCCCACGTGGCATCGTCCCGCGGACTTGGCGGCGGCCTGCCATCAAATCGGCGTGATGCGCCGCCCCGGCGATTCAATTGACGTGGACAGGCTGAATGCGCAGATTCCCGTCTTGAAAACCAAAGTCAAATTTGTCGAAGCGCCTTTGCTTGAAATCGCATCCAGCGAAATTCGGCGCCGCGCGGCACGCGGTTTGCAATTTCGATATTATCTGATTCCGGCTGTATATCACTACATTCAAGAACATAATTTATACCAATGAAAACTGCTCGCAGTTTCGCTGGCAGTTTTCATTCTTACGCATCCAAATGATACGTGTGATACACATTCTGGCACGGATTGCCCCAGCAGATGTGCATCTCGCGCGTGGTTAGGTCAATCACCATAGCATTGATGGTTTTCTCGCGGTCGAGCGGGTCCGTCCATTCGACGGCGTGATTGCAGATCGAATTCGAGAAGTTGACATGATCCTTCTGAATGAGTTGCAGGGTCTTGATAGAATGCGCCTGGCTTTGACGCAGTAAACGATTAGCGCGGAAATATCGAACGCGCGAAGCGATCAATTCCTCCGGCTCGCTTTCGATTTCCTTCATGCTCGGTGCAAGATAATGATTGGTGTGCACCAGATAACCGTCCGTGCCATGAAGAATCTCAGAGCGCAGTGCCGAGACTTCAATCGAATATAATTCGCCGCTTTCATGGATCAGCATATGGTTATAGCCCGCGGCGCGATGAGGAACCAGTGCGCGGCCTATGGCACTCGAGATGCGCCTTGAAGCCAGCACTGCACGCGATACCACGAGGCGCGGAATCCCGATGCGTGAATCAGATGGATACACCGAATCAATTAATTGGGCAATGCCAAAGGCGTTGAATCCGACATTGCACAGGAGGCCGCCATACGTCATGGCAAGGAACGGCGGTTCATCCTGCGGCTTGGCGGAAACCACATACACATCGTCTTCATCTTCAGGAACCCAATCTTCGTTGTGCGCGGCCAGCACATGACCATCGGCAGTGCGCTGTTCGTTCACGGCAAAGCTCGTGCAACGCGTCAAATGCAGCGCGTCCGTCGTGACCGCTTCCATTGCGTTAAGCGTTATGACATCGTCGAACGCCACGTTCGCGCCTTCGGCAATGCCGCGCATCTCATCCACATATTTTGGATAGCGCTCCTCAGCGAACGGCAAATACTTCCGTGATTGAATCTGCGCTCCGTTCCAGGTTAACTCGAGTTGATCATAAGCTGAATCGATCAGCACATGCGCGTCCGCGATGCTGTGCTGGACCTGTTGGCGGCAAGCCTCGCCGATCTGGCGACCCATCTCCAAATGCGTTCCATAAACCTGGATCAGCGGCGGGGGCACAGCATGAACTGGCGTGTTAGGAATTTCCGTTTTGGGTAGCATGGCTTTCTCCTACGACTTTTTGCTTGCGGTGTAAACGAGACTTGAACAATTATATATCATGTGAGAGTCTGCATACCGTATAGCACAAAAATGTGGTTAAATAGAACCATGATTGCGACCTTGCGCGGTGAAATTAGTCAAATAGAAGATAATGCCGTTATCGTGGAAGTGGGCGGAGTGGGCTTGAGAGTGTTTGTCCCTGCGCCTTTGCGCGGACGACTCAAGGCGGGTGAAGCAACTTTGCTTTATACGCATCTGATTGTCCGCCAAGATGCGCTGACTCTGTACGGCTTCGAGTCTCAACCGGACCGCGAATTATTCAACATGCTATTGGGTGTGGACGGCGTTGGTCCGAAGGTAGCGCTTTCAGTTTTATCCACGCTGACATTGGATGCCGTTCAACGCGCGGTTCTCACCGAAGAGCCGGAGATTTTGAGCCGCGTCCCCGGCGTGGGCAAAAAGACCTCTCAAAAGATTATTCTTTATCTCCATGACCGACTCAAACCCGCCGATGCTTTGGCAAAGATCGCGGCATTATCGGATAAAGATAGCGAAGTTCTAGCCGCGCTGACCGCTTTGGGCTATTCCGTCGTCGAAGCACAGACCGCGCTTCAATCCCTGCCCAAAGATGCGCCCGATGACGTGGAAGAACGATTGAGGCTGGCGTTGCAAAATTTCACCAGTAAATAAGACAATTCAAAGGTCATTGCGCTTGCAATGAATTCTATAAACTCACCTTAATCGGCGCGCTCATTTTAAGCGAATCGCCCTCAGCGGGCTTGGTCAACGGAATCAAAACATGGAATTGACTACCAGGGAAATGAACTTCATCATAGCCGCGGCTTTCCACCCAGATGCGCCCGTTATGGGCCTCGACGATTCCCTTGGATAATGCCAAGCCCAACCCTGAACCGCCGCCTTTAAAGCGGCTCTTGCTGGTGGAATGTTTGGTCAGATCTCCCGCTTGATAGAATTTGGTAAAGATCAATTCGCGAAAGTTCGGATCCACGCCCACGCCGGTATCACTAACAACAATTTCAACGCCGCCCTCCGGTAGGTCATTTGGCCGGGCGTCAGCCACATATCCCGTAATAATCACTTTGCCTCCATCCGGCGTGAACTTGACAGCATTATTTATCAGATGTTGAAATACTTTTCGCAAACTATCCGGGTCGGCCTTGAGGGCGGGAAGAACAGGCAAATCAACCGACAGTGATAACTTTCGATCCTTTGCTGTTTTGCTTTGTGCCTGACACACTTCCTGAATCACATTACCGAGATCAATCGGCCGAAGATGAAGCTGTAATAAACGCGCATCGATCTGAGCGATTTCAAACATCGAGTCCATGATCTCGTGGAGGCGAATGGCTCCATCATTAATGCCCTTGATGTACTGATGAACTTCCAAGTCAGCACTCGGATTCTCCAAGAGCATTTCGACGTAGCCTTTAATCACAGTCAGGGGCGTACGAAGCTCGTGAGATGCGACGCTGATGAAATCGGATTTCGTCTGATCGAGACGCTGAAGGGCGCGATTGGTATTTTCAAGTTCTCCTCGGGCGTGGAGAAGTTCGTCATTGAGGCGCATCAGGTTGTCCACCAGACGCGCATTCTCGAGCGCAACCGCCGTCTGATTTCCGAGCGCACTCAACGTAACAAGTTCATCTTCTGAATAACGGTGTCCCGAAAGTTTTGCGCCGAAGCCCAACATTCCAATCCATTGTTTTTTCGATGAGATGGGAACATAGACTTCGCAGTCGAGAACTCTTGAACCAATCACACTCAAGCGGAGATGCAGCGCGGAATGCCGGAAGTAGATCAATGTCGTATTGCAGAAGCGGGCGGCCATCTTGAGTGAAGTGCGATGCGATGGGGCCATTCCCCGCTAGATCAATCGAGACAATTTGTCTTTCTTCCGGGTTTCGGACGGCCTGCAATTGATAAGTCTGGAGGCCGTTCAAGTTGCGGTTTTGATCCACGAGAAAAAGAAATCCGCGTTGGACACGCATGTTTTCCATGATGATGCCAATAGCAACACTGGCAAGCCGTCCCATCTCAAGAATGTTGCTGATGCTTTCGCTGTACTCCTGCAGCGTACGACCGGGATCATATTGATCAATATGCAGCCACGCATCCACCAATCGGCGAACAAGGCTGAGCAAAGGCGTGAACAGAATTGCCAGATAGTAACGCTATGACCGCGCCGATGAATACACGGATTAAAGGTTGGCAGGGCACGGAAGATGATTTCCACAAAGCTCACGCCGAGCACATAAAACGTCATAATCAAAACAATGGTAATCAGATAAACCAAAACCCGCCGCATGATCTGACGAACGTCGGGTAAATCATGCGTGAGCGTCAGATAACTCATCAATGCCGCGGCCAGTAAGCGGAGCGGATTGCCCGCGACATTCATCCCTGCCAGAATCAATCCGTCATTGATTGCGATCAAAAGGAAAGTCGGAATCCAATAAATCAAACGATTACGTAGCAAGAGGTTGCCGTGATTTCTGATAGGCATCCGCAACAGCAAATGTCGCTCCAATCATAAAAACCAGCCAGCCAACCACTGCCCACATAATGCCGATGCGATCATTGGTCAGGATGAAGTCACCGCTCGACCAGACGACGCGCGGGAATTGCATTTCCTGATAAGGAAGAATCACCAATACAATGCCGACGACTGCGCCGACAACCATCCAGCCTATTGGCGAACGCCGCATAAAAACATATGCTGTGATCGTCATCAAGAATGCCAGACATAGCGCACCATAAACTTCGATGTCCCCAAATGCAAGCGCATCCAATTGCGATAAACGCTCCACCGCGCCAGAATGCTTCAAAGATTCCAAGCCCTAGCTCCGATCAGCGCATACACAATGATAAGTCCCGCCGTAATTTCCTGCCCTGCACGACGCAGGATGGCAAAGAAAATAATCGGTAGATATAAAGCCGCGGCAGTTGCAAACAGAGTGAAGGAAATCAAAGAGGGATCAAAGACAACCATGAGAGAATAAAAGTATACTCGAATTCCATAAATGGTATATCATTGGGATCATGAAACCTATTTTTGAATTCCACGTTTCGCGGCAGGCGCGGCAGAAATATCAGTTCGATGAGACTCTTTTCGCAACGGATGGCCGCGTCGTTCTTTCTGACTTTTCAGCGGCGCGCCGTTTCGCTGAACGAATTTACGCCGTCAGCGGACGCCTTGTTCCCGCCTCCGATATTTACGCGTTGGGGTTGATGGATGAAATCCTGCATCTAATCATTCGCCAATACGAGAAACAAAATCCCGGCGTAATGACACGGGCTTTGGATTCTTTGCAATCCAATCTCGGCGCGCGGCTCGATGAAACGTTGTTCAAATTCATCAATGAGTTTCCACCTGTTGCAGTTTATCAGGGAAACCAGTCGGTTCAGGAATATTTATCCAATTCCACGAATGGCATTCCACATAAACAGATTTCGATGGAAGAAATGTTGTTGGTGAACGTCACGAACAACAATCCTGCGGCACAATCCTACAAGGAACTTTTCGACGATTCCATGTTGCAATCCATACGGCGTATATGGATTCGATTTCATTGCTTGGCAATTTCTTTGCGAAGCAACCGCCGATGAGCGGCACAGGGAAAGGCGAAACTTTAGTTTGAAATATTGACTGCGCCCAGCAAGGCCTCGCCATATTCGCTCGAAGGTCAATTGCAATTTCTGTTAGACAAATGGGGCGATTTGCTCGGTGAAGATATCATTCGCCGCATTTTGCGCGCCATTGATTTCGTTCGCGAAGAAGTCATCCGCCAGCATGGCGGCGGCGATTTTCATCCAACCGTCGAAGCGCCAACGTATGGCGGAGCGTATGCGGAATACGAAAGATATAGTCTCGATAAAGAATGGATGCCAGCGTCTAGTTTTGCATCGCAAAGAATTCCTATGTTTGGCTGGAACAACTCTCACGAAAATATAAACGGTGGATCAAAACGCTGGATCAAATTCCCGACGAAGAACTTGGATTTGTTGCGAGATCGCGGCTTCACCGGCTTGTGGCTCATTGGTTTGTGGGAACGCTCACGCGCCAGTCAGCGCATGAAACAGCGCATGGGCGATGCGGATGCGGTCGCTTCGGCGTATTCATTGCAGTCATATGATATAGCAAATGATTTAGGCGGCTGGGAGGCGCTCAACAATTTGCGCGCCCGCGCCTGGCAACGCGGCATTCGTCTATCAGCAGATATGGTTCCAAATCACATGGGCATTGACTCGAAATGGGTCATCGAACATCCCGATTGGTTTTTGTCGGTTGCCGTATCCACCCTATCCCCTCTTATTCGTTCAACTCCGAAAACCTTGCCGACGATGAACGCGTGGGCGTCATCCTTGAAGATCATTATTATTCAAAGACCGATGCGTCGGTTGTATTCAAACGCTTTGACCGTTATACAGGCGATGTCCGTTATATCTATCACGGCAACGACGGCACATCGTTTCCGTGGAACGATACTGCGCAACTGGATTATTCTCAAGCGCAAGTGCGTGAAGCGGTCATTCAAACCATTTTGCACGTGGCGCGCAACTTCCCCATCATCCGCTTTGACGCCGCAATGACTCTCGCCAAGAAACACATTCAGCGCTTGTGGTTTCCCGAACCCGGCTCGGGCGGTGCGATTCCATCAAGGGCTGAGCACGGCATGACCCGGTCCGAGTTTGACGCGGCGATGCCACAGGAATTTTGGCGCGAAGTGGTGGATCGTGTCGCGGCCGAAGTCCCGGATACGTTGCTTGCTCGCTGAAGCATTCTGGTTGCTGGAAGGATATTTCGTCCGCACGCTTGGAATGCATCGTGTCTATAACTCGGCGTTCATGCACATGCTGCGCGATGAAGACAACGCCAAGTATCGCATGGCGATCAAGAACACGCTGGAGTTCGATCCGCAAATTCTCAAGCGTTACGTCAACTTCATGAACAACCCCGATGAAAAAACGGCGGTCGAGCAATTTGGCAATGGCGATAAATATTTCGGCGTCGCGACGGTGTTATCCACATTGCCCGGCTTGCCGATGTTCGGTCACGGACAGATCGAGGGCTTCCGCGAAAAATACGGGATGGAGTTTCGCAAACCAAAATTGGATGAGACCTCCCGACGAAGGTTTGATCCGCGGCCACGAATGGAAAATCTTCCCGCTCCTTCACCGCCGACACCTGTTCGCCGATGTCGAGAATTTCTTGCTCTATGACTTTTATCGCACCAATGGCAGCGTAGATGAAAACGTCTTTGCTTATTCAAATCGTCTTCAATGATGAACTCGGATTGATCATCTATCACAACCGCTTTGCCGATACGCGCGGCTGGATCAAAACTTCGGCGGCGTATCTCGATAAAGGCTCCGGCGATCTGCGGCAGAAATCTCTCGCCGAGGGATTGAGTTTGCCGTTCGAAGGTTTTGTGATCTTCAAAGATTATGTTACATCATTTGGAATACATCCACTCGTGCGCGGAGTTGTGGGAAAAAGGATTATATGTTGAACTCAATGCGTATCAATGTCACGCGTTTATGGATTTTCGATTTGTGGATAGCAGTGAATGGGAAATGGTAAATAGCGTGCTAAACGGCGCGGGCGTGGATTCCATGCAGGCGAAATTTGATGAGATGTTTGGCGCGAAGGAATTGATTGAAAAGTAAAGAAGAAAAGAGCGAGAAGAAGGTTAAAAAGCAAAAAGCAAAATCCACATTGAAAAAATTAAGCTGGAAAGAAAATTGCTGTAAAGCCGAAGAAAGCTGTGATAACAGCAAGCACAATAAACAAAACAGAAAAGGTAACGACGAAGAAGGTTGCTATAAGGAAATCTACCAAAACAAAAGCAACCAAGAAGAAGAGAGAAAATCCAAAAGCGAAGCCTGCCGCTAAAAAATCCGCAAAAAGAAAGGCGCCTGCAAAAAAAATAGTGGATGAGGCACTATAAAGCGGGAAAACAAACCTAGACGATCCGATATTGGATCGCCTGTTGCTTCCCGTCTGCCTATGAAATTAAAGTCATCCTCCTTAAATTCTATAAATCATCATAAATGGAACAGCTATAAACCATGCGGGCATTCGGATCTATAAAATGTTACGACTTCCCTCGGCTAAAGCCGGGAGCTTCTAAGGATTGGAACCTACGCGATATAGCCCTAGCGCAAATGATATTTCTATCACGTTCAATATCCTAACACAATCTACTCCTTAGATCCCTACACCAAAAGCGGCGCTTTTTAGTAAGCAAAACCCTGTCTGCAAATCTTCGATACGTTGAAAATTTTAATCATACTCCTATCAGTCCAATGTGATAAAAAGCGTTCAATTTTCTTCTTTTTCCTCATCTGGATTATGGCCTCGCCTCTACAGCGAACTCCACACGCGAAATTGTGCCCGCAATACTCGATACCATAAACGAAAACGGCAGACTGCTTCCCGCAGATAAACCTGATCGTCGATTCCCAACGTCGGCCGCCGATCACGCGTCCTGACTCATCGTAAGCAATTGCTGCGATCCAAATCAGTTTTGCAGCACTGGATGATGACGCCGCCAAAACAACTTGTCCATTGACTTGCGCCGTCAATCCTGATGCATCCACTTGCACTGACGTATTTTGCAAGCTTGCGGGAAGATAACGTGGATCATTCGGCTGGATTTGAATCGCCGTCAAGATTTGGGCTTGCGGTTTTGCATTCAATGGAATATCGGGCGCAAAATAAATTGTCAATGGTAATGACGAATTCGGCGACAAAATATCCAGCGGAAGAGTTGCGGTTTGACTTGCGATGGACTTTCCATCGAAATCCAGCAATGTGATTTGCGCGGTCACATCTTCGATGGGGTTAGATGAATTGTTAGAAACCAAAACAAAACACCACATGCCGCGATCTGCGGTCGGGTAACACGCGATTTGTTTAACGGGAAACGGCACCGGCGTTGGAGTCGATGCGCCTGATAGATTTTGCTGACTCGGAATCTTAAGCGTCTGCCCGACGGATATCGTATTCGGATCCACGTTTGGGTTCGCCGCCGTCAACGCAGAGAGTGAAATATTGAAATTCTGCGCGATCTGCCCCATCGTGTCGCCGGACTTGACCGTGTATATGAAAGGCGTCGGCGAAGGGAAAGGCGTGGTAACGGAAACCACTAATCCATCGGGTTGCGAAGCGGTGGCAGTTGAAGTCAGGGTGAAGATATGGTTTAAGATTATTTGGAACAGGCGTCGCGTCGGATATGTTTGTACGGCAAGCGGTGCCAACAAAGTGCACAGGATCAAAATCTTTCGCATGAGATGATTATAATTGAGACGAAATACAATTACCCGAAATCCTATTGGAGGCACCATGGAATATCGTCATCTCGGACGCGCAGGTATTACGCGTCAGCGAACTCTCGTTTGGCTCGTGGGTCACGTTCAGCAATCAATTCGATGTGAAGGCCGCCATCGAATGCATGTCCGCCGCTTATGATGCAGGCGTCAATTTCTTCGATAATGCC
Organism: uncultured Chloroflexia bacterium; assembly: GCA_963752775.1. GTDB lineage: Bacteria > Chloroflexota > Anaerolineae > Anaerolineales > Villigracilaceae > Fen-1038. The sequence goes on from CAVVZL010000006.1 coordinate 211,005, forward strand.
GAAGTGTATGCGGGCGGCAAGTCGGAAGAAGTGATGGGCGCGGCGCTGAAAAAACTTGGCTGGCGGCGCGGCAGCTATCTCGTTTCGACCAAATTTTATTGGGGATTTAACGACAGCGTCAACGAAAAGAATACTCTCAATCGCAAACGATTGATCGAAGGCATCAACGGTTCACTTCAGCGACTTCAATTGGATTACGTGGACTTGATCTTTTGTCATCGTCCCGACTCCACCACGCCTATCGAAGAGACCGTGTGGGCGATGCACAACATCATCGAATGGGGCAAAGCCATGTATTGGGGCACATCCGAATGGGCGGCTTCGGAGATCGTCGCAGCGATTGAAATCGCGGAGCGGCATCATCTGCACAAACCGGTGATGGAACAACCGCAATATAATTTATTTGAACGCGGCCGCTTTGAAAGCGATTATGTCCGCTTATACAAAGATTATGGTTACGGTTCAACCACTTGGAGTCCGCTTGCCTCCGGTTTGTTGACGGGCAAATATAGCAATGGGATTCCCAAAGACAGCCGCGCCACGCTCAAGGGATACGATTGGTTGAAAAATGATTTGACCGATCAAGATAAGATTTCAAAAGTCCGCGCGTTGGAGCCGATTGCGAAGGAATTGGATTGCACGCTATCGCAATTATCCATTGCGTGGTGCTTGAAGAATCCATTTGTTAGCACAGTCATCACGGGAGCCAGCCGCGTGAGACAAGTCCATGAGAACATGAAGGCAATTGAAGTCGAGCCGAAGCTCACGCCTGAGATATTGGAAAGAATGGATAAGATCTTTGGGGTTGAAAAGAAAGAAGAAGATGATTAAGAAAATGACGGTCACTTTGAAAGTGACCGTCATTTTCTTATATCCTTGTAAAATATTTTTCTTCCACACCTTGCCACGTTTCATCTGGCAGGTGCATGAAACGCGTCAGGGCGGGATGAACGCGGCGAATTTCTTCGTTAATCCGATAAGCAATTCGTCGAATTGAAAAGTGCGCATTCGAGGCGGCGCGCAATTGACAGAAATGATACGCCTCGCGCAAATTGAATTGGGCTAACACGCGGCGGTTGTATCCATTGGGGACAACATATTGTGCCACTTGCGGATTGAATGCATATAACTTTTCATACATTACTGCCGCGGCATTCATCGCCGCTTCATACTCGGACCCAAAACCGGCTTCCGTTATCAAACGCGGAATCGCGTACCCGAGCCGCGTCGTCAGCATTTGCGGCGTTTGCGTCATCATGCGATGACGTTTGAACTCGGCATACGCACCCTGATCCATGACCAGGTCAAATGTATAAGTTGCATATTCCAATTCGCGAAGCGGAGTATCATGCTCATCCAATCGTTTAAGCAAAGCATCCGCTAGTTGAACACGCTGAGATTCGTCGAGTGACTCGATATAATTCAGCGCGTCGGCAAATGGCATTTCGCCAAAGCGATATAAAGCCGCGGCTAATACTTTGGTTTCGCCGTCTTTTTCGTAATCAATCAGTGAAAACCACTCTGATTTTCGACTATTCAATTCGCAAATTCCCAATTCCCAATTTACCAATCTCTTTTATTGTTTCAACAAATACGGTACTGCATCCGCATACTTCACCAGCGTCGGGACTTCGGCCTTTGCAACAGCTTTTACTTCTTCACCGATACCACGAACTTCTGCAAGTTCATGCGAAAGCATTTTGCGAATCGCATTTTCCAAGATACGCGCATTGGCTGTCATGCCCACATTGGCCAGCGATGCGGCGGGCAAAAGAAAACGGCATACATCCACATATTGCGAGCGGACGCGGCGATCCAATGCTTCATCGGATTCATTTTCGCGGCGCTGGAGCGCGTTGAAGGACAAGAGTCCGCACTGGGTTGAGCGAGTCGCTATAAGTCTGGAATAAGAGGCGGCAGGTCGCAATGAATTCATCGCGCAATGGATGTCCGTCCAATTCCGATGGAATGAAAAAATTATCCGTTCCCCATTTTTGATAGCGCGTGGATTTTTCCGTGTATGAGGCCAGACGATTGGAACTCGATGCTTTCAATAGCAAGGCGTGATACATTTTCAAAAGCAATATGCAGAACCGCGTGTTCAGCCACGGAAGCGTGTCCATAGCCGACGACCCACTTCTCGTGAAACTGCGCCGATTTCTCATCGGTCAATCCGGCCGCAATCTCACGAAACGATTTCGGGCGAGCGCGAGGTCTTGGCAAACGCAACTGCGATGGTTTCCGGGCTATGTTCTTTGGGCGAGAGCAAATAAATCTGTCGGTCAGACATGAGTTCTCCTCTGCTGGTCGGCAAAATTATAACAAAAAGGACAGCTTATGCTGTCCTTAGCACTTCCCGAACTCTCGCAACATCTTTCTGAATTTGTTCCACCAACGCTTTCACTGAATCAAATTTCAACTCATCTCTTAAGCGCACCACAAATTCTATCTTTACATCTTTTCCATAAATATCTCGATTAAAATCCAAAATGTACGCTTCCATATTTGGTGTTTGTTTATCAGGCGTGAAGGTTGGATTGATTCCAATATTCACAGCAGACATATGCTTCTCATCATCCACCCATGCCCATGCCGCGTAAATTCCATTTGCCGGAATGACTTTATCTTTTGGATACTCTATATTTGCTGTTGGGATTTCGAACTTTCGTCCGCGCCCATCACCGTGTATCACGGGACCTCGCAGACTGTAATTCCGTCCAAGGAGTTTTGCGGCATCCGCCACATCGCCGACTGAAATCAATTTGCGGATCTCCGTCGAAGAAATCACGCCGCTTTCATCGCTGACCGCTTCGATCACTTCGGTGGTGTAATCCATTTCCCGTCCCAGTTCCGCCAGACGAGTTGCATTGCCTTCGCGGCCTTTGCCCAAGGCAAAGTCATAGCCCATTAACAAATGACTAATGCCGAGGTGTTCCTTCAAGCGCTCCATGAATTCGCGCGCCGACAAATCGGCAACGACTGGATCAAATGGATGAGTAAGGACAATATCCACACCGAACGAAGCGAGCAAATCCGCACGCTCATCGGGCGTGGTGAGGCATTTGACCTCGCCTCCTCCCAGATACGAACGCGGGATGCGGCCAGAACGTCAACCCAACGGCAGGCACTCCATTTGCATGAGCGCCCTCCGTAAGTTTGCTGATGATTTTTTGGTGGCCGCGATGAACGCCATCAAAGACGCCAATCGCCAGCCAGCTATTTTGCAAGTGAAGTTCATCCAATGAATGCGTATGGATCATACAAAACAAAAGAGACACGAAGTACACGAGGTTTTTCTTTGTATCCTTTGAGTAGCTTCGTGGCTAGATTTTATTTTATGAGAAAAATACTTTCTTCGGCTGCCACTCAGGTTCGCCGGTCTCGCCTGTGACCAAATCCATCAGCGCAACCAATTCGCCCTGCGTGCTGACTCCGCGTACCAATCCGGGTTTGGCATCCGCCGCGGCTTTGACGCGATGACCGTGACGAACTGCCTCCACTTCATCCGGGCTGAGTTCAATCGCAGGCCATTCCGCAAGAGCCTCTGCCGCGGGAATCAGAAATTGATACCAATTCCCAGCGTGAAACGCGTCTTGAAGCTTTCGCAACGGCGTGGCATCGCGCAACGAGAAACGTCCGCTTTTGGTGCGGCGCAGACCCACGAGATACGCACCGCATCCGAGCGCCTTGCCAAGATCATTCGCCAGCGAACGGACATAGGTGCCCGATGAACAATGCACATCAATCACCACTTCCGGCGGCGCCCATTCAAGCACTTCCAGATGATGAACTGTGATCTTACGCGGCGCCAATTCCACTTCCTCGCCTTCACGCGCCATCTCATAGGCTTTGCGTCCCTGCACTTTGACGGCGGAATACGGCGGCGGAGTTTGTTCGATCTCGCCGATGAAAGTTTTGAGCACCGCTTCGAATTGTTCTTCGGTCACATTGACCGGCCCCTCGGAAGGCGTTATCTTTCCATCGGCGTCAAACGTATCGGTCGTGGACCCGAGGCGGATGATCGCTTGATAGCGTTTATCCGAAGCCGAAACAAATTCTGATAAACGAACCGCAGGCCCAACCAGAATCACAAGCACGCCCGAAGCACGCGGATCCAATGTACCGGTATGTCCAGCGCGTCGTTAAGCCCGTGCCTGTACGGATAACCTGCACCACATCATGCGATGTCATGCCGACTGGTTTATCCACAACGAGAACACCGGAGATGGCGTTCTTTACATCCTGACTATCCATTCTACTTTCCATATTTTTTCCTCCTGTGTCTTTTTCAAGACAAATATAATCCGACGCTATTATCTTAATTATATACTAAAGCCTTAACGTTTCCTGAGTTTTTCGTAAAACGTTCGTTTGAACTTCGTTCAAAGTTCCTTCAACATCTGCGCCTGCGGCCGCGGCATGACCGCCGCCGCCAAAGAATTTAGCAATCGGTGAAACATCAATACCGGGTTCAAGGGCGCGCCATGAAATCTTGACGCGATGATCGGATTGTTCCACAAAAATCATTCCCACTTTGAATCCATCAATGGCGGAAATGACATTGATCAAATCCGCATCATCGTTCCCGGAATAACCGGCGGCTTTTCGATCTTCAAGCGTAAGCGTCCCCCAAACGATTCCGTTTTTTCGTTCGAGCTTCGAAAGTCCCGCGCCCCAATATTTCGTCGCAGGGTACGAGCGGCGTACGAGTCCGCGCATATAGAGTTCCGGCATATCCACGCCTGTTTCCATCAAGGTTGCAGCTTGTCTCATTGATTCAGGCGTAACATTCAGAGTGCGGAACCCCAACGTATCGGTAATGATGCCGGTCAATAAAGCAGCAGCAATCGGTTTCGTAATTTGAAATCCCCATAACGGCAAATAATTGGTAAGGATGGATGAGGTCGCCACCTGATTCCCTTCGATCAAATTGATCCTTCCAAATTTTTCATTCGTAACATGATGATCAATGTTGATATCCGGCTGGCCAATGGATTCAAACGGCTTGCCGGTTCGCTTAAAGTCTGCACAATCGACGGTGATGAATGTATCGAATTTTCCATCAATCGCAGTCTTGATCTGCTCTGCGCCCTCCAAATCTTTGAAGGACGATGGTACGCCATCCGCCAGAACCATTTGCACTTTCTTTTTTGATTGCTGAAGAGCCAATCCCAATCCCAACAGCGCACCGACCGCGTCTCCATCAGGACGAACATGGGAAGCAATGAGAATCTCCCTAGCCTCAGCGAGTTGAGCTTTGATTGCTTTATTCATTGATTGATTCATTCAAACATGCCCTCTTATCTTTTGCATCATTTATTAGTCGTTGTAGATTGCTGCAATGTTACTTTTCTTTTTCAGGTTTTCTTTTTTCGCGTAAGTCCGCCAAAACTTTCTCGATGTGATCAGCATTCTCAGGTGTCGGATCCCAGTGAAAGCGGAGGCGCGGAAAAACGCGGAGTTCAATGCGGCTTGCCAAAGTCCGGCGCAGGAATCCGCTGGCAGATTCCAATCCCGCTAATATTTCCGCAGAACGCGTATGCCCTTCCACCGCAGAAACATAAACATCGGCAAATGCGAGTTCCTTATCCACTTTCACGTCGGTGATGGAAATAAGCTTCAAACGCGGATCGTTGATCTCGCGAATGAGCATATCAGAAATTTCCTGTCGGATGCGATCCGCAATGCGCTGGAGGCGAAGTCCTGATGGCACTTTTAATTCGCTATATTTCGTTCTTCTCGATCACATAACAAACAAGTTGATCGCCCACTTGAATGTCATGGAAACTCTTAAAGCCAACGCCGCATTCAAAGCCGGTACGGATTTCGCGCACGTCTTCTTTTTCGTGACGAAGCGAAGCCATCTCGCCTTCAAAGACAAGGTCGGTGCCGCGGAATAAACGGACTTTCGAATTGCGGCGCAGTTCGCCTTCCGTGACGCGGCAACCCGCTACTCGTCCAAGTTTGGAAGCGGGGAACACAGCCAACACCGTCGCGCGGCCGATCACCTTCTCAACCAAATCCGGTTCAAGCATTCCCTTGAGGGCTTTTTCAATGTCCTCGGTCATGCGATAAATTATTTCATACAGCCGAATTGAAACACCTTCCGCCTCGGCCAGACGTCGAGCAGAAACATCAGCCTGCACATTGAAGCCAACAATCAACGCTTTTGAAGCCGAGGCTAGCATCACATCATTCTCGCCAATGTTGCCAGCTTCCGCATGAAGAATCTTCAGTCCGATTTCGCCTTGGCCAAGTTTTTGCAATTCAACCACGAGCGGTTCAAGCGAACCTTGCACATCGGCTTTGACGATAAGGTTTAATTCCTTCGCTTCACCCGACTGAACGCTAGCGAACAAATCCTCGAGCGAAACTTTCTTCTTCGTGTGCGATTGAGATTTCTCCGTTTCGATCCGCTCGCCGACAATGGCACGCGCTTCCCGTTCCGAATCAACAACCCGGAACACATCGCCTGCTGCGGGGACATCATTCAATCCGAGCGCGACCACTGGCGTGGATGGCGCGGCTTTCTTTACCGGCTTGCCTTTGTAATCCGTAATGGCTTTCAAGCGGCCATAGGATTTGCCGGCAACAACAATGTCACCCGCTTCCAGTGTTCCATTCTGAACGAGAAGCGTGGCAATCGTTCCTTTCGATTTATCCACTTCCGCTTCAACCACAGTCCCGATCACTTTGCCGGACGGATTAGCTTTGATATTTGCATTATCCGCCACCAACAAAATGCCTTCGAGCAAATCATCAATGCCTTGTTTTTGTTTTGCAGAAACCGGAACCACCATCGTGTTACCGCCCCAATCATCCGGTACCAGTTCCAACTCAGCCAGTTGTTGTTTGACGCGTTCCGGGTTGGCATTCGGTTTATCAATCTTATTCAACGCCACGATGATCGGCACGCGCGCCGCTTTGGCATGAGCAATGGCTTCGCGGGTCTGCGGCATCACGCCATCATCCGCCGCAACCACAAGGATCACAATATCCGCGCCTTGAGCGCCGCGTGCGCGCATGGCAGTAAAGGCTGCATGGCCCGGCGTATCGAGGAATGTAATCGTGCGTCCCTTCTTCTCAACTTGATACGCGCCGATGTGCTGTGTAATGCCTCCGGCTTCACCAGCGGCTACATCTGTCTGACGAACAGCATCAAGCAGGGATGTCTTTCCGTGATCTACATGCCCGAGAAACGTGACCACCGGCGGACGGTTAACCAGCTTCGTTGCATCTTCATCCGCGATCAAACGCCGCCACAGCGGAACCTCGCCGGTTTCTTCTTTTGCGATTTCTTCTTGTTCTTCAGGGACCGCCTCAAATCCATATTCAGCAACCACAATCGCCGCGGTATCAAAATCCACGGATTGATTGATGGTGGCCATTACCCCATTTGCCATCAGTTTCTTGATAACCTCGATTGGGCTTATTTCAATCTTCTGCGCCAGATCACGAATCACAATGCCGGCGGGTAATTCAATCTTTTTACTCATAGGCCACCTCCGAAATTCAAATCATCAAATCAGCGAGTAAACAATACACGGCTGATTTGAACTGGCGATGGTCTATGAGCGGTGACTATTCGTTCATAAACACTATTCGCCAGATTCCGCCTGCGGGAGCGCATTCATAAAGGCTTCCAAGCGCCCGCGGTCAGCCATGGTCAACTCGGTTTTCAACGCGTGAGCGAGGCTTCCTCGCCAAACCAGACTCCCAACAGGAACGGCGGTCATGCAAATACGCGCCGCGTCCCGCCAGTTTTCCGGTCGGGTCAACCAGCACCCCATCCGCCGTGCGGACCACGCGCACCAATTGGCGTTTTGCCATCACGGTGCGGCATCCCACACAAGTACGCTGGGGAACATGCTTCATGCGCTGACCAGTTTTCTTCGACACCTTCAACTTAACTTTCCAATCCCCTGCCCATTGCAACATAAAAGGACAAAGGAAAGGAGAACGCTTTATTCTTCCGCAAGTTCGTCTTCGCCGCGCTTATGTATCTTGCGGCCCACTACTTCGCCAAGGTCCTCATCAAGCACCAACTCGACGCCTTTTTTCTTTTTCTTCTTACCTTTCTTTTTATCATCATCGTCTTCTTCCGCCGCGCCAGTAGCTTGGAAGATCTCGGGTTTCATTTTGAACAACTCATCCAGCGAGACGCCATCCTTGGCGTTTTCATCTTCCTCTTCTTCTGAAACTGCTTTCTTCGTCTCTTTCTTAACCGCGGCTGGCTCCGCTTCAACGGGCATCGCTTCAGCCGGAAGCCGCTTCTGCAACCTGCGTTGACGGAACTTCAACCACTGGTTCAGGTGTTGGTTCTGGCTCTGGGAATTTCACTGCCGCCAATTGCTCTTCGATATTCTGCATGGCTTTCGGCCCAACGCCCGGCAAGCCCAGCACTTTATTCGCATCGAGTTTCATGGCAAGCATCAAATCGCCAACGGTTTCGAAATTCGCCTCGGTCAGAATGTTAAAGACATGTTCCTTGAGACCAAGCTGATCGAGCGGCATGCTAAACGCGGCAGGCGCCACTTCGGCTTTTGCCGCGGCGACTCGTTCATCATCCACGCGGACCGCTTCTTCTTTGATTTGAATAGTGCGGCGTTCGACGCGGTCAACGAATTGACCAAGCGTCGTATATTCTTCCGGTGTGACGGGGCGATTCTCCGCTTTCTTGGCAAGGATTTCTTCCACCTGAGGCATCACTTCAGCGGCGGCAGGAAGCGACGCGGCCAGTTGAGGATCATTCTGCAATTTTGCGAGTGTGTCGCTAGCAGCTTCGACCACTGACTTGATATCAATGCGCCAGCCGGTAAGTTTCGCGGCCAAACGCGCATTCTGACCATCACGCCCAATGGCAAGGCTCAGTTGATCTTCCATCACCACCACGGTGGCAGTGCGATTGCCATCCACTTCATTCAAATATACACCGCTGACCCGCGCCGGACTGATCGCTTTGGAAATATAAACAATCGGATCGGGATCCCATTGAATGATATCAATCTTTTCGTCATGCAATTCTTTAACAATGGCTTGAATGCGAACGCCTTTGATGCCCACGCATGCGCCGACCGGATCAACACCCGCCTGTGTTGCCATCACAGCAACTTTGGCGCGTGCACCTGGTTCACGTGCAATCGCGCGGATCTCGACTACGCCGTGATAAATTTCAGGGACTTCATTCTCCAACAAACGCCGCAGGAAATTGCGATGAGCGCGAGAGAGAATGATCTGCGGGCCGCGTGATCCATCTTTGACCTCCAGCACTACTGTGCGAATGCGGTCATGGACTTTAAAACGTTCGTTCGGAATTTTTTGATTCGCCGGCAGAACACCTTCGGCTTTCATATCAAGACCAATCGTTGCACCCTGCGCGTTGCTGGCTTGAATCACACCGCTGACAATTTCACCCACCTGCCGGGCAAAGTATTCCATCTGCGCTGAGCGTTCTGCTTCGCGGATGCGCTGTTGAATCACCTGACGCGCGGTCTGCGCCGCGACACGGCCAAAGTCTGCGGGCGTGGATTCGACGATCACCATATCGCCCAATTGCGCTTCGGGATTCACCTTGCGCGCATCATCGAGAGTCACCTCGGTGTTGATTTCCTGCACATCTTCCACAACTTCTTTTTCCGCAAAGACGGTGACCTTGCCGGTTTCAGTATCCACTTTGGCTTCGACATGTTGCGCCGTCGAGGCGTTGACTGCCCGCCGATAAGCCGATATCATGGCAGATTCAATCGCGCCAAGGATGATATCCTTGGATAATTGCTTTTCTTCCAGTACCTCATTGAAAGCTAGGGCAAATTCGTTTTTCGTCATACTCTCTTGCTCCGTGATGTTTCCTCATATACAAGCAGAAAAGTGGGGGTTGCCCACTTCTCAATGTCGTCAATATTGATCTTCCTTACAACGGTCTATTTTAGCATAGGTGAATAAAAGATGCAAGATATAATTGCAGGGATGAATCAACGCGATCTTGAAAAGGCCGCTTTGCGCGGCGAACCATCCTACATCTGGCGCGCCGGACAGCAACGCCGACTCGAAATGATCGTTCGCGCCGCCGGAGAGCGAATCAAAGGCCGCATTCTCGAAAACGGATGCGGCGTTGGAATGTATGTTGAGCATCTCACTGAATTGGGCGGAACTGTTTACGGTTTGGAATTTGATTTTGAGCGCGCCGCTGAAGCCGCAAAGAATTCTCGCACGTATCGTAAACGCGGCAGGCGAATTCCTTCCGCTTCCTTCCTCGACTTTCGACCTGATCCTCAGCCACGAAGTGATCGAACACGTTCAGGATGACCGCGCGCGCCATCCGCGAAATGGTACGTTCTCCGAAGTCCGACCCGCGTCAGGAAGCCCGGCGGACGAATTGTCTTGTTCTGCCCAAATCGCGGCTATCCGTTTGAAACGCATGGCATCTATTGGAAAGGTAAATATTATTTCGGCAACAAACTTTTCGTGAATTATCTGCCGCGCGCTTTGGCGCAATCGTCTCGCTCCGCATGTACGAGTCTATTCAAAGCGCGACTTGGAGAAATTATTTGAGGGCTTGCCGGTGAAATTCATCAACCGCACCATTATCTTTGGCGCATACGATAATATCATCGTCCGCTTTGGCGCGTTTGGAAAAGTTCTGCGCGCCATTTTGCAATTCCTGGAAAAGACGCCGCTGAAGGTTTTTGGCTTGTCGCATTTCTGGGTGATCGAAAGAATTTAGAATGATCAAGGTTTGGATGCTGGAATACGAAAAGAAATCATCATCCAGAAAAGCATCAAAATAGTGGCGAGAAACAACCCCGCGATGACCATAAACATCATCTTGAGCATCGAAGATAGATAGGTTGATGCAAATTGGCAGAGACTGCCAATTCAAATCCCGCCTGAATTCCCACAAGAACAATTCCAAAAAGCATGGCAACAAAAGAACTCATGCGATCCATAATTTCATCTCGGTGTTCAGGCGCAAGCCAGTATTCCCGATTGGGCATCTTGAGGTTGATCCATTCCACGGGCGTAATCAGAACAAAGATCTGCGTCCCAACTCCCATTCCGATTACAACCAGCATAGTTTCAATTTCAAAGCCAAAGAACTGCTCTTTGGTAGTGAAGTGATTCGGCGCTCCAGTGAGATCAAAATGAGAAGCCATTTGAGCCGGGGCGATGTTCCAAAGCCGCACGCGTCTCAAAAATGCAGACCAGCAGAACAATGATAAAAAAATTCTTCCAAAGCGCATGGATTTCCCTTTCACAAGTTTTTCCGTAGAAGAACTTAGTAAGGACTTCAATGTTTTACCAGAAATTTATATCAGCATCAGCAACAAGCGCAACTCTGACCTGCGTAACAGCGTATACATCATTAGTGGACCGAAACACAAAACATACATCTCAGGAGAATACAATGACTACTGGACTAAAGTCAACCGAGCAGGAACGTCCCAAACAGAAAGTGGTTTATCGAAACGCTGCATCGGCACCGGTTTATGGATTGGGCTTGATCGGCGCGTTGGTTTATTATATTAGCCATGCCACAACATTCTGGCTTGGTATGCTGGGGTTCTTCAAGGCCATCTTCTGGCCTGCAATGCTGGTTTATGAGTTGCTGAAATATCTGCACATGTAGACCTGCCCTTTTCCTCAGCGATCAAACGTTAAGGGGCGGCTTCAAGCCATCGGGGATGGGCGAGATATAGTTCGAAGCTTCTCGGCGTGCTTTTGAATTCATCCCGCGCTTTGAGGATCAGTTCGGGGTCGTGCATGAATTCCACCGCACTGAGCGCCATGACTTTGGCGGCATACAACATGCCTTTATGTCCGATGCCCGTTCTGCCCTGTGCAACGATTTGCCACGAATGACCTGGTGTGCCAAGCGCCATACAAGCGGTGACGATTTGCCCGGTCGGAGCCACCCAGGAAACATCGCCAACATCGGTAGAGCCGGGTTGTACAATATCCGACTTATAAGGCGGGAGCACGCTTTCATGCAGGAAGATACTCTTCATACTGGCAATTGCATCGGCATCCAAGCCATAGGAACGCGCAGACTCTTCGAAACTATTGGAAGGAATCGTTTTGGTGATCTCCGTTGCAAAGGCCACGTCTTCCTTGCCGAATTTGGGCGCGCCTACCTCTTCCAGTTTTCTTTGCAATACATTATTGATGGTTTCATTGAGCAGAAGGTTCGACATGCCGGAATACAGCTCCATGTCGAGTTCGGTGCCAGTCATGAGCGCTGCACCGCGCGCGATATCCTTGACGCGTTCAAATAGCGGATTGAGTTGATCAGTGCGCGGAGCGCGTATGCTATATAAAGAAGCTGCCTCAGCCGGGACAACATTCGGCGCAGTCCCGCCGCCGTTCGTGATCACGTAGTGGACGCGTGCATCTAGGATCATATGTTCTCGCAAATAATTGACGCCGACGTTCATCAACTCGACCGCATCCAACGCACTGCGCCCGTTATAAGGATCGGCAGCGGCATGTGCAGGTTTGCCGTGGAACTTGAATCCTACGCGATAGTTGGCAAGGAAGTTCGCCCACATGGTGCCATTGAATGATCGGGATGCCACGTCAGGCAAATATCTACGTCATCGAAGAGACCAGCCTTTGCCAGGAAGGCTTTCCCTGCGCCGCCCTCTTCGGCGGGACATCCATAATAGCGGACGGTGCCCTTAACATCGCCCGTATCGAGCGCCTGCTTGAGAGCGAAACAGGCTGCGACGCCTGCCACACCCAACAAGTTATGTCCACAGCCATGACCCGGCGCGCCGCTAATAAGTGGTTTTCTATATGGGACACAATCCTGACTTAACCCCGGAAGTGCATCGAACTCGCCGAGGATGGCGATGATGGGTCCTGGCCCTTTTACATAGCTGGCAACGAAGGCAGTGGGAATCTCCGCTACGCCTTTCTCAATTGTGAATCCCATATCTGCGAGTGTCTGGATAAGCAGTTGGGAGGAGCGCACTTCCTTATAACCGATCTCAGCAAATTCCCACACACGATCACTGAGCTTCGTAAATTCATTCTGGTGCATTTCAATCCATTCCACGAGATTCATAGGCCTCCTCGCAATGCTTCATCACTGCGGAATCATGATCCACCGTCACTTACCTTCCGCATAAACTCCCTATGAACAACTCAAGGTTTGGCTGTTTCCAGCGGGATGGGTGTTCTGTACGGGATCGGCGTCATGATCGGATATTGGGATAAATCCATGTTCGGATCAATGGTCAGATTGCTGGCCTGTATCCAGCATGGTTGCTGGAAATACGGGTTGATGATGATGTACCAGCCCGGCACGCTTCCAATTCCAACCACCTGCACTTGCTCACCCGCTTCGATGTTGCTTTCCAGGTGATAGGCAGTATCTCAACTCCATGGACCCCAAAAGCAGGATGCAAAATTTACAACGGTGGGCGGCTTGATCGGCCCCTTCGTCGGAGTGGCAGTGGGAGGGAGAGGAGTATGCGTGGGAGTGACTGATGGAGTAATCGTGGGCGCTTTAGCGGTTCGAGTCCAGGGCAAGGGCCACACCCATGGCTATATTGGTCGCCTGCTGATCTGCCGGTGAGGGAGATGAACTGGAGGCGCACGCCGTACTCAATGAGAATCATAACAAGTCCAATAATGAATAAGATGCAGAAATCGTAGGTTCATCTCGCCTCCAGTTGAGGGGATGATATGGATTTCGGAAGTTTCGTCATTTCATCAACCTCGATAGAGAGTCCTATCGTACTCTTCCAAATGCACTAGTAACTGGCAAGTATAACGCCTTCCATCACGGATGGCATCCCACTCGCTGCGCAACCTGCGTTGAAACGCACGCACACATCACGGTGTTCCCGGGGAGTTCAGCGCAAGTGTCGGGGGCGATATCCGCGCCGAAAGGACCAAAAGCGCAACTCATCCCCTATCGCATCATATGGATAACTGAATCCGTTTTCTCAGCAAATCGCTATTGGGCGGACTCTTCTGATAAGTACGCTACAATGCCCCTCATAGTCCACATTGGAACGCGCTACCTTTTGATATCAAGGTATGGGCGCTAACGGGAAGGGTGTCATCATCGGGATTTGAGACAGGTCCATATTCGGGTCAATACTAAGGTTGGCCGCCTGTATCCAACAAGTTGTACCGTAATATGGATTGATGATGATATACCAGCCCGGTACACTTCCAACTCCAACCAATTTCACTTGCTTGCCCGATTTGATGTGGCTATCCAAAGAGTAGGAATAACCCGGCCCGAACAACCAGCAATTCGCAAAACCTACAACGACAGGCGGCTGGGCCGGTCCCTTCGTTGGGGTGGCGGTGGGAGGAAGAGGGGTTTGTGTAGGAGTGGCTGACGGGGTAAGCGTTGGTGCTTGGGCGGTTCGAGTCAGCGCAATGAGGACGCCTATGGCGATGTTGGTTGCCATCTGATCCGGCGCGGGGGCATTGACTTTGGATGCACAGGCTGTACTCATGCAGAATTAACGAAAGTCCAGTTACAGCTTGGAGAAAAGAACGCAACTTCATGTCAGCTCCAATTGATGACAAGACATGGGTTCAGGAGTGGATATTCAGCGGACACGCTCCAGTCCTTCCTCACGATTGACATTGTATTGATCGAATGGCATCATGATACCATAACGAAAAATGATCGTTGAACAGGTAATTGTTATTTTATCCTGCGAACCTCGGATAAGCATTGCAAAATCTGCAGAGTGCGGAATCAGATTGAACGTTTCGGATAATTCAGGAGTTGGAAAGCAGGTCTGCGGGTGGTCAGGTTCAGGATCGCTCCTTCAATGTCGATACCGACTGCTTTCTTTCCATTGACCTTGAGCACATCATGATGAACTTTCCAGCGTCCTCCCGATGGTGACAGACCGACATAAAGCATAGGTGATCGTCACGCTTTCCCCCATCCGCACTTCTCGCAGGAACTCGGCATGGATCGTAGTGTAGATTGGGCCAATGCCTAGTTCACTGAACTTCTCAGGAGGAAAGTTATGCTCGGCAAAGAAACGATAGCGCAAATCACCGGCCGCATCAATATAGGCTGCGTAATTGACATGCCCATTGGCGTCGATATCCGACCAACGGATTTCATAGGTTTGGGAATATTCATTCATTGGATTTCTCCAAACACTGGTTATACCGCAAGACCGCCGCGAAATAAACCCAGAAGAAGAGCCAATCAACCGGCCCCATTTCCAAAACAATTAGGCCATTTAATTCATAGACCAGTTGATTAAACGATGATTATAAGAGGCAAACATGGCCCAATTCCTTTGCGCAAAGTCGTCCGGTAAATCCTGCACCTAGACAACCAGCTTTGATCTTTAGCTCTCTATAGGCATTCTGAAATCATAGATTCCGTCTCGAACTCCCCATTTGCGTTTGCAGGCGGGACATTCCAGATGCCCTGATCTATCATCCAGCGGCGTGTGACCACATTCAGGACACTTAAACCAGGCAACTAAATTATTAGGGATAGCCACCCCGAATCCCATTTCCCCTTTTCTACGACACTTCACAAACACACTCGGTGTCCATTGAAAGAACGCACCCGTCCACTGAAGGAGTGAATCAAAGAATACTAATAAGGGTGTCGGAACAATGCGCTTCAAGAAGCCAATACGCAAATGGGAAACGGTCAATGTCTTTTCGACGCGAAAGCCCAATTCATTCACCCACTTGGTTATCGCCTTTGGATGGAAATCAAAATTGAGTTTCGCGAACTCCACCGGCTCCAACGTGAATGGACTCCACACTTGACGCTTGAAGCCAGTAACGTGCCATCGCTTTGAGATTGAGCTTGTTGGCAAATTCTAAAATGAATATAGCATTGGGCACTAAAACATTCCGAACCTGCTTGCAGCGCTTTCGGAGCATCCGCCATGTGATGCAGGGTGCGGATCATTGTCGCTGCGTCGAACAAGCCATCCATAAACGGTAGGCGATATACATCCGCCGCAACATAAATATATTTGTCCGAATTACCCAATCGATGTTGGGCCTGCTCCAACTGCGTGCGAGAATAATCGAGCAGGACGATTCGCTCGAATCCAAGATAACGCGGTGTATTGCGTCCCGCGCCTGCACCAACTTCAAGCATAAGCCGTCCGCTTTTGGGAAGCAATCGCTTCAACGCAATCGCTTCGACGCGGTCTTCGTATTCGCGTCCCCCTTGCTCCCAAAACGAAGATTGGTAATCTGAACCTTCATAATCGCAAACAGGAGGATGGGTCATAATTCGGCGGAAAAAGGAAGCCGGCTAGCAATGCCATCCGGCCAACCGACCATTTGAACACCAGACTATCCAACTATTTTCCGTTCAACCCGCGCCCAATGCCGCGATAAGCAAAGCCCATCTCTTTCATATGCTCAGGATCATAAACATTGCGTCCATCTAGGATGACCGGCTTCTTGAGCAAAGACTTCAATTGGTCGAGATCGAGTTGCTTGAATTCATTCCATGGTGTGACCACAATTAAACCGTCACAGTTTTTTACCATTTCATACGGATCGCCAAACATCTCAATGGCGGGCAAAATGGACTTTGGCATTTTCCATCGCTACCGGATCATAACCGCGAACCTTTGCACCGGCCTCTGTTAAATGTTGGACGATATCAATGGACGGCGCTTCGCGCATATCATCCGTGTTTTCCTTGAAAGCTAAACCAAGCAGACCAATTGTCTTGCCCTTCAACCCGCCGACCATTTCGCCGATATGGTTAACCACATCCGAACGACGATCGTAATTGACTTCCATCACCGAGTTGAGAATGCGCTGGCTCAAGTCCTTTTTCTCCGGCCATAAATGCCAGCGCTTTGACATCCTTCGGAAAACATGAACCTCCCCATCCCAATCCAGCATCAAGGAAGTGGCGTCCGATGCGCGCATCATAACCCATTCCTGCCGCAACTTCCTTGATGTCCGCGCCAACAAGTTCACACAGGTCAGCTAGTTCATTCATGAAAGAAATCTTGGTCGCAAGGAATGCGTTCGATGCATATTTGATCATTTCAGCCGTGCGAAGGTCAGTAATGACAATCGGTGCACGCAATGGCAAATGCAAATGCGCAACTTTCTCTGCCGCGTCGTGATGCATGGAACCAATCACGGTGCGATGTGGACTCATAAAATCGGAAATAGCCGAGCCTTCTCGCAAAAATTCAGGACAAGAAACAACCCAAAATGGAATTGGCTTGGGCTGGGCTTTGGTTACGATATCGGCGACCCAATCTCCGGTCCCGATGGGGACTGTAGATTTATTGATGATGATCAACGGAGCAGACATATTCTTCGCAATGGATTTGGCGGCAGCTTCCACATACTGCAAATCCGCTTCGCCATTATCGGCACTTGGCGTTCCCACCGCGATGAATGCATACTCCGCATCCTTCACCGCTTCAGGATACGAGGTGGTGAACGAAAGCCGTCCAGCTTTTACATTTCGCTTGACCAACTCATCGAGACCCGGTTCATAGATAGGCATGATCCCTTTCTTCAAATTCTCGATGCGTTTCTCGTTCACGTCCAATGCCACGACTTTGTTCCCCAAGTCTGCAAAGCAGGCCCCTGTCACCAGTCCCACGTATCCCACGCCGACGACACAAATTTGTTTCATCTAGTTCCTCTCTGATCGAAATTAAATACTATTCTTTATCATCTTCCGACTTTTTCCTTGATCGACGGTTTGTTTGCATTCAATTTATCGAAAAGATTTGCAATCATGTCTGTAAACACGATGATAAATGGGCTCCGAAAGATAGCCATCGTATCCAGAATCCAACGCGCTTGCGATCACCGGGAAGAGTATGAGCCATGCGCGCGGCAATTGGAATGTGGTTCGTTTCTTGGTCTGGGTTGATGCACTTGGTGGCGATCCAACCGTCGACCTCCGGCAAAGATAAATCCATCAAAATCAAATCGAATTTTTCCTCTTTGGTCATCAGGATTCCTTCACGACCATTGCGTGCCCAACATGTATCATAACCTGCCCGTTCCAGCGAAAAGCGAACCAGCTCGAAGTTATCAACGTTATCTTCCACGATCAGCCCGCGCGGTATTTTCGAATCTCGCTTCAAGCTGCCCAATGATACTACGGCTTACTAATGAGAGCAACTTCTGGTATATTGACCCTATGCGAACTCTCTTTGTAGCCGACGGACGGTCGCCCATCGCTCAAAATTGGATCAGATATTTTGTCGAACGTGGAGATGAAGTGTATCTTGCTTCCACATTCAATTGCGCGGTGGATTTTCCGCTTAAGGCATTAGAGATCACACCCGTTGCTTTTAGTGGGACGAAGAAGTCGTCCACATCTTCGCGAATCGCTTCATCCCGAGCCATCAGCTTGCGCGCGGCCATTCGACGTTTTTTTGGTCCCTTAACGATTTCGCGCGCCTCGAAAAAATTGCGTGGTTTTATCGAACGCGTCAAACCTGATTTGAATTCATGCAATGAGAATTCCTTATGAAGGCATGCTGGCTGCTGATGCATATACTGGAATTCCATTGCTCGTTTCGGTGTGGGGCAATGACTTTACCCTGCACGCGCCATCCACTTCGCTGATGGATCATTACACGCACTGGACGATGAACGTCACTGATGCACTTCACGCCGATTGTTATCGTGATATTCGACTCGCAAAACAGTGGGGCTTGAAACCATCCAAGCCAACGCTAGTCACGCCCGGCAATGGCGGTATCCGAATGGATATTTTTTATCCACCACCCCAACCGGTGCATGAACCGATTATCTTTAATCCGCGCGGCTTCCGCGGGTATGTTCGTAATGATGTTTTCTTTAATGCAATTCCGTTGGTGTTGAAACAATATCCCAACGCGAAATTCATCTGTGCTTCAATGGCAAATGGATTACAAACTCTTCAATGGATTAATAAGCTAAACATTCATAAGTCGATTGAATTACTCCCCACGCTTCCCCATGTGCAAATGGCAGATATCTTTCGCCGCGCACAAATCGTGGTTTCACCGAGCATTCACGATGGCACGCCGAATTCCCTGCTCGAAGGCATGGCTTGCGGATGTTTTCCCATCGCGGGAAATTTGGAGTTGATTCGCGAATGGATCACAAGCGGTAAGAATGGCATACTCATCGATGCTACTAATGTTCAACAATTGGCAAACGCCATTCTCGAGGGTTTGGAAAATAAAACCCTGCAGGAGCAAGCCGCAGGGTTGAATCAGCGAATAATCATCGAGCGCGCGGAATATACGCGCTGCATGAGTTTGGCTGAAAAGTTTTATTCAAAGCTAATCAGCTAACATAATTCGTCCTGCTTTTCAAGAATCAGCCCGCGGAGCGCGCATGGATTCCAGTTGCTCTGTCAGCTCGATGCGGCGCGCCGTTCGCGGCGTGGCGCACATCGTTAATGAGAATTTCGCCACGAGCGCGGATCTCGTTGCGGAATTTATCGCCCGTTTCCGGTGCGAGTAGCAGCGCAACTGCCGCACCAATCAAAGCGCCCACCACGATCCCGATCATAAATCCAAACATCCGACGCATAGCATTCTCCTTTATCTCACTTTAGAGAAATCTTCGTGCTCTTTGGGGCACAGATTCTTCTAACAAAATTATTATAGGCGAAAATCCATTTTTGTGGAATAATTAAGTTCGCTGCGCGTATTGCAATAAACCCAACAACAAACGCGACGGCGCAAATCAAATCTCAGCTGTGAACAGCGCGGCAAACGGGGAGACCGCGCACCAACGGCTCCTACCTTTATCTGGAGGATACCATGTCTACTCTTGCTCCTGTTTTAACCACCGTAACTGTAAGTTCAACTGCGCCTCAACGAAAGAAAGTGACGACAACCGTGTTTCGCCAAAAGAAGGAACGCTGCGAACCAATTTCAATGCTGACCGCCTACGACTATCCCACTGCGTTGGCCGAAGATCAAGCCGGAATCGATTCGATCCTGGTCGGCGATTCGCTTGGAATGGTAGTGCTTGGATATCCAAACACATTGCCGGTCACGATGGTCGATATGCTTCATCACTGCAAAGCCGTGGCGCGTGGTGCGAAGTTTGCATTACTGATTGGCGATATGCCTTTCATGTCGTATCAAGCTTCGACCGAGGAGGCGGTTCGCAACGCCGGCCGGTTTTTACAAGAAGCCGGCATGGACGCGATCAAGCTCGAAGGTGGACGCGAACGCGTCGAAGCAATCCGCGCCATCGTCAGCGCAGGGATTCCCGTCATGGGACATCTCGGTCTCACGCCGCAATCGGTCAATCAACTCGGCGGATTCAAGCCCCAAGGTAAAACTGCATTAGCTGCAAAGCGATTGCTTGAAGATGCTGTGCTTCTTGAAGAAGCCGGTTGTTTCAGCATCGTGCTTGAATCTGTTCCCGCAAAACTTGCGAAGCTAATTTCAATAAAACTTTCCATCCCAACTATTGGCATCGGCGCGGGCGTTGGATGTGATGGCCAGGTTTTAGTCACGCATGATATTCTTGGACTCTTCGATCGCTTCACACCGAAGTTTGTCAAGAAGTATGCAGACTTCCATGGCGAGATGCAGCGCGCTTTCAGCGAATACATAGCTGATGTGCAAAGCAGATCGTTTCCCGCCACAGAACATTCCGTCGAGATGGACGACAAAGAGTGGCAGGCTTTGCAAAAAGACATCGGATGACGTGGATATTTTGATTATTGGCACCGGCGCGCTGGCGACCTTGTTCGCGGCGCGCCTGAGCCTCAAGCGGACACCGCGTCACCATGCTTGGGACGTGGCCCGATGGCTTATCCGCCTTACGGCAAAACGGTGCGCGGATAATTGATGAAAATGGAAATGAACGAAACTTTTCCGTTCGCGCCACCGATGATCCAAAGGAATGCCGAGGTACAAAGGTTGCAATTGTCCTGGTCAAATCGTGGCAGACGGAGCGCGCCGCCCATCAATTGAAAGAATGTTTGGCAGAGGATGGACTGGCAATTACATTGCAAAACGGGTTGGGCAATCAGGAAATTCTTGTTAAAGAATTAGGTCAGTCGCGCGTGGCGCTTGGAACAATCACCATCGGAGCAACCTTGCTTGGTCCGGGATTGGTCAAAGCTGGAGGTGATGGGAAAATTATCCATCGAAGCGCATCCCGCTATTGGTCCAATCGAAAGAAGCGCTGCTGTAGCGAATTTTGAAGTGAGATTGTTGACGATGCGCGTTCGCTATCGTATGGGGCAAACTGATCATCAACGCCGCCATCAATCCGTTGACCGCATTATTGAAAGTCCCAAATGGTGAATTGCTCGAACGTCCCGCTGCGCGCGGACTGATGCGTGCTGTTGGCGGAAGAAGCCGTATCCGTTGCCTTCGCCGAAAAAGTGAATCTGCCATTCCAGCGATCCTGAGCGCCGCAGTGGAAGAGGTCGCGCGACGAACGGCGTGCAATCATTCGTCCATGTTGCAGGATATTCAGCGGGGCGCGCCGACCGAGATCGATGCGATCTGCGGCGCAGTCGCACGCACAGGAGAACGGCATCATATCTCAACGCCCATCAATTACGCCTGCTGGCAATTGGTCCTGGCCATGAGGCCGGAAAAGTAAATTTTTCATCAACATAGTTCACATAATCTACGAGTATCTAGGCTGCCACTTGCATGGTAAGATAAATAAGATTTAATACGGAGGTATCCATGCGCAGGTGGTTTGTCCTTCTTTTTATTTTGGGAATAGCAGCACTACCATTTTCCGCTCAAGCGCAAAGCGCGGTTAAATTTTCATCCCTGCAGATTCAACTCTGGCCCGAATATGATCAGCCCAGCATGCTGGTGATTTGTGAATTCAAACTCGCGAGATGGAATGAGCCTGCCAGTGGATGTGACCTTCCGCATTCCGAAAAACGGAAATTTGGTGGCGGTCGCATCACTTATCCAATGGACAATTGATAAACGCTGAATTCAGCGGTCCGACCAATGATAACGACTGGCAAATCATCCAAGTCAAAGTCCAAACAGCGACAACCTATCACATCGAATATTACGCGCCGATATCCAAAATCGGGACGCAGCGTCAGTTCGACTTTGTGTGGATCGGCGATTATGCTGTAGATGATTTCGCTCTCAGCGTATGGCCTCCAACAGACATTACACAACTCACCACCGATCCTCCTTGAATTCGGTCACCAATACGGATGGTACAACTTCATGGAAAAAAGATTTCGGCGCTCTTTCCGCAAATAAGCAGTTCACTCTACAAATCAATTACAACAAGACTTCCGATAGATTGACGAAGCCCGGCGCTCAATCGGGTGTTCAACCTTCCCAGCCTATTGGTTCCAATACACCAGGCCGGGTTATGTTGAGCAATTATTTGCCTTATGTCATCGTCGGCTTTGGCTTGCTTCTAATAATCGGAGGCGGATTCTATTTTTGGCAATCGGGGCGCCGCGGCAGGAATAAGTCGCGCAGACGGCGTTCGCCGCAGGTAGAACCGGAAGGCGATAGTGAAGTGTATTGTCATCAATGCGGAACACGCGCCCATCAGGGTGATCGCTTTTGCCGAGTATGCGGCACCAAACTAAGGCGCGAGGCTTGATGTCATTCTTTCACAAGAAGTTCACAGGATAAAATAGGGCGAGTTGCGTGACAATTAGTTGAGCTTTTTTCAGCCTCTATTAATCTCACCATGTAGAATGAAGGGTATTGCAAAGTCTAATTACGTTTTTGATCGGAGGCAGTTCATGGGACGTACGAAATTTATCGTCGGCGGCATGTTGATCCTCGCGGCAGTGGTTTACTTGATCTTCTCGGCTACAAGGCCAACGCTGAATACTTTATGACCGTTGACGAATTGAAAGCCAAAGGCGCCAGCATAGCTGAGTCAGGATGTGCGCATCTCCGGCGCCGTCGTCGGCGATACGATTCAATATGATGCGGATACACTCACATTGACCTTTGACGTCGCCCAGGTTCCAGGCGATCAAAAGGAAGTGGATGCAGAGGGCGGACTGGCCGCTGTACTGCACGCGGCGGTCATTGACCCGAACCGGGCGCGGCTCCAAATTATTTATAACGGTCCCAAACCTGACCTTCTGAAGAATGAAGCGCAGGCCATCATGACCGGTCATCTCGATGCTAATGGCGTTTTTCACGCCGATGAGTTATTGCTGAAGTGTCCAACCAAATATCAGGATGCGGTACCCAATCAAGTCGGTGGTTGATCGCGGTGAGGCCTGACTGGAATCCGTCAGGCCTCACTATTCTTTAGGAGTATTTATGATTGCTGATTTCGGATATGGAGTTATCGTTATTGCGTTTGTGGTCGCGCTTTATAGCGTGGGCGCGGCCATTTATGGTGAAAGAACAAAATCCGCGGATTGGGTTGAAGTCGGCGCGCCGCGCCATGTTATTGCTGTGGCCGCTCATCTCTCTCTCTGCCATATCACTGATTTACCTGCTTGTCACGAATCATTTTGAAGTTTCATTCGTTTATGAAG
This sequence comes from uncultured Chloroflexia bacterium, assembly GCA_963752775.1. GTDB lineage: Bacteria > Chloroflexota > Anaerolineae > Anaerolineales > Villigracilaceae > Fen-1038. The sequence continues at coordinate 234,472 of CAVVZL010000006.1, forward strand.
TGACCAGCCGCGAGATGCCAACCTACCTTAAGGTCACGGCCTGGTGGGGCGGACAAGCTGGTTCGCTTGTCTTCTGGTCATGGTTGATGGCGGCATTCGCTTCACTGGTTACCCTCCGCAAGTGGGATCGTGACCGCGAATTTCTGCCGTGGGTTATTGTCGTTACATCCATTACCACTGCGTTCTTCCTCGGCCTGGTTGTCTTTTACCAGAATCCGTTTGCATTTTACTGGAGCGGCGCGAATGGGAATCTTATCGCCGACGCGCTGGGAAATCCCATTACAAGCATGTTTGCACCAATTGCCGGGGCAAGCATTTATTTTCCATCGGATGGCAATGGATTGAATCCGTTACTGCGCCATCCGGGCATGATCATTCACCCCCCAATGCTTTATCTTGGATTTGTGTCATTCGTGATTCCGTTCGCGTTCGCCATCGCGGCTTTGATCACGGGCCGCACCGATGATCGCTGGATCCGCATCACGCGCCGCTGGACATTATTCGCTTGGCTGTTCCTCTCGTGCGGCCTCGTGCTTGGCAGTCGCTGGGCATACGATGTGCTGGGCTGGGGTGGCTTCTGGGGTTGGGACCCGGTGGAGATCGCAGCTTTGATGCCGTGGTTGACCGGTACAGCTTTTCTTCATTCCGTGATGATCCAAGAGAAGCGCGGAATGCTCAAGCAATGGAATATGCTTCTGATCATCCTGACCTATTCATTGGTGATCTTCGGAACATTCCTGACCCGTACCGGCGTGCTCTCTTCGGTCCACGCCTTTGCGCAAAGCGCCATCGGTCCAGTCTTCTTCGTCTTTATCGGAATCACTTTTGTTGGATCGGTTGCGTTATTGATTTACCGCTGGCCTGACTTACGCGGCGAAACAGAGATGAAATCCATGCTGTCGCGCGAAGCGCTTTTCCTCCTCAACAACTTGTTATTCATAAGCGTATTGGTTGTCTGTTTCTGGGGTGTAGTCTTCCCGATCATCTCACAATTGTTTACGGGCCAGACGGTGACCGTGGGACCACCGTTCTATCAAACCGCGGTCGCTCCGCTCTTTGCCGCGTTGATGTTGCTGATGGGAGTTGCCCCACTTTCAGCATGGGGACATTCCAGCCTCAAAACATTGGGACGCGCGATTTGGAAATCGGCAGTTGCCGCGCTGGTCATCACGGCAATCCTGTTCTTCGCCTACACAAACAATCCCATTGCATTAGTCGGATTCTTCCTGGTCGCATTGGTTTTATTCGTGACCGTGCAGGAATTTTGGCGCGCCACGTCGCGCACGCTGCCAGAGCCACTCAAGGAAAACTCTCGCACTTGCATTTTGGAATCTTATTGGACGCGACCGCAGACGATATGGCGGTTATGTGATTCACATCAGCATGATGCTGATGGCGATTGGCATTCTCGGCATCAATGCTCTTTCAAATCCAAACCCAAGGTACCAGTATCCCTTGGGCAACTCATTATCACTCTCTGGTTATACAGTCCAATACAAAGATATAGCATCATGGGATGATGCCCCGGCCGGATGGTCAGCAGGTACTCGTGCGGTGGTTTCAGATTTATAAAGGCAACCAATATTTGGGCGAATTATTTCCGCGAATTGATTATTACTCCAGTCAAGAACAATATATGACCATTCCTGGTGATCGCTCAACCTTAAAAGACGATCTCTACATTATTCTTGTAGATTGGCAACCTACATCCGCCAACGGCGCAACCTTCAAAATCTTCGTCAATCCGCTGGTGAATTGGTTATGGATTGGTGCGATCCTGTTCTTGTTTGGCATTATCATTGCGGCATGGCCCGATCGCGATGCCGAACGGGTTCCTGCGCGGGTGAAGCAAGTACATCAAACAGAGAGTAAGCAATCCAGCGCGGCAGACTAAAATACCAAGATCACCATGAAAAGATTATTTTGGGTTTCTATTCTTATAATTATAGTTACCAGTTTCTTTACAAGCATCGCGCTTGCGCAACAACCTGTGCCCACGCCGTCGGACGATCAGGTGAATCAGATTGCTCATCAATTGTATTGTCCCGTTTGTGCAAATACTCCGCTGGATGTATGTCCCACCGATGCCTGCCGCCAGTGGCGCGATTTCATTCGCCAACAACTCGCACAAGGCTGGACGGAAGATCAGATCAAGCAATATTTTGTTCAGCAATATGGCGCACGCGTGCTAGCCGAACCGCCTGAAACGGGAATTAATTGGCTGATCTACGTTTTGCCGCCTGCTATCATTTTGGCTGGCGCGTTCATCCTCTTCCGTGCGCTGAGGATGTGGACCAAGCCTGTATCGGCCTCAGCCGTTTCCGGATCGAATGAAGATGCGTCAAAGGATGAATATGTCGCGCGTCTGGAAGAAGAATTGAAGAAGAGAAAATAACTTTCAATCTTGCTCTTTGCAAGTTCGTCGATGGAGAATTTTATGACTGAAAGCACATCCAGCACTCCACGCCGCGGCGTTCCGCTGTGGGTGCAAATTATCGTTTGGGTTTCATTGCTCGGCCTGCTCGCGATCGTTGCCGTCGAATTGAATCATTCGCAGCAAGGCCAGATTGGACCGGGCGATAAGAGTTAATAATTTTTCAATGCCGCTGTTCAGCGGTTACGAGTTGAACGGACAATCGCAAATCCAGCTTTCCGATTTTCGCGGCAAAGTGGTGATGGTCAATTTCTGGGCTTCGTGGTGCAAGCCATGCGAACAGGAAGCGCCCAATCTAGAACAGGCCTGGCAATTTTATAAAGACGACGGCCGGGTGGTATTTCATCGGCGCGGATTATGTGGATACGGAACCGGAAGCGCGCGCATATCTGGCGAAGTTTGGAATTACGTTTGCCAATGGCCCAGATCTGGGCACACGCGTCTCGCAACTCTTCCGCATCAAGGGCGTTCCCGAAACGTATTTCATTGACCAACAGGGCGTTCTTCAATACGCTCAAATCGGACCATTTTCTTCGGTGGATGAGATAAAATCGATTATTAACCCAATGTTGAAGTAGGAGGGCTTGTGGATCTCAGTGCAATTCTTTTGCTGATCGCCTTGTTGTTGGGCGTAGGCTTATATCTGGCCGCGCCATTGATTTTCGACTCGAGTCGCCGCAGTGCGCACGGAGAGTACTAGAGAAATATCTTCACTCATGGCGGAACGCGACCGTGTCATCAACTCATTGCAGGAACTTGATTTCGATTTCAAGCTTGGTAAAATTCCGGATGAGGATTATCCGACACAGCGCGCAGAACTCCTTCAAAAAGGAGCGGACATCCTTCGCAAACTGGATGACTCTGCAGCCACAGCCGATCAGCGATGACGAAGTGGAGAGCGCGCATCGAACAAGCCGCGGCGGCACGCCGTGCCGATGCGGCAATCAAAACCGAATCACCGTCCGATGATGAAATTGAATCGATGCTGGCAGCGCGGCGCAAAGAACGCAAGGGCAAACCGGCAGGATTTTGTCCAAAATGCGGCAAAGTCGTTTTGATCACCGATCAATTCTGTGCCAATTGCGGAAAAGCGTTGAAATAAAAATGCAGAGCGTCAAAGTGAAGCGGATTGCGTTTTGCATTTTATTAGTTTGCGTTTCATATAGAAGGAATCCAATGAAATTTCGCTATATTCTCGCCCTTGCTCTTATCACTATTTTTCTTGCCGGGATGCAGCCTCGCTTCGGATATCACGCCGCCGCCCGATTACGTTTCGCCGACTCCCCTGCCGACGCTTGGTTTGCTATATCCCGCCTCTGCGCCTGACGTCCAAAACGGCGCAATGATCTTTACCCAAAACTGCGCTGCTTGTCACGGCGACACCGGACTTGGAAACGGACCTCAAAGCCAGCAATTGCCGGTCACAGTTCCGGCGCTGGGCTTGGCGGATACCGCGCGCTCCGATTCGCCCGCTCAATGGTTTACTACCGTTTCGCAGGGAAATCTGGATCGCTTCATGCCGCCTTTCATCGGAGACTTGAGCGATCAGGATCGCTGGGATGTTGTTTTTTACGCGCTCACGCTTCATACCAAGCCGGATCAAATCGCGCAAGGCAAAGCGTTATTCGATTCAAATTGTTCCAATTGCGCCGATAAATTCACGGACCAGAAAACGATGGCCGCATTATCCGAAGATGACATCATCCGCATCATCAAGAACGGTCAAGGAGATATTCCCGCTTTTGGAAAGAACTTTAGTGACGATCAAGCATTAGATGTGGCGATGTACATCCGCACGCTGACTTTTGCATCCACGCCTCCCACTGCGCAGACTACGCCGAATATTGCTTCAACGCCCTCGGCAATCAGCGCGGCAACCGCCTCAGCAGAAATTACTCCAGCCTTGAGCCCCACCTCCTTCATCTGGATCAACCGATGACCTCACCCTGCTCAAAATGGAGCAAGTTCACGTTTATACCGACTTCGCCACACAAGGGCTGGTGCAATTCATCGAAATTTATGCCTTCACGAACACAAGCAATCAAACCGTAATCATCTCCAACGATGGCGTGACCATTCCCTTCATCAAATTTCCAGAGGGCGCGCAGAATACAGGCTACGAACCTGATCCAAACAGCGCGCAACTCGTGACCATAGGGAAAGGCGTGGCCGTGCCGCCCAGCAGTAATCCATACGCAATCATCGCCTTCTTCACACTGCCATATAGCGGTCAATTGGAAATCAAACAACCGTTTGGGATTGATGCGCCTTCCGTAGTTCTGCTTATGCCAGAAGGAATCACTGTGACCGGCGATCAATTGGCGAGCGCCGGTGCCGTTGCAATACAAAACAACAACTATCAGGAATTCTCGGCCAGCGATTTCAAAGCCGGTGATGTATTGGACTTCACGGTCAATGGCCTGCCAAAGACAACCGCCTCGGCAAATAACGTGCCGCAAATGATATTCATCGGCGCGGGCGCACTGGGATTGATATTGATCGGTGCCAGCATCTGGCTCTACTTCCGCAGCCGGAAGAGCACGCAAGAAGAGGAAGAAGACGAATTCGAATCAGCTGATGAGGTCATGGACGCCATCCTTGCGCTTGATGATTTGCATCGCGCGGGCAAGATCAATGATGAAGCCTACCAAAGACGGCGCGCGGAGCTGAAAGAGATTCTTAAGGAAATGGCATAGCGTTTCGAACATGATCACCGTTCACAAACTGGTCAAACGCTTTGGCATGAAAACCGTCTTGCGCGGGCTGGACTTTGAAGTTCAGCCCGGCGAGTTCGTGGCAATCCTTGGTCCAAACGGCGCGGGCAAAACAACATTTCTTCGTATTCTTTCTTCGCTTTCGCGTCCATTGCTCGGCGAGGTGATGCGTAGCGGGTTATCGCCTGCCCGATCAAGCCGCGGCCGTGCGCGCTCGATTAGGCGTGGTCTCGCATTTGCCTTTGCTTTATGGTGATTTGACCGCTGAAGAGAATCTGCGTTTCTTCGGACGCATGTACGGCGTATCGAATATCGAATCCCGAATTATGGAAGTGCTTGAAATGGTCGGCCTTGCCTCGCGCCGACGCGATCTCGTCCGCACTTTTTCGCGCGGCATGCAGCAGCGTCTCGCCATCGGGCGCGCCGTGTTTCACGATCCCGATGTGATGTTATTCGATGAACCCTACACCGGTCTCGATCAGGATGCGTCCGCCATGCTCGACGATGTGCTTCGCTCAGTCGCTGCAAAGGGCCGCACCGTTGTGATGACCTCCCATGATCTGATGCGAGCCGAGGAGCTTGCCACACGATTCGATATTTTATCGCGTGGCGTCATCGTCGCATCAGCCACGCGCAAACAACTTGGCAAAAGCAAATTGCTTTCGTTCTATAAGAAAGCCCTGACAGATTGATATGACAATGGCAATCAATCATCAACCACCTCGCCCTTCTTTCTTGAAGGCAACTTTCGCAGTTACTTGGAAGGACCTCACTGCCGAATTCCGCTCGCGCGAACTTTTCTCGGCGATGCTCGTTTTTTCACTACTCGTCATTTTGATTTTTAACTTCGCACTTGAACTGGATATCACCACGCGTCAATCCGTGACTGCGGGCGTGTTGTGGGTTACCTTTGCTTTTGCCGGCACCCTCGGCCTCAACCGCTCGATGGCAGTCGAGAAAGATCGCGGCTGTCTCGATGGACTTTTGCTTGCGCCGGTTGACCGCTCGGCTATCTATTTCGGAAAAGTCATCAGCAATCTGGTTTTCATGTTGATCGTGGAAGCCATCGTTCTGCCGGTTTATTCGTTTCTTTATAACGTCAATCTCTTCAATCCCGGCTTATTTCTGGTCATCTTGCTCGGCTCGATTGGTTATATCGCAGTCGGAACTCTATTGGCAAGCATGGCGATTCAGGCGCGCACGCGGGATGTGCTTCTGCCGATTTTGCTGTTCCCAGTTGCGGTTCCGGTTTTGATCGCCGCCGTCAAAGCCAGCGAAGGATTCCTGGCTGGAAGTGATTTCAACACGATCTATGCGCCTCTTAGTCTGTTGATCGGTTATGATGTGATCTTCATTGCCGTCGCTTATATGGTTTTCGATTACGTGGTTGAAGAGTAAAATAAATTTACGAAAGGACGATTATGCAATCCAAGCCGCTTACTTTAAAAATTCTTGATATCGCTTCTGTTCTCGCTTTAGCGATTGCAACCTATCTCGCACTGATTTACGCGCCTGAAGAAGCCGTGATGGGACAGGTTCAACGTGTGTTTTATTTCCACATTGGAACGGCCTGGACCGGCCTGCTAGGCTTTCTCTTCGCGGCGGGATTGGGCATTACCTATCTTGTCAAGCAGGATATTGAAATGGGATATCGCCGAAGTCGCCGCGGTTGAGATCAGCGCCGTGTTCTTCTTTATCACCATCGTCCTCGGCTCGATCTGGGCGCGGCCGATTTGGAATACATGGTGGACCTGGGATCCGCGCCTTACCACTGCGGCTATTACGGAATTGATTTACGTCGCTTACTTCATGCTGCGTGAAGGCATTGAAGATCCTGATCGCCGCGCCCGCTTCGGCGCAGTCTACGCATTGATCGGTTCACTCAGCGCGCCGATTACCTTTCTCTCGATCCGTTTGTTCCGCACTATTCATCCGGTGGTTATCGGAAGTGGTGATCCAAATGCGCAAGGCACCTTTGCGATGACGCCGCGCATGGAAGTTGCCTTCTTCTTTGGATTGTTCGCTTTCACCGTTATTTTCATTGACTTGTTCTGGAATCGCATTCTGATGGGTCAGCTGGCTGCGAAGGTTGAACAAATGAAACTCAATCTCATGCACTAGAATCTCAAGGAGCAGCCATGTTTCCTCTCGATGCCCCTCCCGACACGTCCGCCTACATGATCGCGGGTTATACGGTTTTCTTTATTGTCGCGGCCATTTATATCGTTAGTCTACTGGTTCGTTGGCACAACCTCCTTCAGGATATGACCACGCTCGAGCCCATTGAAAAAGAAAATAAAGTCAAAAAAGAAAAACTTGCCAAGCCTAACAAGCGAAAAGCCGCCAGGAAGAAAACTGTTAAGAAAAAGTAGAATTTATAAGGTTTTGAATGGAAATAATAACTCCTTAAAGGCAGACTTTGATTATCCATGTCTTCAAGGAGTACATTATGTTTATTGTTGTCATCCAAACTTGTCGTTGTTCATTTTTTCCAATAGAGGTTGTGTGAACAATATCAGCAAAAAGCAGAAGCATTCCCTTCGGCTTTTTAATTCTGTGCTAAACTAAAAACAAATTTCACCACCCCTCCGACCTTCGGTCACCTTCCCCATTTTCTGAAAAAATGAGGGGGCTGGGTAGGGGTTACGGAGACTCACATGCTGACACTCACTGAAAAAATCCTCTTTGCAATTGCAACCATTGCTTCACTCTACTTCACCTACCGCGGGGCAGTCCGCATCGTCAAACTGATTTCCAGCGGGCAAGGCAAGCCCGATTGGAAAGCCGCCTTCAAACGCATTCCCGAAGTCTTTGGAAAAGTCATTTCGTTTCAACCTGTTTTTCGTTTCAGGTTATGGTCCAGCATTCTGCACGCCCTCATCGGCTGGGGCTTTCTCGTTTTTGTGGTGGTCAATCTTTCGGATTTGATCTACGGCTACACCGGCTTCAGCATTTTGAATCAAACTGGGTTATTCGGAGATTTGTATCGCTTGCTGGCGGATATTGCTAACGTGGCGATTCTGGTCGGCATGTTCGCGATGATTATCCGCCGCTTCATCCTTCGACCCGCGGCCCTGTCCACGCGCAAGACAACTTTACTCAACCCGAACGCGCGCTTCGGTATCAGCCGCAACTCAGCCATCGTGGCGACCTTCATCATCGTTCATAACGCCTCCCGCTATTTGGGAAAATCTTTCAGTGTGGCATTAAGCGGATCGGCTGACAAATGGCAACCAACCATTTCGGTCGGTAGCCGGTTTATGGTCCGCTGTGGACGCAAATACACTTGTCATCGGTGAACATGTCATGTTCTGGTTATCGCTTGGTGCAGTTCTCGCGTTTCTTCCATATTTCCCATATTCAAAACATATCCATCTTTTCTTTGCACCGCTAAATATTTGGATGAAGCCGCAACGACGTTCGATGGGCGAGTTGAATTACATCAATCTCGACGACACCTCAATTGAGCATTTCGGCGCGGCAACGATAAAAGATCTGGGTTGGGAGCAAGTGATGGACAGCTATGCGTGCATCATGTGCTTCCGCTGTCAGGAAGTTTGCCCAGCATACAACACCGGAAAACTTTTGTCGCCCGCCGCATTGGAAATCAACAAACGTTATAACTTTAATTACGGCGGCGGCACGGATAAACCAATGCTGGATTTAATTCCCGAAGAAGCCGTGTGGGCTTGCACGTCCTGCGGTGCATGCGTGGATATTTGCCCGGTGGGCAACGAACCGATGCGCGACATTCTCGAAGTGCGTCGTAATCTTGCCATGATGGAGAGCAAATTCCCCAAGCAGTTGGAGATGGCATTCAAAGGTATGGAACGCAACTCTAATCCGTGGAATGTGTCGCAAGCGGATCGAATGAAATGGGCGGACGGTTTGAATGTCCCGACGATTGAAAAGAATCCGGAGCCGGAGATTTTATGGTGGGTCGGTTGCGCAGCCGCGACGGACGCACGCGCACAAAAGACCGCACAGGCTTTTGCAAAAATTTTGAACGCGGCCGCAGTCAATTACGCGGTGCTCGGACAGAACGAACAATGCACCGGCGACTCAGCTCGGCGGGCAGGACGCGAAGATATTTTCTTTGGGCTGGCAACTGCCAATGTTGAAATATTGAACAAAATTAAACCAAAGAGAATCGTGACAACTTGTCCGCATTGCTTGCATACGTTGAAGAATGAATATCCGGCCTTTGGTGGAAATTACACGGTCATCCATCACACGCAATTGATCAATGAGCTGGTCGGCGCGGGAAAAATCCAAATGAAGCTGGACGGCGATACGATGAAGATCACCTTCCATGATCCATGCTATCTCGGACGGCACAACAAAATCTTCGATGCTCCGCGCGAAGATTTGAAGTCAGCGGGCTTGCAAGTGATCGAGATGCCGCGTAATGAGTCCAAGTCGTTTTGTTGCGGCAGCGGGCGGCGCGCAAATGTGGAAGGAAGAAGAACAAGGAACTGAACGTGTCAACACTGCACGATTCGCGGAAGCAAAATTGACGGGGGCGAAGGCGGTAGTGGTTGGTTGTCCGTTCTGTTTGACGATGATGAACGATGCCTCGAAGGCCGACGGCGACACCCTTCAGGTCAAGGATGTGGCGGAGATCGTAGCGGAGAGAATGAAATAATCGAAGTAATAACCAGGTGATGTAGTGAAACTGAAAAAAATACTACTGATCACAGCCGGCGTCCTTATCGTTGTGCTGATCGTTTTATATGCGTGGATGTCAGGGCTTTTGAGGCAGATTACTCTTGCGGCTGAAACGGAAGCGTTGTTAGTCAAACACGGCGATCATCTTGTCCAAATCCGATTCGATTTGAAAGATCATATGAATCAGATTTACATTCCCGCCGGGGAATTCACAATGGGATCGGGCGCCAAAGACAAAGAGATTCTGGCGCACAAGGTTTATTTGGACGCGTATTGGATGGATCAAACGGATGTGACCAATGCGATGTATGCGGTCTGCGTGAAAGCTGGCACTTGCTCGCATCCCGCGCGCTATGACCACTATTTCGATAATCCCAAATACGCAGATTATCCCGTAGTTTATGTTACTTGGTACGCGGCCCAGGCTTTTTGCACGTGGGAAGGCGGAACGCTTCCCACCGAAGCACAATGGGAAAAAGCCGCACGCGGTTGGGATGGACGCCCGTATCCATGGGGAACAAGCTCGGCGGACATCACGCTATTAAATTACAACGGCGATCACGGAGACATCGTCTCCGCCTATGACTACTTGATTGCGCTCAGCCCGTATGGCTTGTTGCAAATGTCGGGCAACGTCCGCCAATGGATGTTCGATTGGTATCAACGAACCTATTATACCGTCTCGCCATATAAAGATCCGCAGGGACCCGATAGCGGCGAATATAAATCCCTGCGCGGTGGCGCCTTTGATGACAACTTTCAAGAAGTGGACACAACCTATCGCGCCTATCACGATCCGACCTCGGCGGGACAGGAGCGAGGCTTCCGCTGCGTGCAGAGCGCAAAATAGATGGCAAAAACCCGTTGAAGACGCGATAAAGCGCATTGATTTTTCGCAACATTTTCCTTTTCCGTTATAATTCCCCTCAACCAACCTACGGAGAGAAGTCCATGCCCAAAACCAAGGGTTCTGTTGCGTTACCTCTTGAAACAGAAGAGATACTCAAAGATTACCGTCTCGCCTACCAATCGCGGCAAGCGAGTCTGATCGGTCGGCGCGAAGTATTGAGCGGCAAGGCCAAGTTCGGCATCTTCGGCGACGGCAAGGAACTTGCCAACCTTGCGATTGCACATGCTTTTCAAAAAGGCGATTGGCGCTCCGGTTATTATCGCGATCAAACCTGGATGTTCATGTTGGGTGTGATGAGCATCCAGGAATTTTTTGCCCAACTTTATGCGCACGCCGATGTAAATGCCGAATCGAACACAGGTGGGCGCGGCATGGACGCGCATTTTGCCTCGCGCTACATCAATCCCGATGGCTCATGGAAAAATCAAACCGAAATGTTTAACACCGCCGCCGATGTCTCACCCACCGGCACGCAAATGCCGCGCGCCGTTGGACTGGCCTACGCATCGGTGATGTATCGCAAATTGAAAGAGCTTCAACCGTTCAAACAATTTTCGCACAACGGCAACGAAGTCACTTTTGCAAGCATCGGCAACGCCTCCACCGCCGAGGGCATGTTCTGGGAATCGATCAATGCCATCGGCGTTTTGCAGGCGCCCGCGGTTATCACCGTTTACGATGATGGCTATGGCATCTCCGTTCCGAATCAATTCCAGATGGTCAAGGAAAACATCTATGCCATCCTCAAAGGCTTCGAGCGCGACGATTGCATGGAAGAGGAATGCGAGCGCGGCTATGATCTTTATCAAGTGTGCGGCTGGGATTATCCCGCGCTGATCGAAACCTATCAGAACGCGGCGGAGATCACGCGCAAGTATCACATCCCGCAATTGATCCATATTGTTGATATGACTCAGCCGCAGGGCCATTCCACTTCTGGAAGCCAGGAACGATACAAATCCCCCGAGCGACTCAAGTGGGAGGAGGAATTCGATTGCATTCGCAAGATGCGCTGCATGGATGATCGAGAACCGCATCATTTCGGAACCCGAACTGGCCGCCGTTGAAAAAGAAGACTACGAAACTGTGGAGGAAATCCGCAAAACCGCGTGGGAGGCTTATCTCCATCCGATTCTTGAGGAGCGCGTTCAAGTGATGGATATGCTCGATGAGATCGCAGGTAGTTCGATCCCATGCCTCAGAGTTGAACGACATCAAAGAACGGCTGGCCGCCACCCCTGTGCAATTGAGGCGTGACATCCACGTTGCAGCACATGAGGCTTTGCGCCTCCTGCGTGACGAATCAAATCCCACGAAACAGGTTTTGGTCGAATGGAAGAACGCAGCAAGATAAGCTCAATGACGAACGATATGGTTCAAATCTTTACAGCGGCGAAGCGTTGAAGGTGAAAGAAGTGAAGCCCGTTTATTCGGATTTATCGCCGACGATGATGGGCTTCGAGGTGATCAACGCCGCCTTCGATTCGATTTTGGCGCGCGACCCGCGCGTGATCGCCTTCGGCGAAGACCTGGGTCTGCTGGGCGACGTAAACCAGGGTTTCAAAGGGATGCAGGAAAAATATGGCGCGCTGCGTGTGACCGATACAGGTATCCGCGAAGCGACAATTTTGGGACAGGCAATTGGTATGGCGATGCGCGGGCTGAGGCCGATTTGCGAAATCCAATATCTCGATTATTTGTTGTACGCGTTGCAAATCATGTCCGATGATCTGGCAACTCTGCATTGGCGCTCCGCAGGTGGACAATCCGCACCCGTCATCATTCGTACGCGCGGTCATCGCCTCGAAGGCGTCTGGCATTCGGGTTCATTGATGTCGGGCATAATGAATTTGACACGCGGCATGAATATCCTGGTGCCGCGTGATATGACGCGTGCGGCTGGTTTTTATAACACTTTATTGAAAACCGATGAACCCGCATTGATCGTTGAAGTGCTTGAACGGATATCGCATCAAAGAAAAATTACCCGATAACATCAGCGAGATGACGGTTCCGCTCGGTGTGCCGGAAGTGATTCGAGAAGGAAAAGATGTCACTGTTGTGACCTATGGCGCGTGCTGTCGCATCGCATTGGATGCGGCAGAGAAATTGAGCAAGGTTGGTATCGAAGTTGAAATCATTGATGTGCAATCTCTTCTGCCATTTGATATTCACGGCAAAATTGTCGAGTTCACTAAAGAAAACAAATCGCATTTTGTTTTTGGATGAAGATGTTCCCGGCGGAACATCCGCATACATGATGCGGGAAGTCATCGAGAAGCAAGGCGGATACTATCATCTCGATTCTGAACCGCGAACATTGAGCGGCACAGCACCATCGTCCCGCCTACGGAAGCGATGGCGATTATTGGTCGAAGCCGAATGCGGAAACGATCTTCGATGCAGTGTATGAAATGATGAATGAAGTTGATCCAGAATCATATCCAAAAATTCTTTAACCACTAAGCGGTACGAAGTGACACAAAGGTTTTCCCTTCGTGTTCCTTTGTGCTCGTTGTGGTGAAAAAGAAGGAGCATTTATGGCGACAAAAGTTTTAGTTCCATTGCTCGGCGAAGGCGTGGAAGAAGTTACCGTTATCAAATGGCTTAAGACAGGAAGGCGACATCGTCAAAGAGTTGGAGCCTTTGCTCGAAGTCAACACGGACAAAGTGGATACAGAAATTCCTGCGCCCGCATCAGGGACGGTGTTAAAGATCGTCGCACAAGAAGGTGCTGCCCGCGAAGGTCGGCACGATATTGGCGTTCATCGGCAAGCCGGGAGAAAGTATTGACGTTTCAAATGCTCCAAGTTACAAAGCAATCAGCGATCAGTGCTCAACCTGCTGTTGTAATTTCTCAGCCAATTATCGAGGACAAAGAAATTGGATTTATCTCTCCCATTGTTGCTAAGATTGCTGCGGAACATGGGGTCAATTTATCTCAAGTTCAAGGCACCGGTTTGAATGGCCGGATCACAAAGAACGATGTGATGGCATTCGTCGAGAATCGAGAATTCGGGAAGCGTTGCACCTGCTCAAAATCCTGCAAATTCATGCCATTGATCGGCGACCAACTTATCAAGCATACCGTCATCCGTAAGCAGATTGCGGAACACATGGTGATGTCCAAACATACTTCGCCGCACGTGCTGACCGTGATGGAAGCGGAGATGAGCAAAGTCATCGCCCATCAAAGCGCAAACATGGATATCTTCGCCCGCGATGGAATCAATCTTACACTCACTGCGTATTTCATGATGGCAATCGTCGCCGGATTGAAAGCTTATCCGATGACCAACTCTTCGTGGACAGGACGAAGGCGTTCTTGTTCATAAAGCCATCAACATCGGTATGGCAACTTCGCTCGGCGAGGAAGGGCTGATCGTTCCGGTCATCAAGAACGCGGACAATCTTTCTTTATTGGCGATGGCACGCGCGGTCAACGATCTCGCCAACCGCGCCCGCAGTAAGAAACTTCAGCCCGATGAAGTCAGAGGCGGGACGTTCACACTGACCAATCATGGCGTAAGCAAATCGTTGTTTGCGTTTCCGGTGATCAACCAGCCTCAATGTGGAATCCTCGGTGTCGGCGCGATGCAGAAGCGTGTGGTCGTGATCAATGATGCGATCGCGATTCGACCGATGATTTATTTATCATTGGTCTTCGATCATCGCATCCTGGATGGCGCATCCGCCGATTGGTTCTTGATGAAAGTAAAAGAGACTTTGGAGAATTGGAGTTGATATGGCAGAACAAAATATGGATCACGCGCAAGTCATGGTGCCGCCGCCATTGGTCTTTCTCGGTTACTTAATCGGCGCATTGATATTGAATTGGATCGTGCCCTTCCCCACTCCATGGACATTTGTCTTGCGCGTCATTGGCGGGTTTGCCGTTATCGCCGGAATCTTATTCGTTCGGCTCCGCCTTCTCTCAGATGAGAAGGGCACATACATCGCCTGATCCACGCTCAACCAGTCACCGCATTCGTGACCACTGGCCCATATCGCTTCACGCGCAATCCGATCTATCTCGGATTCTTTTTGATCTATCTTGGATTTACACTTTTGGCCGGAACGCTCTGGGGTTTGATCGCTTCGCCGTTTCTAATTTGGACGATTACGCAAGCGGTCATCCACGCCGAGGAAATTTATCTCGATGAAAAGTTCGGTGAACAATACAAGCAATATCGCTCGCGGGTGAGACAATGGATATAAACAAATCAAACGTCCAACTGAAAGTCAACGACAAAAATGCAAACGCCTATCTCGCCTCTCCAAAAAATGGCGGCTCCGGCATTTTGGTATTGCATGCATGGTGGGGACTCAAGCCATTTTTCAAACAAGTCTGTGATCAACTTGCAGAACATGGATACACAGCGCTTGCACTGGATTACTATAATGGTCGCATTGGCAATACGATTGAGGAAACCCAAACGTTGCAGCAGGAAGTTGAGGGTGATCCTAGTGTCATGAGCGAAATGGTCAAAGCGGCGAAAGATCATCTCGGTTTCGCTTCGACCAGGCAAGCCGATTGGTGTGATGGGCTTTTCGATGGGCACGGATTGGGCGGTGATGACTGTGGCAAAAGAGCCGGATATTGCCGCGACAGTTTTATTTTATGGCGGCTGCAGTCCGGATTTCAGCAAAGTGAGATCGAAAGTGCTCGGTCATTATGCAGTGAAACGGATGAGTGGGATTCTTTTGAGAGAGCGCGGACATGGAACAAAAAATGAAGACCGCCGGACGTGGATGTGACAATTCACATCTACCCGGGAGTTCGCTCACTGGTTCATGGAAGATGATCGCCCCGAATACAATCCCGAGTCGGCACAACTGGCTTGGCAGCGGACATTTGAGTTTTTGAAACAAAATCTGCGTTGAAATGTTCTGGGTCAGACAATAGATATAAAGTAAAATTGAAAATAAAATCAAATGTTATTGCTTCGCCCGCAATGACATACAAAGGAGTTTTTCATGCCAGAAAATTTTGATGTAGTCGTCATCGGTGCGGGGCCTGCGGGATATGTTGCCGCGATCCGCGCCGCGCAACTCAAACAAAAGGTTGCAATCGTTGACAAGCAATGGCTCGGCGGTGTTTGTCTGAACGTCGGTTGCATTCCGTCCAAGTCATTGCTCAAGAACGCCGAGGTCGCACACACCCTCCGCGAGCGTGGCAAAGAATTTGGTTTTTCATTCGATAATTTGAAATTAGATTACGGCGTAGCGGTCAAACGCTCGCGGCAAAATTCAGATCGCTTGACCAAAGGCGTCGGCTTCTTGATGAAGAAGAATAACATCACGGTCTTCATGGGCGAAGCGTATCTGACCAAGCCGACAACGGTTTCTGTCAAAGATAAAGACGGCAAGCTGACAGAGTTATCCGCCAAGAATATCATCGTTGCCACCGGCGCAACCGCAGCCGTCCCTGGCGCGTGGAAAGTGGACGGCGAAAAAGTCATCACGTATCTCGAAGCTATTCTTCAAGAGAAGCTTCCGAAATCAGTGATTATCATCGGCTCTGGCGCGATTGGCGTGGAGTTCGCGACCGTCTGGAGTTCTTATGGCGTGGATGTGACCATTGTCGAAATGTTACCGCGTTTGGTTCCGCTCGAAGATGAAGAAGTCTCGAAAGAGCTGGACAAGGAATTCAAGAAGCGCGGGATCAAATGTTTGATCGGAAATAAGGTCGAATCGGTTGAAGCAACAGCTACCGGCGTGAAGATAACATTGTCCGCTGATGGGAAGACAACGCCTTTGGAGGCCGAGCAGGCATTGGTCGCGATCGGATTCCGTCCCAATTCGAAAGGACTCGGACTCGAAGAGGTTGGAGTCAAAATCAGTGAGCGCGGTTTTGTTGAAATCAATGAAAAGATGCAAACCAGCGTCGCGAACATCTATGCCATCGGCGATGTGACCGGCAAGTTGATGCTGGCGCATGTCGGCTCCGCGATGGGCATCATCGCCGCTGAAAATATTGCGGGCGCGGAGACGGTCACACTCGATTACGAAATGATGCCACGCGCCACATATTGCCAGCCACAAATTGCTTCATTCGGTTTGACAGAAGCGCAGGCAAAAGAACGCGGACATAACATCAAGATCGGACGCTTCCCATTTCAAGCGAACGGTAAGGCACTGGGACTTGGCGATTACACGGGCTGGGTCAAGATTGTGATGGATGAAAAGTATGGAGAGATTTTAGGCGCGCACATGATCGGGCCCGAAGTGACCGAGCTACTGCCCGAACTCACCCTGGCGCATTTGATGGAATTGACGCCGCATGAGATTGCCCGCAACGTCCACGCACACCCCACACTTTCAGAAGTAGTGATGGAAGCGGCGCACGGAGCCGAAGGAACGCCGATACATATATAAGCATAAAAAAGACTTCCGAAATCCAGGTGGTTTTCGGAAGTCTTTTTAATTAATAGTCTATTTTTTTTTCCAGCGGAGAAACGAGGTTCGAAAGAAAGCCGTGCCGCGTTCTCCCGTTCCAGGCATTAGCACGGATGTATCGCGCAGGCTCCGGCTTGGAAGCAGCGCGTTTTGCGTGAACAGAATTTCCACTCCGGCCAGCGAAATGCGATCGCCATGATAAAGTATGGCTTGGGAGGTCCGCCGACCATTGATGTATGTTCCACCGGTGGAGTCCAGATCAAAGATGTCAAAATGGCCTTTGATGGCGCGCAGTTCCACATGATGGCGTGAAATGCGCGGGTCATCAATTACAATAGTATTATCGTGGTGGCGGCCAATTTTGATGATACTCTGGTTGAGAGGCACGGATTTCGTACCCCTGATGACTAGAAAGGCATTTTCGGGAATTGAATGATCCGGATCCTCGGTATCTTTTTTTCAACTCAGGGCATCTTCTGAATTCTCCATTTAGGTTAAACCGTTCGCTCCTTAGATTTAGTATACGATAATTAAGGTTGTTTTTCAATACCTAGGGATACTTCATAAGTTTGCAAATCATTCAGCATGAAAATGAAGGAAGTCGATATCTATTTGGGGAATAGGGAATGGAGAATCTGCAGCCTCGCAAAAGTCGCGGGCTGTTTTTTGTTTCGAAGTTTCTCGGCATCCTCGTACTGGGTGGTTAGGCTCGGATCATCGTAAGCAACATCTTGAATTTTGTTATTGCTTTTATCGCATGCGGTGCACTCGCAGGCATGATGATTGCCTCGCCAACTTTCAAGGCATAGGATTGGCCCGAAACACGAATCTCCACCTCCCCTTCGAGGACGTGAACCAGCGCGTCGAACGGCGAAGTATGCTCGCTCAACTCCTGTCCGGCATCAAACGAAAATAGCGTCACATTGCCTGCGTCCCCTTTGGAAATCTGGCGGCTGACCACCGAACCTTCCTGATAAGAAACGAGGTCAGCAAGTTTTAGTATTTGTGATTTTGGAGCTACAGACATAAGCTATCCTTCGTTATTTGATTTCAAGCGTAAAGCCAGCGCGCAGGCGCGTAAAACGCTCGGTGCCCGTCACCACCAGCACCGCATTTTGACCCGCCTTCAACGAGAGTGGAATATCGGCGGTTTGATCCGGCGTCAAGGTGATATTTTGAACGGTGGTCTTATCGCCTTTGACAATCAGCGCAAGGCGGAAAGTCTGCGGTAGATCGTCCTCGACGCGCGCAAAGCCATCCGCTTGCCATCCGCCATCGTCCGATTCAAAACCGGAGGAGTAGTGGATCGCCGGTATGGAGACATCATCCAACGCCAGGCCTTCCAGGTTAACTGCCGGATCGGTCACATATTCGAATCTCAATTCGATTTTCTTGCCTGCATATTGCGAAAGGTCAGCCGTTTCATCCAGCCATTGAGAGGCATCTCCCCCGCCGCTCTTGCCGGTATAACCACAACCATACGCATTGCCCGATGTATCTTGATCAAAGCACGACGGCGTATGGATAATATCCCAATGCTGGCCATCGGTGGATGCTTCCAGGTAGGCGTAGTCATAGCCTTTTTCAAGATCGTACCAGGCCCAATAAGACATTTAAATCGGCGCGGTTACATTGGTGAAGTCGAATGGATGCGTCATGGTCATGTCAGACTCATCGCCCTCATTTGACCAGAACATAAATTGGCCGGAGTGCGGCTCGGTCGGCAGAAGATTAACCTCCGTTGAGCCTTTGAAAGAAAGCGTGTAATTTCCGGTGCAAGAAATACTAATGTATTCAGCACCATATTGATTTACGGATAGATTGGTCGGCGACTTGCGGACAAGTCGTGATGGTCCGGGTATCGTGAGTTTGCGGCACATCGGGATAGTTATGATAGGTATAACGTCCGTCACCGACCGAGCCATCTTTGAGATACATGGCAACAAACCAATCCATGACGACATCGTCGGCAGTGATCAGCTTGCCGGTTTGCGGGTCAGTGATGTTGAGAATTTTTTAACGTATCGTCTACGCTGGGAAGGCTGTGCTCTTTATCCCTCACCAGTGCCTGTGTCGCTTTGGCGCCAAAGCGGTCGAGGAAATAATCCATAAAGAGAAACGCTTCTCCATAATGAGGACCATTGTCGGCGGGATCAGGAAGCCAATCAGTTAGATTGAGATCCGGGTTCAGCACATACATCTGATCAAAGTAAGGCGGATAACCGTTGATAAATTCCGCCAGCACGGATGAACCTTCGTTCAACCAGGTGGATTCGTTGCGATCCTAATTCCAGTGAATCATGTGCTGGAACTCATGAGCCAGCACGCTATATGTATACGGGTCAGAGAGTGATCCGTTATCAGCATTGAAAACAAACATCTCATGCCCGTTCGAGTATTTGAAGACAAGAGGGTTGTATTCATCGGGTGAAGAAAAATAACCAGCGTTGGAAGTGCCAGTGCCGCGTGCATAAAGAATATAGATATGCGGATCATTATCCACGCCCGGCGTCCATTCGCTACCAAAGAACTGGCGGTCGGTCGGATAGATTTTGTTTTCAAAGGTATCCATCAATTTCTTCATATCCGGCTGATTGACCTGAACGTTATTCTGTGCCCAGAAATAAGTATGCGGCGTGATATAAAACAAAGTTGCATTGATCTGGAAGTTCTGGGCGGTTTCTACGTTGGCAACCCAGAATTGTCCTTGGGCACCCGACTTGAAGCGGCGCGGCTGGCGCGGGCAATGTATGCGGCACATTACAAATATCCTTCAAGCGGCATCCAAGATCATAAAGATCATTATACGGAACAACATCCTGCTCCAATGTGTTTAACGTCTCATCAGAAATGGATGCAACCGGTGTGCGCGCTACCGGAACCGTGGGCTGAGGCGATGTGTTGTTATTGTCGATACTGGATGACAGGCTTGGCAATTCGGATTTGAAAAGATTATTATTGCTCAAATAATAATACGCATACCCACCGATCGAAATGACTATTAAACCAATGCAACATAACACTATGACAATGGCAATGATCCAGCCTCGGGCTGGATGATTTGGGTTCAGATTGATCCATGAGTTGTCTCCAAATTCAAAGTCCTACCATATTACCTGAATTCGCTTAATCCTGCTTTAGGAAGTTCGAATAAAAATACCGCGCATGCATAATGCGCGGTATTTGACGTATTGGAATATTCGATTAAGCCGCTACCTGCTGTCTGGCTTTCTTCAGCGGTTCGGCTTTATGAAACGAAATCTTGTTCTCCTTCTCGTCTACATCCACCAGAACCGTCGCTCCGTCCTTGTATTTCCCACCAAGCAATTCGACAGACAACGGGCTCTCGACATATTTCTGGATCGCGCGGCGCAGTGGACGGGCGCCGAATGCCGCATCGTATCCTTCCTTGGCAAGCCACTTGCGCGCTGCCTCCGTCAATTCGACATTGATGTGATACTCGTTCAATCGGTCCTGAACTTCCTTCAGTTGCAGATCAACGATTTGTTCCATTTCATCCAGCGACAGCGGCGAGAACATGATAATCTCGTCAATTCGGTTGAGAAACTCAGGTCGGAATGTGCCTTTCAACGCCTTCTCGACCTTATCGTGGGCTTCACGCTCTTCGTCATTATCGGCATGCTGGAGAAAACCGAGCGTGCCGCCCTTCCGCACATATTCTGTGCCGAGGTTCGAGGTCATGATCAGAATCGTATTGCGGAAATCCACCACATTGCCCTGACCATCCGTCATGCGGCCATCATCCAAAATTTGGAGGAGCGCGTTCCAAACTTCTGGATGAGCTTTTTCGATCTCATCGAACAACACCACTCGATATGGGCGGCGGCGAACCGCTTCCGTCAACTGGCCGCCTTCCTCATAGCCGACATAACCGGGCGGCGCGCCGAACAAGCGACTCACGGTATGCTGTTCGCGGTATTCGGACATATCCACACGCACCAAGAGCATCTTCATCATCGAACATGAACCAGGCTAATGCTTTCGCTAGCTCGGTCTTACCAACACCCGATGGCCCGATAAAGATGAATGAACCAATCGGGCGCGACGGATCTTTCAGGCCGGAACGTGCGCGGCGGATCGCATCCGAGATGGCATGAATGGCTTCATCCTGACCAATGATGCGCTCGTGCAGACGTTCTTCCATCTGAAGAAGTTTAGTCGCTTCGGTCTCCATCATCTGGCTGACAGGAATGCCCGTCCATTGATGAACGACTTCCGCAATATCGTGGATATCCACAACTTCGTCGAGTTGATGCTCGGACTCCCATTTATCACGCTTGGCATGATATTCCTCATCTTTGCGCAGGCGCTCCACTTTGATCTCAGCTGCGCGTTGATAATCACGCGAGTTCGAAGCCGCATCTTCCTCTGCTTGTAGGCGGTCGAGTTCCGCTTTCATTTCCTTCAACTCAGGAGGCATCGAATAAAGCGCGACACGCAACTTCGCGGCGGCCTCGTCCATCAAGTCAATGGCTTTATCGGGCAGGCGGCGATCCGTGACATATCGGTCCGCGAGACGAGCCGCGGCGACCAGTGCATCATCCGCAAAACGGACTTTATGATGCGCTTCATAACGATCGCGTAATCCCTGAAGCATTTTGATCGTGTCATCCACGCTCGGCTCTTCGACATAAATCGGCGCGAAGCGGCGTTCGAGGGCGGCATCTTTCTCAATATATTTATGGAACTCATCCAGGTTGTCGCGCCGATGCATTGCAACTCGCCGCGTGAGAGAGCAGGCTTAAGCATGTTGGATGCATCCATGGCGCCTTGTGCCGCACCCGCACCGACGACCGTATGCAGTTCATCAATCATCATGATGACGTCACCCTGCGAGCGCTGGACTTCTTCCATCACAGCTTTGAGTCTTTCCTCGAATTCACCGCGGAAGCGTGAACCCGCGATCATCGAGCCAAGATCAAGTGCCACGACTCGTTTGCCGGAAAGAATCTCCGGCACATCATTCGTGGCAATCTTCTGCGCCAGTCCTTCGACAATGGCGGTCTTTCCTACGCCCGCTTCACCAATCAACACAGGATTGTTTTTGGTGCGGCGCGAAAGAATTTGAATCAATCGCAGGATTTCGTTATCGCGTCCGATGACAGGATCTAGTTTGCCTTCACGCGCGAGCTGCGTTAAGTCACGCGAATATTTTTCAAGAGTGCGATAACGTGTCTCGGCTTGCGGATCAGTGACGCGCTGTCCGCCGCGCAAATCCTGAATCGCATCGTAGACCCGGTCACGGGTCAAGCCAGCTGATTCGAGAATGCGTGCGGCCGGTGTATTGCGCTCCGTCAAGATCGCCAAAAAGATATGTTCGGTTGAAATGTATTCATCCTTTAAACGATTCGCTTCCTCATTGGCAAGGTCAATGATCCGCTTGACACGCGGCGTGATGAAAATCTGCCCTGCCCCTCCGCCAAAGATATTCGCCTTTGGACTGGAACGCAGGGTCGCATCAAGCCGCTCGACCAATGCATCGGGGCTGACGTTCATCTTTTCAAGGATTTGGGGAATCACACCGCCGGGCTGTTCGATCAAAGCCAGCAGAATGTGTTCAGTGTCAATTTGGTTATGGCCGTAACGCTGGATAATTTCCGCAGCACGCTGGGCGGCCTCCTGGGCACGTTCGGTAAAACGGTCAAATCGCATCATAAGAAAATCTCTCCCGTAGAGAGGAGCGCTGCTCCGTCCCTACTACAAATTTATAGCGGGATTATAACAAAACCGAGGTCAGCAAATTGTTCGTACCGCATTAGAGTTGTGTTAAATTTTCCCTGAGTCAGGGCTATAATACACGCAATGGCTTCAACTACCGTTCAAATTCAGAGCGGAGAGACCAATTCCCTGCGCCCGCTCAATATTTTCCGGGATTTGCCGCAAGTGGCAGATTTGATCGAACTATGTTTCTCGGCCACAATGGATGAGGACGGCCAATCCTACCTTCAGCAAATGCGCAGCGCCGGACGCGATACCAGCTTTTTGCAGTGGGCCAACTCAGCTTCCTCCGTGCCGCTCTCCGGCATTGTTTGGGAGGAAAACGGCAAAATCGTTGGCAACGTTAGTCTCGTTGCCCATAATTATAAGGGCAGGAAAATCACGTTGATTGCCAACGTCGCTACACATCCTGATTATCGCCGACGCGGGATCGGCCGTGCATTGACTGAACGCGCCATGCTTCAAGCACGGCAAAAAGGCGCAAAGGAATTGTGGCTTCAAGTCCGCGACGATAACCCGACCGCGATCAAGATTTATAAGGATTTGGGTTTTGTCGAACGTGCGCGCCGAACCACTTATCAGACCTATCCCAATTCGTTTCGCACCTCGACCACGAATGATATCACCGTAACGAAAATGAAGCCTTATTTTTGGCTGCTTCAACGCGATTGGTTACATCGGGCGCATCCAGATGAATTGAGCTGGTATTGGCATTGGGATTGGAATCGGCTGGGGCCTGGTTTGCAGATGTGGCTGCATCGTTTCTTTGTGGAGTTTGATGTTCGGCAATGGGCGGCAATCAAAAACGGAAAATTGCTTGCAACAGTAAGCTGGCTCGGAACAACACGTCCAACAGAATTGCTTTGGGTGGCGACTCCACCCAATGGTGACGCGGCCGCTCTGAAGTCCGCGCTGGAAGCGGCTTGCCGCGAACTTGCCAATCAACGCCGATTGACGATCGAATATCCGGCAGGCGAAATGATCGAGGCAATCCAGTCTGCAGGCTTCAAACCGCAACGCACCTTGATCTGGATGCGCGCGGTATCTCGAAAATGATTTAACCAGCAATGAACGAAGATCAACAAAGAAGAACATTAAATCCTGTTTATCCCCACTGGATCATCGAAACCACTTGACCCGTTTTGCGTATAATCAAAGAAAGGAAAAAGACCATGACCAAATTAATTTTGCGCTGGATCATCAACGCCATCGCCATCTTCCTGGCCATCAAATTTGTGCCGGGGATTCATCTGAATAGTTCGTTCTCGATCATCTGGCTGGCGTTGATCTTCGGATTGGTAAACGCCTTCCTGCGTCCATTGCTCAAACTGTTGACCTGCCCATTGATTGTCTTAACGCTTGGCTTATTCACTTTGCTCATTAACGCATTTCTGTTTTGGCTGACCGGACAGATTGGTCAGGCTCTTTGGGATCATCCTCACCTTCGATGGTTTCTGGCCGATCTTTTGCGGCGCGTTGGTTATTACGTGTGGTGAGCATCGTGTTGAGCTTGATCTTGAAGGATGAATTGAAAGGCAGATGAAAATAAATTTCCCCACAAACGTAGGGGCGGACATAAAGTCCGCCCCTACGTTTAATCCTGGCAAGCCTCCCGCCGGCGCGGCCATCTTCACCGCACGCAGGATTGCTTGAGCCATCACTTCCGCCGCGAATGTTCCAATCGTCGTGACATCCGATTTTTTATTTCCAGTTGATAATGCAAAGATCGTATCGCCATCCAGCATGGTATGCGCGGGACGAATGCAACGCGCCAATCCATCGTGAGCCATCTGCGCCACCTTCGTTGCTTCGACTTTCGTCAGCGCGGCGTTCGTCGCCACCACGCCGATTACTGTATTCGATTTCGTCGCAAGCTGCATCACATTGCGTCCCGCAAACGTTCTCATCATCTTAGCGTGTCGGCGAAATATTCTTTGCCGCCGACGCGAATCGGTCCAACCTTTCCCGAACGCAATCCGGCGATGATCTTGCCATCTTCGATCACATCGCCCCAAGCATTGACCGCGACAATCGCGCCAACGATGATTCCATTTCCGATATCCATGCTTGCGCTTCCCAACCCGGACTTCATGGCGAGCACGTTGCCAAATAGCTTTCCCACGCTCGCGCCCGTTCCCACACCGATGTTTCCTTCAGTGACTCGATCCGCTGACGCGTTGAGACAAGCCTGATATCCCATTTCCGCATCCGGTCGAATATGTTTTATCACCGAGATTCAAATCATACAAAATCGCGGCAGGCACAATGGGAACTCTCCCAGCGCCGGTGTTAAATCCGATTTTCTGTTCTTCGAGATAACGCATCACGCCGCTAGCCGCATCCAGTCCAAATGCAGAACCGCCAGCCAAAACAATGGCGTGGACCTTTTCCACGAGATTAAGTGGGTTGAGCAAATCCGTTTCACGCGTGCCGGGTGCGGAGCCGCGCACATCCACACCAGCCACCGCACCTTTGCGACACAACACAACCGTACAACCGGTCAACGCGATATCATCCTGTGCGTGTCCAACTTCAATGCCCGATACATCGGTGATGGAATTTTTTAAGTCCATTGAACTTTACCAACAACTCAAAAGTGGAAATCGCATCCACAAATGGCAAACTCGAAAAGCCTTACGAAGACTTTATCTGCGTAGTTTGTGGATGATTATTTCAGTATGCGCGCTAGCTCAAGAAACTCCTCCCACTCCTCCTGAAAAAAATGAACCGTGACGTTGTTGAGTTCAACATGATAGGTGATCTCGCCATCCGGTTCTTCCGCTCTCCAGACGAGGTAATTCTCGGTCTCAGCCAGGGTTTGGGTTTTAGGTTCACTGTTGTTATCAGACATGACATTCTCCTTTGGATATTTTTATAGATGCACATTATCGACTTAACTTGGCAAACCGTCCACGCAAAGTATGCCAGAAGTTGCGAACGGCGGCAAGGATACCGGACATCGAAAGCGGCGGCGGATATGTCTCTTCGCCCTCCGGCCACGGATCGAGGTCGAGCATTTTCCGCATTATATATCGCCAGAATAAAGTAACCGTGGCAAGCATCGGCGCGGCGATGATGACGCCCAACAATCCGAGGAAGGAAGCAGCGATGAGAGCCGCAATCAAAACCCCGGCGGGATGAACATGTAAAGCGTGTGCGAGAATGCGCGGCGTGATCAGGTTATCGATGGTTTGATCAATCAGGATGGCCAATCCCACCGAGATGATCGCGTAAGTTAAAGGCGGGAGTCCAAATGGGCCGCTTCCATGAAAATAAGTCACCAAGGCAAGAGTAATCCATGTGACAGGCTCCCCGAAATAAGGAACAAATTTAGCCAGACCTGCAAGAACCGCAATCCCAATCGCATAGTTCACGCCGAGCAAACTAAAAACAACCGCATAGGCAATAAAGGTAACGAAAAAGACAATGGTCTGCCCTCGCAGGAACGCATTCCAGATCAAACCCAATTCATGCCCAAGGCGATGAATATCTTCGGTATAACCCGGGATATCCAGCGAAACGATGCGCCGGCGCGTCCCGCCGCTTTCGGAGAGGGCAAAGTAAGAGACCAATACAACGAAGAACAGCCAACCCAGAAACTGTGCCGCGTCGCTGGCGATTGTGCTAAGAAGCAATCCCGTTTGTCCGAGCACAGGCTGTACGAGACCAAGAATTTGCTGGCCGAGGGGATTGAAATCAAGGCGACTGAAGTCAAACTGAAAGGGACCAAATTGATAGATCTGACCGGAAGCCTGTGCAACCACGCTTGGAATGACAGTTAAAGTGTTTTGGATAAAGATCACAAGATTTTGAATCTGCTGGATCAGCCCCACACCACCTGCAGTCAGCAGGCTGAGCAGGAAAACAAGGAACAATAAATAAATCAGGGTGACCACAACGCGCCACGGCAAATGCACCGCGCGCTGAACAAAACTTGCAACTGGATGGAAAAGATATGCCAAAACCAAAGCCAGCAATAGCGGAGCGAGAACTTTTTCAAAGCGAATCAACAATCCGCCCACGATGGCAACAAATGTCAGAGCCACAACCAATTTGGTAGTTGCGCCCCAGCTCGGAGAAGAGGATGGTTCAGTCTGATTCATAACAACGAATTGACACTGGCTTGATTGTAGTCAATGTGAATTGATTTTACAACCATTTCCAAAAATAAAAATGCCCCCGCGAGGTATTCGCGGGGGCACGGACACGAAGTTTATTTACTACAGCCGGTTAAGAATGGGAAGAAAGTACACCACAGGTAATTCTGATCAATATACCAAAGAGCCACTACACACACACAAATCAACACTAATATACCGGCGGCAATGAAAATGGGCGTCCAATTGGTCTTCTTGACCGGAGTCATCGGCGTAGAATAACTTGGCGGAGGCGGCACGGCCACTTGTGCTGGAGCTGGAGCAGGCGCAACGGGCGCCGGCGCACTCTTGCGGGAGGAGATTACCGTCGCACCTGCATCCACTGACAGCGCATCGTACATCAAAACAATTTGTTCACCAAACGAAACCACATCGCCGGATTTAAGCACCGCCGGCCCGGCCAGCCGCTGACCATTCACGAACGTGCCATTGGTCGAGCCCAAATCCTCAAGCACATATTTGCCGCCCTGAAACGTCAAACGAGCATGCTTGCGGGAAATCTCCGCATCATTGATGACCACGCCGTTGGAAGAATCGCGGCCAATGACAATCTGGTCGCCTTCCAGTGAATAAGTGGCGCCAGGTGTCGGGCCGGAGCGCATTACAAATTGAAATTGGGCAGCCATATCTCCTCCAAAAACACAATGAATTCTCTGAGCTTAGTGTACAGTCTTCACACAAAAAAGTCAATTGCCATACGGATTACCCACTGGTACTATATGAAAACCGAATACTTCTTCAAACGCGAAGATGATCTCTTTTTTGACTTTGCTCATCTCAGGCGGTTCATTCAACAAGTCAGCGAAACTCACCACCGGATATTCTGCCAATCCGCAAGCTACAATGCCATCCCAATAGGACATATCGGGATTGACGTTCAACGCAAAACCGTGACGCGAAACGCCGCGCACATCCACTTTGACTCCAATCGCCGCAATCTTGGCAGGCTTATTGCGATCTTCGGGACGACAGCGCGGACAACGCGAATAAACATCGGCTTGCACCCACACGCCGGTCAACCCGGACCTTTGACCGGCCGCCACACCAAGGCACGCCAACACGACGATCAGCATTTTCTCCAACTTGCGAACATAGCCGACATAATCTGCTTCAGGGATTCTACCCTCACCTTTTACCTTTCTCCCAACGGGAGAGAGGTTAGGGATAAGGGATGCCCAGCGGAATCAACGGATAGCCCACCAGCTGTCCCGGCCCGTGATAAGTCACATCGCCGCCTCGATCCACCCAATGAATTGAAATGCCTTTTTCTTTTAATTGCTCC